>NZ_JBFAHN010000002.1:738369-875018 GCF_040654175.1 Streptomyces sp. NPDC050738 | reverse complement strand
GTTGATAGGCCAGATGTGGAAGCCCGGTAACGGGTGGAGCTGACTGGTACTAATAGGCCGAGGGCTTGTCCTCAGTTGCTCGCGTCCACTGTGTTAGTTCTGAAATAACGAACAACCGTGTTTTCATCCGGTTCTGTTCAATTTCATAGTGTTTCGGTGGTCATAGCGTTAGGGAAACGCCCGGTTACATTCCGAACCCGGAAGCTAAGCCTTTCAGCGCCGATGGTACTGCAGGGGGGACCCTGTGGGAGAGTAGGACGCCGCCGAACTTATTTTATGGGGAACCCCCGCACCTTTGGTGCGGGGGTTTTCTGCGTTCCAGGGCCAATGGCTGCTGAAGTGGCGGGGGCGCTCGTCGTACGTCACCATGCGGGCAATGGCGGCCGACGGGATCGGAGGGAGTGCACATGCCGGTCGTGGGACGTGTGGCGGCGGTGGTTCTTCTGCTGGTGGCCGGCTGTCTCGGCCTTCCGTCGGGCGTCGCCGGGGCTGCTGACAGCGGTGGCAACGGGCTTGCGGTCACCGTGACGCTCTCCTCCCTCAGTCCTGCTGTGCCGGTCGACGGAGGGACCGTGACCGTCAAGGGGAGCGTGCAGAACACCGCTGCCTCTGCGGTGACGGGGCTGCAGGTAGGGGTCCGGATGGGGGAGGGGAAGCCCCTTTCCGGGCGTAAGGGAATTGCGGACGTCGCCGGGCGCAGTAAGCCGGTGAGTGCGGACGGGAATGAGATTTCCGGGCATCTCGATGATGTCGGGGATGTGGCGGCCGGGAAGAGTGCCGACTTCAGCCTGGCTGTTCCGGTGAGTGCGCTGGGACTGGACAAGGCCGGGGTGTACGAGTTCGCCGTGGATGCCCAGGGGACTCCGGACGGGGCGCAGAAGGCGGAGACGGTGGGGATCACGCGGACTTTTCTGCCCTGGTATCCCAGTGGCAGCAGTGCCGTTGCCACTTCGGTGAGCGCGGTGTGGCCGCTCACCGCCACCCCGCACATCAATGCCTGGTCGATGGCGGTCGGGGACGAGGGTGAGGCGGTGTTCAGCGACGACTCGCTCGCCGATGACCTCGGGGACGGCGGGCGGCTCGACGCGGCGGTGCAGGCCGCGGACGATCTGCCGGTCACCTGGGTGGTCGACCCTGAGCTGCTGGCCGAGGCGAGTGCCATGGCGGACGGGTATCGCGTTGCCTCCTCGCCCGATGATTCCGGGCAGCAGGCGGTGCAGGACAACACTGCGGGGAGCGGGCGGAACGCGGCTTCCTCCTGGCTGAAGCGGTTGAAGAGCGCGGTGAGCGGCGGGGATGTGGTGTCGCTGGCGTACGGGGATCCGGATCTGGCGTCGGTCGCCCATCACGGGGCGGGTGTGGACGGGCTCACGGATCTGATGCAGCAGGCGAGGACCGACGGGGTCGCGGAGGTCAAGGACGCGCTGGAGGTGACTCCGGACACGGGGGTCGCCTGGCCTGCCGACGGCAGGGTCGATACGGAGATCGTGCGGCTGGCGAAATCGCTTGGGGAGAGCGCGGTCGTGACGTCGAGCTCGCAGGTGTCCGGGGGCGGGCCGGTGCGGGCCACCAGTGCGGGGAGCACCGCTCTGGTCGCCGATTCCACGCTGGGTGGCGTACTGGCCGGCGATTCCGGTCAGGTGGCGATCGAGCAGCGGGTGCTGGCCGAGACCCTCGCTGTCACGCTGGCCTCGCCGAAGGATCGTGCGGGGCTGTTCGTGGTGCCGCCCCGGCAGGTTTCGGGGGATGCGGTGAAGGCCCTCGGTGCGGCGCTGGGGGCTGCGCAGGACGCGGGGTGGGTCAAGGGGGTGACCTTGGATCAGTTGCGTACGGACATGGCCGCCCCGGCAGCGGAGATCGCGGTGCCGGCGGCATCCGCCTATCCCGCCTCCGAGTCGGCCGACGAGATCTCCGCCGGGCAACTGCAGAGTCTGGTGGAGCAGAAAGCGCGGCTGGCGAGCCTGCTGCCGCTGCTCACGGCGCCTGATCGGGTGGAGCAGCAGACGGCGGCGGCGATGGCGTCCGGGCTCTCCACCGCCTGGCGGGCCGACCAGAGCAAGGGTGATGCGTACCGGGAAGGGCTGGCCGACTCGATCACGGCGTCCCTCGGGGCGGTGCATCTGGTGCAGAAGTCCAAGATCACGCTGTCCGGGGACAGCGGGAAGCTGCAGGTCTCCATCGACAACGGGCTGCAGCAGAAAGCGCAGGGGCTGGTCCTGAAGGTCACCTCGCAGGCGCCGATGCTGGAGATCGGGGAGGTGCCCGAACTGGCGCTCACGGCTGCGGCGGTGAGCACCGTGTCGGTGCCGGTCGACGCGCGCAGCAACGGTCAGGCGCAGGTGACGGCGCAGCTGTACCGGACCGACACCGGGAAGGCCTGGGGGGATCCGGTCACCTTCACCGTCGAGGTGACCTCCATCCAGACCGGGGCCCTGTGGGTGGTCGGGGGCGGTGTGGTGCTGATGCTCGTCGCGGTGGGGCGGATCGCCTGGGTGCGGAGAAAGAAGAAGGGGAAGGACGGAGAGGGGACCGCTACACCGCGATGACCTTGACGCCCGCTTCCTCGAAGCGCTGCGTGGTGTCCCGGTCGATGCCGGTGTCGGTGACCAGGGTGTCGACCTGGTCCGTCGTGCAGATGCGGGCGAAGGCGCGCTGGCCGAGCTTGGTGGAGTCGGCGGCGACGATGACGCGCTCCGCGCGCTCGCACAGCAGGCGGTTGATGCCTGCCTCGTCCTCGTGGTGGGCGGCCGCGCCGTGGGTGACGTCGAAGCCGTTCACGCCGAGGACCGCGGTGTCCATGGTGATCTGGGAGAGGACTCCGTCGGCGAGCGGGCCGATGAGTTCGTAACTCTGGGGGCGGGCCACTCCGCCGGTGACGACGATCTTGAACTGGGGGCGGATCGCGAGCTCGTTGGCGATGTTCAGGGCATTGGTGACGATGGTCAACGCCGGGGTGCCGGAGGCGAGTTCGGGGCGTACGGCCAGTGCGCGGGCGACCTCTGTGGTGGTCGTGCCGCCGGTGAGGCCCACTGCCTCGCCTGGGATGACGAGCGCTGCCACGGCCTCGGCGATGCGCTGTTTCTCGGAGGCCCGGCGGGCTGTCTTGTAGCGCAGCGGGAGTTCATAGCTGACGCCGTGCACGACGGCACCGCCCCTGGTCCGTACGAGCATCTGCTGCTGCGCGAGCTGGTCGAAGTCGCGCCGGATGGTGGCGGCGGACACGTCCAGTGCGGTCGCGGCTTCCTCTACGTCCAGGCGGCCCTGCTCGACGAGCAGCTCCAGGAGGGCCTTCCAGCGTGCGTCACGTGACATGGGACGACCTTAGCCCAGAGATTGATGCTTGATTCTGCTTGGAAGTGCGCAGTATCTTGCAGAAACAAGCATTGAGCTGAGGGGTGGAAATCGGCGTGAGCCATGTCCTGGATGAGTTGAACAGTCAGCCCGAGTGCTGGGAGCGGGCTGCCGCGCTGGCGGTCGAGCACGCGGACGCGCTGCCTGCGGCGGGTGAGCGGGTCGCGATCGTCGGGTGCGGTACCTCCTTCTTCATGGCGCAGGCCGTCGCCGTGCTGCGCGAGGAGGCCGGGCTCGGGGAGACCGACGCCTTTGCCGCTTCGGAGTTCCCGTACGGGCGCAGTTACGACCGCGTGATCGCGCTGACCCGGTCGGGGACCACGACCGAAGTCCTTGAGCTGCTAGGGAAAGTGCGCGGCAAGACGCGGACGCTCGCCATCACCGGCGACCCCAAGACGCCGGTCATGGACGCGGCGGACGATGTCGTCGTCATGGAGTTCGCGGACGAGAAGTCCGTCGTGCAGACCCGGTTCGCCACGACCGCGCTCACGCTGCTCCGGGCCCACCTGGGTCTGCACAGCGACGTGGTCGTCGCCGACGCGCGGACCGCGCTCGCCGAGCCGCTGCCCGAAGGGCTCGTGGAGTGCGCGCAGTTCACCTTCCTCGGGCGCGGGTGGAGCGTGGGGCTCGCGCAGGAGGCCGGGCTGAAGATGCGGGAGGCCTCGCTGTCGTGGACCGAGGCGTACCCGGCGATGGAGTACCGGCACGGGCCGATCAGCATCACCACCGACGGGACCGCGACCCTGATGTTCGGCGAGGCTCCCGAGGGGCTCGCCGAGCAGGTCGGTGCGACCGGCGGGATGTGGGTGGCCGGCGGGCTCGACCCGCTGGCCGAGCTCGTACGGGCGCAGCGGCTCGCCGTTGCCGTCGCCGATCGCAAGGGGCTCGACCCGGACCTGCCGCGTCACCTGACGCGCTCCGTCATCCTCGACGAGGGCTGAGCCGATGCCGCTGGTGGGGAGCGGGGAGCTCGTTGCCGCCGCGGCCGCCCGCAAGGGGGCCGTCGCCGCGTTCAACGTCATCACGCTGGAGCATGTCGAGGCGGTGATCGCGGGGGCCGAGGCCGTCGGGTCGCCGGTCATCCTGCAGATCAGCGAGAACGCGGTGAAGTACCGGCACGGACAGCTGGAGCCGCTGGCCCGCGCCGCCGCGGAGGCCGCGCGGCTGGCCGGGGTGGAGGTGGCGCTGCACCTGGACCATGTGAAGAGCGACGCGCTGCTTCGGCAGGCCGCGGCCGCCGGGTTCAGCTCGGTGATGTACGACGCCGCGCACCTTCCGTACGAGGAGAACCTGGCCGCCACCCGGGCCGCAGCCGACTGGGCGCACGCCCAAGGGCTGTGGATCGAGGCGGAGTTGGGCGAGGTCGGCGGCAAGGACGGGGCCGCGGCGCTGGATGCGCACGCACCCGGGGCGCGTACCGACCCCGAGGAGGCGCGGGCCTTCGTCGCCGCGTCGGGTGTCGATGCGCTGGCCGTCGCGGTGGGCAGTTCGCATGCGATGACCTCGCGGACCGCCGTACTCGACCATGAGCTGCTCGGGCGGTTGCACGGTGCGCTGGACGTGCCGTTGGTGCTGCACGGTTCCTCCGGGGTGCCGGACGGCGAGCTGTCCGCGGCGGTGCGGGGCGGGATCGCGAAGGTCAACATCGGAACCGCGCTGAACATCGCGATGACCGGGGCGATACGCCAGGTGCTCGCCGACCGTCCGGAGGCGGTCGACTCGCGCAAGTACCTCACGGCCGGGCGGCAGGCGATGGCGGAGACCGTCAGTGCGCTGATCGGGGTGCTGGGCGGCGCGTCCGTCGTCCCCGCGTCCCGGTCCGCCGTGTGACCGCCGGAATCAGGGTGCCGGCCGCCGCCGCGGCCGTCACCGTCAGCGCGATCACGGCGTAGTCGGCCGGCGGCAGGTACGGGAGCGTGCCCGCCGCCGTCAGGCCGAAGGCCATGAGCGGTACGGCGGCCACCACGGTGCCGATGACCAGGCCCGCGGTGGTGATGAGCGCCGTCTCCAGGGCGAGCATCCGGGCGACCTGGCGGCGGCCCGCGCCGACCAGGCGCAGCAGGTCCAGTTCGCGGCGGCGGCCGATCGTGATCAGGGCGAGGGTCGATACCACCGCGAGGACCGTGAAGCCGCCGATCACGCCCACACCGATCACCAGCATGTTCTTCTGGTCGGGCTCGGGGGTGGGGCGGACGTCCGCGCCCGTGGCGGGTGCGAGGTGCAGGCCCGTGTACGGGGAGAGCGCCGCCTGTACGGCTGCCGCGGCCTTCGGCGAGTCCACGGCGACGAGGACACGGCTGTCGCGGGGAGCCGTGACATGGACCGCCAGCTGGTCGTGCGGGAGCAGGAAGTCGCCCACGCCCAGGGCGCGTTCGTAGGTCGCGACGACGTGGAGGCGGGCCTTGGTGCCGTCGCCGTAACGGAGTTCGACCGTGTCGCCCGGCTCGACGCCGAGGCTCTCCGCGCGGTCCTTGCCGACCGCGACCGTGTCCGGGCCCGTGAGGCGGCCGAGGTCGCCCGCCGTGACATCCGGGTCGAGCATGCTCGTGAGGTGGCCGGGCGTCACGCCCTGGACCGGGTAGCGGGTCAGTGCCGGATCGCCCGCCTCGCGGTGCGCGATGACGACGGTGCTGTGCAGGCTGCCGGTCGCCGCCGTGACGCCGGGGGTGTTCCGTACCGCTTCGGCCACGGAGGCAGGGATGCCGGCCGGAGGGCCGCTGACCGCGATGTCCGCTCGTACGGACGCTGCCGCCTGGGCCTCGGAGGCCCGGTCGATGGTCGCGCCGGACGACAGCTGTACGCAGATGAACGCGACGACCAGCGCGATGGGTGTCAGCGCGGCGCCGAGGCGGCGGGCGTGACCTGTGAGAGCCGAGGCCGCCAGGTAGCCGGAGGGGCCGCTCATGCGGCGCAGCGGGGCGCCCAGGACGCGGGTCGCGACGCGGGCGATGGACGGGCCGAGGAGCGCGACCGCGATGATCAGGGTCAGCGCGGAGGCCGAGACGGCTGCCGCCGCGGCCTGGCCGCCCTGCACCGTGGCCGTACCCGCCGCGGCGAATCCGGCGACCGCAAGGACCAGTCCCAGGCCGGAACGGACCTTGCCCGGCGCGGAGGCTTCGGGTGCGGAGGCCGTACGCATCGCCTCGGCGGGGCGGGCACTGGTCGCTTTGCGGGCCGCGAGAGCGGCGACGGGGCGGGCCGCGGCCATCACGAGCGCGGCGGCGGCCACCGGGGCGAGCACCAGCACGGCGGCCGGTGCGGGCAGCGGCAGCGCGTCCGTGGTGAGCAGCGAGCGCAGGAACAGGCCGAGGGGCACGGCACCGGCGATGCCGGCGCAGACCGCGAACCTGGACACCCGGGTCACCTCGCGGCCCACGGCGGAACGGAGTTGGCGCGGGGTGGCGCCCACGGCCCGCAGCAGGGCGAGTTCGCGGGAGCGCTGGTGGACGGCCTGGGAGATCGTCGTGGCGATGACCAGCAGCGCCACCATCAGGACGGTTCCGCCGATCGAGCCGAGGAGTTGGAGCTGCTCGGAGCGTGCGCCCGCGGAGTCCAGGTGTTCGGCGAGGCCGCGTCCTTCGCCGGTGAGGACGCGTACGGAGTGGTCGGGGAGCGCGGCACGCACGGAGTCGTACAGCGCGTCGGTGCTCACGCCCGGCTCTGCGATGACGCCGATCGCGTCGAGGGCGGTGGGGTGGCCGGTGAGGGCGCTCAGCTGACGGTCCGTGAAAAAGGCGCTGGGGGTGCCTGGTTGGGTGGTCTCGGCGAGGCCGGAGACCTTGTAGGGGCGGGCGGGGCCGTCCGTCTGGAGCCAGACGGTGGAGCCGGGGCGCAGAGGGGCGGTGGAGGAGGTCCTGCGGTCCGCGGGCGTGGTGCCTGCGGGGGGCATGCCCGCCGAAGCAGTCAGCCTGGTGTCCAGGACCACCTCGTCGGGGGCCGTCGGGGCGTGACCCGATGTCAGTTTGTACGGGGTGAGTTCCGCGGCGGACCAGGCGCGGCCCGTGGCCGTACCGGCCGAACCGGCTTCGAGCGCAAGGGTGTTGTCCGGTATCGCCTTCGCCACGCCGTCCGCCGCGCGCACCTTCGCCAGGACCGAGGTGTCCAGTCGGGACCTCTCCGGGAGGTAGGCCGAGACTGTTGTGGGCTCGCTGCCCCAGGGCTTGGCGGTGTACTTCACCTGCTGGTCGGCGGCGACCACCGCGTCGGCCGCACCGAGCCGCTCCACCGGCGGGTGCGCGAAGAGCAGCGTGCCGATGACCATGGCGAAGGCGCCGAGCAGCGCGCCCGCCGCGGCGATCGCGACGAACACCGCGCTCCAGGACCTGCGGTGGGACTTCAGGGAGCGGATGGCCAGGAACGCCGAGGCGCGGCGCATGCCTCTGCTGCCGGCGGTGGGGTCCGGCGCTGTCGTGGGTGACTTCTTCATCGCAGCTTCCCCGCGTCCATCGTCAGAACCGTGTCCGCCCAGCTCGCCGCCGTCGGATCGTGGGTGACCATCACCACCGCGCGGCCGTCGGCGTACGCCGCGTCCCGCAACAGGCTCAGTACGAGGACTGCCGACTCCGGGTCGAGCGAGGCCGTCGGCTCGTCCGCGAAGATCACGTCCGGCTCGGTGACCAGGGCCCGTGCCACCGCGACCCGCTGCTGCTGACCGCCCGAGAGCTGCGCGGGCGCGGACCCGGCGCGGTCGCCGAGGCCGACCCGGGCCAGCAGGCGCCGACCGCGGGACCGTACCGCGTCGGATGTCGGGTCGGCGCCCGCCAGGATCAGGGGCAGGACGACGTTCTCCTCGACCGTGAGCGAGGTGACGAGGTTGAGGGCGTGCGACTGGAACACGAAACCGACACGGTCCCTGCGCAGCCGCGTCAGCGAGGCCTCCTTCAGGCCGCCGAGGTCGGTGCCCCCGATCCGTACCGTGCCCGACGTCGGCCGGTCCAGGCCCGCCGCGCACTGCAGGAACGTGGACTTGCCGGAGCCCGAGGGGCCCACCACCGCGGTGAAGCTGCCGCCGGGCACCGTGCAGCTGACCCCGTCGAGCGCCGCAGTCCCCGGGCCGCTGCCGTGGCCGTAGATCCTGCTCACTGTGTCCAGTGTCAGCATGGTGCACCGCTCTCTCGTTCGTACTCGTCCGTAAATGCCGCTTGACCTGCATAAACCGTAGGAGCGGAGGGCGGGTCGGGACGAGGGTGCGCGCTCCCGAAGCGGGGTGCAGCCTGCACCACCATCGACTGGGGGGAGTGCTGCACCGCGGGCCCGTGGGCGCTCCCCGTACGGTGGCGGACATGAGCTCACGCCCCGCCCCGCTGCCCGTCGTCATGAGGGATGCGTGGGAGGCGTCGCGCTATCTGCTCACCGGGATCCCGATCGCGGTCGCCTGCATGTTGTGCGCCTTCGGCATGGTCACCGCGATGGGCTTCGCCCTGATCGGCATCGGCTTCGCCACCTGGCCCGAAGTGGTCAGGCTGCTGCGGAAGTTCGCGGATCTCGAGCGCGGGCGGGCGGCCGGGCGACTGGGTGTTCCCCTGCCCGAGGGCGAGCAGCATGTGCCGCTGGTGGGCGGCGCCGCGGCGCGCGTACGCCTCGCCTTCACCGACCCGGGGACGTGGCGGATCGGCCGGTGGCTGCTGGCGCAGACGCTGTACGGGATGCTCTTCGGGTACGTCGCGATGCTCGTGTGGCCACTCGCCCTCATCGTGGAACCGGTGGTTCTCGGCCCGGTCCACCTCTACGACCGGCGGCGGGCCGACGAGTACGGAATCGAGCCGCCCGAGCGCAAGGGACTCCTGCTGCGCTGGCTGCCGGTCCTCGCCGACCTGGGCGCGGAGTGGACGAGCGAACTGCTGCGCCCGCTGCCGCCGTCCGAATCCATGGCGCAGCGCATCGCCCAGCTGACCGAGAGCCGGGCAGGGGCCGTCGAGGCGCACGGCGCCGAACTGCGGCGCATCGAGCGGGACCTGCACGACGGGGCGCAGGCGCGGATCGTGGCGCTCTCGCTGCGGATCGGGCTGGCGAAGCAGCTGCTCGACCGGGACCCCGCCGGGGCGCGGCTGCGGCTCGACGAGGCGCAGGACGGGGCCGAGGCGGCGCTGGCCGAACTGCGTCATGGCGTACGCGGCATCCATCCGCCCGTTCTCACCGACCGGGGGCTCGCGGGTGCGGTGCGGGCGCTGGCCGCCGATGTGTCCGTACCGGTGGATGTGGAGCTGGCGGGGGTGCAGGACGGGCGGCGGCTGCCCGCGGCCATCGAGGCGGCGGCCTATTTCGTGGTGGCCGAGGCGCTGACGAACATCAGCAAGCACAGTGGCGCCGACCGTGCGCGGGTACGGATCGCCCGGGAGGCGCGCACGCTCCGGGTGATCATCGGGGACGATGGACGCGGCGGCGCCGACGAGGGCGCCGGCAGCGGGCTGGTGGGGATCAGGCGGCGGGTCGCCGCGCTGGACGGCACCACCCGTATCGCCAGCCCCGTCGGGGGGCCGACGGAGATCGAAGTGGAGCTGCCGTGCGCGTCGTGATCGCAGAGGACAACGCCCTGTTGAGGGAGGGGCTGATGCTGCTGCTCGGGTCCTCGGGGCACGAGGTCGTCGCGGACGCGGCCACCGGACCCGAGATCCTGCCCGCGCTGCTCGAACACCGGCCCGACGCGGCGGTGTTGGACGTACGACTGCCGCCGTCCTTCCGCGACGAAGGGCTGCGGGCGGCGATCGCGGCCCGCAAGGAGCTGCCCGATCTGCCGATCCTGGTGCTCTCCCAGTACGTCGAGGAGACCTACGCCGCCGAGCTGCTCGCCCAGGGCGCGAAGGGCATCGGCTATCTGCTGAAGGACCGGGTGGGCCGGGTCGACCAGTTCCTGGAGGCCCTGGAGCGGGTCGCCGCGGGCGGGACCGCGCTCGACCCCGAGGTCGTCACGCAGCTGCTGACGCGCAAGTCCGCCGCCCGGCCGCTGCAGAGCCTCACCGCGCGCGAGCGGGAGGTCCTGGAGCACATGGCGCAGGGCAAGGCGAACGGCACCATCGCCGCCGAACTCGTCGTCACGGAGCGGGCGGTGTCCAAGCACATCGGCTCGATCTTCGCCAAGCTCGACCTGCCGCCGGACGACGGGTCGGTGCACCGGCGGGTGCTCGCGGTGCTGGCCTATCTGGAGGGCAACGGGGGCTGAGCGGCTTCAGGACTGCTTGGGCTCCAGCAGGTCCCAGCGGTTGCCGTACAGGTCCTCGAAGACCGCGACCGAGCCGTACGCCTCGTGGCGCGGCTCCTCCAGGAAGCGGACCCCCGCGGCGGACATCCGGGCGTGGTCGGCCGCGAAGTCCTCCGTGTGCAGGAAGAAGCCGACCCGGCCGCCCGTCTGCGCGCCGACGGCTTCCCGCTGGGTCTCGTCCTTGGCGCGGGCCAGCAGGAGGCCGGTGCCGGGGGCGCCGCCGGGCGGGGTGACGACGACCCAGCGGGTGCCGTTGCCGCGGTCGGTGTCCTCGGTCAGCTCGAAGCCGAGGGCGTCGGTGTAGAAGGCGATCGCCTCGTCGTAGTCGCGGACGACGAGGGTGATCAGTGCGATGTGGGACATGAGGAGAGGTTATACGTACCACTACGGCCCGGCGTGGGAGGGTGGCCGACGTGATTCCTGCTGATCTTCTGGAGCGCGCCCGCACGCTCGCAGCCACCGGACAACGCCGGATCCTGGGCATCGCCGGGGCGCCGGGCGCGGGCAAGTCCACGCTGGCCGCGGGGCTCGTCGACGCGCTCGGGGAGCTCGCGGTGCTCGTGCCCATGGACGGGTTCCATCTGGCGCAGGCCGAGCTGGAGCGGCTCGGGCGGGCCGGCCGGAAGGGGGCGCCTGACACCTTCGACGCGGGCGGGTACGCGGCGCTCCTCGCGCGGCTGCGCACCGCCGGCGACCTGGTCTACGCGCCCGCCTTCGACCGGCGCCTGGAGGAGCCCGTCGCGGGGAGCATCGCGGTGCCGGCCGGTGTGCCGCTGGTGATCACCGAGGGGAACTACCTGCTGCACTGGGAGCGGGCCCGCTCGCTCCTGGACGAGGTGTGGTTCCTGGAGATCGGCTCGGCGGAACGGGTCCGCAGACTCGTCGCGCGTCATGTGCGGTACGGAAAGGAGCCCGCGGAGGCCGAGCGGTGGGTGCGTACCTCCGACGAGGCCAACGCCCGGCTCGTCGAGGCGGGACGGGCGCGCGCCGATCTGGTCGTACCGGGTCAGTAGGCCACGCAGATACGGGACTTGGGGTGCGTGGGCATCTCCAGCTCGTCGACGAAGGCGACCGCGTAGTCCTCCGCCGAGATGTGGCTGTTGCCCTCGGCGTCGGCGAGGAGCTGGTCACCGCCCAGGCGGTAGGAGCCCGTACGGTCGCCCGGCTGGATCAGGGCGGCCGGCGAGATGTACGTCCAGTCCAGGTCGTCCACCGTGCGGTAGAGGTCGAGGACGTCGCCGTGCGCCAGCGCCTCCGGTTTCACCGCGTCCGGGAAGCCCGGCGTCGTCACCAGCTGTACGCCCGGGGCGACTTCGAGGCTGCCCGCGCCCCCGACGACGATCAGGCGGGGGACACCGGAGGCCCGTACACCCTCGATCAGCGCCTTGTTGGCCGCGACGAAAGGTCCGGAGGGTGCGGAACCGTCGCGCGGCGGGGCGAGCGCGGAGGCCACCACGTCGTGTCCCTCGGCCAGTTCGGCGACCCTCGCCGGGTCCGATGCGTCCGCGGTGACCAGGGTCAGCCCCTCGGTCGTGCCCTCGGGCGACCGGCCGGAGCGGGTGGCGGCCGTGACGGTGTGTCCGCGGCGCACGGCCTCCGCCGTGATGCGGCTGCCCACCATTCCGGTGGCGCCGAAAAGAAGGATCTTCATGGACGAATCGTCCCCCGGCTGCTGCGCGGTCGCATCCGGGGCCGCAGCCCGGCAGGATTGTGGCCATGGACGCCGCCGAACCCACCCCTTTCACCGCTGACGACTACCGCGCCCGGATGGACCGCGCCGCCCGCAGCGCGGCCGACGCCGGGCTCGCCGGAGTGCTTGTCGCGCCCGGCCCCGACCTGGTGTACCTCACCGGATACGCGCCGCACACCACCGAACGGCTCACCCTGCTCGTCCTGGCCCCCGGACAGGACCCGGTTCTCGTCGTGCCGACCCTGGAGGCGCCCGACGCCGAGCAGGCGGTGGGCGCGCCCGCGCTCACGCTGCGCGACTGGACCGACGGCAAGGACCCGTACGCCGTCACCGCGCCGCTCCTCGGCGCGGACGGGCGCTTCGGCATCAGCGACAACGCGTGGGCGATGCATCTGCTCGGGCTGCAGAAGGAGTTGCCCGGCACCTCCTATGTCTCGCTGACCGAGAGCCTGCCCATGCTGCGCGCGGTCAAGGACGCGCACGAGCTGACGCGCCTCGCGGCGGCGGGGGCCGCCGCCGATGCGACGTACGAGCAGATCCTCAAGGTGCGCTTCGAGGGGCGCAGGGAGACCGACGTGGCGGGTGATCTCGCTGACCTGCTGCGGCAGTTCGGGCACTCGCAGGTCGACTTCACGGTCGTCGGCTCGGGGCCCAACGGAGCCAATCCGCACCATGAGGCCGGGGAGCGGGTGATCCAGGGCGGTGACACGGTGGTGCTCGACTTCGGCGGGCTCAAGCACGGATATGGATCCGACACGTCCCGTACGGTCCATGTCGGCGAGCCCAGCGTCGCCGAACAGCGCGTGCACGACGTCGTACGGCAGGCGCAGCGGGCGGGCTGTGAGGCCGTGCGGCCCGGGATCGCCTGCCAGGAGATCGACCGGGTGGCGCGCGCGATCATCACCGAGGCCGGGTACGGGGAGCAGTTCATCCACCGCACCGGCCACGGGATCGGCGTGACGACGCACGAGCCGCCGTACATGATCGAGGGCGAGGAGCAGCCGCTGGTGCCCGGGATGTGCTTCTCCGTGGAGCCCGGGATCTATCTCCCGGGCCGGTTCGGCGTACGCATCGAGGACATCGTGACGGTCACCGAGGACGGCGGGCGGCGGCTGAACAGCACGTCGCGCGAGCTGGCGATCGTCGAGTAGCGGCTTCTTCCTACGGGCTTACGGGCTTACGGACCGAGCAGCACGCACGACTCCGGGCCGAGGTGCAACAGGCCGTCCTTGCCCGGGTGTTCGGCCGCATCCCAGGCGGCGAGCACCCGGCCCGGGCCGCCGCCCAAGGGGATCGCGGCCGCCTCCTTGGAGAGGTTCACCGCTGTGCGCAGATCGCCCCGGCGGAACACCAGCCAGCGGGCCTCCTCGTCGTACGCCACCTTGACCGACGCCAGGTCCGGGTCGCACAGGTCCGGTTGGGTACGGCGCAGGGCCAGCAGGTCGCGGTGCCATGCGAGCAGGCGGGCGTGCGGGGGCTCGGCGAGCTCGGCCCAGTCCAGGCAGGAGCGGTCGCGGGTGGCAGGGGCTTGCGGGTCGGGGATGTCCTCCTCCGCCCAGCCGTGTGCCGCGAACTCCCTTCGCCTGCCCCGCCGTACGGCCTCGGCGAGCTCCGGGTCGGTGTGGTCGGTGAAGAACTGCCAGGGGGTGCGCGCACCCCACTCCTCGCCCATGAACAGCATCGGAGTGAGGGGCCCCGTCAGGACCAGGGCCGCCGCGCAGGCGAGCAGGCCGGGGGAGAGCGTCGCGGAGAGACGGTCGCCGGTGGCGCGGTTGCCGACCTGGTCGTGGGTCTGGGCGTAGCCGAGGAAGCGGTGGGCGGGGGTGGTGGTGCGGGGGACGGGGCGGCCGTGGTGGCGGGCGCGGAACGTCGAGTACGTACCGTCGTGGAAGAAGGCGTGGGTGAGGGTCTTGGCGAGGGCGGCCAGGGGTGCGCGGGCGAAGTCCTCGTAGTAGCCCTGGGATTCGCCGGTGAGCGCGGTGTGCAGGGCGTGATGGAAGTCGTCGTTCCACTGGGCGTGCAGACCGAGTCCGCCCGCATCACGGGGTGTTGTGGTGCGCGGGTCGCCCAGGTCGGACTCGGCGATCAGGAAGAGCGGGCGGCGCAGTTCGGCGGCGAGGGCGTCGACGGCCGTGGAGAGCTCCTCCAGGAAGGTCAGCGCCCGGGTGTCGGCGAGGGCGTGCACCGCGTCCAGGCGCAGCCCGTCCAGGCGGTAGTCGCGCAGCCAGGACAGTGCGCTCCCGCGCAGGAAGGCGCGGACCTCGTCCGAGCCCGGGGCGTCCAGATTGACCGCGGAGCCCCAGGGGGTGTGATGGGTGTCGGTGAAGTACGGGCCGAAGAGGGGGAGGTAGTTGCCGGAGGGGCCCAGGTGGTTGTGGACCACGTCCAGGACGACGCCGAGGCCGTGCGCGTGGGCCGCGTCGACGAAGCGCTTCAGGCCCTCGGGGCCGCCGTACGGCTCGTGGACCGCCCACAGGGAGACACCCTCGTAGCCCCAGCCGTTCCGGCCGGGGAAGGGGCAGACGGGCATCAGCTCGATGTGCGTGATGCCCAAGTCGCGCAGGTGGTCCAGGCGTTGGGCCGCCGCTTCGAAGGTGCCCTCGTCCGTGTACGTGCCGATGTGCAGCTCGTAGAGGACCGCCCCCGGCAGCGGACGCCCCGGCCAGTCCTGCTGCCAGGCGTGGGCGGAGTGGTCGACGACGGCGCTGAGCCCGTCGGGTCCCTCCGGCTGGCGGCGCGAGCGCGGGTCCGGCAGCACGCGGGGGATGTCACCGAGCGCGAATCCGTACCGCGTGCCGTCGGCGGCCTCGGACTGCGCCTGCCACCAGCCGGGACGTGCGGGGTCCCGCTCCATCGGTTCCGTACGGTCCGCCACGTGCAGCGTGACCCGTTCCGTCTCTGGTGCCCATATCTCGAACAGCATCTCTGGTTCCTCCCCCGGGGACAGGGCCACCATGCTCGGTGGAAGAGGCGATCAAGGTCCAGAGGTTGCACATAACCGGCCATTGAGGTCCGGGGAGTGATCAGTCCCAGACCAGATTCAGGGCCCGCTCGAAGTTGACGTAACCCGCCCGCTCGAAGGCCTTCGCCATGGGGACGTTGGCGAGGTCGGTGGCCGCGCGGATGCGGTCGACGCCCTCCGCCGCCAGGATGCGGGTGCCCTCGGCGAGGATGTCGTCGATGTAGCCGTTGCCGCGGTGCGCGGGCAGCACGCCGATGTACGCGATGATGGGGTTGTAGGTGTTGCGGGCCGGGATCACGAAGCCCACCGGGCCTCCGCCGTCCGGGAGTTCGGCGATACGCCACCACTCCTGCGGGCTCTTGAACCCCGCGAACTCCTCCTCGTAATGCTGCTCCGCCGCCTCGCGGGCGTTCAGCCCGGACGCCAGGTCCGCCTGGCCGTGGGCGTCGAGCGTGCCCTCCATGACCGGGGTCATCAGGGCGATCAGGTCCTCGCGGTCCTTCACCGGGCGGAAGACGAGCCGGCTCGCGGGCGCGGGGACCGCCGACTCGGGTGTCCACCCCAGGCGCAGCCGCTCGACGAGGAGCCGGGCGCCGGTGCTCTCCAGGATCCGGGTGCGGGCCTCGACGACCTCGCGGGCCGCCGGGTCCTCGCGCCAGTCCGGCGGGACGAAACGGCCGTATTCGGGGAGCTTGGCCCCCGCGAGGAACACCGCCGCCCTCGCCGTCTCGAACAGGCGCAGGCCGATCTCGTGGCGCTCGGCCGCGGGCAGCTCGTCGTCCAGGTCGAAGAAGTCGAACTGGAGCGGGGTGTCGCCGCCCGGTGTCGTCCACCAGGAGAGCCGGCCCAGCAGCCGGTCGCCGTCCAGGGCCACCCAGGTCCACTCAGGACGGCGGCAGCCGTTGGCGAAGTCGTCAGCCAGTTCGTGGTCGAGCACGTAAGAGAGCCGACCGAAGAGGTCGAGCTCTTCGGGGCCGGTCAGGGGGCGGTACGTCACCGATATCGGCGGCAAATCAACTCCAGGTTTTGTGGGATGCAGGGAGGACCGTAACAGTCGGTGCTGGTCAGGGGGTACGGGATATCCGGGTTCTTCTGGACACCTTGCCCCGGTCGGCCTGACAATCTGCTCTGTGACGTCCTCCTTCGAGTTCCACACGTATCCCGCACGGCTGACCGATGCCGAGCGCGACCGTGTCCTCGGTGTGCTCAAGGAGGGCGCGGCCCAGGGCAGGCTCTCGCACGACACCTTCATACGCCGCATGGAGCTGGCGCTGGCCGCGCGCAGGTCCGAGGAGCTCGTGGCGCTCACGGCGGACCTGGAGACCGAGAGCCGCTGGTCGCAGCGGGTGTTCGGGGCGGTCGGCCGGGTGTCCGCCTTCACCGTACGGCTGCGCAGGACCTGGCAGGCCGAGCGGTTCCCGAAGCTGCTCCTGCCCGAGCCGGGGCCGTACCCGCTGCGGATCGGCCGCGATCCGGCCAACGGGCTGCGCCTCAGCCACGAGACGGTCTCGCGGATCCATGCGGAGCTGAGCGTGCAGGCGGGGATGTGGGTGCTGCGCGACCTCGGGTCGACCAACGGGACCACGGTCAACGGGCGCCGCGTCACCGGGGCGATCGTCGTCAACGACGGTGACTCGGTGAGCTTCGGGCGGATGAACTTCCGGCTGGCCACGCGCTGATCTGTTCCACGGAACTCCTGAACTCGTTCGAGTGACCGGGGTGCGCCCCGGGGTCCGCTGTGTCGATGGATGCAGCGTCGCAAGTGATCACTTGCGCGCCCCCGAGTGCAGAGAACGGTGAAGCGGATGACCAGGTTCAGGACCGTGTGCGGCGGAATCCTCGCGGCGGGCGCACTGCTGCTGTCCGGCAGCGGCGTCGCGCAGGCCGAGCAGGCCGTGACGTACCCCGGCAACTGGATGTACGTCGCGGTCGTCCAGGGCGAGGAGGCCATGGGCGATGTCAACGGCACACTGGTGCGCTGTCCGCAGGGCCGCGGCGGGCACCCGCAGGGCAAGCAGGCCTGCAAGGAGCTCGCCGCGGTCGGCGGGGACATCACGCGGATGAAGCCCAGGACGGGCATCATGTGCCCGATGATCTACCAGCCGGTCACGGCGATGGCGTACGGCGTGTGGAAGGGCCACCGCAAGGTGTACGCGATGACCTTCTCCAACCCGTGCGTGATGAAGAACGCGACGCGGTCGGTCTTCGCCCTGCGCTGAGCCTCAGCGCCCGAACCGGGCGGCTGTGGGGGCCTCGGCCAGAGGCTCCGGCAGCCGCAGCGGCCCGCCCCCGGGAGTGATCCTGCCCAGTACGCGACCGCCCAGGGCCCCGGTGCAGCTGGGCAGCGTGCCGGGCAGGCCGTGTGTGGTGAACCAGCCGAGCACCGCGAACGCAACCGCCTCCTTCGCGGCCGACGGCAGCCCCAGCGCATCCGAGCGCACCACCTCGACTCCCGGCAGCAGAGCCCCGATCCGCCGGATCAGCACCGGGTTCTCCGCACCCCCGCCGGACACCACCAGGGTCCGCGGACCGCAGTCCCGTACCGCGTCGGCAACCGTGCGGGCGGTCAGTTCGGCGAGTGTGGCGAGCCGGTCCTCGGCCGGGAGGGACGGGTGGTCGGCGAAGTGAGCTGCCAGATAGCCCGCGTGGAAGAGCTCCTTGCCCGTGGTCTTGGGGGGCTTGCGCCCGTAGTACGGCTCACGCAGCAGCTCGGCCAGCAGCTCCCCGTCGACCCGGCCCGCGGCCGCGAGCCGACCGTCCTTGTCGTACGGGACACCGGTCGCCGCCAGCGCGGCCGCGTCCATCAGCGCATTGGCAGGACCGGTGTCGAAGGCGTACGGCGCCCCCGAACCGGCCCCGACCACGGTCACATTGGCGATTCCACCGAGATTCAGCGCGACCGCAGGGCCCGGCAGTCCGGCCAGGAGCAGGGTGTCGAGCAGTGAGACCAGGGGCGCACCCTGACCGCCCGCCGCCACGTCCGCCGTCCGTACGTCCGAGACCACGGGGACGCCCAGGCGCTCGGCGATCCAGGCGGGCTGGCCCAGTTGCAGGGTGCCGCGCACCGCACCCTCTTCCACCCAGTGGTAGAGGGTCTGGCCGTGCGAGCACACCAGATCCACCGGCCCTGACGCGGCCACCACGGAGGCGGCCGCGTCGGCGAACGACTGCCCGATCAACGTGTCCAGACGGCACACCGCGGCCAGCGACACCTCCCCGGGCGGCAGCGCGTCGAGGATCTCGGCCCGCAGGGTGGCCGGATAAGGGTGCTGGGACATGTGGACGAGCCGGCCGTGCAGGACGCTGCCGTCGAGGGCGAGTTCGACGACCGCCGCGTCGATGGCATCGTGCGAGGTGCCCGAGCTGAGTCCGAGAATCCGCATGCCGGGCAACGGGCTGGGCAACGGGCCGGACGGATCGCTGGTCTCGGTCATGACCGCTCCCTGAGTCGCGTCGGAGGAGAGCCCCGGGAGGCCCCAGGAGGCAGGTGAGTGGCTCGATGTAACCGCTCTCCCCGTCGTGGCGTCAACCGCCGCTCCGGTTCGTCCTGAAGAGCCCGGATCATCCGGGCGCGGGCTCCGGGCGCCGTCCGGGGTGGCGGTAGCGTTCTGCTCCGCCCGTACCTCGCCGACCAGCGCGAACCGTGATCCGCCCCGCCCGAGAGGACCCGTCATGCCGCCCGAACTCCTCGCCCTCGCCGACCAGGTGCTGCAGCCCGGATTCAAGGGCACCACCGCCCCCGACTGGATCCGCCGCAGGCTCGCCGGGGGGCTCGGCTCGGTGCTGCTCTTCGGGGGCAACATCCGTGACCGCGAGCAGACCCTCGCGCTCACGGACACCCTGCGCGTCGAGAACCCCGATGTCCTGATCGCCGTCGACGAGGAGGGCGGCGACATCACCCGGCTGGAGGCCGCGACAGGGTCCTCCTACCCGGGCAATTTCGCCCTCGGCACGATCGACGACCCCGAACTCACCGCCGCCGTCGCCCACTCCATCGGCGGCGAGCTGCGCGCCGTGGGCATCGGGCTCGACTACGCGCCCGACGCGGACGTCAACTCCAACCCCGACAACCCGGTCATCGGCGTCCGCTCCTTCGGCGCCGACCCGGCGCTGGCCGCCCGGCACACCGCCGCCTGGATCCGCGGCATGCACGACGCCGGGGTCGCCGCCTGCGCCAAGCATTTCCCCGGCCACGGAGACACCGACACCGACTCCCACCTCGCCCTGCCCACCGTCGCCATGGACGCCGAGCGCATCGCCGAGCTGGCCCTGCCGCCGTTCCGCGCCGCCCTCGCCGCGGGCGCCCGCGCGGTGATGACCGCCCACCTGCTCATCCCGGCGTACGACACGGAGCACCCGGCCACCGTCAGCCCCCGCATCATCACCGGACTGCTGCGCGAGGAGCTCGGCTTCGACGGGCTGATCGTCAGCGACGCCGTCGAGATGCAGGCCGTCATGGCCCGCTACGGACTCGCGGGCGCCGCCGTGCGCGCGCTCGCCGCGGGCGTCGACCTCGTCTGCCTCGGCGACCGCTCCGAGGACGCCGAGTACGCGCAACTCCGTACCGCCGTCGCGGAGGCGGTCGTACGCGGTGAACTCCCCGAGGCCCGCCTCGCTGAAGCGGCCGCACGCGCCACCGCCTTCGCCGCCTGGCAGCGTGCGCTGGCCGTGAGCGTCCCCGCGCCGGTGCCCGACCGGGCGCTCGGCCTCGACGCCGCCCGCCGTGCGGTACGTATCACCGGTACAGGACCCGGCGTGCTTCCGCTCCAAGTCCCCGCCCTGGTAGTCGAGTTCGGCGTCCCCGGCACCGTCGTCCAGGGCGACGGGGTGCCCTGGGGGCTGGGTGCGGCGCTCGCCGCCCTCATGCCGGGCACCCGGCGTGCCACGCTGCCCGCTCTCGCCCCGTACGACCCCGACCGCGCCCGGGAGCTGCTCGCCGACGCGGCAGGCGGGCCGCTGGTCCTGGCCGTACGGGATGCCCACCGCAGGCCTGCCGTACGCGAGTGGCTCGACGCGCTTCTCGCCGGGCGCCCCGACGCGATCACCGTGGAACTCGGCGTACCGCACCCGGATTCCGGCGTGAGCGGGGGCGCCCGGATCGAGACGCACGGCGCCGCCCGCGTCTGCGGGCAGGCCGCCGCGGAGGTGCTCGCCGGGAGGCGGCTCGCGCCCTGAGCCGAGGTGTGCGCGCGGTGACACGGAGTGCGACGCCCGCCCTGTTGCGCTTCCGCGCTCCCTCCGCCGGTGCCGAGAGGGTGTTGACGCCCCGGGCGGCCGCCGTGATCATCGCCTGGTGGACCGATTTCCGCGCGTGGACGAAGTGGTCGCCGGTGCTGTTGACCTCACGGAACAACACCCCCAGGAGTCCCGGCTCCGCCGCGTGGGAACGTCGCGCTCCGGAGAGCCGCTGTGGCTGCTGTCCGTGGGGCGCGGCAGCCGCAATGTGCTGATCGTCGCCGGGCCGCACTCCAACGAACCCGCGGGCGGCGGGAGCGTGTTGAGCCTGGCCCGGCGGGCCGCCGCCGACCCCCGGCTCTGCGAGGGGGCGGACACCACCTGGAACTTTCTGCTCTGCCTGGATCCGGACGCCGCCCGCCTCAACGAGGGCTGGCAGTCGGGCCCGTACGAACTGGACCACTACTACCGGCAGTTCTACCGTCCGGCCTTCGCCGCACAGCCCGAGTGGCTCCCCGACGAGAGCGGTGCGGCCAGGCTCCCCGAGACCCTCGCCCTGCTCGCCGTGCAGGACGAGCTGAAGCCCTACCTCCAGTGCTCCCTGCACGGTGTCGAGGTCGGCGGCGGGTTCGTGGAGGTGACCCGGCCGCTCGACGGGCTGGCCGTGCGGGTCGCCCAGGCGGCCCGCACGCTGAATGTGCCGCTGGAAGTCGGGCCGTACGACACCTTGTACATGCCCACGCTGGGACCCGGGGTCTTCGAGATACCCCCGCCCAAGCAGGGCGACCAGTTCGCGGCCATCACCGAGGCCGCGGTGGAGTCCACCTGGTTCCATCCGCAGCCCTACGGCACGGTCACCGCCGTCGTCGAAGCGCCGATGTGGGGCATCGACAGCGTCGCCGACGCGACACCGCACCCCGATCCCCGCCCCGAACTCCTGGCCATCAGCGACGGACTGCGTGAGCGGACGCTCCGCCTGGAGGCGCTGCTCGATCGCGTACGGCACGAACTGGAGCCCCGCGCCCGGCAGTTCCTCGTCCCCGCCGAGGAGTACCTCATGGTCTCGCCCGCGCTCGCCGACGCCTGGCACCCCGATGCCGCGCTGAGCGAGCCGAGCCGGCTGCCGACCCTCACCCGGGCGCATGTGATGGCGCTGCGGATCTCCGCGCGGCGGCTGACGCTGCGGCCGGCGGGGCTGCTGCTGCGGGCGTTGGCCGCGGGTCCCGCGGGGCGCCACCAGGCCGTACGGGACGCGCTGGGCGCGGCGGTCGCGGACGGGTGCGCCGAGTACGAGCGGCGGCACGGCGCCCGCTGGATCCCGGTGCGGGACCAGGTGGAGTTCCAGTCGAGGATGGTCCTCGCCGCCTTCGAGGCGCTGGCGCCGCTGCGGCCCTTCACCGCTGGTGCAGCCCCCTGCCCGCCAGGCTGAGGAAGGTCTCGCCGACCGCCTCGGAGAGCGTCGGGTGGGCGTGGATGTGGCGGGCCACATCGGCGGGTTCGGCGTCCCAGCCGACGATCAGCTGGCTCTCGGCGATCATCTCCGAGACGTTCGGGCCGACGAGATGCACCCCGAGCACCCGCCCGCCGCGCTCCGCGACGACCTTCACCACACCGCCCTGGCCGTGCACCATGCCCTTGGCGACGGCGGTCAGCGGCATCGAGTCGACCACCACGTCATGGTCCCTGGCGCGGGCCTCGGCCTCGGTCAGGCCGACCGACGCGGTCTGCGGCGACGAGTAGGTGACCCGGGGAACGGCCGCGTAGTCGACCGGCGGCGACGCCACTTGGGCCAGGGTCTCGGCGACCAACAGGCCCTCGGCGAACGAGGCGTGGGCCAGGCCCAGCGAGGGCGGCGGCAGCAGGTCGCCGACCACGTGGATGCCGGGCACGGAGGTCTCGAGCCGCGACCAGTCGGCGGGCGCGACGAAGCCGCGCTCGTCGGTGGCGAGCCCGGCCGCGGCCAGGTCGAGCCCGTCGGTGACGGGGGTGCGGCCCACGGCGACCAGGAGGCGGTCGGCCTCGATGGTGCGCACCTCGCCGCGTGAAGTGCGCACCGTGGCACGGATCCCGTCGGGGAGCAGCTCCGCGGATTCCAGCCGGGCGCCGGTCTGCACGTCGATGCCGCGCTTCTTCAGCCCGCGGGTCAAGTGGCGGGAGACATCGGTGTCTTCGAGCGGTACGAGCCGGTCAGCGGCCTCGACCAGGGTGACCTCGGCGCCCATCGACCGGTGGAAGGAGGCGTACTCGACGCCGATCGCACCACCGCCCAGGACCAGGACCGAGTCGGGCACCCCGGGCGCGAAGAGGGCGTCGTCGCTGGTGACGACGCGGCGGCCGTCGGGGTCGAGGCCCGGCAGCGTACGAGGGCGGGATCCGGTGGCCAGGACGATGCCGCGGCGGGCGGTGAAGGAGCCCGCACCCTCGATGCGTACGGTACGGGTGTCCGTCAACCGGGCGCTGCCCCTGACCACTTGGACCCCCGCGTGGTGGAGGTGGCTCTCCACTCCCTTGTGGTTGCGCGCGACGATGTCGTCGCGGGTGGCGACCAGTGCGGGCCAGTCCACCGAGTCGAGTGTCGCCTTCACACCCCAGCGCTCGCGTGCCTCCGCGATGCCGTCGACGAGTTCGGCGGCGTGCAGCATCGCCTTGCTCGGGATGCAGCCGCGGTGCAGGCAGGTGCCGCCCACCTTGTCGCGCTCGGCGAGCACGACCCGCAGTCCGAGAGCGGCGGCGCGCAGTGCGGTGGAGTAGCCGCCGGTGCCGCCACCGATGACGATCACGTCCGTGTCCTGGGGAGTTGCCGTGCCTGCTGCTGCGCTCGTTGTCATGGCTCCCACCCTCCGCCCGGTGCTTGCCATGCGTCCAAGGCAATGTTTCTGTGGGTGCGATGCACAGTGTTTATCGGGGAGTCGGGGGAGCCGGAGCATGAGCAGTCTGCGGCAGATGGAATATTTTGTCGCGGTCGTGGAGGAATCGTCCTTCACCCGCGCCGCCGAGGCCCTGCACGTCACCCAGCCCGCGCTCTCCCACCAGATCAAGGCACTCGAGCGCTCGGTGGGCGGTGAGCTCCTGGAGCGGCTGCCGCGCGGAGTGCGGCTCACCGCGATGGGCCGTGCCTACCTCCCGCACGCCGAGCGCGCCGTCCGCAGCGCCGCCCAGGCCCGGCGCGCGGCCCGCGCGGCCGCCGGGGCCGAGGGCGGCGAGCTGCACATCGCCACGGTCCACGCGCTCGCCGTCGGTGTCCTCCCCGAGTTCTTCGCCCGCTGGCGGCGCGAGCACCCGGGCGTCGGTCTCGTCCTGCACGAGTACGGCACGACCGAGGCCCTGGAGGAGCAGATCGAGCGCGGCACGGCCGATCTCGCGCTCGGCCCGGCCCCCGCCCACTGGGAGGGTCCGCTCGTCCCGGTCGGCGACGAGGAGATCGTGATCGTGGTCCCCTTCGACGACCGCCTCGCGGGCCGCACGTCGGTCCGTCTCGAGGAGCTCTCCGACCACACCTGGGTCCGGTGTGCGATGGAGCCGCTCGTCCACGGGCAGCCCCTCCTGGACCGGGCCTGCGCCAAGGCCGGCTTCCAGCCGCGTACGGCGGTCCGCACCGAGCACACCTCGACGGCGGTCCGCATGGCCGCCGCCGGAGTCGGCATCGTCTGCGCGCCGCTGCACGTCGTACGGGGCGCGATCGGCGAGGACTGCGTGGCGCTGCCCCTGGATCCCGGCTGGCGGCGGGCGCTCGCCGTCTTCTCCCGGGTGGAGCTGACGGGCGCGGCCGCGGCCTTCGCGGAGATGCTGCGCGACTCCCAGCCGTCACCCGTACGGACGCACGACGACTGCGTGCGGGCGCGACCGGTGGTCGCCTAGAGGGTGAGTGCGCCGTCGTCCGGCGCCCCGGGCCCGGGAGGGACCAGCATGGTCACGGACCGGACCACAGGCCCGCCGGGGCTCTTCGACGGCGGTCTCGACCGGGACCCGTACCCCGCCTATCGCGTCCTGCGCGAGCGCTATCCGCTCGTCCACGACCTGCGTCTCGGGGCCTGGGTGGTGAGCCGGTACGCGGACGTGGCCGCCGCGCTCACCGACCCGAGGCTCGTGCGCCCCCGCTCCACCCGCTGCTGCGAGCCCGGCGACCTGCGGTGCGCCGGCGCCTCGTCGCCGGGCGGGCAGCGGGAGATCGCCGAGCGGACCGCCTATGTGCTGGCCCGAAGGCTGGCGGGGCGCGGGCAGGCCGATCTGGTGGCCGAGTTCTGCCGCTGGCTGCCCGCCGGGGTGCTCGCCACCGCCTCGCGGCTGCCGTACGGGGCGTACGCCCGGCTGCGGGTCGCGACGACGGAGCGGGCGCTGGCCTCCCTGCTCGGCAATCTCCTCGACCACCCCGCCCAGCTGGCCTCCCTGCGCGCCGCACCCGGGCTGATCCCCCGCGCCTGGGCGGAGACGCTGCGCCGCAACCCGCCCGTCCATGTCCTGCTGCGCACGGCGGTGCAGGACGTGCCGCTGGCCGGCGGGACCGTCCCCGCCGGGGCCACCGTCGCCTGCCTCGTCGGGGCGGCCGGGCGGGACCCGGACCGGTTCGCGAACCCCGACCGCTTCGACCTCCACCGGTCCGACACCGGGCAGCCCGCCGCCGGCTGCCCCGCCGCACTCCTGGCGCAGTACGGCGTACGGGCCCTCCTCGACGCCATGCCGGGGCTGCGCTATGCCGACGGCTTCCGCCCGGCCGAGACCGGGCTGCTCACCCGCTCCCCTCGGAGTCTGCTCGTACAACCCGGGTGAGCAGCGCCACCGGGCGATCGGCGAACAGCTCGCCCAGCAGGACGCGACCGGTGAACTCCCTCCCCGGGGACAGCAGTTCGGTCCACGCCCCCTCGGGAAGCGGCAGCTCCGTGTCCCGCCAGCCGCCCGCCTCCGCCAGCCGGAGGGACAGCCGGGTGACCACGGTGACCGCTTCGCCGGAGCGGCAGAAGGCGAGGCAGTGCGCGGCTGCGGGGCCGTTCGCCGCGAGCGGGACGTAGGTGCCCGACTCCCCGAAAGCGTCAGGGAGCCGGCGGCGCAGCTGCAGGGCGGCCGTCGTCAGCGCCACCTTCTCGTCCGAGGGGTCGGTGGGGTGGAAGGGGGCGCGGTTGTCCGGGTCGACCAGCGCGATGTAGGTGCCCTCGGAGCCCTGGTAGAGGTCGGGCACCCCCGGCATCGTGAGCTGCACCAGGGCCGCGCCGAGCGCGTTGGCCCGTGCATGCGGGTCCAGCCGGCGCGAGAACTCCGCCAGCACGGTGTGCTGCGGCCCGCACGGTCCCGCCGCCACGAAGGCCTCCACCGCCTCCTCGTACACCGGGTCCTGCTCGGTCCAGCTGGTGTGCAGTCCGGCCTCGCGTACGGATTTGAGCAGCGCGGGCCCCAGCCGCCCCCGGTCGGGCAGGCCGAAGCCGAACGCGGTCTGCCAGGCCGTCCACGCCACCTGCGGATCGGGTGCCCGGACCGCGCTCAGCCGCTGGAGCAACTCGCCCCACTGAGACGGACATTGGGTGAGGACCGCGATTCTCGCCCGTACATCCGCACTGCGTTTGGTGTCGTGCGTCGTCAGTACGGTCCCGGTGCCGGGCCAGTCGCGTGCGATGCGCGCGCAGAAGGTGTGGAACGCCTCGGGGGAGACAGCGGGGACCCCGGGATCGCCGCCCACCTCGGCGGCCGACAGGAGCGGTGCGTAGCGGTAGAAGGCGGTGTCCTCGACGGACTTGGCGCGCAGCGCGGAGGCGGTCTGGGCGAAGCGCGCACAGAACGCGGTGTGGTCGGGGCCCTCGCCGAGCGTGCCGAGCGCCAGGTCGCGCACCACGGACAGGGCCTCGGCCTCCTCGGGCACCGCGTAGGACGCCGCGGCCTTGTGGAGCGCCTCCGGGGGGAGCGCGGGGCTCGTCCGGTCGGGGTGGCCGCCCGGGGTGACGTACGGGCGGTAGACCGGGACCCGTACCAGCAGCTCGCGCAGAGCGATGCGCAGCGCCCGCGGGGCGTGGTCGCGCAGTGCGGGGTCGGCAGCGCAGATGCGTGCCGCCGTACGGACCAGGAACTCGGTCTCCGCGGCCAGCTCATGGGTGAGCACCTTGTACGCGGCCCTGCGCACCGTGGCCTCCCAGTAGCCGCCCCGGTCGCCCGAGAGGCCGGTGAAATCCCGGTAGGCGACGGACAGTTCATCGGCGCCCTGCGGGTCGGTGAACACTCCGTCGATCCGGTGCAGCGCGTCGTAGCCGGTCGTCCCCGCGACCGCCCAGTCCGCGGCGAGCGGCTCGTCGCCCGTGAGGATCTTCTCCACGACGGTCCAGCGGCTGCCGGTGGCCTCGCTGAGGCGGCGCAGATACGTTCCCGGGTCCGCGAGGCCGTCGGGGTGGTCGATGCGCAGGCCGTCGGCGACCCCGTCCCGTAACAGCTCGAGGATCTTGGCGTGGGTGGCGTGGAAGACCTCGGGGTCCTCCACCCGTATGCCGATGAGATCCGAAATGGTGAAGAAACGCCGGTAGTTGAGGTCGGTCCGGGCCAGCCGCCACCAGGCCAGGCGGTAGAACTGGGCGTCGAGCAGCTCGGGCATCGGCAGCCCCTGGGTGCCCTCGCGCAACGGGAACGTGTGGTCGTAGTAGTGGAGTTGGTCTTTCTCGACGCGCAACTGCTCCCATTCGACGCCCAGTCGGTGGCCGAGCACCGGCAGCAGTATCCGCCCGTCGCCGCCGTCCCAGTCGATGTCGAACCAGCGGGCGAAGGGGGAGGACGGGCCCTCGCGCAGGACCTCCCACAGGGGCCTGTTGAAGCGGGGGGACGCGGCCATGTGGTTCGGGACGATGTCCAGGACCAGGCGCAGGCCGTGCGCGCGGGCGGTGCGGGCGAGTGCGCGCAGGCCGTCCTCGCCGCCCAGCTCCTCGCGTACGCGGGTGGGGTCGACGACGTCGTAGCCGTGCGTGGAGCCGGGGACGGACTCCAGGACCGGCGAGAGATGGAGGTGGGAGACACCGAGTGCGGCCAGGTACGGCACGGCCTTCTCGGCGGCCGGGAAGGGGAACTCCGGCTGCAGCTGGAGCCGGTAGGTGGCGGTGGGCGTCATGGCTTCGTACGTACCCGGTTCACCGCCTTCTGTGCTTTTTGACCATGCGTACTTCTTCGCGGGGCGGGTTACTTTCGCCCGATGTACCGCAGTGTCCTGGCCCTCACGGGCCCCGTCCTGCCCGTCGTCTCCTTCCTCGGCAGGCTGCCGACCGCGATGTGCCAGCTCGGCAGCCTGCTCCTGGTCGCCGAGACGAGCGGGAGTCTCGCGACGGCCGGACTGGTGGGCGGTGCGCTGGCAGCGGGCCAGATGGTGGGTGGCCCGCTGCTGGGGCGCGCCACCGACCGGCGGGGCCAGCGGGGCGTGGTCCTGGCGGCGGCGCTCGCCAACGCCGTGGCCGTCACCGCCCTCGTCCTGGCGGCACTCGCCCACCTCCCCACCCCGGCTCTCGCGCTGCTCGCCGTGCTCGCGGGCGCCACCGTGCCTCAGATCGGGCCGCTGGCCAGGACGCGGACCGTCGCGCTGGCACGCGGAGCGGGCGCCGACGAGCGCACGGTGGGGGCCGTGCTCTCCTTCGAAGGGACCCTGGACGAGGTGTCGTTCGTGCTCGGTCCGGCACTGGTCGGCCTCGCGGCGGCGTTCGCCCACCCCGCGGTGGCACTGCTCGGCGCGTCCGCGCTGCTCGCCGTCTGCGGCTCGGCCTTCGCCCTGCATCCGACCGCGGCGCGGGTCGCGCCCCCCAGACGTAAGGGCGATGCGGTGGCGGTACGGCGGTCACGGCAGCCCGCACCCGTGCACGTCCTGCGCCTCACCATGGGCCTCCAGGGCGCCATGTTCGGCGCGTCCCAGGCCGGCATCACCGCCCTCACCGAGCGCCTCGGCCGGCCCGAACAGGCAGGCCTGGTCTACGCCGCCATGGGCGTGATGAGCGCGGTCGCCGGCCTGTCGATGGCCGCGGTCCCGCAGCGCATCACCCTCCCCGCACGGTGGCGCGCCGCCACGCTCGCCCTGGTCGCGCTCTCGGTCCCGCTGCTCTTCGTCGACTCGCTCCTCGCGCTGTACGCGGTCGTCACCCTCCTCGGCGTCGCCTACGCGCCGCACATGATCACCCTGTTCGGGATGACCGAGCGGCTGGTGGAGCCCGCCCGGCTCGCCGAGTCCATGGCGGTCCTGGCCAGCTGCATCGTCGCGGGCCAGGCCCTGGCACTCGCCCTCGCGGGAAGGCTGTCCCAGGACCACGGTCCGACGGCCGGGTTCGCGGTGGCGGTCGTGGCGGCGGTCCTGTGCAGCCTCCTTGCCCGTATGCGAACCGGCCTTCCTACGCGGGCCGTTGCAGCACCGTCAGACTCCGTCCGATCAGCGTGAGCCGTTCGCCCGCCACCACCTTGGGGCCCGTCCCCGGTGGCACTCCGTCCTGACGGGCGGTGTCGACGACGACCTGCCACTGTCTGCCGTGGTCGGCGGGGACGGCGAAGCCGATGTCCTCCGCGCTCGCGTTGAACATCAGCAGGAAGGAGTCGTCGGTGATCCGCTCGCCGCGTGTGCCCGGCTCGGAGATCGCATTGCCGTTGAGGAAGACGGTCAGGGCCTTGGCGCTGGAGGACTGCCAGTCGCGGTGGGCCATCTCCTCGCCCTCGGGCGTGAACCAGGCGATGTCCGAGAGGTCGTCGTGCGTGCCCTCCACGGGGCGGCCGTGGAAGAAACGGCGGCGGCGGAAGACGGGATGGTCGCGGCGCAGGGCGACCATCGCGCGGGTGAAATCGAGCAGGGTGGTGTCCGAAGCGCCTTTGTTGTCCGGCCAGTTGACCCAGGACAGGTCGCTGTCCTGGCAGTAGCCGTTGTTGTTGCCGCGCTGGGTGCGGGCGAACTCGTCCCCGTGCGAGAGCATCGGGACGCCCTGCGACAGCATCAGCGTCGCCATGAAGTTCCGCATCTGCCGGGCGCGCAGCTCCAGGACGGCCGGATCGGTGGTCTCCCCTTCCGCGCCGCAGTTCCAGGAGCGGTTGTGGCTCTCGCCGTCCTGGTTGTTCTCGCCGTTCGCGTCGTTGCGCTTGTGGTTGTACGCGACCAGGTCGTGCAGCGTGAAGCCGTCGTGGCAGGTGAAGAAGTTGATCGAGGCGAGCGGCCGGCGCCCGTCGTCCTGGTAGAGGTCGGATGAGCCCGTGAGGCGGCCCGCGAACTCGGCGAGGGTCTGCGGCTCGCCGCGCCACATGTCCCTTACGGTGTCGCGGTACTTGCCGTTCCACTCCGTCCACAGCGGCGGGAAGTTCCCCACCTGATAGCCGCCCTCGCCGACGTCCCACGGCTCGGCGATCAGCTTGACCTGGCTGACCACCGGGTCCTGCTGCACCAGGTCGAAGAAGGACGAGAGCCGGTCCACCTCGTGGAACTGGCGGGCCAGGGTCGCCGCGAGGTCGAAGCGGAAGCCGTCGACATGCATCTCGGTGACCCAGTAGCGCAGCGAATCCATGATCATCTGGAGTACGTGCGGGGAGCGCATCAGCAGGGAGTTGCCGGTGCCCGTCGTATCCATGTAGTGGCGCGGGTCGTCCTCCATCAGGCGGTAGTACTGGGCGTTGTCCAGGCCGCGGAAGGAGAGGGTGGGGCCCAGGTGATTGCCCTCGGCCGTGTGGTTGTAGACGACGTCGAGGATGACCTCGATGCCGGCCTCGTGCAGGGCCTTCACCGCCTGCTTGAACTCCAGGACCTGCTCGCCCCGGTCGCCCCAGGAGGCATAGGTGTTGTGCGGGGCGAAGAAGCCGATGGTGTTGTAGCCCCAGTAGTTGGAGAGCCCGGCATCGGCCAGCCGGTGGTCGTTGACGAACTGGTGCACCGGCATCAGCTCGATGGCGGTGACCCCGAGCTCGGTGAGGTGCTCGATGATCGCTGGGTGGGCGAGCGCCGCGTACGTCCCGCGCATCTCCTCGGGGAGACCGGGGTGGAGCATGGTGAGGCCCTTGACGTGCGCCTCGTAGAAGACGGTCTCGTGGTACGGGGTGCGCGGCGGGCGGTCGTCGCCCCAGTCGAAGTAGGGGTTCACCACCACCGAGGCCATCGTGTGCGGCGCGGAGTCCAGGTCGTTGCGCGAGTCCGGTTTGCCGAAGTGGTAGCTGTACACCGCTTCGCCCCACTCGATCTCACCGCTGACGGCCTTGGCGTACGGGTCCAGGAGCAGTTTCGCGGAGTTGCACCGCTGCCCCTGGTCAGGGTCGTACGGTCCGTGCACCCGGAAGCCGTACCGCTGCCCGGGCATGATCCCGGGCAGATAGGCATGGCGTACGAAGGCGTCGGTCTCGCGCAGCTCGACCGCCGTCTCTGAGCCGTCGTCGTGCAGCAAGCACAACTCGACCCGGTCGGCGGCCTCCGAATAGACCGCGAAGTTGGTCCCGGCGCCGTCGTACGTGGCCCCGAGCGGATACGTCTGTCCCGGCCAGACCTGCATGACACAAGACTCTTCCACAATCGGCCATCTGAAACGCAACTGCTATGAATCAGCTCACTCCGGGCGATCTTGTGCTGGGAACCCGCGTGCGTTGTACGGAAGTTGAGAAAGGACCCTGTGCATCCGGCTGCACCGCGTCCCGGTCGCGGAGTACCCTTCCTTGATCGTTGCAGGGGGAGTGAGAGGCGGTATGCGGGTGGGCTCGGGTGGGCTTGAGCTACCCCCAGGTGACCCAGGTCACGAGGGGGGCTCGGCGGACGGTCCGCCCGGAGCGGTCTCCCTCGCGCGGCCGATGGAGATCGGGGTGGAGCTGGACTGGAGCGCGGACGCCTGGAGCGAGGTGCGTACGCGCGCTCAACGGGCCGGGCGCGCCTACATCTGGCTGAATCTGGTGGAACAGCGGCTGCGCTCCGTCGTGGCCGCCGTGCTCCGTCCCATCTACGAACCCGTGCACGGCGACGACTGGGTGATCGCGGCCGCCGGGCCCGCGGGACAGGAGTGGGTCCAGCGCGCCGTCGCGGTCCGCGAGGTCTCCCGCCGCAAGGGCTATCTGCTCGACCCCGCCGACGACAACGTCCTCTCCTTCCTCACCCTGCCCCAGCTGCGCGAACTGATGGTGGCGCACTGGCCGTGCTTCGAGCCGTACTTCGACGACCGGCGCGACGTCGAACTGGCCCTGGACGAGCTCGAGGTCACCCGTAACGTCGTCTCCCGCAACCGCGCGCTGTCCGAAGCGGTCCTGGCGCAGGCGGAGCGCGCCTCCTCCCGGCTGCTCGACATACTCGGCTCGGGCTCGGGTGCGCCCTCCGTGGACCGGCTGCCGATCGACGCGGTCGAGGACCTGGTCGGCGACCGGTACGCCGACGTCATCGGGGTCCACCCCGACCGGGTGCGCCTCCAGCGGCAGCTGCCCGCCGAGGACCTCTTCGGCGGGGCCCGCAGGGTGGACGCGATCGGCATAGGGCTGAACCTGCTGGTGCAGAACTTCTCCGGCAGACGCCTCGTCCGCCTCGCGGAGTCCGGCTGCCGGGTGCGGCTGCTCTTCCTCAACCCGGCGAGCAGCGCGGTCAAGCGCCGAGAGCGTGAACTGGGCCTGAAGAAGGGCGAACTGAGCCGCTCCGTGGAGATGAACATCCTCCACATGCGACGGGTGCGCTCCCGCCTCCGCGACCCCGGCGCCTTCCAGATCCACGTCTTCGACGAGACCCCGCGCTTCACCGCGTATCTGGTCGACGGGGACGGCTCGGACGGGCTCGCGGTGGTCCAGACGTATCTGCGCAGGACGCGTGGCATGGAGGCGCCGGTCCTGGTGCTGCGGGGCGGTGGCAGGGGTGTGGTGAAGGCGGGGGCCGACACCGAGTCCGAGCAGGGGCTCTTTACCACGTACCGCGAGGAGTTCGAGTCGGTCTGGACGGACTCGCGGCCTGTTTCGTAAACCGGTCGCCCGGGTTCCGCCGGCGCGCATAGGGTCCGGGCGCATGGACTGGCAGCGCTGGCACGACGACTACGACCGACCCGACTCCCGTCTCCACCGCAGATTGGAGGCGGTACGCCACCGGATCCGGCTGGCGCTGGACGCCGCCCCTGCGGGCCCGCTGCGTGCGATCAGTCTCTGTGCGGGCCAGGGGCGCGACCTGCTTCCCGTGCTTGCGGTCCATCCGCGACGCGAGGACGTCACCGCACGCCTGGTCGAGCTCGACCCGCAGAACGTGGCCGCGGCCGCGGAGGCCGCCAGGGCCGCGGGCCTCCACGGGGTCGAAGTCGTCGCAGGGGACGCCTCGTTGACGGACCGGTACGCGGGCATGGTCCCCGCCGATCTGGTGCTCGTCTGCGGGGTCTTCGGCAACATCTCCGTCGCGGACATCGAGCGCACCGTCGACCACGCGGCCCAGTTCTGCGCGCAGGGGGCCACGCTCGTCTGGACGCGGGGCCGCGACACCCCCGACCAGTTCCCGCTGGTCTGCGAGCGGCTGGAGTCCCGCGGCTTCGCGCGCGAGTGGATCTCGGACGCCGACGCGGGCTTCGGGGTCGGCGTGCACCGCTTCACGGGTACGCCACTGCCGCTCGATCCGGGCTCGCGCATGTTCACGTTCGTCGGGTACGACGTCCTGCGGGCGGGGACGGCCGGTCCGTGATCTTGTCGGATCCCCCGCGTGAGGGCGTTGTCAGTGGTGCGTGCGAAGGTGGTTGTCAACTGGGGACGCACCATGAAGGAGGGCCGCGATGAGCTGGCACCGTAAGACGCTGGTCGGGTTTGATCTGGAGACGACCGGGACCGAGCCGAGTGAGTCGCGGATCGTGACGGCCGCGGTGGTCGAGGTGGCGGACGGCAAGCTGGTCCGGCGCCTGGAGTGGCTCGCCGACCCGGGTGTGCCCATTCCCGAGGAGGCCGCGGAGATCCACGGGGTCACCACCGAGCGGGCCGTCGCCGAGGGGCGTCCGGTCCGCGAGGTCGCCGCGGAGATCGCCGGGGTGCTGGGGGAGTACTGGGCGCAGGGCGTACCCGTCGTCGCGTACAACGCCGCATTCGACCTGACGCTGCTCGACGCCGAACTGCGACGGCACGGCCTCGCGCCGCTCACCGGTGCGCAGCCCGTGCTCGACCCGCTCACGATCGACCGGGCCGTCGACAAGTACCGCAGGGGCAAGCGGACCCTGGAGGCGAGCTGCGCCGAATACGGCGTCGTACTGGACGGGGCGCACGAGGCGGGGGCCGATGCGCTGGCCGCGGTGCGGGTGGCCGTCGCCATAGCGGAGCGCCACCGCCAGGTGGGCGAGACGGACCTCGCGGAGCTCCACCGGCAGCAGGTGGGGTGGTATGCGGACTGGGCCACCGACTTCCAGGCGTTCCTACGGCGCAAGGGGAACGCGGACGCGGTGATCCCGGCCCACTGGCCGCTGCGCGAGGCGAGTTCGGTCCCCCGCTAGGGGTTCTCCCTCCGGCTCAGAACGGGTGCCAGCGGACCTCCGGGGCGTTGTCCCGGAGGGAGGCGACCCTGCGGCGGAACTCCGCGAGCGCCTTGGGGTTGGTCGGGGCGTGCTGCGCGACCCAGGCACAGCTCGCCGTCTCGCGGGCGCCGCGCAGGACCGCGCAGCCGTCCCATTCGGTCACGTCCCAGCCGTAGGCCTCGGTGAAGGCGGCGTAGGACTCGGGCGCAAGGCCGTAGCGGTCGCGGGAGAGCGCCATCACCACCAGGTCGTGCTCGCGGAAGTCCGAGGAGAAGGTCTCCAGGTCGACCAGGACCGGTCCTGACGGGGCGATGTGGACGTTGCGGGGGAGTGCGTCGCCGTGGATCGGGCCCTGCGGGAGGTGGGGTACGAGAGCCGCCGCGGCCTCGGTGAAACCGTCCCTGCGCGCGCGCAGATACGCCGCGTCCGCCGGATCGACCGCGTCGCCCGCCAGACGCAGCCAGCGCTCCACACCGCCGAGCAGTTCGCGGCGGGGAAGAGCGAAGGAGGCGGGGGCGGGCAGCGCGTGGATCAGCCGCAACAGGGCGGCAAGATCCGCGGGGCCGGCCGGGCGGTCCGCTTCGGGGAGGCGGTGCCAGACGGTGACGGGGTGGCCGCCGGCGAGGAGGGGCTTCGGCTCGGCCGCGCGGACCGCGGGCACGCCCGCCTCGGCCAGCCAGGCAGCGATGGCCAGTTCGCGTTCCGCCCGGGGCAGCAGCTCCGCGTCGCGGCCCACCTTGACCACCAGGTCGCCGATCGCGAAGACCGCGTTCTCGCCGAGGGCCAGCAGCTCCGCGTCCCGCTCCAGGCCCGCCTGCGCCAGTACGTCCCGTGCCCTTGACTCGTCCATCTGCTGTCTCCTGTTGATCGTGTCGGCGGCCCAAGTTTCGCATCTGTGCAGGTTGCCTTGACGAACCGACGGACCGTCAGCACGATGACGGGGGCCGCCGGGGCGGCCAGATGCTGACGAGCCGCCCGAAGGAGACGAAAAGGTGACATTGGCGACCGCAACGGCGCGGTCCGGTACGCGCCCAGGGAGACAGCCCGATCGCGGGGCCTGGTTCCTGGTGCTGCCCGCGCTCATTCCCATCCTGGTGCTGAGCGTCGGCCCCCTGCTGTACGGGATCGCCCTCGCGTTCACCGACTCCCAGTCGGGGCGCACCCAGTCCACCCGGTGGGTCGGGCTGCTCAACTTCCAGGACCTGCTGCACGACAGCCTCTTCTGGGACTCCTTCAGGATCGGCCTGCTGTGGGCGGTCGGGGTGACCGTCCCGCAGTTCGTCCTGGCGCTGGGCCTTGCCCTGCTGCTGAATCAGAATCTGCGTTTCCGGTGGCTGGCGCGGGCGCTCGCGATCATTCCGTGGGCCATGCCCGAGGTCGTCGTCGGCATCATGTGGCGGCTCGTCTACAACCCCGACGCGGGGATCCTGAACGAGACCATCCGCGATCTGGGCCTCGGCGACGGACGTGACTGGCTCTCGGGCCTGGCCACCGCCCTGCCCGCCGTGATCCTCGTCGGCGTCTGGGCCGGGATGCCGCAGACCACCGTGGCCCTCCTGGCCGGACTGCAGAACACCCCGGACGAGCTCCATGAGGCAGCGGCGATCGACGGGGCCGGCGCCTGGCGGCGGTTCCGTACCGTCACCTGGCCCGCGCTCAAACCCATCGCGCTCTCCATCACCGCGCTCAACTTCATCTGGAACTTCAACTCCTTCGCCCTGGTGTACGTCCTCACCAACGGAGGCCCCGGCGGCCGCACCCGCCTCCCGATGCTCTTCGCCTACGAAGAGGCCTTCCGCTACGGCCAGTTCGGATACGCCGCCGCCATGGGCTGCGTGATGGTCGCCGTGATCTCCGTGTTCCTCGCCGTGTTCCTCGTCGGCCGTCTCAGGGGAGGCGAGGACAAGTGAGCCTGCGCACCAGCAAGCCCGCCCGCGCCGGACAGTACGTGGCGCTGCTCTGCTATCTCGTCTTCATCGCGTTCCCCTTCGCCTGGCTGATCTCCACGGCCTTCAAGCCGCCGCGCGAGCTCGCCACGCTGCACCCCACCTGGATCCCCAAGGACCCGACCCTCCAGAACTTCCGCGACGCCTTCGACCAGCAGCCGCTGCTGCACGCCGCGCTCAACTCCCTGATCGCCGCGGTCTCGGCGGCCCTGATCGCGGTCGTCATCGCGACCCCGATGGCGTACGTCATGGCCCGCCACCGCAGCAAGCTCTCGACCGCCGCCACCGGCTGGGTCGTGGTGAGCCAGGCGTTTCCGTTCGTCCTGATCATCATCCCGCTGTTCCTGATCCTGAAGAACCTCCACCTCATCAACTCCCTGCCCGGGCTGATCATGGTGTACGTCGTGTGGTCGCTGCCCTTCGCGCTCTGGATGCTCGTCGGATACGTCCGCGCCGTGCCGCCCGAGCTGGAGGAGGCCGCCGCCGTCGACGGGGCGAGCAAATTCCGCACGCTCGTCTCGGTCACCGCGCCGCTCCTCGCGCCGGGGCTCGTCGCCACCGCGCTCTTCGCCTTCATCACCGCATGGAACGAGTTCTTCTTCGCGCTCGTCCTGCTCAAGACCCCGGAGAAGCAGACCTTGCCGGTCGTCCTCACACACTTCCTCGGCGCGGAGGGCGTCGCCGACCTCGGGCCGCTCGCCGCGGCCGCGTTCCTGGCGACCCTCCCCTCGCTCGTCATCTTCGCCATCATCCAGAAGCGGATCACCGGCGGAATGCTGGCCGGGGCGGTGAAGAGCTGATGGAGTCACGCCTGTCACCCCAAATCACCCGGCGCCAGGCCCTCGCCGGTGCGCTGTTCGCCCTGGTGCCCGCGGCCGCGGGCTGCTCGGACGACAGCGGCGGCTCCGGAGGGAGGATCACCCTCCAGTTCCAGTCGCTGGCCTGGCAAGAGGAGTCCGTCGCCGCCAACAAGCAGCTCGTCAAGGAGTGGAACGCCGCCCACCCCGACGTCCAGGTCCGCTACATCCAGGGCTCCTGGGACAGCGTCCACGACCAGCTGCTGACCTCCTTCGAGGGCGGCGAGGCCCCCGACATCATCCACGACGCCTCCGACGACCTCGCGGACTTCGCGTACGGCGGCTATCTCGCCGATCTGGGCCCGCTGCTGCCCGCCCGGCTCAAGTCGGACATCCCGGCCCGCAGTTGGGAGACGACGACCTTCGGCAAGGGGGTGTACGGCGTCCCCTTCCTGCAGGAGCCGCGCGTCATCATCGCCAACGCGAAATGGCTCAGGGACTCGGGCGTGCGCATCCCGACCCCCGGGAAGCCGTGGAGCTGGGAGGAGTTCCGTACGGTCACCGAGCAGCTCAGCGGGGACGGGAAGTTCGGGGTCGCCTGGCCGCTGAAGGAGCCCGTCTCCGTGACCCTGAACCTCGGTCTGTCCGCCGGCGGGCAGCTCTTCCACCGGGGCGGGGACGGCAAGGTGACGATCAGGTTCACCGACGGCGACCAGGTGGTCCCCGGCACGATCCAGGCCCAGATCAACACCGACCACAGCTCACCCACCACGACCCTGGGAAGCGGCGGCTCCGACACACTCCCCGGCTTCTTCGGCGGGAAGTACGCGATGGTCCCGCTCGGCTTCTCCTACCGGCAGCAGATCGTCCAGCAGGCGCCCAAGGGCTTCGAGTGGACCGTGCTGCCCGCACCGGCCGGCAGCGAGGGCCTGGCGCAGGGGGTCAGCCCGCAGACGCTCTCGGTCTCCGAGGACAGCGCGCACAAGAAGGAGGCGATGGAGTTCATCGACTTCATGCTCCAGCCGCAGAACATGGTGCGCCTGGCCAAGGGCGACTGGATGCTGCCGACCGGCACCGAGGCGCTCAAGGACCCCGCGCTGCACGCGGCGAAGGACGGCTGGGCGACGGGGACCGCGCTCGCCGGGCAGCTGAGCCCGGCCCCCGCGCAGTCGGTGCGCGGCTATCCCGAGTGGAAGGACAAGATCGCGACCCCCGCTTTTCAGGAGTACTACAGCGGCGCGATCGACACCGCTGAGCTGGAGAAACGTCTGGTGGAGGACGGGAACCGGGTGCTGGCCCGCTATCAGCGCTGACGCAATGGACTGGACGAGACGTCTCGTCTCGCCTATGGTCGGCGCATGACCTCACCGCGCCGTGCCCACATCGCCATGTTCTCCATCGCCGCCTCCGGGCACGTCAACCCGAGCATCGAAGTGATCCGGGAGCTCGTCGCCCGGGGGCACCGCGTCACCTACGCGATCCCCGCGGCCTTCGCCGACAAGATCGCCGAGACCGGCGCCGAACCGGTCGTCTACCACTCCACGCTCCCCACCGACGACGACCCCGACGCCTGGGGCACCGAGGTGATCGACTACTTCGAGACGTTCCTCGGCGACGCGATGCAGGTGCTGCCGCAACTCGTCGAGGCGTACGAAGGCAAGGGCGAGGGGGACGACGGCATCGGCGTACCCGATCTCGTCATCCACGACATCAGCTCCTACCCGGCGATCGTGCTCTCGCGCCGCTGGGGCGTCCCCGACGTCTCGCTCTCCCCGAACCTGGTCGCCTGGGAGGGGTACGAGAAGGAGGTCTCCGAGCCCATGGTCGAAGGTCTGATGGCCACCGAGCGGGGCCGCGCCTACTACGCCCGCTTCCAGGCCTGGCTGGAGTCCAACGGCATCGACGAGCACCCCGACCCCTTCGTCGGCAGGCCCCGGCGCTCCGTCGTCCTCATCCCCAAGGCGCTCCAGCCGAACGCCGACCGTGTCGACGAGGAGGTCTACAGCTTCGTCGGCGCCTGCCGGGCCGACAGCGCCGCACAGGGCGACTGGCAGCGTCCGGCCGAAGCCGACAAGGTGCTGCTCGTCTCGCTCGGCTCCACCTTCACCAAGCAGCCCGGCTTCTATCGCGCGTGCATCGAAGCCTTCGGCGACCTGCCCGGCTGGCATGTGGTGCTGCAGATCGGCGCGCACGTCCAGGAGTCCGAACTCGGCACGATCCCAGCCAACTTCGAGGTCCGCTCCTGGGTCCCGCAGCTCGCCATCCTCCGGCAGGCCGACGCCTTCATCACCCACGCCGGTGCCGGCGGCAGCAGCGAGGGGCTGGCCACCGCGACCCCGATGGTCGCCGTCCCGCAGGCCGTCGACCAGTTCGGCAACGCGGCCGTACTGGAAGGCCTCGGCGTCGCCCGCCAACTGGCGACGGAGGACGCCACGGCCGAGGCGCTGCGCGAGGCGGTCCTGGCCGTGGCCGGTGACCCGGAGGTCGCGCGCCGCCTCGCGGAGATCAGCGCCGGGATGGCGGGCGAGGGCGGCACGAAGCGGGCAGCCGACCTCATCGAGGCCGAACTGCCCGCATCTCACAGCTGATCGATCAGACCTTCACCCTCCGGCCCGGCTCGTCGTCGTCCCGCTGTACGGGGACGGCGGCGACCGGGGCCCCGATCGATGCCGCCTCGTCGTGCGTGAGGTCCGGCAGCCACCGCAGCCACTTCGGGAAGTACCAGTTGCGGTCGTCGAGCAGCGCCATGACGGCCGGGAGAAGCACACCCCGGATGATCGTCGCGTCGATCAGGACGGCGGCCGCCAGCCCCACCCCCATCTGCTTCATCGACTGCATCGACAGCGTGCCGAAGATCGCGAAGACCGCGACCATGATGACCGCCGCGCTCGTCACCACACCGGCCGTCGTGACGACCCCGTGCTGGATCGCGTCCCTGGTGGTGCGCCCCTGCACCCGCGCCTCGCGGATACGGGAGACCACGAACACGTGGTAGTCCATCGAGAGCCCGAAGAGGATCACGAAGAGGAACAGCGGCAGCCAGGAGATGATCGCGCCGACCCCCTCCGCTCCGACCAGGGAAGCACCCCAGCCGTGCTGGAAGATGGCGGTCAGGATGCCGTAGGCGGCGCCCACCGACAGCAGGTTGAGGATGATCGAGGTGATCGCGATCGTCAGCGAGCGGAAGCAGAGCAGCATCAGCAGGAAGGCGAAGACGACCACGAAGGCGAAGACCGGCACCACCGAGCCGACGATCTGGTCGTTGAAGTCCTTGGACCCCGCGACACTGCCGGTGATGGGGGCACTGACCCCAGAGACCTTGCCCAGCGTGTCGGGACGGACATGGTCGCGCAGCAGCGCCAGGCTCTTCTCCGCCTTCTTCTGATCGGACCCGCCGATCAGCGGCACGTCGAGCGTCGCCACGTTCTCCTGCTTGTGCACGGTCAGATCCACCGGGCCCTGCGAGGCACCCGAACTGACCGCCTGCTCACGGAAGTCGGCAATCGCCTGCCGCACCTCGGGGGCGTTGATGTCCTTGGCGCTGATGACCACGTTGGCCGGGTCGGCGCCGCCGGGGAAGGCCTCGTTGACGGCCTCGTAGGTACGGACGATCGGGAGCTTGTTGCCGAACTCCTGGTCCAGCGTGAGGTTCTGGGTGTGCATGCCCACCGCGGGCAGTGCGATCGCCGCCAGCGCGCCCGCCGCGATCACCAGGGCGACCTTCGGCCTGCGCAGTACGGCGCCGAGCACCGCACGCCAGATCCGGCTCTCGCCGTTGCCGTTGGTCTTGCCGCGCTTCATACGGTTCAGGAAGGGGATGCGCCCCTTCTCGACCCGCTCGCCGAGCAGCGAGAGCAGCGCGGGCAGTACGGTCACCGAGCCGACCATGGCCACCGCGACGACCATCAGCGAGGCCAGCCCCATCGCCTTGAACTCGGCGAGACCGGTGAAGAGCATCCCCGCCATCGCGACACAGACCGTCACGCCGGAGACGATGATCGCCCGCCCGGAGGTCGCCGCCGCGATCTGCATCGCGGTGTGCGCGTCACGCCCGGCCGCCCGCTCCTCGCGCTCGCGGCGCAGATAGAACAGGCAGTAGTCGACGCCGACGGCAAGACCCACGAGCAGCATCACCGAGTTGGCGGTGTCGCTCATCGGCATCGCATGGCTGACGACGGCCATCAGGCCCATCGTCGCGATGATCGCCGAGACCGCCAGGGCCACCGGGAGCAGCGCCGCGACCAGCGCACCGAAGGCGATCAGCAGGATGCCGAACGCGACCGGTACGGCGGAGAGTTCGGCCTTCTGGAAGTCGTTGCCGAACGCGTCGCTGAAGGTCTTGTTCATGCTCGCGCTGCCGATCTCCTCGATCCGCAGCTGCTGGTGCTCGCCCTGGACCTTCTTGACCGCGTCCAGGACCGGTTCGATCCGGTCGGCCGCGGTGTCGGCGTCGCCCTTGACGTGGAACTGGATCAGCGCCGAACGCCCGTCCTTGGAGATGGACTTGGTGTCGTACGGGGACTTCACCGAGTCCACCGCGCCGGTGTCCGTGACCGCTTTCATCACCGAGTCCACGGTCCGCCGGAACTCGGCGTCGGTGGCCTTTGCGGCCGTCCCCTTCGCCTGGACCAGGACGGTCTCGCCGGCCGGCTCCTTGAGACCGGCGTCATCGATGATGCGCGCGGCGTGGCTGGTCTCGCCCGGCAGGCCTTCGTTCTGGTTCACATCCGCGCGGCCCACCGCCGTGCCGATCCCCATCGCCAGCACCACGAAGAGCACCCAGATGCCCACCGCGGCCCAACGGTGCCGGGCACTCCACCCTCCGGCCCGGGCGGCGACGCCGCGCACCTTCGTATCCCCAACTCCCATGACGGGCCTGCCCCCTTGTCGGTGGTGACGGCACTGCACCGCCTCACACTCCGAAGGTATGGGCACGATAAGAACGTCTCGTCGTGCTCCCTGGTGATCTCCGGGCCCGGCTTCTCCTCCTTCGGGTGGGGGTGCATCCCTACCAGGGCTGACTCGGGCCCCTTACACGTAAAGCGCCCGGGACCCGTCTATCTTCGAGCGCATGACGACGACGTACGCGGCGCTGCTGCGCGGCATCAATGTGGGCGGCAAGAAGAAGGTCCCGATGGCGGAGCTCAAGAAGCTGCTCTCCGGGCTCGGTCACGGTGGTGTCCAGACCTACCTGAACAGCGGAAACGCCGTCTTCACCAGTGACAGCGACGACCAGGACGCGCTGGCGGCAGGCCTGGAGCAGGCCATCGAGGCCCACTTCGGCTTCACCGTCTCCTGCCTGGTGCGCGACGGCTCCTACCTGGGGGCGATCGCCGGGGCGTGCCCCTTCCCCGCCGCGGACCTCGAAGCCAAGCAGCTCCACGTCACCTATTTCTCGGAGCCGGTCACCGAGGACCGGTTCGCCGCGATCGACCAGCAGGCCTTCCTCCCCGAGGAGTTCAGGCTGGGCGACCGGGCGCTCTACCTCTACGCGCCCGACGGGCTGGGGCGTTCCAAGCTCGCCGAGGCCCTCAACAAGCCTTCGGTCAACAAGGGCATCACGGGCACCTCGCGCAACTGGAACACCGTCCTCAAGCTGGTGCAGCTCACCGGCGGAGCGTGACCTTGCGGACGCCGCCGTAAGTGGTGTGCGAGGTGATCTCGTCCGGGGTGCGCAGCGCGTCGTGCCCCTCGTGGAGGTCCAGGAGGCGGGCGAGCGGGCCGCCTGCGGCCCCGGCCTCCGCGACGGTGTCCAGGAGCGCCAATTGTTCGTCGGACAGCACCAGTTCGGGCTGGTCCGTCAGCCCCCAGCCGTCCCAGGGCAGCACCTCGACCCGGCAGAGCGCCGCCAGATCCCGTACGACATTGCTCCGTACGAACCAGGCGCCCGAAAGGCCGATCACCCCCACCCCGAAGGTCTCGGGGTCCGCCTCCCCGCGCCGGATGCGCTGCCAGGCCTCGCCCGCCACGAGGAACTGCTCGCGCGGTACGTCCAGCGGGTCGAAGTCCGTGGCGTACACCCCCGGCAGCTGCGGGTCCGCCAGCCGCCAGCCGTGCCCGCTGTCCCAGTACTCCGTCACCCAGTGGTCGTCGTGGAAGCCCGGCGTGAAGTAGGCCGCGAAGCCGCAGCGGATCCGGGCCGGGGTCCCCGAGGCCCGCAGCAGGCTGCAGAGCAGCAGGGCGAAGTCCCGGCAGGTGCCCGCGAACCGCTCGTCCGGGGCGCGGTGTGCGGTGAGCGGTCCGGGGTTGCGGGAGCGGACGACGGCGAGGATGTCGGCGGCGTAGCGGGTCTCGGCCTCGTTGCGCCGCTCCTCGGGGAGGGTGTAGCCGAAGAGGGCGCCCTCCTCGCGGTGGATGAGGATGTTCCGTACGAGCAGGGCCAGTTCGCGCGGGGTTCCCGTGGGGAGCTCTGTCCCCGGGTCGCTGAACACGCTCTGGGCGCGGTGGAAGTCCAGGTCGTTCGTGGTGATGGTCATGGGACCGAGGGTGGCCTCTGCCCCAGGGGCAGGGTCAACTCGACGTGCTTCGCAGGGGCCAGGAGCTGTTCGCATCGGACCCGCGGCTCGGCATCGTCGGTTTCCGGGTCACCGACGAACACGGACACGCCGAGCGACGCTGGGCGCCGCGACTACGCGCCGACGATCCGATGCGTCGCGGCCTGGTGACTGCGTACCTCGGCGGCGGTCACGCTTTCTCCATGCCGATGCTCAGGCAGACCGGCCTTGGGGCCGGGGAGGGAGTTCTTCTCCGGGCATGAAGAGTCCGACCTGGGCCGGCGTGCGCTCGACGAGGGCTGGAAGATCCTGTACGAACCGGAGCTCGTCCTGCAACACCCGGAGACGTCCCCGGCACGGCATGCGGTCTACTAACACCATGGCACGTACCCGGTCCGTGGCCGGGCTGCGGGCGAACGTCGCCTACCAGTCGGTGAGGTCCACGAGATAGCGGCAGTGCGGGTCATCCGCGGCCTCGGAAGTGCGCCACTCCTCGCCGAGCAACGAAGGCAGCGCTGCCAGTAGGGCGGTCAGAGCACCGCCCGGCCGCACGTCCGCGGCGACCACGCCGGGGATCTCGTCGCTGTCCATGTACAGGCGAAGCAGGCCGTCCTCGCGGAAGAGGAACCCGCGCAGATGGGAGTCGGCCGACTCCGCTGACGGACGGGCAAGGCACCGCAGCAGAGTGGCGGACCAGTCATCCGTGGTGAACGGGGCCTCCTTCACCTGCTCCGGATGGACCAGATAAAGGTCCATCCCCATGGTGGAAGTGACCCGGTTTCCAGGGTAGATGTGTGTGCCGGTGTGCACCGCGCGGAGCAAGGCGACGACGTCGTGCGCGGTACGCAGTTCCTCACCATCGCGGAGCGGGATCTCGTACGCAGTCAGCTGCGCCGGTGCGCACTCTCCCCCGTCCCCGAGGACGGCCCGCACCGCCGGTGAATTTGACGGTGCGGGCAGAACCCCGCGTACGTGCTGGTCCTCCAGCAGCGGCGCGTAGACGAAGTTCAGCAGGAGGCCGGCTACTTCCACCTGAAGCTCTTCAATCTCTCGGTCGTCCTCGCTCACGAAGTTATTCATTCACCCAGTTTGGACACTTCTGCATGCCATTGCAGTACGCGGTGATCACTCCGACCACATTGCCGCGCCCCGCGTCGTACCTGCCGTCGTCCGTCTTGCGCGCGTACCGCACCTTGACGATGAGTTTCACGCGCCCGTATGCGCGGTTCGAGGCCCATCCCCAGTACTGGATGTTGGCGCCGTGCACGCTGTCTACGTTCCCTTGGATCGGGATGTTGGCGATGGCGCACTTCTTGATGTTGTGCTTGCCGGAGAAGTGGTTCCAGCCCAGTTCGCCGTTGCCTACGCGGGTGGGTACGTGTCGGCCGTCCGGATCGGTTGCGTTGCACTTGACGCTCTTGTTCCAGTACGGACCTGCCTCGGCCGGGGCGGCGAAGCCGAGGAGGAGCATGGTTGCCGCCGCGACAGGTGCCATGACTGCGGTGATCTTCTTCATGTCATGGAATGTGACATGTTCAGAAAGAGGAGGGTAAGTGGCTGGAATCACCTTTCCCTCGATCTAGCTATTTGTCGTACTGGGTGGGAGTTTCTGGAGTGCCCGAAGAGGGCGGACGGATGCCGGAGACTCCTGTTCAAGTAGGAGCGCCTGAAGTTCGGTGACCTTCCAGTCCAAGGGGCGACTGTTGTCCCGTGCGGCGGCCGGCCTGTTCGCCTGCGTGTGGTGGTCGGCGGTGAGCGTGCGGAGTTGCTGCGTGAGGGTGGTGTTCCCGGTGGTCAGCCGCTGGACGCGTCGGCGGGCAGGCCGTGCTCCAAGTCTCGTATGTAGAGGCTGAGTTCACCGAAGTGCCGCCGCTGGGCCTGGCTCTCCGTCATCGTCTGCCGCAGCCATCGGCGGTCTCCTGCCGCACACATCAACTACACAGTGCGGGCAGGCAAGTTAAAACGGTGAATCAAGCTCTTTCACCTCGTCGTCGGACAGGCGCAGGGCGGCCGCGTCCAGGTTCTCGTCCAGGTGCGCGAGCGAAGCCGTGCCGGGGGTCGGCAGTGTGACGGGGGAGTGGTGCAGCAGCCAGGCCAGGGCGAGCTGTCCCCGGCTCGCGCCATGGCGTTCGGCGAGGGCGGTGAGCGTCGACGAGGCGTCGCCGGTCAGTGCGCCGTTGGCCAGCGGGAACCAGGGCAGGAAGGCGAGACCGTGCGTCTCGCACACCTTCAGGACGTCCGCCGACTCGCGGTCGACGAGGTTGAAGCGGTTCTGCACCGAGGCGATCGCGGTCAGGGAGAGCGCTTCCTCCAGCCGGTCGGCGGTGAGGGTGTCCAGGCCGATGTGCCGGATCTTGCCCTCCTCGCGGAGCGCGTCCAGCGTGCCCAGTTGGTCGGCCAGAGGCACGTCCGGGTCCAGGCGGTGCAGCTGGTAGAGGTCGATGGTGTCGGTGCGCAGCCGCCGCAGGCTCGCCTCGCACATGGCGCGCAGCTGCTCGGGGCGGCCTGCGATGTGCCAGGCGTCGGGTCCCGTACGGACGACTCCGCCCTTGGTCGCGATCACCAGGTCGTCCGGGTACGGGTGGAGGGCCTCGGCGATGAGCTCCTCGGCCACGTCCGGACCGTAGTTGTCGGCGGTGTCGATGAGGGTGACACCGCGTGCGACGGCCCGGCGCAGGACGGCGAGCGCGTCCTGGCGCTCGCCCCGCGGGCCCCAGTAGCCGGGACCGGCCAGCTGGGCCGTGCCGTAACCGAGGCGCCGTACGGGCAGTTCGCCGCCGAGCAGAAAGCCTTCCTGGATCATGCGACGACAGTAACGAACAGAAACTTTCCGCCCCCTCTTGCGGTCGCATAGCAACCGCTTACATGCCGCCCGGGATCCCCTCGCTGTGCGCCACCTCAGGAGGAATGATATGACTCCGGCTTCCAGCCCAAGCCGGTCGTCGCCAACGGCAACCCCAGCCTGCAGGCGGTGTTCAGCTCCTTCAATGCCGCTGCCACCACCGACAGCCACTGCAGCCCCGGCGCCGAGGGGAGCGGGCGTGAGCTGCGCCGTCCGTTTCCCGTACACCAAGGGCACCATGTACACCCTCGATCTGAAGCGCGCGAGCGTCACCGGCGACACCCAGCTGATGATGGGCGACGTCGTCAACACATCGACCGGCGCCGTGGTCGCCCACATCGGGAGCTTCTCGCTGCCCGCCACCTCGGGCCGGTTCAAGAAGTCCGACGGCGGCTTCATCGAGCCGTATCTCACGGCGGGCTGCGGCCAGCAGGTCACGGTAACGTACGGGAAGCCGGTCGGCACGGAGGCCGGTGTGAGCACCACGGGCACCCTGCCGACCGTCACCGACCCGGCTTCGGGCAGTTGCCTGAGCACCTCGGCCACCACCACGAGCCAGGGCCGGCAGGTCACGGTGACCGGGAACGCCTTTGGCGTGAGCCGTGGCTCGCAGCCAGTCGCCGGGTTGCGAGCCACCTCCATGAGTGGGCATTTTGTCGATGCCGGGTCAGATCCGAGTGCCGATGGCGGAGCTGACCATGCGGTTGCGGCGCGGAACTGTTCCGGTGGAGCGGATACCACCGATAGTGGCGGGTCGCACGGATGTTCCCGGTGGAGCGTGCCTGGCTGGGTGAGGTCTCCTCGGTCGTGCTGCAGCAGTCCCTTCGGGACGTGGGGACCGCGTACAAGAACTTCTTCGCCTCCCTCAAAGGGGAGCGCAAGGGGAAGCGGGTGGGCGCGCCGCGGTTCAAGTCCCGCAAGGACACCCGGCAGTCGATCCGGTTCACCGCGAACGCCCGCTGGAGAATCACCGGCAGCGGGCGGCTGTCCCTGCCGAAGATCGGCGATGTAAAAGTCAAGTGGTCACGCACCCTGCCCGTGGTGCCGTCCAGTGTCACGGTGATCCTTGACTCGGCCGGCAGGTACTTCGCCTCGTTCGTCATCGACACCGACCAAGACGCCGACCGGTCCCGCTGGGACGAGCCGGAGCCCGGCAGCGCGATCGGCATCGATCTGGGACTCACGCACTTCGCGGTCCTCTCCGACGGAACGAAGATCAATTCCCCGCGGTTTCTGCGCCGCGCGGAGAAGAAACTGAAGAAGACCCAGCGGGAGCTGTCCCGCAAGCAGAAGGGGTCGAAGAACCGGGCCAAGGCCCGAGTGAAGGTCGCCCGCGCCCACGCGGCCGTCGCCGATGCGCGCAAAGAGTTTCACCATCAGCTCTCCACGACGTTGATCCGCGAGAACCAAGCGATCGCGGTGGAGGACCTGGCGGTCAACGGACTCGCGCGCACCAGGCTGGCCAAGAGCGTGCACGACGCGGGCTGGTCACAGTTCGTGAGCATGCTCGAATACAAAGCGGAACGGTACGGACGGACCTTCGTCAAGATCGGCCGGTTCGAACCCACCAGCCAGGTGTGCTCGACCTGCGGGCATCGCGACGGCCCCAAACCGCTGGACGTGCGGGAGTGGACCTGCAGCGCCTGCGGTACGGTCCACGACCGCGACCACAACGCCGCGATCAACGTGAAAGTGGCCGCCGGACTGGCGGTATCGGCCTGCGGAGCGCCGGTAAGACCAGAACCTGTTCTGGCGCAGCGTGAAGAAACAGGAAGTCACGGAATCCCGCCCGAAACCCGTGCCGCATAGCGGCACAGCAACGAGCAGGACGGCCAGAATCTCCCTCCGCCAGGAGGGAGTACAAGTCAAATCATCATCGGAGCGGGGGCCGTAAGCGGCTGGCTGGCGGAGAGCGGCGCCGACGTGGTGCTCCTTCGCGCGCGGGGCGCACTACGAGGCGATCTGCGCGGACGGCCTGCGGGTCGAGGGCCGCGAGGGGGCGCGGACCCATCCGCGGCCTGTGGTCAAGGGGCCCGAAGAGCTCGAACTCGTCCCGGACGACGTGCTGTTCATCGCCGTGAAGACACAGGACAGGTTGGCCGCACTCGACGCCTGGGCCGAACGCCCGGGGCGGTGTCGCATTTCTTCAAGACCGCCGCCTCGCCCCGGTCATAGCGTGACCTGCATGAACACCACGTACCCGCACATGATCGAATGCGCAGCCGAAGCCGCTCGCATCGCGCGCTCCCTCACCCCCGAGCAGCTCGCGTCCCCGGCCACCCCCTGCGGCGACTGGGACACCAGGACCCTGGTCAACCACTGGGTGCTCTACACCTCCCACGGCCTGGAGCACCGCGCCCTGCGCAAGCCCCTCCCCGAAGAGCTCACCGCCCGCGACTTCACCGCGGACTCCGACTGGGCCGAGCAGTACGCGGCCCAGCTGGACCGCGCCGTCGCCGCCTGGGCGGACCCGGCCGTCTGGGAGGGCGACGTCGACCTCGGCGGTTCCGGGATGCTGGCCGCCTCGATCGCCGCGATGGTCACCAAGGAGATGGCCGTCCACGGCTGGGACGTCGCCCGGGCCACCGGCCAGGAGGTGAGGCTCTCCGACGCCGCGGGGGAGATGATCCTGGGCGTCGTCGACGAGTACGCCGAGATCTACCGCCAGTACGACGGCTTCGCCGAGCCCGTCCAGGTCCCCGACGACGCGACCGCCTTCGAGCGCGCTCTCGCCCACTCCGGTCGCGACCCTCAGTGGAAGCCCTAATGCTCCGATGAGTGAGGCGGCTCTCGAGGGTTTACTGCGGAGTTACTGACAGAATCATTGACCGTGGTGCGTCAACCATCCTACCTTTCCCGTAACTTCGAGGCTTGATCCCACGGGAGGGACGATGCCCGCACCACGCAGAGCTGCGCTCGCCGCAGCTCTCACCGCAGTACTCACGCTCGGTGTTCCGCAGGGTCTGACCGCAGCGGGAGCCGCCTCCGCGCACACGGCCGACGTCTATGTCTCGCCCCAGGGCGACGACCATGGCCAGGGCACCGCCCACCACCCTGTCCGCACGCTCGAACGCGCCCGCGACCTCGCGCGCGCCCGATCCGCGCACTCCGACGGCGACCTCACCGTCCGCCTCGCATCCGGTACGTACCGCATGGCCAAGCCCCTCGTCCTGGACGCACGGGACTCGGGCCGCGACGGCCACCGGATCGTCTGGCAGGGCACCGGATCCACCGTCATCAGCGGCGGAAAACAGGTGTCGGGCTGGCGCCCGGTCGGCGGGCGCCCCGGGCTCTACTCGGCGCCCGCACCCCAAGGCCTCACCGACACACGGCAGTTGTACGTCGACGGAGTGCGCGCCCAGCGCGCCAGGGGCGAAGTCCCCGTCGACCTGACGGTCACCCCGACCGGATACACCGCCTCCTCCGACGCCATCGCCCAGTGGCGGCACCCCTCCGACGCCGAACTCGTCTACACCAGCGGCGAATCCCTCTGGAACATCGAGCGCAACGGCCTCGGCCAGTGGACCGAGCCGCGCTGCCGCATCGCCTCCGCCCAGGGCACCGCCCTCACCATGGTCCAGCCGTGCTGGGACAACTCCAACAAGCGCGTGGAGTTCCCCGACATCCCCGGCCGGACCGTCTCCATGGTCGGCCCGGGCAAGCTCACCAACAACGGCAAGGCGTCCTACATCGAGAACGCCTACGAACTCCTCGACCAGCCCGGCGAGTGGTACCTGGACCGCTCGGCACACCGGGTCTACTACCTGCCCCGCAAGGGCGAGGACCTGCGCCGCGCCGACGTCGAGGCCGCGGCCGCCGAGAAGCTCATCGACGGGCGCGGCACCGCGGCCGCCCCCGTCCACGATGTCGCCTTCCAGGGACTGCAGTTCAGCTACGCGACCTGGCTGACCCCCTCGCAGCCCGAGGGCTTCTCCGAGATCCAGGCCGGATACACCATCACCGGTGCGAACGGCTGGGCCACCCAGGGCCTGTGCGGATTCGTCGAGGGCGGCACCTGCCCCTTCGCCAACTGGACGAAGATGCCGGGCAACGTGTCCTTCACGTACGGGCAGCGCATCACCTTCGACGACAGCCGGTTCACCCACCTGGGAGCGGCCGGACTCGAACTCGGCACCGGAACCACGGACTCCCGGGTACGCGGCAGCGTCTTCACCGACATCTCGGGCAACGGCATCGAGATCGGCGGCGTGGACGGCCAAACCCCGGCCAGTGGCGTGGAGGTGACGAACAATCACCTCTACGACCTGCCCCGCGAATACCACGGAGCGGTCGGCATCCTCAACGGCTACACCCAGCACAACACCATCGCGCACAACCAGCTCGACCACCTCGCCTACAGTGCGATCTCCATGGGCTGGGGCGGCTGGCCGGACAAGATCGGCTCGCCCGCGACACCCAACTCCAGCCATGACAACGCCGTTCGCGACAACCTCATCTTCGACTACATGCAGATGCTCGACGACGGCGGAGGCATCTACACCCAGGGCCTGACCGGCACCTCGCTGACCGACGGCGAGAAGGTCACAGGGAACGTCATCCACGACCAGTGGGGCCTCGGCAAGAGCGTCTACACCGACAACGGCTGCACCTACGAGACCGTCGAGGGCAACGTCCTCTACGGCGCCTCCTATGCCAACGTCGCCAGCCGCCACACCGACTACCGCGACCAGCTCGGCAACAACGACCCGACCCTCGTCAAGGACAACTGGTGGGAGGAAGGCACCGGAGACGGCGACAACAAGGGCCTGGTGACCACCGGGAACCACATCATCACCAGCCCGTCCGACGCCCCCGCCGAGATCATCGCCAACGCAGGCCTCGAACCCGCCTACCGGGGAATCCTCTCCGCGCGGACCGGCGCCGACTCCGCTCCCGAGGCGCCCTCGCGCATCGGCACCAGCACGGCGGGCGCGGACGCCCTGCTCGTCACCTTCAACCCGACCTATGTGGACGGCGGTTCACCCGTCACCGGCTACACGGCGCACGCCCTGCGCGCGGACGGCACCGAGGCCGGCACGGCGGCGATCAGCGCTGCGGACTTCAAGCGCCTCGCCTACGTACGGATCGACGGGCTCACCGGCGGCCCCTTCACGGTGACGGTCACCGCCACCAACGCCCACGGCACCAGCGCACCGTCGCTCGCCTCGGTCCCGCTCGCGCCCAGCGCGGTGACGGCCCTGTCCGCCGCGCCGACCGGGGCGAAGCTGCGGACGTCGGCCAAGGCGGTCACCGTGGTCTGGACGCCGCCCGCGACCATGGGCGACGCAAAGATCACCGGCTACCGCCTCACGGTCTCCGACGGGCGGACCATCGAGGTCCAGGGCCGCGACGCCCTGGTCACCCAGCCCACGGCCAAGGGGATGTTCCGGGTCGTCGGCGGACTGACACCCGGGACCGCGTACACCGTCAAGATCGCCGCGGTGACGGCGGCAGGGGTGGGACCGGCAGCGACCGCTTCCGGGACGACCCCGGCGGGGTGAGTCAGGCGCTGAGCGCGGAAAGCAGCGCCGGGGCGAGCGCCTCGTCGTAACGGCTCAGCAGCAGCCGCGCCAACTCCGGTGCGGGGCCGAGCACTTCGGCCAGAATGTCCGCGCCCGCCTCCCGGGCTCCCGTAGCGATACGGTCCGGGAGGCGGCCGGGCGCGATGACGTACGGGGCGACGGCGATCCTCTCGACGCCGTCCCGTACGCGCATCCCCCGTACCGCGTCCTCGGTACGGGGAAGAGCAGCGGAGGCGAACGCAGGCCGCACGGCGCACCAACCGGTGTGCCGCAGCTCCCGCGCAATTTCAGCGATCACTGCGATCGCCTCCGGGTCCGTGGAGCCCGCCGAGGCCAGAACCAGCCCCGTCGAGCGTTTGTCGGCGGGGGTGAGCCCCGCCTCGTACAGCCGCCGCTCCAGTGCCGAGTTCAGCAGCGGGGACGGGCCGAGCACCTCCGCCTGGCGGATCCGCAGCCGCGGCGGCGCCGCGTGCAGGACCGCCGGGATGTCGGACTTGGCGTGGAAGGCGCGGGTCAGCAGCAGCGGCAGGGCCACCACATCCTGTGCGCCTTCCGCCGCCAGGGACTCCAACACCCCTGATACGGACGGCACATTGAAGTCCAGGAACCCCGTCTCCACGCGCAGCCCGGGCCGCAGCGACCGCACACGGCGCACCAGCGCGTGGACGGTCGCCGCGTGCCGCGGATCGCGGCTGCCGTGGGCGACGACGAGAAGGACGGGCCGGGACGACATGAGGGAACCTCAGCTCTTGACCTGCAGACCGCGGCTGCGCAGCACCCTGCGCTCCAGCGGGCTGAAGATCAGCAGATCGATGGCGATACCGACGATCAGGATCAGGAAGATGGCCAGGAAGACCATCGACATGCTGCTCGTCTCACGGCCCTGCTCCAGCAACTGCCCGAGCCCCACGCCCAGATCGGGCGACGAAGCGATGATCTCGGCGGCCATCAGCGAGCGCCACGAGAACGCCCAGCCCTGCTTGAGCCCCGCCAGATAGCCGGGCAGCGAGGCGGGCAGCACGATGTGCCAGGCGCCGCGCGCACCCGTCGCACCGAGCGTCTGTCCCGCACGCAGGTACAGCGGCGGGATCTGGTCGATGCCCGAGACCAGGCCGTTGGCGATCGAGGGGACGGCGCCGAGCAGGATCACCGCGTACATCATCGAGTCGTTGAGACCCAGCCAGATGACCGCCGGCGGCACCCAGGCCACCGAGGGCAGCGACTGCAGCCCCGACAGGACCGGGCCGATCGCCGCCCGTACGAACTTCACCCGCGCCACCAGCAGGCCCAGCGGGGTGCCGATGACCAGGGCGAACAGGAAGCCGAGCAGACCGCGCGAGACGGACGTCCAGACATAGTCGAGCAGTGTGCCCTGCGCCCAGGCATTGGACACCTCGTCCCAGACCTGGGACGGCGAAGGCAGCTTGTAGTCGTCGGTGACCTTCGCCCAGATCAGGATCTGCCAGACGAGAAGGACCAGAAGCACCGCCACCGCCGGCGGCAGCACCTTCTGTACGAGCACCTGGCGCACCGGCACCCGGTGCGACTGCACCGCGTCCAGCGCGTCGAGACCCGCTTCGAGCCCGGCCAGATCGTCGGCCCTGGAGCCGGATTTTGCCTCAGTGCTGGCCATGGCGGCGGATCTCCCCACGCAGTTGTTCGGTGATCTCGACCGAGAGCTCCGCGACGGCGGAGTCCTCGATACGGCGCGGCTGCGGGATGTCGACCGTCCACTCGTGCGCGATGCGCCCGGGCCGCGACGACAGCAGCACGACGCGCTCGGCGAGCCGTACCGCCTCGCGCACGTTGTGCGTCACGAAGAGGACCGAGACGTTCGTCTCGCTCCAGATCCGGGTCAGTTCGCCGTGCAGCACGTCCCGGGTGATGGCGTCCAGCGCCGCGAACGGCTCGTCCATCAGCAGGAGTTGGCTGTCCTGGGCCAGTGCGCGGGCGAGCGCCACACGCTGGCGCATACCGCCCGACAGCTCGTGCACCCGCTTGCCGTACGCCCCGTCGAGCCGTACGAGACCGAGCAGCCGCTCCGCCTCGGTGCGCCGCTCGTCCTTGGGCACACCGCGCAGCCGCAGCGCCAGTTCGATGTTCTTGCCCGCGGTCAGCCACGGGAACAGTGCGTGCTCCTGGAACATCAGGGCCGGCCGGCCGCCCGGGGTCTCGATGGACCCCGCGGACGGCCGGTCGAGCCCCGCGACCAGGTTGAGCAGGGTGGACTTGCCGCACCCGGAGGCTCCCAGGAGGGTGACGAACTCGCCCGGTGCGACATCGAGGGTGATGTCGTCCAGTACGAGCTGGGGCCCGGCGGGGCCGCCGAAGGACTTCGAGACGTGCTCGATCCGGGCCGCATGCGTCACCGCGGTGCGGTCGTCGGCCTTGGCGAGGGTTGTGGCCATGGTCGTCACCTCCTGGGAGCGTGTGAGCGGGGGTGGGGTGCGGTGGTTACTTGACGCCGAGACCGGCGTCGGCGACCGCCGGCTGCCCGGCCGCCTTGAGGACCTTGTTGAGCAGCGTCAGGTCGTAGATCCCGGCCAGATCGGGCTGCTTGAGCAGTCCGGCCTTGACCGCGTGGTCCGCCTCGGAGTTGAGCGTGGCCGCGAGCGGGTCGTCGGTCGTGGCGATGGAGGACCACGCCGGGTCGAGGACCTCGGCGGGCAGGGCCTTGCCGGAAAGCGTCTTGAGGGCCTCGTTGGCGGAGGCCTTCGCCTTGTCCGGGTTGGCCTTGATCCAGGCGTTGGTGTTCACCGAGCCGCGCAGGACCGCCTCGACGACGTCCGGGTGCTCCTTGAGGAACTTCTGCGACACGATGATGTTGGTGATCACGAACTTCTTGTCGGGCCACAGGTCCGACTCGTCGAGAAGCACCTTGCCGCCCTGTGCGACCAGCTTGGACGCGGTCGGCTCCGGCACCCAGGCGCCGTCGATGGAGCCGGACTTGAAGGCGTCGGGGGTCACCTTGTTGTCCGTACGGACGACGGAGACGTCGCCCTTGCCGCTGTTGGCGTCGACCTTCCAGCCCTTGCCCGCGATCCAGTTGAGGAACGCCACGTCCTGGGTGTTGCCGAGCTGCGGGGTGGCGATCTTCTTGCCCTTGACGTCGTCCAGGGACTTGATCTTCTTCGGGTTCACGACCAGCTTCACACCGCCCGAGGCGGAGCCGCCGATGATGCGCAGGCTCTTGCCCTTGGACTTGGTGTAGCCGTTGATGGAGGGGGAGGGGCCGATCCAGCCGATGTCGATCGAACCGGCGTTGAGCGCCTCGATCTCGGAGGGGCCGGCGTTGAAGGTCGAGGCCTTCACCGTGGTGCCGCCCAACTCCTTCTGGAACAGGCCCTCCTGGACGCCGACCAGCGCGGTGGCGTGCGTGAGGTTCGGGAAGTAGCCGATCTTCACGGTGTCGGCGGAGAGCTTCTTGCCGCCCACGTTGGCCGCGGCCTTCGTGTCGTCCTTCTTGGAGTCGGATCCGTAGCCGCAGGCGGTGAGCGCCACGGCGAGGATCGGGAGGGCGGCGGCAGCGGCGAGGCTACGGCGCAGAGTGATGCGGCTGGCAGGCACGGGAGGTCTTCCTCTCGTTGGCCCGGCTCGGGCAACTTTTCAGGATGCGGCCGGGCGGTCGGCAGGTCTTCGGCGGTGCGGGTGCGGGGAGTGGCTCTGGGCGCGCAGGCAGTGCGCGTACGTCTTCACGCACATCGGCCCACCCCGCCCTGCCCGCTGCCGAGGGCGCCGCTGCCCACGCGGCCGCCCTCCTTCGCGAACTCCGCGTAGAAATCCCGGTATCCGGCGGACATCAGAAGTCCCAGCCTTCGTCGTCCTGGTGCGCGGCGGCCTCGTGGACGTGCTCGGCCTGCGCGGCGAAGGCGTCGCCCGCCATGCCGGCGGAGAGCGTCGTGCCGTCCGCCGGGTCGATGAGCAGGAAGGATCCGGTGCGGCGCGAGTCCGCGTACGCGTCGAGCGCGAGCGGCTCGGCGGTCCGTACGACGACCCGGCCGATGTCGTTGGCGACCAGCTGCCCCGGGTTCGGGTGCTGGGAGAGGTCGTCCAGGGTCAGCCGGGAGGGGATGTCCTTGACGATCGCCTTCACGGTGCGGGTGGTGTGCTTGATCAGCACCCGCTGGCCGACGCTGAGCGGTGTGTCGGCCACGTGGCAGACGGTCGCCTCGACGTCCTGGGTGGGCGCGGGGGCGTCGCTCGTCGGGGCGATCAGGTCGCCGCGCGAGACGTCGATGTCGTCGGCGAGACGGAGCGTCACCGACTGCGGGGCCCAGGCGATGTCGACGCTCTCGCCGAGCGCGTCGATCCCGGCGATGGTGCTGGTGCGGCCCGAGGGCAGCACGGTGATCTGCTCGCCGACGCGGAAGGCTCCGGCGGCGATCTGGCCCGCGTAACCCCGGTAGTCGGGGTTCTCCGCGGTCTGCGGGCGGATCACGTACTGCACGGGGAAGCGCGCGTGGCAGGCGGTGAGGTCGTGGCTGGCCGGGACCGTCTCCAGGTGCTCCAGGACGGTGGGGCCGCCGTACCAGTCCATGTGCGCGGAGGGCTCCACGACGTTGTCGCCGGCGAGCGCGGAGATCGGGATCGCGGTGATCTCCGGGACGCCGAGGGATGCGGCGTACGCGGTGAACTCCTTGGCGATCTCGGCGAACACGGGCTCCGCGTACTCCACGAGGTCCATCTTGTTCACGGCCAGCACCACGTGCGGGACGCGCAGGAGCGCGGCGACGGCGGCATGGCGGCGGGTCTGCTCGACGACACCGTTGCGGGCGTCGACCAGGACCACGGCCAGCTCGGCCGTCGACGCCCCGGTGACCATGTTGCGGGTGTACTGCACATGGCCGGGGGTGTCGGCGAGGATGAAGCGGCGGCGGGCGGTGGCGAAGTAGCGGTAGGCCACGTCGATGGTGATGCCCTGCTCGCGCTCGGCGCGCAGGCCGTCGGTGAGCAGCGCCAGGTCGGGGGTCTCCTGGCCGCGGTTGCGCGAGGCGCTCTCGACGGCCTCCAGCTGGTCGGTGAGGATCGACTTGGAGTCGTGGAGCAGACGGCCCACGAGGGTGGACTTGCCGTCGTCGACGGAGCCCGCGGTCGCGAAGCGCAGCAGGGTGGTGGCCGAGAGCTGCTCGGCGGTGGTGAGCGTCATGTCTAGAAGTACCCTTCGCGCTTGCGGTCTTCCATCGCGGCCTCGGACATCTTGTCGTCGGCGCGGGTCGCGCCCCGCTCGGTGAGCCGGGAGGCGGCGATCTCGGTGATCACGGCATCGAGCGTGGTGGCGTCGGAGTCGACGGCGCCGGTGCACGACATGTCGCCGACGGTGCGGTAGCGCACGAGCCGCGTCTCGACGCTCTCGCCCTCCTTCGGGCCGCCCCACTCGCCTGCCGTCAGCCACATCCCGGAGCGCTTGAACACCTCGCGCTCATGGGCGAAGTAGATCTCCGGGAGCTCGATGCCTTCGCGCTCGATGTACTGCCAGACGTCCAGCTCGGTCCAGTTGGAGAGCGGGAAGACGCGCACGTGCTCGCCCGGTGCGTGGCGGCCGTTGTAGAGCTGCCACAGCTCGGGGCGCTGGCGGCGCGGGTCCCACGCGGAGAACTCGTCGCGCAGCGAGAACACCCGCTCCTTGGCGCGGGCCTTCTCCTCGTCGCGGCGCCCACCGCCGAAGACCGCGTCGAACCGCTCGGCCTGGATCTTCTCCGTCAGCGGCAGGGTCTGCAGCGGATTGCGGACCCCGTCCGGGCGCTCACGCAGCACCCCGCGGTCGATGTAGTCCTGTACGGAGGCGACATGCAGCCGCAGCCCGTGCTCGGCCACCGCACGGTCGCGGTAGTCGAGGACCTCCTGGAAGTTGTGCCCGGTGTCCACGTGCAGCAGCGAAAAGGGCACGGCCGCCGGGGCGAAGGCCTTCAGCGCCAGGTGCAGCATGACGATGGAGTCCTTGCCGCCGGAGAAGAGGATCACCGGCCGCTCGAACTCCCCCGCCACCTCACGGAAGATATGGACCGCCTCCGACTCCAGGGAGTCCAAGTGGCTGAGCGCGTAGGGACTTTCGGTGCCTTCGGTGGCAGCGGCGAATGTCGTCATCAGGCCAGGCCCCTCTCGGTGAGCAGCGCATGCAGCGCCGCCGCGGACTCCTGCACGGTCTGCTCGTGCGACTCGATCCGCAGATCGGGCGACTCGGGCGCCTCATAGGGGTCGTCGACCCCGGTGAGCCCGCTGATCTCGCCGGCCGCCTGCTTGGCGTACAGACCCTTCACATCGCGTACGGAGCAGACCTCCACCGGGGTGGCGACGTGCACCTCCAGATACGCGGTGCCCTCGCTCTGGTGGCGCTTGCGCACCGCCTCGCGGCTGTCCGCGTACGGGGCGATGACCGGGACCAGCGCCTTCACACCGTTCGACGCGAGGAGCTCCGCGACGAAGCCGATGCGCTGGACGTTGGTGAGCCGGTCCTCGCGGGTGAAACCGAGGCCCTTGGAGAGGAACTCGCGGATCTCGTCGCCGTCGAGCACCTCCACCCGGTGCCCCTCGCCGCGGAGCCGGTCGGCCAGCTCGTAGGCGATGGTGGTCTTGCCCGCGCTCGGCAGACCGGTGAGCCAGATGGTGGCTCCCTGGTCCGTCGTCATGTGGTTCTCCTGAGCTAGTGGTTGTTCCTGGGGCGACTGAAGATCCTGATGACCCGTCATCAGTGCAGCCCGCACTCGGTCTTGTTGCTCCCCGCCCAGCGTCCGGCGCGGGCGTCCTCGCCCTCGGCGACGCGGCGGGTGCACGGCGCGCAGCCGATCGACGGGTAGCCGTCCATCAGCAGCGGGTTCATCAGGACCCCGTGCTCTGCGGCGTACGCCTCCACGTCCTCCTGCGTCCACCGTGCGATCGGCGAGACCTTGACCTTCTGGCGCTTCTCGTCCCAGCCGACGACCGGGGTGTTCGCCCGGGTCGGGGACTCGTCGCGGCGCAGGCCCGTCGCCCAGGCGCCGTAGTTCTTCAGGCCGTCCTCAAGGGGCTTGACCTTGCGCAGGGAGCAGCAGAGGTCGGGGTCCCGGTCGTGCAGCTTCGGTCCGTACTCGGCGTCCTGCTCCTCGACGGTCTGCCACGGGAGGAGGGTGATGACGTTGACGTCCATCACCGCCTCCACGGCGTCACGCGTCCCGATGGTCTCGGGGAAGTGGTAGCCGGTGTCGAGGAAGACGACGTCGACACCGGGCATGGCGCGGGAAGCGAGGTGGGCGACGACCGCGTCCTCCATGGAGGAGGTCACGCAGAAACGCTCGCCGAACGTGTCGGCGGCCCACTTGAGGATCTCGAGCGGAGAGGCGTCCTCCAGCTCGCGGCCCGCGCGCTCGGCGAGGGTCTTCGGATCTTCGGTCTCCAGAGTGCTCGTCATATCCGGTCCCCTTCAACGCTGTTGGCGTTGTTCTGTTGGAGTCCACGGGTCAGCAGCCCGAGGAACTTCAACTGGAATGCGCGGTTGCATGCCGCGCATTCCCAGGCGCCGTGCCCCGTTTCGTTGGGGCGCAGGTCCTCGTCGCCGCAGTACGGGCAGTAGAACGGGGCGGCTCGCTCGCTCATGAGAGGTCCTCCTCGGAGGCGCGCGCGGTCCAGGCGGCGAAGCGCTCGCCGTCCTTGCGCTCCTGCTGGAAGCGGCCCAGGACGCGCTCGACGTAGTCGGGCAGGTCGTCGGAGGTGACCTTCAGACCGCGGACCTTGCGGCCGAATCCGGCCTCGAGTCCGAGTGCGCCGCCGAGGTGCACCTGGAAGCCCTCGACCTGGTTGCCGTCCTTGTCGAGCATCAGCTGGCCCTTGAGACCGATGTCGGCGACCTGGATGCGGGCGCAGGCGTTCGGGCAGCCGTTGATGTTGATGGTGAGCGGCTCGTCGAAGTCCGGGATACGGCGCTCCAGTTCGTCGATGAGGGAGGCGCCGCGCGCCTTCGTCTCGACGATGGCGAGCTTGCAGAACTCGATGCCGGTGCAGGCCATGGTGCCGCGCCGGAACGGAGAGGCGTTGACCTTCAGGTCGAGCGCTTCGAGCGCGGCGACGAGGGACGGGACCTGGTCCTCCTCGACGTCCAGCACGATCATCTTCTGCTCGGTGGTCGTACGCAGCCGGGCCGAGCCGTGTGCGTCGGCGGCCTCGGCGATACGCACCAGGGTCGGTCCGTCGACGCGGCCGACGCGGGGCGCGAAGCCGACGTAGAAACGCCCGTCCTTCTGCTGGTGCACCCCGAGGTGGTCGCGCCAGGTGCCGGCGGGCTGCTCGGGGGCGGGCCCGTCGAGGAGCTTGCGCTCCAGGTACTCGTCTTCGAGGATCTGCCGGAACTTCTCCGTACCCCAGTCGGCGAGGAGGAACTTCAGACGGGCGCGGGTGCGCAGCCGCCGGTAGCCGTAGTCGCGGAAGATGCCGATGACCCCGCCGTACACATCGGGAACCTCGTCCAACGGCACCCAGGCGCCGAGCCGCTGGCCCAGCTTGGGGTTGGTGGAGAGGCCGCCGCCGACCCACAGGTCGAAGCCGGGGCCGTGCTCGGGGTGGTCGACCCCGACGAAGGCGATGTCGTTGATCTCGTGCGCCACGTCCAGCTGCGGCGACCCGGAGATGGCGGTCTTGAACTTCCTCGGCAGGTTCGAGTAGTCGGGGTTGCCGATGAAGCGCCGGTGGATCTCGTCGACGGCGGGCGTGCCGTCGATGATCTCGTCCGCTGCGACACCGGCGACGGGCGAGCCGAGGATGGTGCGGGGCGTGTCACCGCAGGCCTCGGTGGTGGAGAGCCCGACGGCTTCAAGGCGCCGCCAGATCTCCGGGACGTCCTCGATGCGGATCCAGTGGTACTGGACGTTCTGCCGGTCGGTGATGTCGGCGGTCCCGCGCGCGAACTCCACCGAGATCTCACCGATGACACGGAGCTGCTCGGTGGTCAGCCGGCCGCCGTCGATCCGGACCCGGAGCATGAAGTACTCGTCGTCCAGCTCCTCCGGCTCCAGGATCGCGGTCTTTCCGCCGTCGATCCCGGGCTTGCGCTGGGTGTACAGGCCCCACCAACGCATGCGCCCGCGCAGGTCGTTGGGGTCGATCGAGTCGAAACCGCGCTTGGAGTAGATCGTCTCAATGCGTGTCCGCACATTGAGACCGTCGTCGTCCTTCTTGAACTGCTCATTGCCGTTGAGGGGCGTGAAGTGGCCGGCGGCCCACTGGCCTTCGCCACGGTGACGGCCCGCTTTGCGGCGGGGCGTGGCTGGAGCGGGCTGTTCCGGGGTGGCGGCCATGGTGGTTCGTCCTTCTGTGGCGGCTCAAGGGGCGGCGGTCAGGCTGAAGGTACCCCTGTGACCTGCCCGTTTACGGCAGGACGCGGTGGCGGTGGGACAAGGGGTGCTTCGGCTCGTCCGCTACGACGGGGACGGCGGGGTCACAACGAATGACGGCGTGGCTGGTTCAGATCAGCGCGCCGGACAGATGGCGCTGGATACGCGGCCGAGGTCGACGTGGCGTCGACTCACCAAGGCAATTCCAGTTCCAGACATGACGGAAGCGTGTCACGGCGGTCTCGCGCCAGTCCACCACTATCCACTATGCGGACCAGACTGTCCCGCATGGCGAGACGGTGTGGCGCTGGTCACGCGCGGCGGATCATCCCTGCGCGCCGGCCCAGGGTCCAGGAGTGGGCAGATCCGCCTGCTCCTCGGTCTTCGTCTCGAAGAGCCGGAACCCGCGGCGGAGGTAGTTGTCCATGGCGTGCGGCCCGTCGAGGCTGCAGGTGTGCAGCCAGACGCGCTTGGTCGGGGTCCGCTCGGGCCACCGCTCGGCGAGGTCCCAGGCGCGCTGCACCCCGTACGAGAGAAGGTGCCCGCCGATGCGCCGCCCCCGGAAGGCGGGGATGAGCCCGAAGTACATGACCTCGACGGTGCCGTCGTCCTGCGGATCGAGCTCGACGTACCCGGCGGGCGTGCCCCGGTCGTATGCGACCCAGGTCTCGACGCCCGGCCGGTCGAGGATCTCCTCCCACTGGGAGTAGGTCAGCGCGAGCCGGTCGATCCACTGGATGTCACCCCCGACGGAGGCATACAGAAACCGGCTGAACTCAGGCGAAGGCACCTCGGCCCGGACAATCCGGAGGTCACCGCCCTCGGGGGCGGCGGCGGGCCGCAGATCCGAAGGGGAGGTCTGCTCAAGGGACCAGGTGGTGACGGTGACCGTGTTCTCGCTGCTCATGGGAGCCATCGGATCATGCGGGGCGGGGCGTGACGAACGCGGGTCATCTCCATGACGAGATCCGCGCGGCACCTCGGCGGACGTTTGCGTCCGGGTCCTGAGCGAGCTGTGCGCAGACTGCGGCGACATCCGGCGCGCTGTCCGGCGCCAGGACCGCGTCCTGCACCCCGGTCTGCAGCCAGTCGCCCTGGTTGTCGTCGGCCTGGGCCACCGCGAGGGCGATCAGTCTTATGGCGGCCACCGTCCCCACCCGGGCAAGAGCCTCTGCTGTCTGCCGGGTCACTGCCGTATCCGAGGCGTCCAGAAGCAGGCGCGCCAACGCCTCCTCGGCCAGGGGAACCTCGGCGAAGGCGGCCAGGTCACGTCCGGCGCGGGCACGTTGCGCCCATGAAGAAGACACGGACTTCCGCAAGGCGGCCTGCAGGGCGTTCATCGAATCCGGCACACGGCGACCGTCTCATGTACGCAGGGGGTCTACGAGTGCCGCCGTGTCCATCGCGCCGCCGCCCGCCGCGACCTGGCGCTCCATGAGTGCGAAGAGCGGGGAGAGCAGTTCGGTGCTCACGCCGTACTGCTCGGCTGTGGCCACGAAGGTCGGGACGCCCGCCGTCTGCATCGCGAGGTTCGAAGCCACCCCGGTCGCGTAGTCGCCGCTCTCCAGACGGGCCGCGGTGTCGTGGACCATGCCGCTCATCGCGCCCAGCCAGCCGGCGAGCAGGGGTGCGAACTCGGAGGGCTTGATGTCCTGTTCGCCGCGGATGAGGGCGAACGCGTGGGTGATGCCGGCGAACATGCCGTACATGCCGCTCAGCAGGGCGATGTCGTGCAGGCTCGCGAAACCGGCGTCCGTACCGACGAAGCGGGTGCCGAGGGGGACCGCGAGGGTGGCGTGGTGCTCGTCGAACAGTTCCTGGGATCCGCTGTAGAAGACGTATCCGCCCGCCTCCGGGATTCCGACCATCGGGGGGACGGCCATGATCCCGCCGTCCGCGAAGCGCGCGCCCCGCTCGGCCGCCCACCGTGCGCGGGCCCGCGCCGACTCGGGGGTGCCGGTGGTCAGGTCGACCAGGTCCTTGCCCGTCAGGTCGACGCCGTCGAGTACGGAGGTGACCGAGGCGTCGTCGAGGAGGACCGTGACGATCAGCGGGCCGGCCGCGACGGCGTCCGCGACGCTCGCCGCGACCTTCGCGCCCTCTTCGCCGAGCGCGGTCGCACGGGGCGGGGTGCGGTTCCATACCGTCACCTCGTAACCGGCCGCGAGCCACGCACGGGCGAAGGCGCTGCCCATCGCGCCGAGTCCGAGGAGCGTGACCTTCCGGGTCGAGTTGTTGCTGGTCGGGGCGGTGTTGGGGAGATTCTGTGTCATGCCGAGAACCCTCGTCGGGCGGGTGCGGACCCACAAGTACGCACTGTGAAGTCACTGGTTACCGCCAGGGAAGCATCGAGGCAGGGACGGTGTTTGCACGGGCGGCATGTTCCGTACGGGGAAGGCATGGAGACGATGGCGAGCGAGCGGATGCGACCGGGGCGCTACCACTGTGGGGTCGACGCCGCGCTCGGAGTGATCGGCGGCAAGTGGAAGGTGCTGCTGATCTGGGCGCTCGCCGAGTACCCGGACATCCGGTTCGGCGAGCTGCAACGCCAGGTTCCCGGCATCACCGTGAAGGTCCTCGCCTCCCACCTGCGGGAGCTGGAGGAGGACGGCATCGTGCGACGCGTGGCGTACGACGAAGTGCCGCCGCGCGTCGAGTACTCGCTCACCGACGCGGGCATCCGCCTCAATGCGGCGCTCGCTCCGCTCGGAGCGTGGGGCAAGGACCACGTCGTCGGAGCTGAGGCTGTGGTGGTACCTGGTTAGCTGTGGGGCATGGGAGACAACGGATCACCACTGTTCAACCGCCGCTTACTGCTGAGGAGTTCGGCTGCGGGTGCTGCCCTGCCCCTGGTGCCCGATCTGGCCGGCGCGGCTGCCGCGAACCCGGCTGTGCCCGCCTCGGACGCGGTCTTCCGGTGGCTGGGGACCAGCGGGTGGCGTATCGACATCGCAGGGCGGACCGTGCTCTTCGATCCGTACATCACCCGCTTCGACACAGGGCTCTTCCGGGGGCCGGGGAAATTCGACCCGCATACGCCGCTGACGGTCGACGAGGGGCTCGTCGCCCGGAACGCCGGTGACCCCGAGCTGGTCCTGGTCAGTCACAGCCACTGGGACCACCTCAACGACGTCCCCTTCATCGCGGCCTCCACACAGGCGCGGATCGTCGGCACCGAGACCACGTACCACCTGCTCAAGGCGCTGGGGGTCGACGCGACCCGGATCGTCGTGGTCAAGGGCGGCGAGGTGCTCGACTTCGGGGGATACGTGGTGGAGGTGGTCTCCAGCCGCCACAGCCGTAACGCGGGCTTCGGCTACTTCGCCCCCGGCACCCTCGGCGGCCGACCGCAGGGAGGCCGGCCCCGTACGATCTCCGACCTGCCCGAAGGGGACACGCTCGCCTTCCAGGTGAGCGTCGACGGCGGGCCCGCCGCCTTCCTCATGGGCGCAAGCGACTTCAGTGCCCGCGACGCCGCCGGCCTGCGCCCCGATGTGGCCATGGTCGCGGTGCCGACCAGCACCTCCACCCACCGCTATGTGCCCCGGCTCCTGGAGACGCTCGGCTTTCCCGGCACGGTCGTACCGGTGCACTGGGACAACTTCGAGCTGCCGTGGGAGAAGGGTCCGCAGCGGGATCCCTCGGTCGACTGGGACGGCTTCATGGCCCAGGTCGGGGCGGCGGCTCCGCATACCAGGATCCTGACACCGGACTATCTGACTCCCTGCCGATTCTGACCGCGCAATCAAGAACCGCACGCGGAGATTGTGCGTAGTAATGAGCAGAGATCCATCCCGTCTGCCCATTCCCGCTCCTCTGTCACACGGGGATGGAATCATGGTCGAGGTGGACGTCGGCGTCCGGAGAGGTGGCCTCATGGCTGAGCGCGTGGCTACTGCTGAGGTGATTCTGCGTGACGAAGTCACCGCGGAACAGCGGCAGTTGCTGTCGGAGCTGTTGGAGGGTGCCGGTTATCCGGCCACTGTGCGGCGCCCCTTGTCCCATCGCGAGCCCGCGACCGTGACCTGGATCGCACTCGTCGTGCTGCCGCTTCAGGCGTTCCTCGGCGGGCTGGGCGAGGTGGCCGTCGGCGGCGCTCTCCGGGGGATCAGGCGGCTCGTGCGGGGCGATGGGTCCGCGGACGGGGCCCCTGCGCTGCCCGGTCCGATGGTGCTGCAGGACTCCGGCAGCGGGATCAAGGTGGTGCTGGAGGCCGGGCTGCCTCCTGAGGCCTTCGAGAAGCTTCTTCAACTTGATCTGAGCGACTATCGGTTGGGGCCCTTGCACTACGACATCGCCCAGGCCCGGTGGCGGTCCGTGGCGGACGAGGCTTTGCCGGACGAGGTCGCGCAGGGCTGACGGGGAAGGGTGGCGGGATGTTACGGGGGATGGCGCTGCGCCGGGCCGGGCGCGTGCTGGAGGAGGCCCAGGAGCTGCTCGCGGGCGGTGACGCGCGGGGAGCGGGGCTCAAGTTCGACGAGGCGCTGGGGCGCGTCGGGAAACATGTGGCCGACGGGGAGGCCGAGTCGGCCGGCGTCGCCGCCGGGGCACGGGTCGGGCTCGGGCGGGTGTGTCTTGCGGGAGCCGATTTCGATCAGGCCCTGGGGCAGTTCCAGGAGGCCCAGCGACTCCTGCCGAGTGGGGCGGAGGCCTACTACTGGGCCGGGTGCGCCGCCGCCCATCTGCAGCGTCTCGCCGACTCGGAGCGGTATTTCGACGCCGCCCTGGAGCGCGCGCCCGGGGATCCGCGCGCGCATGCGCAGCGGGCCCGGGTGTACTTCGTACAGGGGCGGCAGGCGCAGGCGCGGGCCGATCTCGAGGCCATGGGCGAGGGCGGGCCGACCCTCGCCGACGACCGGTGGCTGCTGGCCGTTCTGCAGTTACGCGGAGCCGACTGGTCCGGGGCCGAGAAGTCCTTGCGCGGGCTGACCCACGAGGACACCTCGCGCACCCCTGTCGGGCTCGCCCTCCTCGCGTATGCGATGGAGCGGTCAGGGCGGCATGCCGCGGCGCTCCCCTTGTACGAACAGGCCCTCGTCGAGGGGGTCGAGAGCGACAGCGTGCTGTACCGGCAGGGGCTCGTCGCCTATCGGCTGGGGCGATACGACGTGAGCGTGCGCGCCTGGAGCGCGCTGCGGGAGCGGCGGCCCGATGACCCCGCGTGTGCGGATGCTGTCGCGCGGGCCACCTACGCCGCCGCCGTGCCCCTCGTACGGAAGAAGGATTTCGCCGCTGCCGCCGAGCAGTTGGGGCGCAGTGCCGCCCTCTGGCCCGCCGGCGCACTCGACGACTCGCTCGCCGATCTGCGGCTCTACGCCGCCTGGAAGGACGCCGGGCGCAGCGGGCCGCGCGCCGTGCGCGGGCACCTGGAAGAGGCGCTGCTGCGTCGGCCCGATGACGTACGGGCCGTGCGCTCGATCGCGCTGGTCGAGTTCTGGGCGGGAGAGCGCGAGCGGGCCGCCTCGCTCTGGACCCGGGCCCTGGAGCTGCGTCCCGACGACACCCGGGCCCGTCTCGAACTCGCCCTCTGCTACGAGAAGTTGGGGCGGCGGGAGGACGCGCTGCGCGAGCTCGGCTATGTCGCGCGGGGGCCGATGGGCGTCCTGCGTGAACGCGCCCGCCTCGCGCTCGCCGCGCTGAGCGTCGCCGACGGTGCGTGGGCGCGGGCCGCCGATCTGCTCGGGGAGCTGCCGGACGAGGATCCCCGCGACGTCCTGCTCATCGAGGCCCTCTACCGCAGCGGCCGCGACCGCGAGCGCGCCATGGGGCCGCTCTGGCGGGCCGCCGCCGATGCCAGGGGCGGCGACGTCACGTCCGCGCGGCGCGTCCTGGAGCGCGCCGATCCCTCCACCGCCGGGCGGGCGGGGCGTGAAGTCGCCCTGCTCGTACGGAAGAACGCCCTGGAGGAAGGGGGCGGGTCGGACTCGCGCGTCGCCGGGCTCGAACTGAGTGACCGTCATCTCGGGGAGTCCGGCGCCCGGTTCGCCGCACCGCACGCCGTCCTGCGCATTGCGGCCGGACGCCGCGCGACCGCCGTGACCACCCTGCGCGCGGCCGTGCGGCGCGACCCCACCGACCACCGCACGCTGCACACCCTGGCCCTCGCCCTGCTGCACGGCCTCGGCGACAGCGACGGCGCCGGCCTGCGGGAGCAGTGCATCGCCTCCTGGGCCGCCCTGCTGCACAACCCCGCCTTCTGGGAGGACTTCCGCATCAAGGCCGGTGGACGGTACGGCGAGCCGGTACCCCCTTCCCGTATCGAAACCGTGAAGGGGAAGCTCAAGGAGTACGTCGAGGCGCGGCTGACCGCAGCGGGCGGCGGCGCATCCTCCCGCGTCCTGCTGGAGCGCGAACTGACCGCGGCCCGGCTCCTTTCGGAGTCCGGCGGCCTCCCGCCCTCCGCCGCCTCGGCCCGCACCCTGGCCTGCGGGCCGCTGTTTCTCGCCGAGTCCGGGCTCGTGGCCGAGTTCCGTGTCTTCGCCGAGACGGGCGAGGCGGTCCACGGCCGGCGCAGGCAGGCCGGGGCCGCGTACGACGCCGGGCAGCTGCGGCGCTCCTTCTCCGTGCTCGGAATCGCCGAGGCCCAGGCGGAGGCGGGGCAGTTCGCGGACGCCCTGCGGACGCTCGACGATCTGCGCTGCGTGGACTGCCGCACCCAGCAGTACGTACGGCGCCAGGGTGTCGATGCCCGCCGGGGCCGCAACCGCGGAGCGGACCAGTGCCGCAGCGGCTGCCCCACCTTCGACACCGTGCACCCCGGCTATGCGGGACGCGAAGGGAAGGAGCGGCTGCTCGTCGAGGACGCCGACGCACTCGCCTCGCAGATCCTCCTCAAACGCACGCGCGCGGACCTCTCCGCCGGTGAACCGGACCTGGCGCAGGTGTCGGAGGGCTGGCGTGAGGCCGTCGTACGGAGCGGGGCGGGCGGGGGTGCGAGCCAGGTGCACACCGAGATCGCCGACATGGCCATCGGGCGCGCCGAATCACTGCTGCGGGCCAAGCGGCGCGACGAGGCCGTCGAGGTCCTCGAATGCGCTCAGCGCAACACCGCCGGCACCCAACTCGACCGTGTGAACGGCCAGTTGGCCGGTGCGCTCAATGCCCGCGGTGTGCAGACGGTCAACGCACTCCACGAAGCACGCGACACGATCGCCGACACCACGATGATCGAGCGGCTGCGCTCCCCGGCCGCCGATCTGTGCACATCCGTCGAGCTCAATCCGCACGCCGCCGTCTCCCATCTCAACCTCGGCCATGTGCTGAACCTGCTCGCGTCCCTGCTCATCAAGGAGGTCGGCATCGTCGAATCGCTGAAGATCCTTCAGGAGCGCGTCGACCGCATGACCGCCGCGCAGCGCCTGCACCCCGGCAATCCGGAGATCGAGACGATGAACCGGGTCGCGTCCGAGGATCTGACCGCGGTTCTGGCCGCGATAGCCAGCGCCCGCAGCACCTATGGAAGGCGGTGACGGGCATGCAGCGTTACGAGGAACTGCGCATCCGGGTCCGTGGAGTGGGGCCGGGCCGCTATCTGGTGCTCGCCAACGGACCCGTCTCGGCCGCCGACATCGTCGAGATCGGGGACGAGCCGGCCGCGTACCGGGCCAGGTTCGAGCAGCTGATCTCAGCGGAGATGGGCGAAGCGCCGTACGGGAACGAGCCGGTGACCTCCCGGCTTCGCGACCTCGGCCGCGACGTCTTCGGGCTGCTCTTCGGGCCCGCCCTCACCGGGGCACTCGCCGGCTCGTACGAACAGGTCCAGCAGGAAAGGCCGCCGAGCGGACTGCGGCTGCGCTTCGACCTGCCCCCGGAGCTGCGGCAGCTGCCCATCGAGACGCTGACGGCTCCCGCCGCACTGCCCTACCAGTCCATGGGCCTCAACTTCCTCTTCTCCCTCGCCCGTACGCTGCACGGACCGCAGCCCGGGCAGCGGCTGCCCGACCCGCTGGAGGAGCCCGCGCACATCAGGCTCCTCGCGGCCGTCGCCTCGCCGTCGGGCGAGGGGCTCGGCCCCGTTCAGTACGGGCCCGAACTGGAGGCGCTCGGGCAGCGGCTGCCCGAAGTCGCCGTCCAGCTCGATGTGTTGAAGAAGACCACGCGCCGCGGCCTGGAGGAGGCACTCGCCGAGCAGCCCGACCGGCCGACGATCCTCCTGCTGATCGCGCACGGCACGTACGACACCGTGCGCAGCGAGGGCTGCGTCTATCTGGAGTCCGAGGACGGCACCGCCGACCGCATCCCCGGGCACCTGCTCAGCGGGATGCTCGTACGGGCGCCCCATCTGCGCCTGGTCGTCCTCAACCTCTGCTCAGGAGCGGGTAGTTCACCGACCGAGCCGTACTCCGGGCTCGCCCAGGCCCTCGTCGGAAGCGGGATGCCCGCGGTGGTGGCGATGCACGGCGCGGTCTCCGACGGGGCATCCGCCGCGTTCAGCCCGGCCCTGCTGCAGGCGGTGTGCACCAACCGTACGATCGACGAGGCCGTCGGCACCGCACGCCGGTCCATCGCCGAACTGCCCGGGCACACGGCCATCGAGTGGACGACTCCCGTGCTGTTCGTGCACGAGGCGTACCGGCACGGCTGGCTCTTCAAGGCGCGCGAGATCAGGGACGACCCGGAGTCGGGGCCCGACCCGTTGAGCGAGGGCGCGGCGGCGCTGCGCGCGTACAAGGAGAAACCGGGCAATGTGAGCCCGGAGGACATCATGGCCGCCGCACGATTCCTGCGGGACGCCGGCGACTGGGACCGGGTGCGGCGGATGACGCAGCACCAGTTCCGGAAATTCGCCACGGAACGGGGCGCGCTGGGGGACGAGGCGGCGGTCGAGCTGGCCTGGCCCGACATCGAGGCGCTCTGCGCGACGCTCGCCACCGAACAGGATGCGAGCGGTCAACTGGCCCTGGTGAGTGCCGCCTTGAGGGGCAGGGCGCATGCCGGTCTCGCCGAGTGCCTGTCGGCGGAAGTGGCGGCGGCCGTCCGGCTCGCCGGCCTCCTCGGCGAGGCGCGGCAGGCGGAGGAGTCCGGCGACTGGGAAGAGGCGCTCCGCTGCTGCACCGAGGTGCTCGCCGCGCGTCCCGCCGGATTCCGCGACGCCGCCGGGTCCAGGGACGCCGCGGCGGAGGAAGTCGACCTGGCCGGCTGCTGGGCGGCCGCCGACCTGGCCCGCACGGAAGGCCGCTGGTCCATGGCCGCCGACGGGTACGCCCTGCTCCTGGCCCGCCGCCCCGCCGGATACCGCGACGCCGCGGCTCTGGCCGCGTACTGCACGGGCCGCAGCGCCGAGGAGGAAGGGCGCTGGGCCGAGGCGGTGCAGTCGTACGACGCCTGTACGGGCCACCTCGACACGGCGGCCCGCGCCGCCTGTGCACGGGGCCGGGCCGCGGTGGAGACGGGCCAATGGGCGCTGGCCCAGGGCGAGTTCGTACAGGCACCGGACGACGCGGAGGCCCGGCGCTGGCGCCGTTACTGCGAGGGGCGCGTGGCGGAGGACGAGGGGCGGTGGGCGGCGGCGGTGGACGTCTTCGGCGAGGACCCGGAGTTCAGGGACAGCGCCGCACGCGCGCTGTCGGCGCGTGCCCAGGCCGCGGTCGGGGCGGAGGCATGGCTGAAGGCGCTGGGGGCGCTGGAGGAGTTGCGGGCCCTGGGCGAGGACGTGGGGGCACGGCTCGCCGACGTACAGGCAGCGGTGTTCGCGCAGGCGGAAGCGGCGGAGGAGAGGGGCGCCTGGCAGGAGGCGGCGGAGCTGTACGCGGCGCTGCCCGGCGGGGAGGGCGCCGGTCCGTGGCCGGACGCGAGGGCGCGCTGCCGGTACGCGAAGGGCCGCATCGCGCAGGACGCGGAGGAGTGGGAGCAGGCCGCCGAGTTCTACGGCGCCATCGTGCAACCAGGGACGCGCGCGCAGGAGCGGTCCAGTGCGGAGGGTGCGGGTGCGGACGGTGCGGACGGCGAGTCCGGGGTGCCCGTCTACCGGGACTCCGTCGCGCGACTGCACTACGTCCTCGGGCGCGCCTGCGAGACCCGGGAGCAATGGGCGGACGCCGCCTCGCACTTCGCGCTCGTGCCCACCCATACCTTCGACTGCTCCGACCGGCTCCTCTACACCCGCGGCCGCGCCGCCGACACCGCCGACGACTGGGACGGTGTCATCGACGGCTTCGGGCGGCTGCCCGACACCCACCGGGGCGGCGACGTCGGGGCGCGGCGGCACTTCGCCCGCGCCCGGCTCGCCGAGCGGCAGGGGGAGTGGGGGGCCGTTCTCAGCCATCTCGCCGGGACGGCCGACGACGCCCGCGACGGACTGATCGGGCTGCTGCGGCGCAAGGCCGGCGGGCGGCTGGCCGAGCAGGCGGGCGACTGGGCCGCCGCGCTGGGCCTGTACTCGGCGGCCGAGGAGACCGACGAGGAGCTCGCACGCCTGCGCGAGTACGCCCGAGGCCGCGCCCACGAGGGCCGCGGCGGCTGGACCGAGGCGCTCGCCGCCTACGCCGGACTGCCCGACGCCTACGAGGACGTGGAGGTCAGGAGCGACTACGTACGCGCCAGGCTCGCCGAGCCCGACAGCTCCGACCCCGAAGGCTGGCGCAGCGCGAACGAGGCCTACGGGCTGCTCCCCGCCGAGTTCGAGGACGTCGCCCAGCGCGCCGCCTACGCCCGCATCCGCCTCGCCGACGCGGAGGGCGACTGGCACTGCGTCGCCCTGATCGCGGGCGAGTTGGGGGCTTACCGCGACGCCGGCGCCCTCGGCGACTACGCCATCGCACGGCTCGCCGAGGCCGCGGGCGACTGGCAGGAGGCGGTCGACGCCTACGGCCGCTGCGCGGGCCGCCGCGACGCCAACGGCCGCCGGGCCTACGCGCGCGGCCGCGCCCTGGACGCCGCAGGCCAGTGGAGCGCCGCGATCGAGGCGTACGGTCCCGCACTGGGCGTCGTCGAGCACGCCGAAGCGCGCTGGCTGCGGCTGCGCCGCCTCATGGACGTACTGCCGTGGGCGGACGGCCTGGCCGGCGAGGTCCTGGTGGCCGACCGGTGCACGCTGCGCGACGAGACCTTCCCCTATCAGGCGCTGCGCAGCGCGGGGATCACCCCGGGATCGCCGTCCGAGAAGGTCAAGGACGCCACGTACACGCTCATGGAACAGGGCGCCATGTCCTGGCAGGCGCGCGTGGCCTGGGACCGGCTGCGCATCCCCGCGCAGCGCATGCAGCTGGACGCCCTGCTCTATCGGGTACGCCAACCACGCGCCCTGCGCGACGAGTTGAGCCGTATCCAGCCCGGCGACCCGGCCGAGCTCCTGGACGACCTGTGCCACAAGCTCCCCGACGACGCCCCGCTCCTGGTCTGCCTGGCCAGGGACCGCGAGGAGGCCGTCGGGCTGTGGGAGGAGCGGCTGCGGACCGCGCCCGACGACATGGACACCCTGCACGCCCTGACCGTGGCCCGCTACTGGGAGGCACAGGAGCTGGAGGAGAGCGGGGCATGGGAACACGCCGCCGTCTCCTGGGAGTTCGCACTCGCCTACGCGGCCGCCCTGATCAGCGCCGACGGGTACTGGGTGCGCTGGCTCAAGGCGCGCGCCGCCTGCTACCGCCAGGCCGTGGCCCCCGAGGACGCGGGCGCGCTCCGCTGGGAGCTCGGACGCCACTTCGCCGGGCGCATGGCCGCGTACTGTGCCGCTCACGCGGCGGCCGGCCGCACCCCGCTGGTGCGCGCGTACCAGGGCCTGACCGCCACCCTGGAGATCGAACTCGACAGCGCGGGCGCACTGAGAGAGGTCGGCGGGCTGCCCCTCCACGACGGGGCGGGCGGCGGCGACACGCTCGCCGCGGGGCCCGGATATCTCCGCATGATGGGCCTCGAAGGTGAACTGGCCCACTTCGTCGCCGACTTGGACGCCGCGGGCCAGCAGGGCGGACAGCAGGGGACGGGCGTCGGCGAGCAGGCCCTGCGCGATCTGCGCTGCGCCTTCTCCGAACTCGCCCCCGCCTTCACCGCCTTCGGACGCGAGCGCTTCGAGCAGGCGAACACCCTGCTGCCCGAAGGGGCCTCGCTCCGGGACCTCCCGCCGGAGTGCCCCGGCGGACACACCGCATCCGCCGCTGAGGCGGAAGGCTGCCCGGGCTGCGCGGCGTTCCTGAAGAACAACCCCGCCTACGCGGCCCTCACCGGACGCCGCACCCGCCTCGTCCAGGACACCGTCGACCTCGCGGTCCGCGCCCACCTCGTCCTCGCCCGCACCGCGCTGGCCCACGGCGAACAAGGTCTGCCGCGCGCCAAGGAGGAGTGGGCGGCCGCCATCCGCGTCTCGGTCCGCGCCGCGGTCGCCGCCCGCACCAAGAAGGCGATCCTGCGCATGGTCCTGGGCCGCGCCGAGGTGCTGGCCGAGGAGAGCGGCGAGCGGATGGGCGACTGCCTGGACGAGGCCGTCATCCTGGTGGAAAGCGCCATTCCGCTGCTGCGGCCCCTCGGCAACAACGACCGGGGCAGGCTGGAGGCCAAACTCTCCGACCTGCTCTCCTTCCGGGGTGTCTGGCGCGGCTACACCCGGGCGGACTACGGCCTGCCCCGTGACCACCACGGCTCCGAGGACGACCTGAGGCGCTCGCTGGTGCTCAACCCCGAGTCCGTACGCGCCCGCAACAATCTCGTACGGGGCCTGATCTTCGGGCGGGCCACCCGCATTCCCCGCGAGCACCGGGCCGAGCGGCTCTCGGTGCTCAGGGAAGCGCTCGGGCTGCTCGACGAGGGGCTCGAGCGCGTACCGACGTACGCACGCTACTGGGACACCCTCGGCGAGATCCTCGAAGACCTGGAGGCCCCCCTGCTGTCGCGGCTCAGCCCCAGGGAGCTGGGGGAACAGATCGCCAGGGCGCGCGAGGAGACCGAGCGCGCGCGGGGCAACCCACGCTCCAGGGCGGGGGAGTTGGCCGCCGAGGCGGCCAGCAGGCAGGTGGCCGGTGACCTCCCGGGCGCACTGCACTGCCTGGTGCGCGCCACCCGTATCGACCGAACCAACGCGACCGTCAGACACGACCTGATGGGCGTCATCGACGCACTGCTGACCTCGTACGGCACGGAAGAGGGGGAGAGCGCACTGTGATCAAGGACCCGGGGACCGCCTGGAACGGACCGTTCCCCTACGACGTACTGGCCGCGGTCGGCGTGACACCCGAGACGACCCAGCGCGATCTGCAGAAGGACATCTCCTTCGAGCTGATGCTCCAGGGACTGATGACCCCCGAGGCGCAGACGGCATGGCACGAACTGCGCACACCCGACAGCCGCCTCCTGATGGACGTGCTGATGTACGACGTGGACCCGGCGGCCTCGATCGCGGCGGAGCTCGCGGAGACCGAGGCGGCGCTGGAGGACCCGGGTGTGCCCGAGGAGGCCGCACAGTGCCTGGCGCTGCCGCCCCTGCGTGAACTGTCCGGGCTGGTCGAGGAGTTGGACGGAGTCGCCCTGGCCGTCCCGGACCCACCCGACCTGCCCGCCTGCGCCGACCCGCTGCCACCGGAGCTCCCGCACGAGCTCATCCGCTTCGACCGCTGACCCGCCCAGCCGACCCACCCAGGAGCATCGAGATGAACCAGAACCGCCCGCCCGGTGGTGGCCTGGAGGACCTGCTGGCCCTGCAGTTCCAGGACCAGCTGGCCGAACAGGACGAGCAGACCCAAGGGCTCCTCAAGGCGATCGTCGACGTCGTCGACGCGTTCGGCAGGCTGCTCGCCGAAGGCCAGGGCGAGAACATCCGGCTCATCGACCAGCAGCTCAAGAAGGCCGTCCTGGAACAGGGCGTCGAGCTGATCGGCATACCCGGAGAGAGCGCCGAACCCGGCACCCACCTCGTCACGGAGGTACGGACGGGAACGGGCCGCCCGGACGAGGAAGTCGTCGAAGTACTGCAGCAGGGCTACCGGTTCAGGGGCCGGGTGCTGCGCCCCGCCACCGTGATCGTCGCGACCCAGGAGGAAGCACGTTGAAGGCCATCGGAATCGACCTCGGCACCACCAACAGCGTCGTCACCCGCTACAACGAGGTCCGCGGCACCGCCTCGGTCCTCGCCAACGCGGAGAGCGAGACCCTGACTCCCTCGGTCGTCGGCATGCGCGAGCGCGACGGCAGCCAGAAGCTCCTCGTCGGCCGCAACGCCGTCAACTTCGCCGCCCGCAACCCCACGGACACCGTCGTCTCCGTGAAACGGCTGATGGGCCGCGACTACGCGCACGAGACCGTGGCGCAGGCCCGCGACCGTCTCACGTACGAGATCGTGCCCGGCGCCGATGACGACCCGCGCGCCCATGTCGTCATCGCCGGCAAGCACTACACGCCCGCCGAGGTCTCCAGCATCATCCTGGACAAGCTGCGCCGCGACGCCGCCCGCGCGCTCGGCGAGGACGTCACCCACGCGGTGATCACCGTGCCCGCCTACTTCCTCGACGCCCAGCGTGCCGCGACGCGTGAGGCGGGCACTCAGGCCGGGCTCACCGTCAAGAAGATCATCGACGAGCCGACCGCGGCCGCTGTCGCCTTCGGCCTCGAACTCAACGACCAGGAGCGCCGCCGGGTCCTCGTCTACGACCTGGGCGGCGGCACCTTCGACATCTCCATCCTGCACATGGCCAAGGACAAGGACGGCCGCGGCCACTTCCAGGTGCTCTCCTTCACCGGGGACAGCTGGCTGGGCGGCGACGACTTCGACCATGTCATCGTCGACCGCATCATCGACTGGGTGAAGGCCGACTCGGGCGTCGACCCGACCGGCGACAAGAAGTTCCTCTTCGTCGCCCGCGCCAAGGCCGAGGAGGCCAAACGCCAGCTCAGCCAGCTCGACGACGCGGACATCGTGATCCCCGCCGCGTACCGGATGCCCGAGGGCGGCGGCCTCGGCGACGTCGACATGGTGATCACCCGTGACGAGTACGAGGGCATGATCCAGCCCCTGGTGGACCGCACCATGCGCCTGGTCCAGCAGGCGCTCGCCGACCAGAACCTCAGCCCCGAGGACATCTCCGACGTGCTGCTCGTCGGCGGCTCCACGCTCACGCCCAAGGTGTACGAAACCGTCGAGTCCTACTTCGGCGCCGCCAAGGTCCGCCGCGACGTCAACCCCATGGAGTGCGTGGCGCTCGGCGCCGGCATCCTGGCGGGCACCATGCACGGGGTGGAGTGCCCGGGCTGCGCCCGCGCCAACGAGGAGGACGCCGACGTCTGCGAAGGCTGCCACCAGTCGCTCACCGGCGCCCGTACCCTCGACGCACCGAAGATCTATGAGGTGACCGGCATGGCGCTGGGCATCGGGGCGGTCAGGGGCGCCCAGCAGGACGCCTTCGCCGAGATCATCCCGCGCGGCACGCCCTATCCGCTGCCCGAGCCCATGAAGCGGGCCTTCAACACCACGGACGGGCGGCGCATCCGCGTACCCGTCTACGAGGGCGACTCCACCGTGGCGAGCAAGAACGCCGAACAGGGCGTCATCGAGTACGAGTTGCCGCAGCAGATCGACGTCAACACCCGCGTCGACGTCTCCTTCAACTACGACGCCGACCGCATCGTCACCGTGCGCATCAGCGTCCCCGGCACCCACATGGTCAAGGAGATGACGCTGCGCACCGACACCCCGCGCACCCCGTCCCCGGCCGCCCAGGCGTACGCCGAGGAGTCCATCGAGTGGCGCCAGCAGCTCACCGCGACCGCCGCCGAGACGCACAGGTTCCTGGAGACGCACGGCGAGTTCATCGACCCCGCGCAGACCCTCACCGTCCGCCGCCACCTCGAACAGGCCGAGCGCGCCCTGCACTTCTCCGACGACGCGGAGTGCCAGCGGATGGCGAACGTCCTGCGCAAGGACCTGTACGGCTCGGGGGTCGCCTCGCAGTTCCTGCTCGCCGAGCGGGCCACCGCGGGCGCACCGCCCGAGACGGCACGCCAGCTCAACAACGCGGTCGCCGACGTCAGGCGCTCGTACCAGGCGGGCAACAGTGAACTCGTGGGCGAGCAGACGCGGTTGCTGCGGACCCTGATCGCCCAGGCGTTCACCGAGCGCGATGTGGCCGAGGTCGACGACGCGGTCGACTTCGACGGCCTGCTCCGTATCGACGAATAAGACCAGCGATCAGCGATCAGCGACGAGCGCAGAACGAAGAACGAGAGGGAGGGGCCCTGTGCCTGAGGTGAGTCTCGGAGTGGACTTCGGCGGTACCGCCCTGCGGGCTGCCTACGCTCCGCCGAACGAGCAGGCCAGGGCCGTCGTGCTGCCGCGCGAGCTCTGGCCGTGGCCGGCCTGCGAGATCAACAGGGGCGGACAGATCCCAGTGGGATTCCCCAGCGTCAAGGACCTCCTGGGCGACGCGCGGGCCCCGCAGGCCGAGGTGCGTGCGCGGGTGGTGTCCGGGCTGCGGGCGCTGCGCGAGGCCGTCGAGAAGGAGACGTCGTGCACGGTGGGGCCGACCGCCGTCGCCGTGCCCGCACGGTACGGATCGGCCGCCCGCACCGAACTGCGCGACGCGGCCAGGGAGGCGGGGCTGACCCAGGTCAGACTGGTCAGCGACTCGGTGGCGGCGGTGATCGGGCATACGGCGGGGAACGGCAGCGGCACCGTTCTCGTGCTCTCCATGGGGTACGGAGGGTACGAGGCGGGCCTGGTCCGCGCCGTACGAGGCCACTTCAGGGCGCTGGGTTACGAGGGGGCGATCGCACCGGGCGGCGCCTTCTTCGACACCTGCCTGGTGACGGGCGTACTCAAAACCCTCCAGCAGGACGGCGGTTGGGAGCACGAGGACACCGCCGACCTCCGCGAGGAGGACTGGCTGCACCTGCGCGAGTCGATGGAACGCCTCAAGGAGGGCAACGCGGACCGGGCCGAACTACGGCTCGGGGACGGCGTGTCGGGCCAGATCGGCTTCGACCCGGCCGAGCTCGCCGGGGCGCTGCTCGGACAGGCCAGGATCGCGGTGGACCACGCCGCCGCGCTCATCGACCAGTCGGGCCTTTCCCCGTCCGACGTGGACACCGTGCTCCTGGTCGGCGGATCCACCAGGATCGGGGGCTTCGCCGAGGCGGCGGCTCGCCTGGGCGGCGAGCTCGCCGTGGCGCCCCCCGAGCTGCTCGCGCACGGCGCGCTGCGGTACGCACAGCGGCCCAGCGGCGACCAGGACGACGCCGCGGCCACCGTGTCGTCGGGCGACACCGGGGCGACGGCCGGCCTCGCCGAACTCCCGCTGCCCGACGCCCAGGTGCTGGACGTGCCCGTACGCGTGCCCGGCATCCGCCAGGCGCGCCGGCTCCTCGACGAGGGCAGGCCCCAGGAGGCCAGGCTGCTGCTGCGGCGCATCATCGACGACGCTCAGCGCCTGCTCGCCGAGATCCCCGGGCCGGACCCGGAACCGGCACCGGCACCGGCACCGGCACCGGCACCGGACGCAGTGGTGGCGCCCCCGCAATCCACCGGAACGGCCGCCGACTGGTTCGCGCTCGCCCAGGAGTTCCTGGGGAAGCAGCAGTTCGAGCAGGCGGTGCAGGCCGCGCACCGGGCCTGGCAGACGCAGCCCGACGAACCCGACGTCTTCGAAGCCATGATCAGGGTCCACTGCGACGCCGCGATGGCCGCCCCCGGTGCCGAGCAGTTCGCGGACGCCCGCCGCTGGCTGCTTTGCGCGCACGCCCACGACCCCAGCAACGACGCCCTGCGCGACACCATGGTGGGGCACAGCTACGCCCACGCCAGGGAGCTCGCCGCGCAGGGCCACGCGCCCGAGGCGGCCGCGGTCCTGCGCCAGTGCCTGCAGTGGGAGCCCGAGCACCCCCAGGTCCAGGAACTGCTCAACCAGCTGACCAGACGGCCGGGTTCCACGCCCGTACGGCGCAGAAGGTGAGGAACCCCCGCCGCCAGGGGGCGCCCCCCCCTAGACCCGCCCCCGTACCGCAGGAGCCGTGGAGTGCGGCAGCAGGTCCACCGGGTGCTCGGGCAGCACCACCTCCACCTCCACACCTTCGACGAAGCGGTACGGGCGGTGGGCGAGCACCTCCGCGAAGTGGCGGCGCACCCGCGACATCTCCGCCCGTACGGTCACGGTGCGCGTCGTGTCGCCGAAGAGGTCACCGGCGAGTTCGGCGGCGGTCCGGCCCCCCGGGTGCAGGGTCAGTACGTACAACAGCTCGGCGTGGCGCGGCGAGAGCTCATGGGTCCAGCTGCCCGCGGCGCCCGAGACGGTCACCGTGGAGCGGCGCGGCGCCGTCAGGTCGAGGACGACCCGGTCCGTCACCCCCCGCGTGTCCTCGTCGATCCGGATCAGCCAGCCGCCCGGCAGCGGCTCCACCGCGCACATGCCCAGCGACGGCAGCCATCTGCGGCCTGCCGCAAAGGACTTGGGGAGCGGAAGCCGGTCGGGCGGCGCCATCCCGGTCACGGCCGCGAGCCACCCGTGCGTATCGACGGCCAGCGCACGCCCGCCCACCCCGCAGAGCACCGGGGCGGCCACCGACCGCAGCCGCTCGATGGAGACGTGATGGCGGTTGCGGAGTTCGGAGACGGCCAGCTGCGCCACCGAGTCGACCAGCGCGAGGGTGGCGGGGTGGAAGGTGGAGTCGGGGCCGCTGATGTCGATGATGCCCAGGAGCCGGCCGTCGCGCGGATCGTGGACGGGGGCGGCCGCGCAGGTCCAGTTGTGGAGCGTACGGACGAAGTGCTCGGCGGAGTGGACCTGCACGGGCCGTGCGGCCGCCAGGGCCGTGCCGATCGCATTGGTCCCCGTGGTGCCCTCGCTCCAGGCGGCGCCCTCCTCAAGGCAGATGCCGTTGGCCCGGCGGATCACGGCCTGATTGCCGTCGCGCCAGAGCACCCGGCCCTCCTCGTCGGTCACCACCATGACCTGCATGGAGGCGTCCGCGATCGAGACGAGCCCTTCGCTCAGGGAGGGCATCAGCTCCCCGAGCACGGTGGCTCTGCGACGGTGCTCGAGCTCGGCCGTCTGCAGGAGCACGCTGCTGGTGGACTGGTCGGGGCTCAGCCCGATGCGGATCATCCGCTGCCAGGACGCGTCGATGACGGGCCGCGGCGAGGCGGCACCGGTCGTCACCCCGGAGAGGGCGGCTTCGTGCAGGGCGTGCAGTAGGCGGGCAGTTTCGGCGCTGTGCTGTGCGTTGAGACGACCGAGGTCTAGGGGTCTCGTCTTCACTGGAACTCCCGGAAAAACTATGGCTGTGCACCGGCTGTGACGCCGTCAATCCACATGGTGCATCTCCCGGGACCCCGGTGTCCGGGAGTCCACAGAACCTCTGCAACCTTCTGCAACCCTCGCGACAAGGCGTGCGGTTGTACGAAAGTGAGGGCATCAGCCGGGGGTGGTGCCGTGTCGGCGCAGCACCCACCCCGGCTGTTTTTCGTTTTCACGGCCGCGCACTCACGTGTCGATACGCACCCTGGCCCGGTCCACGATCCCGCCCAGATCCAGGGTGTGCGGCAGCGTGCCGAAGGCCGCACCCCTGTCCCCGCCGAGCCGCGACGCGCAGAACGCGTCCGCGACGGCCGGCGGCGCCCACCGCACGAGGAGCGACCCCTGCAACACCAGCGCCATGCGCTCCACCAGCCGCCTGGCCCGCGCCTCGATGCCGTCCAGATCCGCCAGTTCGGTCAGCAGGCCCTTGATCGCCCCGTCCAGACGGTGGTCGGCGCCGCGCGCCTTGCCGACCTCCTGGAGGAAGGCGTTCAGCGCCTGCGGCTCGCGCTGCAGCGCCCGCAGCACGTCCAGGGCCTGTACGTTCCCCGAGCCCTCCCAGATCGAGTTGAGGGGCGACTCGCGCAGCAGCCGCGGCATCCCCGACTCCTCGACGTAGCCGTTGCCGCCCAGGCACTCCAGGGCCTCCGCCGCAACGGGCGTACAGCGCTTGGTGGTCCAGTACTTTGCCGCGGGCACCGCGAGCCGCAGAAAAGCCCGCTCCTCGTCCGTGTCCGTGTCGTACGCGGAGGCGAGCCGGAGCGCCAGGGTCGTCGCGGCCTCCGACTCCAGGGCCAGGTCCGCCAGAACGTTGCGCATCAGCGGCTTGTCGATCAGCTCCCCGCCGAAGGCCGAGCGGTGGGCGGCATGGTGGGTGGCCTGGGCGACGGCCTGGCGCATCAGCGAGGCCGCCCCGATCGTGCAGTCGAGCCGGGTGGCGGCGACCATTTCGATGATGGTGCGCACCCCCCGCCCCTCCTCGCCCACGCGCCTCGCCAGCGTCCCGTCGAACTCGACCTCGCTCGACGCGTTGGACCGGTTGCCCAGCTTGTCCTTGAGCCGCTGGATGGCGAAGACGTTCCGCGTCCCGTCCGGCAGCACCCGCTCCACCAGAAAACAGGTCAGCCCGCCAGGAGCCTGCGCGAGAACGAGAAAGCCGTCGCACATCGGCGCCGAACAGAACCACTTGTGCCCGGTGAGCAGATACTCACCGTCCGCGGCCAGCGGCACCGCGCTCGTCGTATTGGCCCGGACGTCGCTCCCGCCCTGCTTCTCCGTCATCCCCATCCCGAACAGCGCCCCCGGCTTGAGCGACGCGGGCCGCAGCTCCTGTTCGTAGAGATGCGACGTCAGCCGGGGCTCCCACTCGGCGGCGAGCACCGGGTCGGTCCGCAGCGCGGGCACCGCCGCATGCGTCATCGACACCGGACACCCGTGCCCCGCCTCCGCCTGCGTCCACACCAGGAATCCGGCCGCCCGGCGCACATGCCCGCCGGGCCGCCCCCAGGCGTCCGTCAGACCGGACGAAACGGCCTTTCCGAGCAATCGGTGCCAGGACGGATGGAATTCGACCTCGTCGATCCGGTGGCCGTACCGGTCATGGGTCTTGAGTTTCGGAGGATTCTCATTGGCCTGGAACCCCCATTCCCTGGCCTGCGCGGACCCCGCCGTGCGGCCGAGTGCGGCCAGCTCCTCCCGTGCCCCGTCCAGGAGTTCAGGGGCGGTGTGCCGGTCGACGGCCTCGGTGAGAGCGAGGTCGGATGAGAAGACGTCGTACCCGACCAGGGGCGGAGGCTGATTGGTCACGGTGTGGGTGGTGGCTGCCATGCCGCTACGGTAAGGAGGTGCAGGCAGCAAAGGAAACAGGTGAGCGGCAACCAGGCAGCCGACTCCACCGGGCGCGCGTTCTCTACAACAACGTCTCCAAGCGACAGACGGCCTGGCTCCTTCTCAAGGACATCGTCAACTCGTGCATGGAGTACCGCATCCTCGGGCTCGCGGCGGAGGCGGCGTTCTTCACGCTGCTCTCGCTGCCGCCGCTGCTGCTCTCCCTGATCGCGCTGCTCGGCTATGTCGACGGCTGGACCAACACCGACACCGTCGCCAGCATCGAGACGAACATCCTGCACGCGGCGTCCACGGTCCTCTCCGACCGCGGTGTCCACGACTTCGCCAAGCCGCTCCTCGAAGACGTCACGCACGGCAAACGCCCCGACCTCGTCTCGATCAGCTTCGCGTTCGCCCTCTGGTCGGGCTCCCGCGCGGTGAACGTCTTCATCGACACGATCACGGTCATGTACGGCCTGGACGGCAAGCGCGGCATCGTCATGACCCGCCTCCTGTCGATCCTGCTGTACGTCGTCGCCCTGCTGATCGGCGCCGTCCTGCTGCCCCTCGCGGTGGTGGGCCCCGACCGGGTGGTGCAACTCCTGCCCTGGGGCACGGAGGTCATCTCGGTCCTGTACTGGCCGCTGATGATCCTGCTCTCGATCGCCTTCCTGACGACGCTCTACCACGTGTCCGTCCCCGTACGCTCCCCATGGATCGAGGACGTGCCGGGCGCGCTGGTGGCGCTGGGCATGTGGCTCGTGGGCAGCCTGCTGCTGCGCGTCTACCTCACGAGCCAGGTCGAGGGCCCGACCATCTACGGCTCCCTGGCGGCGCCCATCGCCGTGCTCCTGTGGATCGGCATCTCGGCGTTCGCGGTCCTGGTGGGCGCGGCGGTGAACGCGGCGATCGACCGCGTCTGGCCGGCGGCGGCCACGTCGGCGGCACGCGCCGTGAACGAACGACTGCGGGCGGCGGAGGCGGCGGCGCTGGTGGCACGCTTCCCGGTCGACCCCAGGCGCTACCCCGTCGCGGGCGTCGACGAGGACGGCGGCGATGACGAGGACGACGACGGCAGCGCGGACATGCCGTCGGAGTTCCCGGAGCGCTGGTCGCGGTTCCTGCCGCCCACCGATCTGACGTCGCGGCTGCGGGGAACCGGGCGCGACAAGGAACAGAAGCCGTAGGGCTGTCAGCGGGTTCGCGTACGCTCGCAGGCATGTACAGCGAGCGCCCCTCGCATCTGGACGGGGCCGTCCTCTGGTCCCGGACGCCGGGCCGCGCGGGCCCGGAGTATCCCGTGCTGCCCGACGGCTGTATGGATCTGCTCTGGACCGAGGGCAGGCTCTTCGTCGCGGGCCCCGACACCCGGGCCCACGCACCGAGCGGCATCCCGGGCCGGATCGCCGGAGTGCGCTTCGCGCCCGGCACGGGACCCGGCTTCCTGGGCGTGCCCGCGTATGAACTCCGCGACCGGCGCGTCGCATTGGCCGAGCTCTGGCCCGCCGCCCACACCCGCCGCCTCACCGAGCGCGTCGACGCCTCCCCGGACCCCGCCGCCGCCCTGGAGGCCGTGGCCCTGCGCCGGGCCGCGGAAGCCGGCCCTCCGGAGCCGCTGCTGCGGGCGGTCGTCGCGCACCTCTCCGCGGGACGTCCGGTGAATGCCACCGCCGATGCCGTCGGACTCGGGCCCCGTCAGCTGCACCGGCGCGCGCTGCACGCGTTCGGGTACGGACCCAAGACCCTCGCCCGCATCCTGCGCCTCCAGCGCGCGCTGGCCCTCGCCGCCGACGGCATGCCGTACGCCGAGGTCGCTCTCGCGGCGGGGTGCACCGACCAGGCGCACCTCGCGCGCGAGATGCGGGACCTGGCCGGCATGACCCTCAGCGGCTATGCCGCACTGGCCGCGAACAGCGACACCTCGCCGCCGTCAGGGTCGGCAACCGTCGCATAGCGCTGTCCCCAGACGGCGTCCCACGGCTTGAGGTGACCGCGATAACCCGCCCCGACCAGGGCCTCGTACACCTCGTCCACCTCACGTGGGCTGCCGCAGAGGAAGGCAAGACCGACCCGTCCCGCCCCGGTCGCCGGCGGCTGCCACGCGGGGTCGAAGGAGCGCAGCGTCTCCTCGGTGTCCCAGAGCACGCGCAGCCCGTTCGGCAGAGTCGCCTCGACGTGGGGCTGTGCGTCCGAATCGGCCGGGATGTCGATCCCGAGCCGCCGGTAGAAGGCGAGCGAGGCAGCCATGTCGCTGGTCACGATGCCGATGGCGTCAAGTTGTGGAGTCATGCCGGAAACGTAAGGGGAACGTCGCCGCCCGGTCTTGTACGAAACGGACATCGCCCCTAGAGAGAAGGGTGGGCCGGTTCCCCGAACCGGCAAGGAGATGATCGGCATGACGTCCGTATCAGCACCCACCGAGCGCCCCGAGAGCCCCGTCAGGCTCGAAGCCCGCAGCGAGCACGCGCTTTCCCGCTGGCTCTGGCTGGTGAAGTGGCTCCTGGCGATTCCGCACTACATCGTGATGGCTCTCCTGGGCATCGCCTTCTTCCTCGTGACGGTGGTGGCCTTCTTCGCGATCCTGTTCACCACCCGCTACCCGCGCGCCCTCTTCGACTTCAACGTCGGCGTGCTCCGCTGGGGCTGGCGGGTCTCCTACTACTCCTACGGCACCCTGGGCACCGACCGCTATCCGCCCTTCACACTGGCCGACGTACCCGACTACCCGGCCCACCTGGAGATCGCCTACCCCGAACAGCCGCTCTCCCGGGGCCTGGTCCTCGTGAAGTGGTGGCTGCTGGCCATCCCGCAGTACATCCTGGTCTCGATGCTCGCGGGCGGCTCCTACCTGTCCGGCTCGGGCGGCCTCGCCGCCGCCCTGACCTTCTTCGCCGGCATCTCCCTGCTCTTCACGGGCCGCTACCCGCGCGGGATGTACGACCTGAACATCGGCGTGCACCGGTGGGCGGCACGGGTCGCCGCGTACGCCTTCCTGATGACGGACACCTATCCGCCCTTCCGCCTGGACCAGGGGGAGAGCGAAAGCTGACCGTTCCCTTCACTCCACCCTGAGCAGCCAGCCGCGCCCGGGCTCCACCGGGACCGGCTCGCCCGCGGCGAAGTGCCGCTCCGGCTGGAAGCCCGCGATCTCCGGTGCGTACGCGGCGACCGGGTCGCCCGAACCGTCCGTCAGCACGGCCTCGGTGGGCCCCTCCGCCCACGAGGCGATCGCGGTGACCGCCAGGCCCGGACCCCGCCAGCTGGTCGCGAGCACATCGTCGCGGCCGGTACGGACCGGCAGGTCCTCCGCCCACCAGCCCGTCATCTCGGCCTGGACCAGGCCCAGCTGGTCGAACGCCTGCCAGAGCGGGCGCACATCGGTCATCGGGGCGCGCGCCGTCATCCCGAAGACCAGCCCGCGCCACGGGTTGCCGCCGCCCTCCAGCATCTCGCCCATCAGGCCGAAGGGGATGCCGGAGATCTCCACCAGCCAGTACGCCGGGTCCGTGCCCTCGTAGTCGAAGAGCTCGCCCAGCCAGAGCCGGTCGGTGTACGGCATCAGCTCGGCGTAGAGGTTGGCGCTGGAGGCGAAGCCGTCGGCCTCCCGGTACTGGTTGCAGGAGTGCAGGTCGATCAGAGGCGCCGTGTCGCCCGCTGCGGCGAGGACCTTCCGGACGCGCTTCATCGTCGTACGGTCGAAAGCCACGTCGTCGAGGTAGAGGCCGTCGACCCCCACGTGGCGGCGCAGCCGGCCGACCGCGCACACATAGGAGTTGTGCCAGCGCGAGTCGCCCGAGGTGACGACGGCGACGTCGCCGATGTCGGGCGCCACCCAGCCGGGCACATAGCCGTCCCCGAGGTGCTCGCGCAGCCAGGCGTGGCCGCCGCCGGGGCCCGGTGCGATCACCTCGTCGCCGAGCGAGGCGAGGACCGGCAACTCCGGTGTCCGGCGGGTCAGTTCGCGCACCGTGTCGTAGACCTTCACGCGGATGCCCTCACGGTGGGCGTCCTCGGTGTAGGCGCGGAGCGCGTCCGCCGCCAGGAGGGGGTCGTTGATGTACGGGTTCGGCGGCGTCGCATGGTGCAGATTGACGACATTGGCGCCGTACGCGGCGATCTCGGCCGGGTCGGCGTACGCGTGGAAATAGCGCTCGGCGAGCTGGCGGCCCGGCTCGATGGGCTTGAACGGGGTGAGCAGCAGGCGCAGTTCGAAGCAGCGGCTCTCGCCGGCCGCCAGGTGGAGCGTGCCGCTGTACGCGGTGAGGGTGCGGGCCCCGTCCGCCGTGCGCAGCCGGATCCCGCCGTCGCCGTCGCCCGCCCAGGAGCGCGGGGTGAGCAGGGGTTTCTCGCGGTAGTAGTTGGTGTTGAGCGGGCGCGCGTAGTGCTCGTCGCGCAGCGAGAGCTGTACGCCGGCGGACGGCCCGCCGAGCCACAGCGCGTCCTGGTTGTGGACGGCGGTCCGCCAGCTCCAGTCGTAGCTCTCGGGGCAGACCTGGCCGCGCAGGCCGAGCCCCATCGCGAAGGGCGTGGCTTCGGCGCGGACCGGGACGTCCAGGGTCACGTCGAGCTCGGTGTCGGCCGGTGCCTCCACGGTGGTGCGGATCCGCAGGAAGCCGTCGGCCTCCAACTCGCCCTCGGTACGCAGCCGCAGGCCGTCCCCGGTGGCCTCGGTGTGCCAGCGGGCGCGGGCCGGCCCTGCGAGGTCGACGGTGAGCGGGCCGTAGGCGAGCGGACGGCCCACGGTGAAGGTGACGGGGGAGGCGAGCAGCGGGCGGGGCGGGCCGTCGGCACGGGTCACGCCGGAGGTGAAGGCGGAGGTGATGCCGGCGGGCAGGCCGTCGGCGCCGAGCTCCACCGTCCGTCCCAGGATGGCGAGTTGACGGCCGCGGACCTCGACCGGAGTGAACGGCGGTACGACCTCGTCGTCCTGGCCCAGCGTGGAATCCAGCCAGCGCAGCCGGGCCAGACGCGCCGGATCGCCCGCGCCGTGCTCCTCGACGGCGTCCTCGCCGACACTGATCAGCACCGGCAGGGTCCGCTCCGGCGCGCCGTCGGCCCGGACCGCGATCTCGCCCTCGTACGCCCCGGGAACGGCGTCCGTCGGGACGTCGATTCCGAACCAGAGCGAGCGCAGCCGCCCCTCGGGGATCGCGATGTCCTTCTCGAAGATCTCGCCGCGGGCGTCGGTGCCGCCCTGGGTGAGGACGCGGACCGGGAACGGCAGCCCGCGGATCTCGGCACGCACCCCGGTCAGCGGGCGTACGGCGTGGACCCCGGTCTGCAGGGCGTAGAACTCCCCGCGGCAGGCGGTCCCCTTGAAGGGTGCGAACGGGCCGGTGAGCGCCCAGCGTGCGGGGATGTACGCGGCCGGGGCCAGCGGATGGGCGCGGTCCTCGGCGAAGAGCAGGAAGGGCTCGCCGTGGTGGGCGGCGGTGAGGGCGGCCGTCTCGGCGGCGGTGGCGGCGAAGCCGAGCGGGGCGAAGGAGTCGACGGCGCTCGCCGCCTCGTAGCGGAAGGCCTCCGCCCGGGGCAGCGCCTGCCAGGCTTCGGGGGCGCGCAGGCCGCAGCGCTGCACCCAGGCGGGGTGGGCGGTGGACGTGGGGCGGCGGTACTCGGACTGCGGGTAGTGCGGGTTGCCGGTGTGCGCGTACGGCAGATAGTGCACGGCGTATGCGCCCGGCCCCTCCACGGGTTCGAAGACGATGCGGCCACGGTCTGCGGTCGCTTCGGTGCGTACGACATTGCGTATCCGGCGGCCCGAGGGGGCGAGGACGACCAGGTCGACCGCTTCGGGGTGGGGGTCGTGGCGTCTCCAGGGCAGTTCGGCCGCCACCGCGGGGGCGGCGGCGATGACCCGTACGAGAATGCGATGGTTTCCGTAGACGTCGTTGTCCCAGGCTGCGATCCCGCAGTCGAGTTCGGGGTGGCCGGTCTCACCCATGTGTTGTCCGCTCCCTCAAGGGCGCTATTTATTAGGTAAGTTTCGCAATCGCTCCGGCTCACCCTCCGGTGGGCCCCGGACGACTGTCAAGGGGTGCACATGGATCAGAAGCGGACGCTGAGCGGCGACCCGTCGCTGCTGCGCAGGCTCAACACGGCTGCCGCACTGGGTGTGCTGCGCGAACACGAGGAACTCACCGCACCCGAACTCGCCGCCATGATCGGAGTCTCCAGACCCACCGCGCACGACGTGCTGCTCCAACTCCTGGGACAGGGGCGGGTGGTGGAACTCCGCTCCGGAGGCGAGGGACCGCGGGCCGGCGCCGGAAGGCCTGCCCGGCGCTTCCGCTTCCATGCCGAGGCGGGACATGTGGTCGGCGTGGACATCGGTGCGCACAAGGTGCTCGTGCACGTCGCCGACCTGCGCGGCAGGACGGTTGCCGCGCACCGGGTGGTGGTCACACCGGACCTGACCGCGGCCCGCAGGCTGCGCGCCGTACGGGACGCGGTGGCGGCCTGCCTGGAGCGGTCGCCGGACGCGAGGCCGCTGGCCATGGGCATCGGGACGTCCGGCATGGTGGACCCCTCCGGGCGGGTCACCCTCTCCACGGTGCTCCCCGGCTGGACCGGGCTCGACCTGACCCGGGAGCTGGCCGGATGCGCCCCGGGGCCCGTACTCGTGGGCAACGACATCCAGTTGGCGACGCTCGCCGAATTCACCGGGGGAGCGGCGACCGGTGTCCGCGACGGCATCTACCTCTACGTGGGCAATCGCCCGGGAATCGGTCTCTGGCTCCGCGGCCAGCTGCACCGGGGTCATCACGCCGCGGCGGGCGAGCTGCTGCCCTTCAAGCCGTGGGCCGACGCCTACCAGCGGTTGATGGACTGGTCGGCGGGTCACCAGGGCGCGGAGGCGCCGACCCGTGACAGCGCGGTGCGCGCCGTCGTCGCGGCAGCCGATGCGGGCGACGGCGGTGCGCGGTACGCGCTGCGGGCCTTCGCCGAAGGGCTCGCGGACTGCCTGCTCACCCATGTCGCCGTCCTCGATCCCGAGTTGGTCGTCCTGGGCGGCGGGGTCTCCCGCGCGGGAGGGGTGCTGCGCGAGCCACTGGCCACACAGCTGGACGCCAACTGCCGTCGCCCGCCCGAGGTACGTACCTCCACGCTCGGCGAGGAATCGACCGTAACCGGGGCGGTTCGGATGGCACTGGAGTACTTGGAACAGACCGCTCACGCCTGAACTCGCCCGCCGTGGACCGGGGGTTGACGGGTTCTGTCGCTGCGCCCATGATGTGGCCACCTAATTAGGGAAGTTGCTTTTCTAATCTCCCGTGCCACGGTCCAGGAGCAGCGCTTGATATCCCTCAAAACCGAGCGGCGCCCGGAATCCACGCCCGCCGCGAGCGAGAACCGCAGGCCCACGGCCCGCACACAGGACCGGAACGGCCGGGCCCTCATCGTCCGCGCCCCGCTGGGCCGCAGACTGCGCAACAACTGGGTGATGCTCGCCCTGATGGCCCCGGGCGTGCTGTTCTTCCTGGTGTTCTTCTACGTGCCGATGCTCGGCAACATCGTCGCGTTCGAGGACTACCAGCCGTTCATCGGCTTCAAGGACAGCGCGCTGGTCGGCTTCGCCAACTTCCAGGAGCTCTTCGCCGACGCGGCGTTCTGGGAGGCCGTACGCAACACCCTCCTCTTCGCGGCCCTCCAGCTGGTCCTGTACTTCCCCGCCCCGCTCGCCCTCGCCCTGCTGGTCAACAGCCTGGTCGGGAGCAAGGTCAGACGGTTCGTCCAGAGCATCGTCTACCTCCCGCACTTCATCTCCTGGGTGCTGGTGGTCGCGCTCTTCCAGCAGGTCCTGGGCGGCGCGGGACTGCTCAACAACTTCCTGCGCGCCCACGGCATGGACCCGCTCGACATCATGACCAACCCGCACGCCTTCCCCCTCCTCATCACCGCCCAGGTGATCTGGAAGGACATCGGCTGGGGCATGATCATCTACCTGGCGGCGCTCGCCAATGTCGACCAGTCCCTGTACGAGGCGGCGGCCGTCGACGGTGCCAACCGCTGGCGCCGGATGTGGCACGTGACGCTGCCCGCCGTCCGCAGCGTCACGATCATGCTCCTGGTGCTGCGCCTCGGCGACGTCCTCTCGGTCGGCTTCGAGCAGTTCCTGCTCCAGCGCGACGCGGTCGGCCCCCGGGCCGCCGAAGTCCTCGACACCTACGTCTACTACCACGGAGTCGTGTACGGCGACTGGAGCATCGGCGCCGCCGCCGGCCTGATCAAGGGCGTCATCGGCGCGCTGATGATCTGGGGCGCCAACCGCCTCGCCCACGCCTTCGGAGAGCAGGGGGTCTACAGCAAATGAGCCTCATCACCCGCCCCCGCGCGAGCCTCACGGTCCAACGCGGCCGCCGCAGCAGCGCCAAGGATCAGCGCCCGGCCTGGGAAGAACCCCCCAGCAGGCTCGGCTCCGGCGCCAAGGCGGTCGTCATCACGGTCCTCGTCATCGTGATGATGCTCCCCTTCGTCACGGTCCTCTCCACCTCGCTGGCCTCCCGCAAGGAGATCAACGCGGCAGGCGGCTTCGTCCTCTTCCCGACGGAGCCCACCTTCCAGGCGTACTCGACGATCCTCTCCGGCGGCATCGTCACCCGCGCCGTACTCGTCAGCCTGGCGATCACCATCACCGGCACGCTGCTCTCGCTCCTCACGACGATCACCCTCGCGTACGCACTGAGCAAACGCGGGGTCCCCGGCAGCAAGCCGATCCTGCTGATGGTGCTCTTCACCCTGCTCTTCGCACCCGGCATGATCCCGATGTACGTGCTGGTCAAGGAGCTCGGACTGCTCGACTCCTACTGGGCGTTGATCCTCCCGGGCCTGGTCAACGCCTTCAATCTGGTCGTCATGCGGGCGTTCTTCATGAACATCCCCGAGGAGCTCTACCAGGCCGCCCGCATCGACGGCGCGGGCGACTGGCGCATCCTCACCCGGATCGTGCTGCCGCTCTCCAAGGGCGTCATCGCGGTGGTCGGCCTCTTCTACGCGGTCACGTACTGGAACGCCTTCTTCAACGCGATGCTCTATCTCAACGACACCGGCAAGTGGCCGATCCAGCTCGTGCTCCGTACGTACGTGGTGCAGAGCAAGCAGCTCAACGCCGACCAGCTGGGCATCGCGCACATGCCGCCCCAGCAGTCGATCTCGATGGCGGTCGTCATGCTCGCGCTGCTGCCGATCCTCGCGCTGTACCCCTTCCTCCAGAAGTACTTCACCAAGGGCGTGCTCACCGGCGCCATCAAGGGCTGACCCCTCCCTTTCCTCCTGCCTCCCCTCCCTCCCCGTGGAGTCCTCCGATGCCTGGAATGTCCCGACGCTCCTTCCTGAACCTGTCGACCGCTGTGGCGGCCGGCGCGGTCGCCACCCCGCTGCTGACCGCCTGCGGCAGCAAGGCGAACCAGAAGACCGAGGCCGCGTCCTCGAAGGTCAAGCTCCCGACGTACGTCCCCTTCGACAAGGTCAAGCCGGACCTGGCGCCCAACGCGCAGGGTTTGTCGGCGGGCTTCCTCACGTACCCCAAGAGCCTGGTGCAGAGCGTCGCGAAGAAGCCGGGCGACGGCTCGAAGGTCACCGTCCTCACCGAGATGTGGACGGCCCCGCCCAAGCCGAAGGGCTCCAACGCGTACTGGGACGCGCTCAGCAAGGAGATGGGCATCGAGCTCAACGCGATCCTCGGCTCGGACCCCGGCTACCCCGACAAGTTCTCCGCCACGATCGCCGCCAACGACCTGCCCGACCTGATGTGGATCCCGCCGAACCAGGGCATCCAGCACGTGGCTCAGCTCCTGGAAGCCAAGTGCGCGGACCTCACGGAGCTGCTGTCGGGCGACGCGGTCAAGGCGTACCCCAACCTCGCCAACATGCAGCCGGCGCACTGGAAGACGGCCGTGGTGAACGGCAAGATCTGGGGCGCCCCGAGCCCGTACCCGGCCTTCGGCCAGGTCTACGGCGGGAATCCGCGGGTCTGGGGGAAGGCGGACGGCTTCTCGGCGACGAGCCCGGAGGAGTTCCTGTCCAAGTGCAAGGAGGTGACGGGCGGCAAGACCTGGGCGCTGGAGCCGATCTACGTCAACGCGGTGAGCGTACTGAGCCAGTGCTTCGGCGCCCCGAACAGGTGGCTGCAGAACAAGGACGGTTCGCTGACCTTCTGGATGGAGACGGACGAGTACGCGGAGGCGCTCAACTTCGCCATCAAGCTGAAGAAGGCCGGAGTGTTCTACCCGGGCGACCCGGAGATGGCGGACGCGTACATCAAGATGGCCCAGGGGACCATCGGCGCCTGCGTGCATGCGAATCCCAAGGGTGCGCGTGCCGATATCCGGGCCATCGACCCGGAACTCGCGATCGAGATACTCATCCCGTTCAGTGCGGGCGGCAAGGCCCCGAAGCACGCCCGCCACCTCGGAACCATCGGGTACACGGCGGTCAAGAAGGGCAGCCCGGAGCGCGTGAAGATGCTCCTGGAGGTACTGAACTACCTGGCGGCGCCCTTCGGCACGAAGGAGCGTGAATTCCTCCAATTCGGCGCCAAGGACGAGGACTTCACCTACGACGCCAACGGCTACCCGAAGTACACGAAGACCGGCAAGGCGGAAGTGGAGGGCCTGCACAGCGGCCTCGCCACCGCGACCACCGCACCGGCAGCGCTCATCGCCTCGGACTTCCAGGGAGAGGCGCAGGCCCAGGACGTCCGTGACATCTACGCGGTGGAGCAGAAGCTCGTCCCGATGATCGCCCTGAACCCGACCGTCGGCTTCTACTCGGACGGCTACACCGAGCACTATCCGAAGATGTCGACCGACGCCAACGACCTGGTCAACGACATCGTCGCCGGCCGCAAGAACATCAGCGAGTGGAAGTCCTTCTGGTCGGACTGGAAGTCCAAGGGCCTGGACCAGATGCGCCACGAGTACGAGAAGGCCATCGCCGCGGGCTCCTGACCTTCACGCGGCGCCACCCGTTCTCAGCGTGAGGGATACGCGTTCTCTGGACATGTCGACGTCGAGGATCTGGGCCGTGACTTCCTGACCGACGGCAACGATGTCGGTCGGGAAGTCGACGTGCTGCCAAGACAGTTCGGGAAGATTGATCATCGCGGTGAATCCGCCGATGTCCACGAGCGTGACGCTAGTTCCGATCGCCACCACCGTGCCCGTGCGGATCTGCCCCCGGCGCAAGGTCTTGATGAAGGCCCAGTCCCGGTCGCTCTGGGCGGGTTCTGTCCTCCAACGGGCGCGCAGCACACCGTCGTTGTCGGGCAGGACCGCGGTGAGGAGGGGGGGCGGTCATCGACATTCATGGACATCACGGCTGCGGCGCGCGCGCCGGAGATCACAGCGGTCAGCTCCGCGTACTGGGTGTCGTCGACGACCACGCCGCCGATGTGCCCGTTCTCGTCCTCCCAGACGAATTCGACGAGGTCGTCGGGCGGGAGGCTGTCGAGCACGGCCGGAACATCGGGGGAGAGGTCCGGCCAGACGGTGAGCCGGGCGCGGGGTGCCAGTTGGGCGCGTACGGCGTCGATGCTGTCGTGCGTCAGGCGGTGCCAGCGTGACGCGTTGCTGACGTATCCCTCTTCGAGGAGGAGAGCGCGGCCTGCGCAGAGATACCGGACCCGCGCCCAGAAGTCGTCATCGGCGGGCCGCTGTTCGCCGTCGTCGTCGTCCTCCGTGTCGTACGGCGAGGCGTCGATCCGTTCGGGAAACAGACCCAGGGCGCGGATCTCGTCCAGCGCTTCCGTACTGGGCCGGGTACTGCTGACGTACACGTACTGGTCCCACCCGACATGGACGTCGAAGAGGCCCTCTGCCTCCAATACGCAGAACGCGGAGCCGTACCCCTCGACGGCGGGCTCCAGGCCGAAGTGGACGAAGCCGGCCACGCCCGGTTCGCGCACGGTCAGGCTGCTGACACCGGTCGCGGTGGCGAGCGCTGCCACGGCCTGCAGATAGGCGGCCTCCACCGGCCCGTGATCGCTGACCGAGTCCTCGGTACCGGTGTACGCCCCGTGCCCGTCGCGGTCGGCCGGATCCTACTTGGCGACCTGGTAGACGTACGGGAGCGCAGGCGCCCCGCCGACATGATCGCTCATGCCGACGAGAGTACGTGTGAAGCCGCCCCCGGACGGCTGCTAGCGTCCGCAGGTGTGAACGACAGGGTGTATGTGGGCAATGCGGGCAAGGATGCGGCACTGGACCGGGGGTGGATCCTCGGGCACTTCAAGGACTCCGGCGATCCCCGCCACAGCGAGGACGTGGAGATCAAGTGGGGTGTCCACCCGGTCGGCGACGAGCGGGCGCAATGGGTCCGCGGTGAGGAGCGGACCGCTCTTCTCGTACTCATCAGCGGGCGGTTCCGCGTCGAAATCCCTGGCCGCAGTGTGCTGTTGGAGCAGCAGGGCGATTACGTGGTCTGGGGCCACGGCGTCGATCACTCCTGGTTCGCCGAGGAGGAGTCGGTGGTGCTGACGGTGCGGTGGCCCTCCGTTCCCGGCTATGCGGTGCCGGAGTCAGGGAGCCGCGTCGCCGAGAGGTAGATCCGCCGGGTACGGATCTCGTCGGCGTACGCCTCGCGGACGGTGATGTCGTCGACTCGGAAGGCTGCGTCCTCGGCCGCGCTATGGAGCTCCCACTCGGTGAACTCGGCCCAGTAGACACGGAGTTCGGTGCCCAGCGGATCGTCCACCACGCCGTCGCCGGTGCCTTCCTTCGCCACGATCAGGAGTTGGCCTCCCGGGCGGATCGCCGCGGACCAGGCGGCCAGCGTGGCGGGGAGTTCGCTCTTGGGCCGGTCGTGGAGCGAGTAGTACGAGACCAGCCCGTCGAGCAGAACCCCCGGCGCGGCGGCCCGCCCGACATCCTGCTGGTCCCTCACCTCGAACCGGCAACCCGGCTTCTCGCGGCGGGCCAACTCGACGCAGCGCGGCGACAGATCGATGCCCAGCACGTCGAGCCCGTGCCCGGCCAGCATCGCCGTCACCTGGCCGCAGGGGCCGCAGCCGGCGTCGCAGACTCTGCCGCCGGCGCCGACCCGCCCGGCGAACTCCGCCAGGACCGCCTGGTCGAAGGGTTTGCTGTCCCATTCGTGCCGGAAGAGGCGGAGGTAGAGGTCGGCGCGCGCGTCCCAGCTCCGTACGACATCAGGAGCGCTGCCGGGCTCCGGCGCAGGGCCGTTCAGGCTGCCCATGCTCAGTGCCCGCCTCTGTTCTCCACGCAGGGGCCGGCCGGGTCGGGCTCGGCATAGGCGCCGTGGACCTGGGTCGCCACGCCCTTCGGCGTGATCTCGGCGGAGATGCAGGCGTGGCCGTTGTGGAAGGAGAACAACACCCGCTCGTACTGCGGCCAACCGGAGCTGACGGAAAGGCCGTTGTCCTCGCCGCAGCCCCACGTGGCCAGGACGGTCCGTACGTCCTTCTCGGAGTACCGCTTGTCTTTGCGTATCGACTCCAGAGCGGGACGGATCAGGCGCACGGTGGCCTCTCCGGCAGCCCGCGCATCGGCGCTGAGTCCCCCCGCCATGCGATACGCGTGGTTCTCGTCATAGTGCGGATTCTTCGGGCTCGCGCCGCCGCCCGAAGCCGTCGTCGCGGACCGCGACGGTGACGACGAAGGCGTGCTGCCGGAGGCGCGGCCCTTGGCACATTCGGGCCTCGGCGCGTACGACGGCGAGGACACGACGGCGGACGGTGTCAGGGGGCCGTCGTGCGCCGTGGGTTCGGCCCGCGCTCCGCAGGCTGTCAGGAGCGCGGCCGAGGCGGCGACAGCCAGGGTGAGGGAGAGTATGCGGCGAGGTGACATGCCACGATCATGCCTGCTCAGCGGACGACGTCGAAGACATTCTTCTGCAGGCCGTTGGCGTACGCCTCGTGCTCGACCAGCTTCAGCTTCTGGGTGTCCTTGTCCGTGCCGCTGAACAGGCGCTTGCCCGCGCCGAGCAGCAGCGGGAAGACGAGCAGGTGGTACCGGTCGATGAGGCCCGCGTCCGAGAGGCTCTGGTTCAGGGAGGCGCTGCCGTGCACGATGATCGGGCCGCCCTCCGTCTCCTTCAGCGCCGCGATGTCGTCGAGCGAGCGCAGGATCGTGGTCTCGCCCCAGTTCGACACCAGATCCTTCTCGTCGAGGGTGGTGGAGACGACGTACTTCGGCATCGCCTTGTAGTCGGCGAAGTCCTCCATGGCGGGCCACACCGGGCTGAACGCCTCGTAACTGACCCGTCCCATCAGCATCGCGGCCGCTTCCTGCTGCTCCCGGCCCTTGATCTCGAACGCCTCGGGGAGGAACTCCATGTCCTTGAAGGTCCACCCGGAGTTCCGGTAGCCGGGCTCGCCGCCCGGGGCCTCCACGACACCGTCGAGAGAGACGAAAGCCGTGGTGATGAGAGTGCGCATGTGAAGCTCCTTGGGATCTTGTGTCGCTGCTGTCATGATCTCTGACCGCGGTGCGCGGCGAAAGTCATCGGTCTAATCTGCCAGGCATGGGAAAAACGCGGCCCACCTCGGAGTTCAACGCCCAGAACGTCACCACCGCCGACGTGGACCGGCTGGCAGCGGCCCTCGACGCGCAGGATTCCGCCGACGGTGTACGGCGCCTGCGCGCCTGGGCCCACGCGGCGCTGGACGCCCGCCCGGGCGAGGCGGCGGTCGACATCGGCTCCGGTACGGGGACGGTGGTCAGGGACCTTGCCGCCGCCGTCACCGACAAGGGCAGCGCGCTCGGCATCGAGCCGAACCCCGGTCTGCGCGCGCTCGCCGAGCGGCGTGCCGCCGAGGCGGGCAGCACGGGCCGGTTCGCGGCAGGGGAGGCGTCGGCCCTGCCGCTGGCCGATGCCTCCGTGGACGTGGTGTGGTGCGAGCGCGTCCTGCAGCATCTGTCCGATCCCGAGCAGGCCGTGGCGGAGATCGCCCGGGTGCTCAGGCCCGGCGGCCGCGCCGTCCTGCTGGACACGGACTGGGCGACGACCATCCTGCACCCCGGGGACCCCGAGACCGTCGCCGTGCTCACCTCCGCCACGCTGACGGCGGCAGCGAACCCGTACGCCGGGCGCAAGCTGACCGGCCAGCTGTCGGCCGCAGGTCTGGTCGTCGACGACCGCGGCTCCCAGGCGCTTCTGCAGGACCACAACTCCGTTGCCTGGCCGCTGATCCGGATGCTCGCCGAGTCGGCCGTGCGCAGAGGACTGATCGACGAGAAGCGGCGCGACCTGCTCTACGCCGACCTCACCGAAGCCGCCGCGCACGGCGCACTGCACATGTCCGTCACGATGTTCGGAGCCCTCGCCCACAAGCCCGCTCAAGGGCCCGCTCAGAAGTCGCCCTCCGCCACCTGAAGCACCGTCAGGCCGATCGCGCGCCATGCCTCGACGACCTGGTTGCGGTCGTCCAGGACGCACGTCACGTCGTACACCTCGCGCACATGCGCGTCGAAGAGCTCGATCTTGACGATGGAGTCCTTCCGCGAGTCGCCGGAGGCGCGCATGTGGAGGCCGTCGTACACCACGCCCACGTGCTTCGCCAGCCAACTCTCCGTCGCGGCACGCGAGTCGTCCGTACGGCCGGACAGGAACACGACCCGGTGGCCCGCCGCCTGCAGCGCGCGCACCACCTCGATCACCGGACGGTTGGGCAGGTCCTGGTGCACCCGCGTCGAGTCGAAGGGGCTTCGATTGGTGATCAGCGCGGTCGTGCCGTCGATGTCGACGAGGACGGCCTTCGGGGTGCCCGGCTTCGCCTCGTACTTGCGTACGGGCGAAGCCGCCGGAGCCTCGTCGGGCAGCGGCAGCGGCAGCGAGTGGCCCGCCAGGAAACGCTGGTGCAGCGCGCGGATCGTCTCCTCGCCGACGGTGCGCTCCCGCGCCGCGTCCCGCTCGATGCACACCTCCAGCGGCACGTCCGTGAAGTCGTGCACCTCCAGGCCCGCGCCCGCCTTCGCCGCGAGCTTCGCCAGGTCGCGGACGACGCGCTGGGGCAGGTTGGTGTCGTCGCAGACCACGTCGTAGCCCTTGGCGAGCAGCCGCAGGATCGCCGCGTCCCGTACGGCCATGACGCGCTGCTCCGTCACGCCCTTCACATGCTCGCCGGAGTCGAGCATCGCGCGCAGGTCGTCACGGTTGACCCGGGCACGGCCCGCCCGGTCCTCGGCGGTCCAGGCGGTCGCCCACGTGGACTTGCCGCTGGCGGGCAGGCCGCGGGTGAAATGCAGGGTGGTCATCAGGCCGTGTCCTCAGAGGTGTTGACGGGGCGGGAGTCGCCGGTGGGTCGCAGGGTGTGCCAGATCCGGGCCGACGGGTCGTGACCGTCCAGGAGCAGGAACAGCCAGGCGCGGTACGGGGAGCGGGCGGCGGCTGCCGCGTACTCCTTGCGCTCCCACCCCTCGGCCAGCTCGCCGAGAATACGACGGTGCTCGGCCTGCGCCGAGGCCAGGACCGCGTCGCGGCGTGCCGTCAGGTCGGCGGCGACACCCCGCACCCAGTCGTGGAACTCGTCGGGAAGCCCGTCGCAGATCGCGGCCGTCTCCTCGCCCGCGCCGAGGCGCTCCCAGACGCCCCGGGCGTTGAGGCCGGTGACGATCCGGTGCAGGGCGACGTAATCGTCCTGCTTGATCTTGATCATCGTGTGGTCGTCGTCGGGGAAGCGCAGGACCAGGCCCTCCGCGCCACCGCGCGGCTCGGCGGCCAGGGCGTCGCGCAGCGTGCCGTAACCGAAGGTGGTCACACGCGGGCCGCTCCACGGCAGCGCGTCGGCGGCTACCGGCGTGCCGCTCGCGGTCTCCACGCCGCCGAGCATCACCAGGTCGTCCAGGCCGCCGTAGTCGCAGACGATCCGGTTGGCCGGGTAGATGATCTCGAAGAGGTACGTGACACCGGGCGCGGGCTCCACGGCCGGGGCGTACCGCTCCTGCCAGAGCTTCGTCGCATGCTGAGCCTGGTCGGAGGCGAAGGAGCCACGGGTCGCGACCGCGTGGCCGTCCGGCGTCGGGTAGAGGATGCCGAGGCTGCCGTCGAGCTTGTCGGTGACCATGACCGGGGCGTCGAGTGCGAAGGAACCGGCCGGGTGCTCGGCGTAGTTGAAGAACTTCGCGTACGGGCGCGCCAGGACCCGGCCGTCCGCGTCGACGATCAGCCCTCGGCACTGACGGGTCACGGTGTCCCAAACCCGTTCGTACTGGGCCTTCTCGGTGTAATTCAGGATCCGATAGGGCAGCGAGGGGTGCACCTGCTCGCGGACGTAGCCGGCGCTGATCGACTGCGCCAGCAGATCGGGGTCGACGAGGTCATTGAGGTGGGGGTGCACGGGGGCTCCTGATAGCGCCGAAAGGGGACCCGCCGATCATGACAGCAGGTCAGCGCGCGGCGCATCAGGATTTCACCGCCCGCCAGGGCAGCCATCGTCCTCTCGCCGAACTGACGTGGCTTTACAGACCACCGACCTTGACAGCCCACAAGACCGTACGCTGGGAGAGGCGACATGTAGGGCGGCCAACCGCGGGGAGCGACATGGCACTTGGCGCACTGGGCTACAGCAGGCGCACCGGCGAGCTTCCCGTCGAGGTCACAGGCTTCGTGGGCCGCTCGACCGAGCTCGCCCGGGTACGCGACCTGGTCGTCCACCACCGGCTCACCACCCTCGTGGGCCCCGGCGGAGTCGGCAAGAGCCGGCTCGCGCTGCGCACCGCACTCGCTCTGAAGGGTGAATTCGTCGACGGGGTCGTCCTCGCCGAGCTGTCCGCCCTGCACGACCCCGAGCTCCTCCCGCACACCATCGCCCATGCCCTCGGCCTGCCCGAGCAGGCCGGCAGGCCGCTGCTCGACATCGTCATAGAGCACCTCCAGGAGCGTCGCCTCCTCCTGGTCATCGACACCTGCGAGCACCTCCTGGACGCCTGCGCGCTCCTCGCCGACCTGCTGCTCCGCGAGGCCCCAGGCGTCACCGTCCTGGCCACCAGCCGTCAGCCGCTCGACGTCCCCGGCGAGCACACCCTCGCCATCCAGCCGCTCCAGCAGTCCGACGCCGAGGCGCTGTTCGCCCAGCGCGCCGCCGCCGTCGTCCCCGGCTTCACCGTCGACGACACCAACCGCGCGGACGTCCTGGCGCTCTGCCGCCGCCTCGACGGCATCCCCCTCGCCATCGAGCTCGCGACCGTACGGCTCCGCGCCATCCCCCTCGCCCAGTTGACCGCCCGCCTGGAGCACCGCTTCCGCGTCCTCACCGGCGGGCGCCGCAGCGCGGCCCTCCCACGCCATCAGACGCTCCGTACGGCCATCGACTGGAGCCATGAACTCTGCTCCGCCGAGGAACGCCTGCTCTGGGCCAGGCTCTCCGTCTTCGCGGGCCCCTTCGACCTGACGGCCGTCGAGGAGGTCTGCTCCGGCGAGGGCCTGCCGCGCGACGAGATCATCGAGCACCTCATCGGGCTCGTCGACAAATCGGTGGTGCTGCGCGACAGCGAGGACGGCTCGCACTACCGCCTCCTGGACACCATCCGCGAGTACGGCTCCGACCAGTGCGCCGCGATGGAGGGCGAGCAGGAGCGCTGCCGCCGGCTGCACCGCGACCACTTCCTGGCCCGCGTCCTGGACTTCCAGATCATGATCCTCACCGCGGAACAGGTGCCGCTGTACTGGCAGTTGACGCGTGACATCGCCGATCTGCGCAGCGCGCTCGAATACTCCCTCTCCCGCCCCGACGGCATCCGCCCCGCCCTGTGGATGGCCGCGGGCCTCTGGCCGGTGTGGATCACGGCAGGGCTCTCCAAAGAAGGCCGCTACTGGCTGGCCAAGGGGCTCGAAGCCGAGCCGGAGGCCTGCGAGGAACGCTCGGCGGCGCTTCTCTGGGGCGGCCTCATCGCGCTCACCCAGGGCGACCTGGAGCCGGCCCTCGCCTCCTTCGAGGAGACCCGCGAGGTCGCCGGGAAGGCGGGCGCACAAGGCGACTTCGCGCTGTCGTCGGCGTACGTCGGAGCAGTGACCTGGCTCCTCGGCGACGAGGCGACGGGCGCGCCGATGATGGCCGAATCCCTGAAGCTCCTGACCCGGCTCGGCGACCGCAAGTACCTGCTCATCTACCGCTACCAGAAGGCGTACATGCACGCCCTGCTGCGCCAGCCGGACGCGGCGATGCACGAAGCGGCCGAGGCGCGCCTGCTGATCGGCACCGACTCGGGGGAGTGCATCGCCACCGGCCAGATCATGATCTTCGAGGCCATGGCGACCTGGACCAGAGGAGACGCGGCGCGCTGCATCGACCTCACCCGCGCGGGCCTCGCCACCAGCCGCGAGGTCCGGGAGATGTTCGGCGCCGCCAACAGCCTTGAGCTGCTGGCCTGGTGCGCCGCCGATCTGGGCCGCCCGACCGAGGCGGCCTGGCTGCTCGGGGCGGCCGGAGCGCTGTGGCGTACGGTCGGCTCCCCCATGGTGGGCGTGGCGCTGTACGCCGACGACCACACCCGTATCGAGACCGCCGTACGGACCGAACTGGGCGACCAGGAGTACCACCGCCTCTTCACCCAGGGCGCCCAACTGCCCCTGGACCGTGCCGTGGAGCTGGCCCTCGCAGGCGCCGACAGCCCGACGGCCGCCCTGCCCGCGCTCTCGGACACGGCGTCGGCCGACAACCTCACCCGGCGCGAGCGCGAGGTCGCCGCCCTGGTCGCTCAGGGCATGACCAACCGCGAGATCGCCGAGCGTCTCGTCATCTCCAAGCGCACGGCCGACGCCCACGTCGAACACATCCTGGCCAAGCTGGGCTTCTCGTCCCGCGCCCAGATCGCAGCGCTCGCAGAGGGCAGCGCCGCCGCCTAGGGGGTGTCCGGCTCCCCGGGCCGCAGCCGCCCCTCCACCACATCGAGTGCCACCTCGGCGAGCTTGCGCCGGTGCGAGCGGGCGTAACCGCGCATCAGCTCGAAGGCCTGGTCCATGGAGAGCGTCAGACGGTTGGCGAGCACACCTTTCGCCTGTTCGATGACGATCCTGCTGGTCAGCGCCTGTTCCAGCTGGGAGGACAGGAGCCGGCTCGCGGTCAGATCGCGCTCCCGCAGCAGAGCCATGGTCGCGGCATCGGCCAGCGACTGCGCGAGCGCGAGGAAGTCTGCGCCCAGCGGCTCATGCTCGTTGCGCAGCAGGACGAGCGCGCCCACGGACTCCTCGCGCAGCCGCAGCGGAAGCGCCACGACCCGGGCGTAGCCCACCGCACGGGCCCGTGCGGTGTACTTCGGCCAGCGTTGCCGAGCCACCATCCCGTCCATCACCGTCTCGGGAATCACCCCGGAACGGCGGCAGTCCCAGGCGGGCCCCTCCTGCCAGTCGGTGGCCTCCAACTCCAGCTGTGCCACCCGTGGTTCGGACGCGGCGACCCGCACGACCTGCGGATGTCCGGTGACGATCACCGCGCCCGCCGCGTCGACGCCGAGCACCTCCACGCTGCGTTCCGTGAGGACGGTGAGAAAGTGGGTGAGGTCGCGGACGTGCTCCAGGGTGTCGGCCAGTGCCACGAAAGCATTGGCCAGCCGTTGGTCCGGCGTGGACATGGGGTCTTCCCCTCGGTGGTTGACGTCAGTTGAGCTTCAGGTCTCCGGACACGATGAGCAGGGCAATGGCCTCCGGCGACTCACCCGCGGCAAAAGCGCGCGCCCTGATGAGCGCGGTCGCATCGTTCACCGGGCAGTGGAGCTGCTCGGACACCATGCCGGCGGCCTGGTGCACCACCACCCGCAGATCCGTTCCGCCGTACAGGTCCGGTTCGGCGTCGGCGCCGAGCAGCACCCCGTCCGCGAGCGCGGCCGCGACGCCGACGAGGGTCCCACCCTCCGCCAGCCCGGGCCGGGGGTCGAAGACGGTCAACGCGCCGATGCACCCGTCCGCCGTCCGCAGCGGTGCGGCGACGACCGCGGCCAGGCGCAGCGCGGCGAGCCCCGTGCCGTAACCGGGCCATCGCTCCTCGACGGCGGCTCCCGAAGCGGAGACGGTGGCCAGCCCGCGTGCCGCGTCCAAGGCAGGACCCGCCCCCAGGACGAACTCCAGATCCTGCGCCGCACGCGCGGAGGAATCCGATGCGGCGACAGCGAGTTGGCTGAGGTCGGGACCGAGCAGGGTGAGTGCGGCGCTGCGCGTACCGCAGGCCTCGGCGACTCCGGTCATGAACACCGGCCGGCCTGCGCCGCGATGGGTCAGCCAGTCGGTCAGCCGGCGGGCGTACGCCTCCTGGAGCCGGCCCGCGATGCGATGGCGCTCCTCGATGGAGCGGTGCAGCGCCGCCATGGAGGTGTGCAGCTCCCGCCCGGTCTCGGCCGCCAGCCGCTCATGACGCTCGGCGATCACCCGCTGCTGTGCGGCGCGTTCCATCGCGCGCACCACGCGCAGCCATGCCGCGCCCGCCTGCCCCGCGCCCAGTGCTTCACCGTATTCACCCGCCGTGGCCATGGAATGAGCATATTCCTCAATACGTCAGGCGGAGGCCTTGTTGGAGGCATCCTCCATCAGCAGGACCACGCCCCCGTTGTGGCCGTCGAACGGCGAGCAGATCACCGCACAGTCGATGGCCCGGCCGATGCGGTTGACCGCAGGGACGCTGACCGGCCCCTCCCGCTTCCCCGACGTGATGCACTGCTGGATGATTTCCCGCAGCCCCGAGGTCGGCAATCCGAAGTCCAGGCCGAAGAAATGCTCGTTGAGGACCTCTTCGGTACGCAGCCCCCACAGGTCGACCGCGCCCCGGTTCCAGCTCTTGACCGCCATCTCCGCGGACAGCACGACCACACCGGCGGCGATCGAACTCACCACGCCTTCGAGGAAGGCCCGTGCCTCGTCCAGATCCGCGGTGCGCAGGCGCATCTCGTCGTTCATGGTCTGGAGCTCCTCATGACCGGACTGGAGCTCTTCGTTGGTGGTCTCCAGCTCCTCGTTGGTCGACTGGAGTTCCTCGTTGGTGGTTTCCAACTCCTCGATGCTGGACTGGAGTTCCTCGTTGGTGGTCTCCAGCTCCTCATTGGTGGACTGGAGTTCCTCGTACGCGGTCTCCAGGTCCTCCCGCACGCGTTTGACCTCCGCCTTGAGCTGTGTCGCCAGGGTGACGTCGGTGAAGGTGACGGACGTGGCCACCGGCAGACCGGGGCCGTGCGAGATCGGCTGGATCAGGATGTCGAAGTACTGCACCTCTTCGATCAGATGCCGCTCCACACCGTTGACCCGCAGCGTCCGGCGTTCATGGGTCGCCTGGTCGATCAGGGAGCGCAGTTCGGTGGGCCGGTAGGAGATCTCCAGGTCCTGGAAGGGGCGGCCGACGTCGCCCGTCGTGAGCCCGAACCGGGCCCGCGCCTGGCTGTTGATCATCACCACGATGCCCTCCGCGTCCAGGGCGATCGTCGCGTTCGGCGTCGCGTCCAGGAGCAGGTCGTGCAACTGGCGGTTGCGCGTGGCGGTCTTCATCTCCGTCCCCATGCCCGCCCTGAGCTTCACGGGATGGACGGGGTGCGGTCCGCCGTTCGCGCCGGGCCTGCGCTTGAAGACGCGCTGGCGGATGCTCACGACCTTGAACCGGTCCCCGTCGTTGAGCAGCATCTCCGCCTTGCCCAGGAAGAGGAAGCCGCCCTCCCGCAGGGCGAAGTGGAATCGGTTGACGATGTGGGTCTGCGCCTCGACGTTGAAGTACATCAGCGTGTTGCGGCAGACCAGCAGGTCGAGCCGGGAGATGGGGGCGTCACGGGTGATGTCGTGCCGGCCGAAGATGACCTTGCGCCGCAGGTCCGAGCGGAAGAGGAACTTGGCGCCGCTCTGCTCGAAGTAGGTGTCGCGCAGTTCCGCGGGGAGCGGCTCCAGGGCTTTCGCCGTGAAGAGCCCCGAGCGGGCGTCGCGCAGTGCCTCCTCGTCCACATCGGTCGCGTAGATCTTGACGCGGCGCAGGAACTCCTCGGGCCCCAGCGCTTCCGCGAACAAGATGGCCAGCGAGAACGCCTCCTCACCGCTGGAGCAGCCCGCGCTCCAGATCCGGATCTCGTCCTCGGGGTCCGCCTCCGCCAGCACCTGCGGCACGGCCTCGCGCTGCAGCAGGTCCCACGCGTCGGGGTCGCGGAATACGGAGGTGACGTTGATCAGGATCGTGTTGAAGAGCGCCTGGAATTCATCCGCGTCGGTCTCCAGACGGTCGCGGTAGTCCGCGAAGCCGTTCGCCCCGGCGTCGCTCATCCGCTTGCGGATCCGCCGCCCCAGCGTGGAGCGCTTGTATCCGGTGAAGTCGAAGCCCCGCGCGTCCCTGATGAAGCCGAGCAGCTCCTCAAGGCCCTCATCCGTCCTGGTGCCGGCCGGATCGTTCATTACTGCCTCTTGGTGTCGACGAGCCCGCGGATCGTCGCCGCGATGTCTTCAAGAGGTAGCACGAAGTCGGCGGCTCCGGTGGCCACCGCGGCATCCGGCATCCCCTTGAACTCCGCTGTGAGCGGATCCTGCACGATGACGGTACCGCCGTACGCCTTCACGGTGTCCACGCCCTTCGCGCCGTCGACGCCCGTACCGGTCAGTACGCAGACGAGGGCCTGGTCTCCGTAGGCGGCGGCCACCGACTCGAAGAGGAGGTCGGCGGAGGGACGTACGAAGTGGACGAGGTCGGTGCTCGTCAGTGACAGGCGACCGTCGGAACCGACGAGCAGATGGTGGTCGGGCGGTGCCACATAGACCGTTCCGGCCTCCACCGGCTCACGGTGCTGCGCCAGTTTGACGGGGAGCAGGGAACGGCGGGCCAGGACCTCGGCGATGTAGCTCCGGTGCTTGCGGTCGAGGTGCTGGACGATCAGCACCGGCACCCGCAGTTCGGTGCCGAGGGCGCTGAGCAGCGTCCCGAGCCCTTTGATGCCCCCGGCCGAGGACGCGACAGCAAGGACGGAGTACCGCTGCTGTGTGCGCTGATCGGAGGTCATGGTTCGAGCCTATCGGCCAGCGGCCCGACCGGCTGTGTGCCGGTCGGGCCGCTGGTCGGGCGTATGGGGGGGGAGCGGGTCAGCTGGGGGACTCGGCGCCGCGTCGCGCGTAGAACCACCAGGTCACGACCATGCAGCTGGCATAGAACCCCACGAAGCCCCACATCGCGCTGGTCACCGCGAAGTTGGCGAACAGGGCGGGGATGAAGAAGAAGCCGTACGCCGCGATGGCCGCGGTGAAGCCGGTGACCGCACCGGCCTCCATCTCGGTCTGCTTCAGTGCCTTCGCGTGTTCGGGCGTGCCCTCCGTCAGCCCCTTGAGGTGCTGGTTGCGGAAGATGACCGGGATCTGGCGGAACGTCGAGCCGTTGCCGATGCCGGAGAAGAAGAACGCCGCGAGGAAGCAGAGGAAGAAGCCGGTGAAGTTGCCCGAACCGCCGCCGGTGGGGAGGAAGTTGATGACGCCGATGATCGATGCCGCCATGCCGACGAACGACAGGAGCGTGACCCGGGCGCCGCCCAGCCGGTCCGCGATCCAGCCGCCGGCCCAGCGGGCGAGTGCGCCGAGCGCAGGTCCCATCCAGGCGTACGTGGCGACCGAGTAGTCCGGGAAGGTGGTCTTGATCAGCATCGGGAGGGCCGCGGCGAAGCCGATGAAGGAGCCGAAGGTCCCGACGTACAGCCAGGTCATCAGCCAGGTCTGCTTGCGCTTGAAGATGATCTTCTGCTGGCTGAAGGAGGTCGATGCGGTCTTCAGGTTGTTCTGGCCGAACCAGGCGACGACCGCCAGGACGATCAGGACCGGGACCCACAGGAAGGCCGCGTTCTGGAGGAAGACCTCGTTGCCGGTCTTGGCGTTGTGCTGGCCCGAGCCGATGGCGATCACCGAGCTGGTGATGACGATCGGGGTGAGCAGCTGCACGACGGAGACACCGAGGTTGCCGAGGCCGCCGTTGATGCCGGTCGCGTTGCCCTTCTCGCGCTTGGGGAAGAAGAAGCCGATGTTGGCGAGCGAGGAGGAGAAGTTCGCGCCGCCGATGCCGCAGAGCGCGGCGATCGTGGCCATCACGGCGTACGGCGTGGAGGTGTCCTGGATCGCGAAGCCCAGCCAGATCAGCGGGACGATCAGCACGAGCGTGGAGAGCGCGGTGAAGGTGCGCTGGCCGATCTTCGGGCCGAGGAAGGTGTAGAAGATGCGGGCCGTGCCGCCGGTGAGGCCGGGGATCGCGGTCAGCCAGAAGAGCTGTGAGGTGGAGAAGGAGAAGCCGACGTCCGTGAGGTTGGTGGCGGTGACGCTCCACACCTGCCACACCACGAAGGCGACCAGGAGGGCCGGGACCGCGATCCACAGGTTGCGCTGGGCGACGCGGCGGCCGGTGGACTGCCAGAAGAGCTCGTTCTCCGGCTCCCAGTCGGAGATCGTTCGGCCCGGCCTGTACTGGTCGAGGTCGTACGACTGCCCCGTGGTGGCGGTCGCTTCCTGTACGGCTGGGCTCATGGCTGCGTCCCGGTGGTGAGGAGGAGATCCTTGCTCTTCCAGAGTGGATCCGGGCATAAGGGCGGGATCAGAGGCCTTGGTCGGGTTCTGGCAGGGATTTGGTCCCCATTCACACCTCGTGGACCGTGAGCGCCACTTCGGGGTCGTCCAGGCAGATGCCCGTACGGAGATCGAAGACGTGCTTGTGCATGGGGGAGGAGACGACCGGGGCGCCGTCCCGGGAGCCCATGATCCCGTCGGCGATGACATCGGCACCCGAGAACGGGTCCCGGTTGCTCACCGCGTACACACGCCCCTCCCGGTCCTTGAAGAGGGCCGCCTGTGAGCCGTCGGGGAGCGCTGTCGCCCGGCCTCGGCCCGGCTCCAGGTCCTCGACGAAGGAGACCCCGTCGTCCGGTGCCGAGGTGAACGGCGCGAAGCGGCGCAGTTTCTCCGGGTCCGCGAGCACGGCCGCCCACTCGTCCTGGTACGCGGCGACGTGCCGGTCCATCTGCGCTTCGAGATCGGCGCACAGTCCGAGGGAGTCCTCGATCAGTACGGACTTCAGGTGCTCGATGCCGCCCTCGGTCCGCTCCAGCCACGCCGAGGTGCGCTCCAGGCGCTCGGCCGTGCGCACGTAATACATGAGGAAGCGGTCCATCAGCCTGAAGAGCGCGGACGCGTCCAGGTCGGCGGCGAGCAGCTCCGCATGGCGCGGGGTGGTGCCGCCGTTCCCGCACACGTACAGGTTCCAGCCGTTGGCCGTCGCGATGACGCCGATGTCCTTGCCGCGCGCCTCGGCGCACTCGCGCAGACAGCCCGAGACACCGCCCTTGACCTTGTGCGGGGACCTGAGCCCGCGGTAGCGCAGCTCGATGTCGATGGCGAGCTGCACCGAGTCGCCCTGGCCGAAGCGGCAGAACTTGGCGCCGACGCAGGACTTCACCGTACGGAGCGACTTGCCGTACGCATGGCCCGACTCCATCCCCGCGTCGACCAACCGCCGCCAGATGTCCGGAAGTTGGGCGGCGCGGGCGCCGAACAGGTCGATCCGCTGGCCACCGGTGATCTTCGTATAGAGGCCGTAGTCGCGCGCCACCTCGCCGATGACGATGAGCGCGTCGGGGGAGATCTCGCCGCCGGGGATGCGCGGGACGACCGAATAGGTGCCGTCCTTCTGGAGGTTGGCGAGATAGAGGTCGTTGGAGTCCTGGAGCGTGGCCTGCTCGCCGTCGAGGATGTGGGCCAGGCCCAGCTCGGGGCCGAGCGTGCCGAGGACATTGCCGACGACCGGCTTGCAGACGGCGCAGCCCTCGCCCGTGCCGTACTTCTCCAGGAGTTCGGTGAAGGAGCGGATGTGCTCGTCGCGTACGGCGGCGTATATCTCGGACCGCGACAGCGCGAAGTGCTCGCACAGCCCGGTGGGCTTCTCGATCCCGGCGGCCGTGAGCTCCGCGTCGAGCACCGCCTGCAGGGCGCCGGTGCAGCCGCCGCAGCCCGTGCCCGCCTTGGTGCACTGCTTGATGCCGCCGAGGTCGGTGAGGCCGTTGTCGGCGACGGCCGTACGTATCGCGCCCTTGGTGACGTTGTGGCAGCTGCAGAGCACGGCGTCGTCGGGCAGCGCGTCGGCGCCCGGCACCTCCGCCGCGGTCGCGGGCAGGACGTATGCCTCGGCGGGGGCGGGCAGTTGACGGCCGGCGTGCGGCTTCAGCGAGCCGTACGCCTCCGCGTCGCCGACCAGGATCCCGCCGAGCAGCGCACCGTCCGGGCCGAGCAGCAGCTTCTTGTAGACGCCCTCGCGTGCGTCGGAGAAGACGACCGCGACGGCGCCCGCCGTCTGGTCCGCCTCGGCGAAAGGATCGCCGAACGATGCCACGTCGGCGCCCATCAGCTTCAGCTTGGTGGAGGTGTCAGCGCCGGTGAACGTCAACTGCCCCTCGCCCGCCAGGGATTCGGCGGTCGTCTCGGCCATCTGGTAGCCGGGAGCGACCAGACCGTAGACCCGGCCGTCGACGGTCTGCGCGCACTCGCCGATCGCGTAGATGTACGGGTCGCTGGTCCGGCAGTGCGCGTCGACCACCACACCGCCCCGGTCGCCCACCGCGAGCCCGCACTCGCGCGCGAGCCGGTCGCGCGGCCGTACACCCGCGGAGAAGACGACGAGGTCGGCCTCGATGTGCTCGCCGCTGTTGAGCCGCAGCCCGCGGGCCCTGCCGCCGTCGTCGAGGTCCACCTCCTGCGCGCCGACCCCGGTGTGCACGGCGACGCCCATCGACTCGATGGTGGCGCGCAGCGCGGCCGCGCCCCCGTCGTCGACCTGCAGCGGCATCAGCCGCGGCGCGAACTCCACGACGTGGGTCTTCAGCCCGAGCGTGCGCAGTGCGCCCGCGGCTTCGAGGCCGAGGAGCCCGCCGCCCACGACGACGCCCGTGCCACGGCTCTCGTCCGCCGCGTAGGCGGTCAGCGCCTCGACGTCGTACAGCGTGCGGTACGTGAAGCACCCCGGGGCGTCGGCGCCTGGGACCGGCGGCACGAAGGGGTACGAGCCGGTGGCGATGACCAGCGCGTCGTAGGCGACTGTGGCACCCGAGGTGGTGGTGACGGTGCGAGCGGCACGGTCGACGGTCTCGGCGGGGTCGCCGAGGCGCAGATCGATGCCGTGCGCCTCGATGAACCCGGGTGCGACGAGGGTGAGTTCATCGGGGGATGCGCCGGTGAAGGCGGACGAGAGGTGCACGCGGTCGTACGCGGGACGGTCCTCCTCGGCCAGGACGACGACCTCCCAGCCGGGCCCGTCGGGAACGGCGGGGTCGGTGAGCGCGCCGCGCTCGGCCAGGGCTTCGAGGAGGCGGTGTCCCACCATCCCGTGGCCGATCAGCACAAGGGTCTGCACCATGGGGGCACGCTCCGTCGCAGGTCGATAAGGGTCCTGACCTCCGACGTTAGGGGTACGGGACGTCCGGTCCGCCCGGTGAAGGACCTGTATGGACAGGACCTGTGGCCCTGCGGGACGGGGCGTCCGGAGAGCCCCGCGGGCCCGCCGCCCACGTAGCGTCGAAGTGCGGGCTGCTCCCCGACGACCCGTCGCAGCCCGCCCCACCGCTTCCCAGGAGTCGGCTGTGCTCTTTCCCGTTCCCCCCGCGCTCGTACTCGCCGTCCACGGCAGTGCCGCGCCCGCGGCGGCCGCCACCGTCGGACGGCTCGCCCGTAACGTCGAGGGACTGTGCGGCGTCGCGCCCGTCATCGGACACCTCGATCACGAGGAGCCCTCGCTGGCCACCGCACTCGGCAGGGCCGCCGAATCCGGGCACACCCGCGCCGTCGTCGTGCCGCTGCTGCTCGGGGACGGATATCACCGGACCGTGGACGTGCCCGCCGTCGTCGAAGCGGCCGGGGACGGACTCGACTGCGTACTGACCGAAGGCCTCAGCGGCGAGCAGGATGTCGCGCTCGCCCTCTACGGGCGGCTGCGCGAGGCCGAGTGCCGGGCCGGGGAGCGCGCCGACGCGATCGTCCTGGCCGCGGCCGGTTCGTCACGGCGCGGCGGCAACGACGGCGCGAAGGTGGCGGCCGATCAGCTGCGGACGCTCCTGGACGACGAGCGCGGGCCGGTGCCCCTGGTGCCCGCGTACTGCTCCGCCGCCGAGCCGACCGTGCCCGACGCGATCACCGTGCTGCGCTGGGCCGGCCACCAGCGGATCGTCGTCGTCCCGCATCTGCTCGCGCCCGGCCGTTTCACGGACGCGCTCGCATCCTCCGGCGCGGACACCGTCGCCGATCCGGTGGCCGACCACCCGCGGATCGCCCGGATCGTGGTCGCCCGCTACGAGTCGGCCCTGCGGGCGCGAACTCCCGCAACTGCAAACGGTGTTACGAGCGGTCGTCGTCCAGCCGCCGGACGAGACCGGCGAAGGCAGCCTGCTCGGCAGGGGTGAGGACCACCCGCTCGCCCGAGTGCCCGCGCTGTGCGGGGACGTGGCGCAGCGGCTGCCCGGTGCGCCAGACCGACACCGCGAAGCGGTCCCGGCGCATGATGCGGACCAGGCCGACGACCCAGGCCGCGGTCGCCAGGGCGAGGACGGCCAGGCCTATCTGCTGAAGGACGGAGACGTGCTGAAGCATGCGGCCCAGTAGACAACACGGGCAGGGACGTATGGCAGGGGGGAATGGGACTTAAGTCCCGAAGGTGACGCATCTCGCATACGGCGCACACCCCGCCCGGGGGCTCCTACTCCAGCCCGGACACCTTGAACACGGTCCGGGCCGTCTCGCGGTCGACGCGTGCCGCGATCTGCCGCAGCGCCCTCTCGCCACAGCGGAGCAGCCCCCGCTCGGCGCCGGTGCGGGCATCCCGGTCGAGTACATGCCACAGCGGGGGATTGGCGACCAGCACCTTCGGATCGATCTCCACCCGCCCGCCGTCCGCGTCGGACAGCACCAGACGCTGGGCGACCCCGTCCGACCAGCGCACCGACACCAGCCGGTCGGTACGCACGGCGGTCCGGCGCAGCAGCCCGCGCGAGACCAGCACCCCCCGGCCCACCGACACCCTGGCCGGCCAGAGCACGGCGAACAACAGGACTGCCAGGCCGGTCCACAGCCCGGCACGCGGAACACTCAGCGTGCCGGCCACGGCGTCGATGGCGAAGAGCAGCCCCAGCAGCAGCACCGCACACCCGACCGCCGCACGGGCATCACCCGCCCAGGTGGCGTCGTGGACCACCGCGCCGTACGCCGTAGGCCGTGGCGCTCTGCTGTGTCCCGCCGCGATGCGCGTGCTCCTGTGTCCCATTCACCGGGACGGTAGGCGGCCCGGGCACGGCACGCGCCCCGCCTTGACGGACCGCTGACGCGCCACCGCCTTTTCCTGACGCACGCCTTACGCAAATCCGGTGCAATGAAAGGCAGTTGACGCTGGTCAGCGGGCCGAACGCACCGTACTGTCGCGAGCGTTCGATCACCGTACGCAAGGAGTTGGATGATGGGAACGGCCAACGGCGGTTTCTCCAAAGCGGGGTTGCTCCGACTGCACGACGTGCTGGAGCGGCACGTCGAGTCCGGGAAGATCCCCGGACTCGTCGCGCTGTTCAGCAGAGGCGACGAGACCCACGTCGAAACGATCGGGACCACGCGCCATGACGGTGGCGCGCCGATGCGCCGGGACACCATCTTCCGGATGGCCTCGACGTCCAAGCCGGTCTCGATCGCCGCGGCGATGGTCCTGCTCGACGAATGCCGGATACGCCTCGACGACACGGTGGAGGAGTGGCTGCCCGAGCTCGCCGACCGCCAGGTGCTCAAGCGGATCGACAGCCCGCTGGACGACACCGTCCCGGCGCTGCGGCCCATCACCGTGCGGGACGTGCTGACCTCCACGTTCGGGCTCGGCATGGATATGACGGTGATCGGCACCCCGATCATGGGTGCGGTCTTCGAGAAGGGGATCACGCCCAACCTCCCGGTGCCGATGCCCGGCCCCGACGAGTGGATGCGCCGCCTGGGCGAGCTGCCGCTGATGTACCAGCCCGGTGAGCGCTGGCAGTACCAGATCGCCAGCGACCTGGTCGGCGTCCTCGTCGCCCGGGTCACGGGCCAGACGTTCGAGGCGTTCCTGCGCGAGCGCGTCTTCGAACCGCTGGGCATGAAGGACACGGGCTTCCACGTGCCCGCCGACCAGATGGACCGGCTGCCGCCCCTGTACGCCCCCGACCCGGAGACCGGCGAGTTCCATGTGTGGGACGAGGCCGAGGGCGGACGCCACAGCACGCCTCCGGCGTTCCCGGGCGGCGGCGGTGGACTGAACTCGACCGCCGACGACTACCACGCCTACTTCCGGATGCTCCTCAACGGCGGAACGCACGGCAGCGAACGGATCCTGTCCCGGGCCGCCGTCGAGCTGATGACCACCAACCGCCTCACTCCCGGGCAGCAGGCCGCCCGGACCGCGATGGCCACCGAGAACGTCCACATCTCCTTCGGCCAGGGCCAGCACGGTGGCTGGGGCCTCGGCATGGCGGTGCGCACCTACCGCAGCGACTACGCCCCGCTCGGCCAGTTCGGCTGGGACGGCGGCGCCGGCACCTCGACGTACGCCGACCCGCAGAACGGGATCACCGGCATCCTGCTCACCCAGGTCGGGGCGTCGGTCCCGGACCCGGTGCGGCTGATGCACGACTTCTGGACCACGCTCTACCAGGCCGTCGAGGACTGACTCCGGCCATCACCGCACCACCGTGCGGCGGTCGGGGGATGGCGTCGGCCGCCGCACGCGTAAGAGTCGCGTCAAGGCGCCGCCCCCTGCCGTAAGGAGGCCGTCAACGGAACGCTCAAGCGGCGTATGAGGGCGTTTCCTCAAGGAGTCCGTTCACTTCCGAACTTCTTCAGGAGCTCACGATGGCCGACCTGGCCTTCGTCGTCACCGCGATCGCGGTATTCGCGCTGGTGGCACTCATCGCCAAGGGGGTGGCAAAGCTGTGACCGCCGAAAACATCGTCGGACTCGTCGTGGCCGTCGCCCTCCTCGGCTACCTCGTCCTCGCCCTTGTGTACCCGGAGAGGTTCTGAGCCCCGACATGTCTCCCGTACTTGCCGGCGTCCTCCAGATGCTCGCGCTGATCGTCGCGCTGGGCCTGGCCTACCGCCCCCTCGGCGACTACATGGCCGGCGTCTACTCCTCGAAGAAGCACCTCCGGGTCGAGAAGTGGATCTACAAGGCCATCGGCGCCGACCCCTCCACCGAGATGCGCTGGCCCGCCTATCTGCGCGGTGTCCTCGCCTTCTCGCTGGTGAGCGTCCTCTTTCTCTACCTGCTGCAGCGCGTCCAGGGCGCGCTGCCCGGATCGCTCGGCTTCTCCTCGATCGACCCGGACCAGGCGTTCAACACCGCGGCCTCGTTCGTCGCCAACACCAACTGGCAGTCGTACTACGGCGAGCAGGCCATGGGCCACGTCGTCCAGACCGGCGGCCTCGCCGTACAGAACTTCCTCTCGGCGTCCGTGGGGATCGCCGTGGCGGTCGCTCTCGTACGGGGCTTCGCCCGCTCCCGCACCGGTGAGCTCGGCAACTTCTGGGCCGACCTGGTGCGCGGCACCGTACGCATCCTCCTGCCGATCGCGGCGATCGCCGCCGTCGTGCTGGTCGCGTGCGGCGCCATCCAGAACTTCTCCGGCATCCACGAGGTCGGGCAGTTCTCGGGCGGTTCGCAGCAGTGGAACGGCGGCGCGGTCGCCTCGCAGGAGGCCATCAAGGAGCTGGGCACCAACGGCGGCGGCTACTTCAACGCCAACTCCGCCCACCCCTTCGAGAACCCCACCGGCTTCTCGAACCTCTTCGAGATCTTCCTGATCCTCGTCATCCCCTTCGCCCTGACCCGCACCTTCGGGCGCATGGTCGGCTCCCTCAAGCAGGGTTACGCGATCCTGGCGACGATGGTGACGATCTGGATCGGCTTCACCGCGCTGATGATGTGGACCGAGTTCCACCACGGCGGCCCGGCGTTCGACATCGCCGGCGGCGCCATGGAAGGCAAGGAGAATCGATTCGGCATCGCGGGATCGTCGATCTTCTCGGTCGCCACGACCCTCACGTCGACCGGCGCGGTCAACTCCTTCCACTCCTCCTACACCGGCTTCGGCGGCGGCATCACGATGCTCGGCATGCAGCTCGGCGAGATCGCACCCGGAGGTACGGGTTCCGGTCTGTACGGGATGCTGATCATGGCGATCATCGCGGTGTTCATCGCGGGCCTGATGGTCGGCCGTACACCCGAGTACCTGGGCAAGAAGATCGGCACCCGCCAGATCAAGTTCGCCGCCCTCTACATCCTCATCACCCCGGCACTGGTGCTCTGCTTCACCGCCGCGGCGATGGCGCTGCCCACCCCGGGCCACTCGATGACCAACTCGGGTGCGCACGGCTTCTCCGAGATCCTGTACGCCTACACCTCGGGCGCCAACAACAACGGCTCCGCCTTCGCCGGGCTGAACGCCGACACCCAGTGGTTCAACACCACCATCGGTCTCGCGATGCTCCTCGGCCGCTTCCTGCCCATGGTGTTCGTCCTCGCGCTGGCCGGCTCGCTCGCCGAGCAGCAGCCGGTACCGGCGACCGCGGGCACCCTGCGCACCGAGAAGCCGCTGTTCACCGGGCTGCTCGTCGGCACGATCCTGATCATCACCGGTCTCACCTATTTCCCCGCGCTCGCGCTGGGACCGCTCGCTGAAGGGCTGGCGTCATGAGTACCCTCACTCCGGCCCGCGCTCCCCACCAGGACGCACCCACCGGGCACACACCGGAATCCGGCCGGGTCGGCGGCGGTCTGTTCGACCCGAAGCAACTGATCACGTCCTTCCCCGAAGCCGTCAGGAAGCTCGACCCGCGGGTGATGGTCAAATCCCCCGTGATGTTCGTCGTCGAGATCGGGTCCGTACTGACCACGATCTTCGCGGTCAAGGACCCCGGGGACGGATTCGGCTGGGCGATCGCCGCCTGGCTCTGGCTGACCACGATCTTCGCCAACCTCGCGGAGGCGGTCGCCGAAGGGCGCGGCAAGGCGCAGGCCGACACCCTGCGCAAGGCCAAGACCGAGACCGTCGCCCGCCGTCTGAAGGGCGGCGCCGAGGAGCAGGTGGCAGGCACCGCGCTGACCATCGGTGACCTGGTGGTCTGCGAGGCGGGCGACATCATCCCCGGCGACGGTGACGTCGTCGAAGGCGTCGCGAGCGTCGACGAATCGGCCATCACCGGTGAATCGGCCCCGGTCATCCGGGAGTCGGGCGGCGACCGCTGTGCCGTCACCGGCGGTACGAAGGTGCTGTCCGACCGGATCGTCGTCAAGATCACGACGAAGCCCGGCGAGACCTTCATCGACCGCATGATCGCCCTGGTCGAGGGCGCGGCCCGGCAGAAGACGCCGAACGAGATCGCGCTGAACATCCTCCTCGCCTCGCTCACCATCGTCTTCCTGCTTGCCGTCGTCACGCTCCAGCCCTTCGCGACGTACGCCCACGCCGAGCAGTCGATGATCGTGCTCACCGCACTGCTCGTCTGCCTGATCCCCACGACCATCGGGGCGCTGCTCTCGGCGATCGGCATCGCCGGCATGGACCGCCTCGTCCAGCGCAACGTACTGGCCATGTCCGGCAGGGCAGTTGAAGCCGCGGGCGACGTCTCCACCCTCCTCCTGGACAAGACCGGCACCATCACCCTCGGCAACCGCCAGGCCTCGGAGTTCGTACCCGTCAGGGGCACCACCGAGGCGGAGGTCGCCGACGCCGCCCAGCTCTCCTCGCTGTCCGACGAGACACCAGAGGGCCGCTCCATCGTCGTACTGGCGAAGGAGAAGTACGGGCTGCGCGAGCGCCATCAGGGTGAGCTGACGCACGCCGAGTGGATCGAGTTCACCGCCCAGACGCGTATGTCGGGTGTGAACGTCGACGGGCGCAAGGTCCGTAAAGGCGCGACCGGTTCGGTCATCGCCTGGGTGAAGGAGCAGGGCGGCGTCGTGTCCGAGGACGCCGGCACCCTCTCCGACACCATCTCCCAGGCGGGTGGCACCCCGCTGCTGGTCGCCGTCGACGACGAGCGGGGGGCGCGCATCCTGGGCGTCATCCACCTCAAGGACGTCGTCAAGGAGGGCATGCGCGAGCGGTTCGACGAGCTGCGCCGCATGGGCATCAGGACGGTCATGATCACGGGCGACAACCCGCTGACCGCCAAGGCGATCGCGGAGGAGGCGGGCGTGGACGACTTCCTCGCCGAGGCCACCCCCGAGGACAAGATGGCGCTGATCAAGCGCGAGCAGGCGGGCGGCAAGCTGGTCGCGATGACCGGCGACGGCACGAACGACGCCCCGGCGCTCGCCCAGGCGGATGTCGGCGTCGCGATGAACACGGGTACGTCGGCCGCGAAGGAGGCCGGCAACATGGTCGACCTCGACTCGAACCCGACCAAGCTCATCGAGATCGTCGAGATCGGCAAGCAACTCCTCATCACCCGGGGTGCGTTGACGACCTTCTCGATCGCCAACGACGTCGCGAAGTACTTCGCGATCATTCCGGCGATGTTCGCGGTGGTCTACCCGGGCCTCGACAAGCTCAACATCATGCACCTGGCCAGCCCCGAGTCGGCGATCCTGTCCGCCGTCGTCTTCAACGCGCTGATCATCGTCGCGCTGGTGCCACTGGCCCTCAAGGGCGTGCGGTACAGGCCGATGAGCGCCGACAGGATGCTCCGCCGCAATCTCACGGTCTACGGGATCGGCGGCCTGATCGCCCCCTTCGTCGGCATCAAGATCATCGACCTGCTCGTCTCCCTCATCCCCGGAATCGGCCGATAGCCATGAACAACTCCGTAAGCGGCGCAGGCCGCCTGCTCTGGGCCGGACTCCGCGCCCTGCTCGTCCTGACCGTGGTGTGCGGCGTCATCTACCCGCTCGTCGTCACCGGTATCGCCCAGGCCGCCTTCGGCAACAAGGCCAACGGCTCCGAGATCAAGGACAACGGCAAGGTCGTCGGCTCGTCCCTGATCGGGCAGACCTACAACCTCCCGCTGAAGAAGGGCGAGGAGACCCCCGCGCCGGACCTCAAGTGGTTCCAGCCGCGCCCGTCCAACGGCCTCGGCTCCAACAGCGTCAACACCCGGTACAAGCTGATCCTGTCCGGCGCCACCAACCGCTCCGGCGACAACGCCGACCTGATCAAGTGGGTCACCGACGCCAAGGCCGCTGTCATCAAGGACAACTCGGTGAACGGCTACACGGTCCGGCCGTCGGACGTCCCGGCCGACGCCGTCACGTCGTCGGGCTCCGGTCTCGACCCGGCGATCTCACCCGCGTACGCGAAGATCCAGGTCCACCGGATCGCCGCACTCAACCACCTCACGGTGGGCGAGGTCGACCGGCTCGTCGCCGAGAACACCAGCGGCCGGCTGCTCGGCTTCATGAGCGAGCCGACGGTCAATGTCCTCAAGCTCAACATCGCCCTCAAGGACCTCACCGAGAAGTGAGCGTCGTACGGCCAGGAGGGCGGGAGCACGAGCTCCCGCCCTCCTGGCATGCACGCTTATATGTATGAACATCGTTCACATCTATGACCATTGACGTGCGCATGGTGACCCCTTAACGTCCAAAGAAAGGGCTTTCTCTTCCCGAAAGCGATGCGCTTTCCTGTGCGCTGTTCATGCACCGGAACGAATGCATCGACCAACCTGGAGGCGAACCATGCAACTGAAACCCGCCATCGCATGCACCGGCTTACTGGCCGCCGCACTGGTCGCGCTGCCCGGCACCACCGCGCAGGCCGCGACCGTCCATTACGAGGCCGAGAGCTCCCCGGCCGTCTGCACCGGGACCATCGACTCCGACTGGACCGGTTACACCGGCAGCGGATTCTGCAACGCCACCAACGCGGTGGGCGCCGCCGCCCAGTTCACCGTGAATGCCGCCACCGCCGGCACGGCGACGCTGACGGTCCGGTTCGCCAACGGGACCACCACCGCGAGGCCTGCGGGCGTCACCGTGAACGGGACCTCGGCCGCTTCGGCGTCGTTCGAGACCACCGGCGCATGGGGGACGTGGACCACCAAGACGCTCTCGGTGCCCGTGAGTTCGGGCAGCAACATCATCAAGTTCAGCCCCACCACCGCGGCCGGCCTGCCCAACATCGACTCCCTCGACGTCGCCACGGACGGCACCACCACGCCGCCGACGGGCACGGCCCTGTACGTCGCGCCGAACGGCACCGACAGCGCGGCCGGGACACAGTCGGCCCCGACGACGCTCGCCTCCGCGATCGGCCGTATCACGCCCGGCGGGACGATCTACGTACGCGGCGGCACCTACGCCTACTCCTCGACGGTCACCGTCCCCGTCGGCAGCGACGGAACCTCCGGCGCCCGCACCACCCTCTCCGCCTACCCGGGCGAGACCCCGGTGCTGAACTTCGCCTCACAGAGCGAGAGTTCGACCAACCGCGGGCTTCAGCTGAACGCCTCGTACTGGCACATCTACGGCCTCGTCGTCGAGCACGCCGGCGACAACGGGATCTACGTCGGCGGCAGCAACAACATCGTCGAGCGCACGGTGACGCGCTTCAACCGCGACTCGGGGCTGCAGCTCGGCCGGATCGCCTCCACCACCCCCGCCTCCCAGTGGCCGTCCAACAACCTGATCGTGAGCGCCGAGTCGCACGACAACGCCGACTCCGACGGCGAGGACGCCGACGGTTTCGCCGCGAAGCTCACCACCGGCACCGGCAATGTCTTCCGCTACGACGTCTCGCACAACAACATCGACGACGGCTGGGACCTCTACACCAAGACCGACACGGGCGCGATCGGCCCGGTGACCATCGAGTACTCCCTCTCGTACAACAACGGCACGCTCTCGAACGGCACCGTGAACTCCAACGGCGACCGCAACGGCTACAAGCTCGGCGGCGACGACATCGCGGTCAACCATGTCGTCCAGCACAGCATCGCCTTCGGCAACGGCCATCACGGATTCACGTACAACAGCAACCCCGGCAAGATGACGATCTCCAACAACGCCTCCATCGACAACGCCGAGCGCAACTTCTCGTTCGACGTCGGTACGTCGGTGTTCCGGACCAACACCTCGTGCCGCTTCGGAGTGAGCGGCTCGAACGACAAGACCATTGGTGACGCCGACAGTTCGAACCGGTTCTGGTCCGGTACGAACGGCTCGCGGTGCTCCTCCTACGACGGCGCCCTCACCTGGTCCTTCGCCACGGACGGCAAGCTCGCGGTGAAGCTCGGCGGCAGCGTGGTCAACCCGTAACCGAACCGGCCGCCGACGGGAAGCCGACGGCGGCCGCTCGGCGCGCCCACGGCGTGACCCACCGGACACCCCCTAATCGACCACGATGCTCCCCGCGCGCGTGGGTACGGCATCCAGCGCGGCGAGCGTCGCACCGTCGAGGGAGACCGCGCCCGCGGCGACATTCGCATCGAGGTGCGCGGAGTTCGCGGTACCCGCGATCAGCAGCGTGTGGGGGGAGTGGTGGAGGAGCCAGGCCAGGCCGATCTGCGCGGGGCTGCTTCCCAGCGCGTCAGCGGCGGCGATGACGGCGGGCTCGTCGGTCACCTTCGGCATACCGGGGAACGCGCTTCCGAGCGGGAAGTACGGCACCCAGGCGATGCCCTCGTCCTGGCAGAGGGCGACCATGTCCTCGTCGTCGCGGGCCACCAGGCTGTAGGGGTTCTGCACACACGCGATGCCTACGGGGAGCGCGTGGCGCAGTTGCTCCGCCGTCACGGTGCTCAGGCCGATCGCGCCGATCTTCCCCTCGTCGCGCAGGGCGGTCATCACCGCGAGCTGGTCGTCGATGTCCACCACCTGGTCGCCCTCGGCGACCAGGCCGGAACCGGCGTCCATGCGGCGCAGATTGACCAGAGGGATCCGGTCGAGCCCCAGGCTCTTGAGGTTGTCCTCGACACTGGACCGCAGCTCTTCGGGGCGCTGTGCGGCGCGCAGGGGGAAGCGGCCGCCGTGGTGCGGGGTGGCTCCGACCTTGCTGACGACGATGACGTCGTCCTGCGGCCGGACCGCTTCGCGGATCACCTCGTTGGAGAAGCCGTCGCCGTAGAACTGGGCGGTGTCGATGTGGTCGACACCCAGCTCGACGGCGCGGCGCACGACGGCGACGGCGGCGGCGCGGTCGTCCCGCAGGCGCGGGAGCTGCATCGCGCCGAAGCCGATACGGGAGACGGTGCGGCCCGCGAGCGTGCCCGCGCCTCCGGCGCGGGGGGCGCCGGTGGCTGTGAGCTGGGGGGACCGGGTGGTGGAGGGCATGACAGTCCGTCCTCGATCGTGAGACGATGAGTTAAACGGAGGGACTCCGTTACTTCGACCGTAGCACTAAACGGAGGGCCTCCGCTTTGAGTACGCCGGATTCCGCGACCCCCGGCCCGGGCAAGGGCGCGGCCGGGCGGCCCGCCCGCGCCGACGCACAGCGCAACCGCGAGAAGCTCCTCGCTGTCGCGGGTGCGGCCTTCGCCTCGGCACGCGACACCGTCACCCTCGACGCCATCGCCCGCGAGGCCGGCGTGGGCATCGGCACGCTGTACCGCCACTTCCCGACCCGCGAAGCACTCGTCGAAGCGGTGTACGCCGCCGAGCTCGACGACGTCGTCGCCAGCGCGACCACGCTCCTTGACCAACTCCCGCCCGAGGCCGCGCTCCGGGCGTGGATGGACCGCTACGCGGCATTCCAGGCGACGAAGCGCGGCATGGGCGACATCCTGCGCGCGGGCTGGGCCTCGGGCAGCATCGCGACACCCGCCACGCGCGAGCGGATCACCGCCGCCATCGCGGAGATCATCGGCCGGGGAGCGAGCGCCGGATCGCTTCGCGCGGACATCGACCCCGAGGACGTCACCGTCATGCTCCTCGGCGTCTTCCTCTCCACCACCGCGATCAACACCCCGGAAAAGACAGGCCGGCTCCTCGATCTGGTCGTCGACGCGGTGCGCTCCTGACGTGTCTCATGGACGTACAGCGGCCCCGGGCGAAGGAATTCGCCCGGGGCCGCTGTACGTGCGGTGCCGGCTGGATCAGCCGACGCGCCTGCGGGCGATCATCCAGGCGGCCGTTCCACCTCCGAGAGCGAGCAGGGCGATCGTGATCCCGAGGATCGTCCAGTCCCGGGCCCCGGTGTCGGCCAGGTGGCCCTTGTCGTGGCCGGGCTCGTCGCCGGACGGGTTCGGGGGTACGACGTCGAAGGTGTTGGTGACGTTCACCGAAGCGGACCCGTCGACCACGACGTCACCGTCCTTGCCGTCGTCGGAGGCGGTGTAGGTGACGGTGTCGCCGGTGGGAACGTTCTGCTCGGTCACCACGCAGTGGGCACCGTCCGGGACGGTGATCTGCCGCTGCTCGCCGTCCTTCAGCTCGAAGGAGCTGTCGTCACCGGCGAGTGCGACGTCGCCTTCGCCCGTGGTGCAGGTGAGGGCGAAGTCGTACGGACCCTCACCGCCGTTGACCACGTGCTTGGTGATCGTCAGCTCGGCGGCCGGGAAGGTGTTGGTGACGGTGATGGACACCGGGTCGCCCGCGCCGTCCTTGGTCACGACGGCCGGGTTGCCGGCCGAACCGTGGTCGACGACCGCCTTCGCGGCGCCGCCCGTGTCGACCTCCGTCGCCCAGCACTGCGTGTTCACGGGCAGCGGCTTGATGGTGACGGGCTTGTCCGCGCTCACCTCGTACGTCTTGTTCAGGATCCGGTCGGTGGGCTTGCCCGCCTCGTCCGGCAGCGCGCAGGTGACGCCGACCTTGAACACCCGGTCGGCGGCGTACTGGGCCGCGTCCCCGTCGATCGCCTTGATCAGCTGAAGCGAGCCGAACTCGAAGGTGTTGGTGATGCGGGAGGTGTCCGCCGTGGTCGTGTCGTTGCCGGGCTTGATGGTGACCACCACCGGGGTGCTCGCGGGGTGGTTCGAAGAACCACCGTGGGCCGCGGTCTCCCAGATCCTGCACTCCGCGCCCGCGGGCAGGTCCTCGACGGTGACGGGCTTGTCGACGGTGACCTTGTAGTCCTTGTTGAGGACCACCCGGGGCAGGCCGCCCTGCGGGTGGATCGTGCAGGTGACGTGGTACGGGAACGGCACCTTGTCCAGCGCCCCGTCCAGACCGGCCGGGTGGTCGCCGATCCGCTTGACGAGCTTCAGCTTGCCGTAGGCGAGGGCGACTCCGACCTGGATCGGCTCGTTCGCCTGCAGGACGCGCGGGGAGCCCGCGCGGTCGGTGGTCTCGTTGTGCGCGTAGGAGTTCCAGGCGATGGTCGGGTCACCGTTGTGGGCGACGTCGACCGGGGAGTCCATCGCGTACGTGATGTTCACCGTGCCGCCCGGAGCCAGCTCCGGACTGAAGGTGAGATCCATCCTGGCGCCGGCCGCCTTGTCGCTGAACGCGTCGTCCCAGGTGCCGGAAGCGCACTGGGCCGCGCTGGAACCGGCGCCGCCCATGTTCAGGTCGTCGGTGCACAGCGGCTCGGTGTTCTCGTACGAGGTGGTCATGGTGCCGGGGCTGCTGCCGTCGAGCTGCGGCTGGGAGGCGAGGGTGGGCCGCTTGTCCCAGGCGGTTCCACGGCTCTGGTCGATCAGGACGCCCTTGTCGCCCTGGACGGGGAAGCGGTCGACGATGCGCATGTTCATGCCGGGCTCCGTACCGGCATTCTGGATGCGCATCAGGTAGTGGTACTGGTCGCCCGGGTTGACCAGGGCGATGCACGGGTTGGCGGTGTACTTGCGGCCGGTGGAGTCGGTCGTCATCAGGCACGAGGAGTCGCCGACGGGGACGATCTTGACCGTGTCGGCGTTGTACCAGCCCAGGCTGTCGTTGCCGGACACCCACTTGCGGGCGGTGAACGAAGCGCCGGACTTGGCCTTCAGCGTCGCGGTGTCCACGCAGTACAGCCCGCTGCCGAAGCCGCCGCCGGTCTGCGAGGTGCCGTCGCAGGCCAGGTCGGGGTCGGACGAGGTGGCCCCCATGGTGTTGGTGACGACCTCGTCGGCGTTGATGCCCGCTTCCAGGGTCACGTGGATCTCGATGGTGAAGGTCGCACCCGGCGCGAACTGCCAGGCTTTGCCTGCGTCGTCCTTCGAGAAGTCCCAGGTGAGACCCGAGATACGGTCGCCGTCGATGGTCTTGGTGAAGACGGGCGTCGGAACCGCCGGGGTCCCGCTGGGAACCGCCTCATTGATGATCTTGTACGGCTGTCCGTCGTCGCCCTTGAAGGTGTCGAGGAACTGGATGCCCTTCGGCAGGTCGTCCTTGACGACCAGGTTCGGGACGTTGGCCGTACCGGTGTTGGTGACCTTCAGATAGAAGGGGGCGTCCTCGCCGGGCGCGAGGTCGGTGTCCGGGGTCTTGTCGACGGCGATCACCGGCTTGCCCTTGACCAGGTCGAGGGTGGCGTTGACGGGGTCGATGGCCTTGGGGCTGTCCGGGGCCTGCAGTTTGGTGAGGAACTCACCGCTGACCGTGTCCTCAAGGTGGCTGGGGACCGGTCCGCCGGTACTGCGCAGCGCCGGACGGGGGCTGACGTCGAGCACCAGGATGCCCGAGCAGCTGGTGGCCGAGCACGGGGTGATCGTGTAGCCGTCGTTGAAGCTGCTGGTGGAGGAGTAGGTGGCACGGATGCCGACGACGTCGGCGGCGTTCACTCCGGACGGCAGCGCGGCGGAGCCGGCGGGGGTGCCGTCGACCCAGCCTCCGTTGACATAGGCGTCGATCTGGACCTGGTTGGCGCCGGCGGGCATCTGGTTCGACTTGATGGACACCAGGTCCACGGCGTCGAAGAAGTCGTCGTCCTTGTCCGTCATCTGCAGGGTCTTGGCCGACATGTTGCCGGTGTTGAGCACGGTGAGTGTGGCGTCCGCGTGCTGGCGGGGCAGGCCCGGCACGTACTCGGGCAGCTCACCGGGGCTGATCGTCTTGTTGAGGGACGCCGCGTCGCTGGCGCCCCCGGTCACCATGTCCGGGGAGCAGACGTTGCCGCCCGGCTTGAAGTCGCCGCCCGCGGAGATCGAGTAGCAGTTGTTGACCGTCACGCCGTCCGCGGTGCCCGGACGACGCTCGACGACGAGGTTGATGGTGACGCTGGTCTGGGGCGGCATGTTGCCGCCGTAGGAGGCGCGGATACCGGTCGCCCGGTGCAGCAGGGCGGTGTCGGCGCTGTCGTACGGCACCCAGGCGTTGGCGGTCGGGTCCCACAGCTCGATGGTGATCGGCGCGTTCGACGGGGAGAACGACACGGAGTCGATCTGCATGACGTCGAAGGGGCTCACCCCGTTCGGGGTGCCGTCCGGCTTGGCCGCCGGGTCGGTCAGGACCGGGTTGACCAGCGGCTTGTTGCCGTTGTTGGTGAGCGTCAGGTGCATCGGGATGGGCTGCCCGGGCGGCACATCGGTCTGGTCGGTGGTCTTGACGCCGCTGGCGGAGGTGTCCGGCGCCTCGACGGGCAGGACCGCGCAGGCGTCGCCGGAGGCGGTGCCGCTGCCGTCGGTACGGCCCGCGTCGCCCTTGTAGCCGGCGCAGTTGGAAACGCCGGCGCTGGACCCGCCGGGCAGGTCGTCGTCGGTGACGGCGCTGGTGAGGGTGCCGTGCAGGTCGAGGCCCGCGTCGGCGCCCTCGGCGATGGTCGGGTTGCCGTCCGCGTCGACACCCATGTAGGTCACCTCGATCTTGGTGACCGTCTTGCTGGGGTCGGTGTCGACCGTGGTGTCCTCGGTGTACGTGTTCGTGGTGCTGGTGCCGTCGGAGTAGCTGATGGTCAGCGTCGCCTCGGTCGCACCTTCGGGGAAGCGCAGCCGCACCTTGTCGACGTCGAGCTTCGCGAACTCACTGGCGGCGTCCGGGTCCGGCTCGGTGATCGTGATGCTCTTCACCTTGAACGGCGACTTGTTGGTGACGTCCACGTTGGTGCTGACCGGGGAGTTCTCCCCGACGACCGCGTGCTCGCCGGTCTCCGCGCTGAAGTCGCCGTCCGTGTCCGGGTAGTACGTCTTCTTGCTGTCGAGCACCAGGATGTCCGGCAGGATGTCGTACGTGTCGCAGCCGTCGGCCCCGTCGACCGCACCGGAGGTCTTCTCCTGGGCCGTCGGAGTCGCACAGTTGTTGACGGTGATCTTGTCGGTGGGCTCCAGCTTCGAACCGTCCGAGCGCTTGGTGTCGCGCAGCTTCAGACCGATCTCGACCGTCCCGCCCGTCTCGTCGTACGGGAGCGGGTCGCCGTTGCTGTTGCTGAAGACGACCTCGACGCCGACCACGTTGGCCGGGAGGGTCCCGGCGGGGAGCGGCAGCTCACCGGGCGCGGAGATGGAGGCGCCGGTGCGGGTCGAGCCGTCGGCCATGGTCACCACCAGGTGCGCCTCGTCGGCACCTTTGGGGAACGCCGTCACGGTGGCCGAGGTGAAGTTGAAGTACTCGAAGGTGTCCGCGGTGTCGTCCGACACCGACAGCTCGGTGACGTCCGCCGACGAGGAGGAGTTGTTGCGTACGTTCAGCGTGACGGTGGATTCTTCGTCGCTGAGTGCGACGGCGGAACCGTCCGACCAGTCCTTGGTCACCACCGGCTTGACCACCAGCGGGATCGCGATGCTGATGTCGGTGTCGGAGGACTTCGGGTCCGCGTTGTCCGCGCTGACCTCGGCGGTGTTGGTGACGGTCGCGCCGTCCTCCAGCGGGGTGTCGGTGGGCACCCGCATCCCGACCTCGATCGTGCCCGCCTGGCCCGCCCGCAGCCCGGTCTCGCCCGCAGGGTTCTGCAGGTCCTCCTTGTAGACCACCGTCAGCTTCCGGCTGGCCTCGTCGTAGGTGACGTCACGGGAGGTGGTGGACTTCGGCAGGCTGGTCACCTCAAGACCCGCGGGCAGGGTGTCGACCACCGTGAAGTGCACACAGTCCACGGTCAGGCCTGAGCACTGGCCATTGAGGGTGTAGACGAACTCGTCACCCGGCTTCTGCGGTGTCCCTCCGGTGTCATTGGTCTTGGTGATGCCGACCGCACTTCTGGGGTCGTCCGCCGCTGCGGTCAGAGGCATCGCCGTGGCCTGGGACACGAACAGCAGAGTGAGCGCTGTCGTGATCCTCGCCGCGAAACGGGCACGTGGTCGCCGAGATCTGAGCATCAACCAATTCCTTCGTCGAGTTACGCCGAAGGCCCCGCCCGGCTCCGGGGACACCAGGTCCGGACATATGGCACATCCTTCGCGACCCTAGGGCGGCCGGTCCCGTCTACCGGGCAGCCTGCGCCGTAGAGCTGATGATCTGTCAGACATTTCGATCGTCTGGCGTACCGCGGGGCCCGTTCGGAGCCGTCCGGTGGCGGTGCCCCGGCACAGGGCGAAGGCTGGACGCGAAGTGCCGCCTCTCTGACGGGCAGCCTCGGAAGGGGAACGATCATGGCGTCTGTCGATGCGGCCACTGTCGGCCGGATGACCGACACGCTCTTCATCGAGCGGGACATGCGCAGCCCGAGCTCGACCCGGTTCTGGGGGCTGCTGATCCTGGCCGCCGTCATCGCGAGCGCGGGCGTGGTGGGCGACTCGACCGCGACCGTGATCGGCGCGATGATCGTCGCCCCGCTGATGACGCCGATTCTCGGCAGTGCGCTGGCCCTGGTGCTGGCCGACCGCTCTCAGGTGGTGCGCTGCGCGCTGCTGGTCCTGGGCGGTGCGCTGGCCGTGGTCGCGGTCGGCATGCTGCTCGGCTGGATCGCCGCCCCGCCGGACGCCTTCGCCTCCAACAGCCAGGTCTCCTCGCGCATCAGTCCCCGCCTCATCGACCTGCTCGCCGCGTTCGCCACGGGGACGGTCGGCGCGTTCGCCCTCGTACGCGCCGACATCTCCGACACCCTGCCCGGCGTCGCGATCGCCATCTCTCTCGTGCCGCCGCTCGCCGTGACAGGGCTGCTCATCACGGTCGGCCGCTATCACGACGCCAGTGAGTCCGCGCTGCTGTTCGCGACCAACGTGGCAGCCATCGTCGCGACCGGCACCGCTGTCTTTCTGATCTACGGGATCCGGGCCGCAGCCCAGCAATCGGGCCTGAGCGTCGGCCAGTTCCACGGCCGTACGCTGGTGGCGGTGGGTGCGGTCGTGCTCCTGATCGCCGTACCCCTCGCCACCGGCACGATCTCCGTCGCCCGGGATCGCGCGCTGGCCGCCGACGCCCGTCCGGTCGCCGAGAAATGGGCGACCACCGGCAAGTGGCAGATCGCCTCGGTCGAAGCCCAGAGCGGCGTCATCGTCATCGGCGTCCTGGGACTGCCGCCCCAGCCCGCGCCCACGGCGCTGCGCGCCGCGCTCGACCGGGGCGGCATGCGCGACGCCGACCTGGAGCTCCACCTGGTGGGCGGCCGCACGCACTGGTGCCCGGCGGACACGGACACCTGCACCGTGAAGAACACCTGACCCCTGACCTGCGCGGCCGCCGTCAGACGGGCAGCCGCTCCAGCAGAGCCGCGAAGTCCGTCCCCGGCGGGAGCGTCCCGAAGGCGAGCCCCCTGTCCCCGGCGAGCCGGGACGCGCAGAACGCGTCGGCGACGGCGGACGGTGCGTGGCGTACGAGGAGCGAACCCTGCAGCACGAGCGCCGCGCGTTCGATGAGGCGGCGGGCGCGCAGGGGAGCGTCCTCGGTCAGTACGAGCTCGCCCTGGAGCTCCTTCCAGGCCGTGTCGAGGCGCCGGTCCGCGCCCGCTGCCGCCTCGACCTCCGTACGGAAGGCGGCCAGGGACTCGGGCTCGCGGGCCAGGGCCCGCAGCATGTCGAGCGCGTTGACGTTGCCCGAGCCCTCCCAGATGCCGTTCAGCGGAGCGTCCCGGTAGAGGCGCGGCATCCCTGATGCCTCGTCATATCCGTTGCCGCCGAGGCATTCCAGGGCTTCGGCGACGGCGGCGGGCTGGCGCTTGCACACCCAGTACTTGGAGACGGCCGTGGCCAGACGGAGGAAGGCCCGCTCGCCGTCGTCGCCGCGCTGGGCCCGGTCGGCGGCGCCGGCCAGGCGCAGCGCGAGCGTGGTCGCGGCCTCGGACTCCACGGCCAGGTCGCCCAGGACGTTGCGCATCAGCGGCTGGTCGATGAGCTTGGCGCCGAACACCACGCGGTGGCGGACGTGGTGCGCGGCCTGGGCGAGCGCGGCACGGGTGCCCGCGGCGGAGCCGAGGACGCAGTCGAGGCGCGTCATCGTCACCATGTCGATGATGGTCCGTACGCCCTTGCCCTCGTCCCCGACGAGCCAGGCCACGGTGTCGTCGAACTCGGGCTCGCTGCTCGCGTTGGAGCGGTTGCCGAGCTTGTCCTTGAGCCGCTGGATACGGAAGGTGTTGCGGGTGCCGTCGGGCAGGACACGGGGGACCAGGAAGCAGGAGAGGCCGCCGGGCGCCTGGGCCAGGACGAGGAAGAGGTCGTTCATCGGGGCGCTGGTGAACCACTTGTGGCCGCGCAACCGCCAAGTGCCGTCGGCCTGTTCGGCGGCAGAGGTGGTGTTGGCGCGGACGTCCGTGCCGCCCTGCTTCTCCGTCATGCCCATCCCGGCGAGCAGACCGGCCTTGGCGGCGGGGGTGCGCAGCCCGGGCTCGTACACGCGGCTGGTGAGCAGCGGCTCGTAGATCTTGGCGAGGTCGGGGGAGCGGCGCAGGGCCGGGACCACGGCGTACGTCATGGAGATCGGGCAGCCGTGCCCGGCCTCGGTGCTGCTCCACACCATGAACCCTGCCGCGCGCGCGACATGGGCGCCCGGGCGCTCGTCGGCCCAGGCGCTGCCCGCGAGACCCTCGCTCACGGCCACGTCCATCAGCGCGTGGTACGAGGGGTGGAAGGAGACCTCGTCGATGCGGTTGCCGTAGCGGTCGTGGGTGCGCAGCTCCGGCTCGAAGCGGTTGGCCTCGTCGGCCCAGCGCTGCACCTCTTCGCTCGCCGCACGGCGGCCTATGCGGTGCAGATCGTCGAGGTACCACTCGGCGCCCTCGCGGAGTACGCCCTCCAGGAGCACCGGGTCCTCGGCGCTGTCGTGACCGGTCAACGGCGGTGCCTGGTTGGTCACTTCGTGCGTGGTGGAGGTGGGGTTGCTGGGCATCGGGTCTCCTCCGGGGGAGCGGGAGTGGGTGTCAGGAGGTCGGGGCGCCCGCGCAGCGCAGCGCCAGCGCGGTGAGTTCGGCGAGGAGCTCCCCGGTGGCCTTGTCGTCGTGGGTCGCGAGCGGGTCGACGAGGACTTCTCCGATCGCGCCGGTGAGGGCGGCCGCGGTGATCTCGCCGTTCTGGGCGGGGAGTCGGCCGTCCGCGATCCCCTGGTGGATCACCTCGGTGAACAGGGCGCGGTAGCGGCGGCGGAAGTCGAGGCGCTCGGCGCCGACCGCCGGTTCGGCGGGGGCGGCGAGCAGTGCGTACGCGAGGCCGCGGTTCTCCAGGGCGCGGCGCGCGAAGACGTCCACGCCGCGGCTGAGCCTTTCGACGGGGTCTCCGGGGCCGTGCAGTACCTCGCCCAGGACCTCCACCTCGCGTCCGGCGGCGCGCCGGAACACCTCGACGGCGAGCGCCGCCTTGGACGGGAAGTGCTGGTAGACCGAGCCGGCCGCGATGCCCGCCGAGTCGGCGACAGCCGTCACGGACGCCTGTGACCAGCCCACTTCCGCGACCACCGCGGTGGCGCAGGTGACGAGGTGGTCACGGACAGCTTCGAGACGACTGATTTCGGCTGGGGTCTTGCGGTAGGCCATAAAAGAAGTGAACCATCATTCAGAGTTTCCCGCCATGGTCGGTCGGTCGCGGACCGGCCCGGCTCGTTTGGAGAACGTGAATGCACCTCAGTGCCCTGCTGGACAGCGCTGTTCGCTCGGCCGGCGACAAGGACGCGGTCGTCTACCGTGAGCAGCGGTGGAACTACCGTGAGCTCGCCGACGCGTCCCGCCGTGCGGCGACCGTGCTGCGGGAGGCCGGGCTGCGGCCGGGCGACCGCCTGGCCGTGATGACGTACAACACCCCCGCCTTCCTCTTCGCCGCGTTCGGCGCCTGGTACGCGGGTGCCACGCTCGTGCCGGTCAACCACAAGCTGCAGACGGCCGAGGTGGAGCGCCAGTTGAGGCACTGCGGCGCCCGGCTCGCGGTCGTCGACGCGGAGATCGGCGAGCGCGCGACCACGGCCGACGCGGATGTGACGTGGCTGGTCAGCCACCCGGACTCCGGCGCGGCCGACCGCCCCGCCGACGCCTTCGAGTCGCTCCTCGATCGCGCCGAACCGTGGGCCGGGGAGGAAGGCCCGGACAGCGACATCGCGCAGATTCTGTACACCTCCGGCACGTCGGGGGATCCCAAGGGCTGTGTCCACACGCACCGCGGCATCGCGCTGACGGCTGCGTACACGGCGGCTTCCGTCCCCCTCCGCCGTGACGAACGCTTCCTGATCTGCATGCCGATCTGGCACGCGTCGCCGCTGAACAACTGGACGCTGGGCACGATCCTGCTGGGCGCGACGGTCGTCCTGCAGCGCGAGTACGACCCGCGCGGAATGCTGGAGACCGTCCAACGGGAGCGCGTCACGGCCGTGTTCGGGGCGCCGATCGCGCTCATCGCGCCGGTGCAGGCGGTCGAGGACTTCGCCTCCTTCGACCTCGCCTCCGTACGCGCCTGGATCTACGGCGCCGGGCCGCTGGACGCGGACACCGCGCGCCGGCTGATGAAGGCGTACGGCTCGGAGGAATTCCACCAGGTGTACGGGATGAGCGAGATGGGGCCCGTCGGCGCATCCCTCTCCCCGGCCGAGCAGGTCGAGAAGGCCGGGGCGATCGGGCGCGGTGGCATGCCCGGGGTGGATCTGCGCGTCGTACGCCCGGACGGTGAGGATGCCGGTAGCGGGGAGACCGGGGAGATCTGGCTGCGTTCGGACACCCGGATGGTCGGCTATCTCGACGATCCGGCGGCCACCGCCGAGGTGTTCGCGGGGGACTGGTACCGCAGCGGCGACCTGGGGCGGGTCGACGAGGACGGCTTCGTGACGATCGTGGACCGGATGAAGGACGTGATCATCACCGGTGGCGAGAACGTCTCCTCGCAGGAGGTGGAGGGCGTGCTGCGTGGCCACCCGGACGTCCTCGACGTCGCCGTCGTGGGCCGCCCGCATCCGCAGTGGGGCGAGACCGTGGTGGCGGTGGTGGTGCAGCGCGAGGGTGCGGCGCTCGACCAGGGGCAGGTGCGCGCGTGGATGGAGGCGCGCATCGCCCGCTACAAGGTTCCGCGCGAACTGGTCCTGCGGGGGGAGCTGCCGCGTACGCCTTTGGGGAAGATCACCAAGCATGTGCTCCGCGCCGAACTGGTCGGCTGACCCCGGCGGTGGATCCGGCGGTGGTCCGCGTAGGGTCGCCACATGGCCGATGAGCAGGCGCAACGCAGGGGGCCGGGGCGCCCGCGCCAGGAGCATGTCACCCGGGCCGTGCTCGACGCCGTCGTGGACCTGGTGGCGGAGAGCGGCATGGGCGCGCTGACCATGGACGCCGTGGCGGCGCGTGCCGGGGTGAGCAAACCGGCCATGTACCGGCGCTGGTCCACCAAACAGGATCTGGTCATCGCCGCTGCCGAGTCGCGGATCGGGCCGCTGGAGGTGCCCGACATGGGGGACTTCCGGGCGGAGTTGCGCGCCGTGCTGATGGCGCGCATGGAGGCGTACCGGCAGCCCGGCATCGACCGGCTCCTGGCCGGGGTGATCGGTGCGTCGGCGGAAGTGGGCGCGGTGCGCGAGGCGTTCAGCGCGTACTCGGCGCGGGTGATGAGCGAGACGCGGCATGTGCTGGAGCGCGGCGTCGTGCGCGGTGACGTACGGCCGGACGTCCAGGCGGCGGATGCGGCGACGCTCGTGGCCGCGGCGATGGTCTTCCGTATGGTCGCCGAGCAGCGGCTGCCGGACGAGGCACTCGTCGAGTCGGTGGTCGATCTGATCGGCCGGGCGATCGGGGCCCCTTCCCTGTAGTGGGCTGACGCCTGGTCATATTCCTTTCATGCCGGCCAAGTTGCAGGTCAGGGTGGTCTTTGGCGTGCCCGGAAGCCGGTTCGGCGGCGCGGGGCGCATCGGTGAAATCAATCTGCTCCAACCCCTTGCCCCGCCGTGAATCAATATCGATACTGCCGGTTACGTAATAGCGTTCGCCGTCGGGAGGACCCCCATGCCCAACCCCATCCTGGACAAGCCCCTCATGCACTACGGGACCCGCGTCCTGGAGCGCCTCGCGCCCGGCGCCGAGCAGGCCGCGTACAAGCTGATCGAGGTCAGCCCGCTCACTCCGCACTTCGGTGCGGTCCTCGGCGGCGTCGACCTCACGCAGCCGATCAACGGCGCACTCGCCGAGGAACTCCGCCAGGCGCTGCTGGAGTGGAAGGTGATCTTCTTCCGCGGGCAGACAGGCTTCGACGCCGAGCACCACCTCGCCCTCTCGGGCATCTGGGGTCCGCCGGAGCCCAACCCGTTCTTCCCGAAGACCGGGACCGTCGGCCTGTCCCGGCTGGCCAAGGACGCCAAGGCCGCGGGCAACAAGAACATCTGGCACAGCGACCACTCCTTCATGGTCAACCCGTCCCTCGGCGCGGTCCTGCGGGCGATCGAGGTGCCCGCCGCCGGCGGCGACACGATGTGGGCGGACATGGGTGCCGCCTACGACAACCTTCCCGAGGACCTCAAGGAGCGCATCGAGAACCTCACCGCGGTCCACGACTGGGAAGCCAGCTGGGGCGCGCTGATGAACGACGAGCAGAAGGCCGCGTTCCGCGCGAACTGGCCGCAGGTCGAGCACCCGGTCGCCGTACGCCACCCGCGCAGCGGCCGTAGGACTCTCTACGTCAACGAGCCCTTCACGCGCTTCATCAAGGGCGTCTCCGACCAGGAGAGCCGCGAACTGCTCGACATCCTGGTGCTCCAGGCGCGCATCCCCGAGTTCCAGATCCGCTTCAACTGGGCGCCGGACTCGATCGCGATCTGGGACAACATCGCCGTCCAGCACTACGCGGTCAACGACTACTTCCCGGCCCGCCGCGTGATGGAGCGCATCGCCATCGCGGGTGTCCCGCTCTCATGACGACGGCACAGACCGTTCCCCAGCGCCCTGTCGGGGCCGCCGACCGGGACGACCGCAGCAGCAGAGTCCGGGCCTGGACGGTCACCGGGCTGCTCGTCGTCTTCATGATGGTCAACTTCGCCGACAAGTCCGTCCTGGGCCTGGCAGCCGACGAGATCCGCGCGGACCTGCATCTGAGCGCCACCCAGTTCGGGCTCGCCAACAGCGCGTTCTTCCTGCTCTTCTCCGTCGCTGCGATCGTCGTGGGCATGGCGGCCGACCGGGTGTCGCCCAAGATGCTGCTCCTGGTCATGGCCGCACTCTGGTCCGTGGCGCAGGTTCCCGCGGCGATCGGCGGCGGACTCGCGGTGCTCGTCGGCTCGCGGGTCTTCCTCGGCGCGGCGGAGGGTCCGGCCTTCCCCGTGGCCCAGCAGGCGACCCTGTCCTGGTTCCCCAACGAGAAGCGCAATCTGCCCGGGGCGCTGATCACCGTCGGGATCACCCTCGGCGTGATCGTCTCCGCCCCCGGCCTGTCCTGGGTCATCCAGCACCACGGGTGGCGCTCGGCCCTGTGGGTGGTCGCCGCCATCGGCGCCGTATGGGCCGTTGTGTGGGCGGTGTTCGGCGCCGACAGCCCTCGTGGCACCGGTGCCGCCGACGCCGCGTCCGAGGGCGCGGGTGTGCCGCAGATTCCGTACCGCAGGATCTTCGCCACCCGCACCTGGATCGGCACCACGCTGGCCTACTTCACCAGCTACTGGACCGTCGCCCTGATGCTGGTCTGGCTGCCGTCCTATCTGCGCAACGCCCTCGGCTATGCGTCCGGCACCGCGGGCACCGTCGTCGTCGCGCCCTGGGCCGTCGGCGCGGTCGTCCTCTTCGGCCAGGCCGCCCTCACCGGCCGGCTGATGCGCCGCGGCGTCAGCAGCAGGCGTGCCCGCGGATGGGTCGGCGGATGCACGCTCGCGGTCGGCGCAGTCTGCTGCCTGGCGGTTCCGCTGACCGGCTCGACCGTCGTACAGACCGTGCTGATCGCCCTCGGGTTCGGCTTCGCGGGCTCGTACGCCACCATCGCCGCGACCACCGTCGCCGAACTCGCCCCGCCCGCCCGCAGCGGCGGCGCGCTCGGCCTGATGAACGCGATCGTCACCGTGGCCGGGCTGCTGGCCCCCGTCGTCGTCGGCTCGCTCGTCGACGCCCAGGGCGACGCCGGCTATCAGCACGCCGTCCTGCTGTCCGGGGTGCTGATCGCGATCGGTGCCGTCGCCGCCTTCGCCCTCATCGATCCGGAGCGGGACATCGCGCGGCTCTCTCGCTGAGCGCACGGTCCGCCCCTAGAATTTGGATCTACCCCCATGCCCCTCAACATCCGTACGTTCCCGAGGAGTTCACCGTGAGCGCCCCCACAGCACTCGACACCACCGCCCTGGACGAGGCGGTGCGCGAGCTGCACGAGAACGCCCCGTCCTGGACCGCGACACCCCTGCCCGAACGGATCGCGCTCCTGGAGCGGATGCTGCCCCGGATACCGCAGGGCGCCCCCGCGATGGTCGCCGACGCGGCCCGCGCCAAGGGGTACGCGGAGACCTCGCCCTGGGCCGCCGAGGACTGGATCACCGCGCCCTGGGCGCTGGCCCAGACGGTCGGCGCGTACCTCCATGTGCTGCGCCGCGTGGCCGCCGGACGCGAGCCACTGGAGCCGAAGGCCGTACGCAGCCACGAGGGCCGCACCGTCGTCGACGTCTTCCCCGCCACCGGCTCCGACCGTCTGCTGCTCAGCGGCTTCACCGCGCAGGTCTGGACGCTGCCCGGCACCACCCGCGAGCAGGTCCTGGCGCGGGCGGCGGGCGAATACCGGGGCCGCGCCGGTGAGTCCGCCGTGTCGCTGGTGCTCGGCGCGGGGAACGTCGCCGCGATCACCCCGCTCGACATCCTCCACAAGCTGTACGCGCAGGGCGAGGTCGTCGTCGCCAAGATGAACCCCGTCAACGCCTATCTCCGCCCGCACTTCGAGAAGGTGTTCGCCGAGTTCGTCGAGCGCGGCTGGGTCCGCTTCGTCGACGGAGGCGCCGCCGAAGGCGCGTACCTCACGGGCCACGAGGCGATCGACACCATCCATGTCACCGGCAGCGAGCGCACCCACGACGCCATCGTGTGGGGTACGGACAAGCAGGCCGAGCAGCGCCGCAGCGAGGACACCCCGCTCAACGACAAGCCCTTCACCAGCGAACTGGGCGGCGTCAGCCCCTGCATCGTGACGCCCGGACCGTGGAGCGCCGCGGACTTCCGCTTCCAGGCCGAGCACATCGTCACCAGCAAGCTGAACAACTCCGGGCACAACTGCGTCGCCACGCAACTGCTGGTCGTGCCCCGTGACTGGGACGGTACGGAGAAACTCCTCGCCGAGGTCCGCCGGGTGCTGCGCGAACTGCCGCCGCGCACCGACTACTACCCGGGAGCCGAGGGCCGTATCGGCAAGGTCACCGAGGCCCACCCGGGGGCCGAGGCGCTGGGCGGCGACGACTCGTGCCGCGTGCTCGTCCCCGATGTGGTGGGCCTGGACGACATCCTGGTCACCGACGAGGTGTTCGCCAGCACCCTCGGCGTGGTGCGCCTGCCCGGCGCCGACCCGGCCGAATTCCTCGCGGCCGCAACGGAGTTCGCGAACGACAGGCTGCCCGGCACTCTCGGGGCCACCCTGCTCGTCCACCCGCGTACGGAGAAGACCCACGGCGCCGCCGTCGCAGGCGCGGTCGCCGCACTGCGCTACGGCACCCTCGGCGTCAACTGCTGGTCCGCTTTCGGCTTCCTGCTCGGCTACACACCGTGGGGCGCGTTCCCCGGCCACACCCGGCAGTCGATCGGCAGCGGCATCGGCTTCGTGCACAATGCCTTCATGCTGGAGGACGTCGAAAAGACCGTGGTGGGGGGGGGGGGGGGGGCCCCCCCCCCCCGGGGGGGGGGGGGGCCGACCAACCGGGGGGCCCCGCGC
>NZ_JBFAHN010000002.1:0-738360 GCF_040654175.1 Streptomyces sp. NPDC050738 | reverse complement strand
GCGGGCGCCGTTCGCGCCCGCACCACGTGGCCTGTTCACCGGATCACCCTCGCTGTCGCCCCGTCCGCCGTACTACGTCACCAACCGCACCGGCAGTACGACGATGGAACGCCTGACGGCCTACACCGCCGACCCGAGGGCGAGCAGGCTGCCGGGGATCTTCCTGTCCGCCCTGCGCGGCTGAGCCAGGAGCCGGGTCAGGAGTTGAGGATCCGCGCCTTTTCGGCGGTGAACTCCGCTTCCGTGAGCAGCCCTTGGGCCTTCAGGTCGGCCAGCGCCGTGAGCTGGGAGACACGGTCCGTGGCCGGGGGCTGCGCGGCGGCAGGCGGCGGGGCCTGGGCCGCGACCTGGGCTGCGGTCTGGTCGACCATCGCCTGCTGCTGCGACTGGGCGTACGCCTGCTGCTGCATCTCCTGATTGCTCATGCGCCGGTTCATCCGGCCCGAGACCGCGCTGGCGGTACCTGTGATCACCGCGGTGCGGGCCATGGTGCCGAGCAGTCCGGGCCTTCCCATACGTCGAGGCATGACGGGCTCTCCTTTTCGTCGCGTCTACTGAGCGTCGAGCGCCGCGACGGCCTCGACGACGATGTCCCTCGGGATGCGTTCCAGGAACTGCAGCTCCCCGCGCGAGCCCCTCATGGCGGCGGCAAGGCCTGCGGCCCAGGTGTTCTCCCAGACGATGACGGCCGCCGACGAGCCGGTTGCGATGCCGTCGGCGACCGACATCAGGTCCTCGTCGCTGAGCAGGTCGAACTGGTCGTCGGCGAGCTTCTCGAACGCTTCCGCGACGTCGGGATCCGCGAGCTCGACGACGGCGACGGAGCCGTCCTCCGCCTTCCTCACGAAGGTCAGGTCGAGGATGCGGACGGTCCCGTTCTCCTGCAGTTCCCGCAGCGCGGGCACGATCTCGCCGTTGAACCGGTTGCCCTCGAAGGCCACCACGGCGACGTCCACCGGGCCGACGGTGTCGGGGTTGAGGCCACTGGCCATGGTTGAGCCCCCTTCGCAAAGTACCTATACAGAACAAAACGGATGATAGGGCGGGGCGGAGGCCGCGGCGACTCGGGTGCCCGGCCGCGGGCGAAGGGGCGTACGGGAAAGGCCGTGGGGCCGGGCCCCTGGATCAGGGAACCGGCCCCACGGCGGGGTGGTGCGGGTGCGATCAGCCGTCCGTGCGCCGACCGCGGCGGGTCGCGACGGTCAGCAGGGTGCCGGCCCCCAGGGTCAGGGCCGCGCCGATCGCCGCCCACAGGGTGTCGGACGAGGCGCCGGTGTCGGGCAGTGCGTTCGGGCCGCCGGGGTGCGTACCGGGCTGTCCGGGAGGAGGCGTCGTCCCCTCGTCGGGCGTGGCCGGCGGCGGGATCGGGGTGCCCGGCGGGACCTCGACCGTCGTGGTGCACTTCGGGTCGGTGGAGCCGGGCTCGCAGGTGGAGTCCTTCGGGCCTGTGACGGCGTTCACCAGGGCGCCGTCCCCTCGTACCGGATCGCCGACGGTGACGGAGTACGTCACCACCGCGGGCTTCCCGGCCGGGACCGTCCCCTTCCACACCAGCTTCGGCTTCGTGTACTCCACGGAGCCGGCCGTCGCCGCCACGTCCTTGTTGTACGCGGCGTCGTCGAGCACCTCGGTCAGATCGTCGGTGAAGGTGGCGCCCGCGTAGTCCGCGGGGCTGTCGCTGGTGACGGTGACCGTGTACGTCACCTTGTCGCCCGGCTTCGCCGTGGCCGGCGACGCCGACTTGGTGAACTCCAGATGGGCCGGTGCGACCTCGATCCGGTGGTCCTCGACCTCGCCGGGCCCGCCGAAGCCGGTGGGCCGCACGGGAGCGGTGTCGCGGCGGACCGCGGCGCGGTCCGCGGACGCCTTGTCGCCGAAGAGCCGCAGCCGCAGGTACGACGTGCCCGCCGGCATCGCGTCGGTCCCGTGCCAGGTGAGCCGGGCCTGTGTCGCACCGGGAGTGACGGTGGCGGTGGCCAGCTCGTCCGCCCCGAAGGTTCCGTCGTGGTCGATGTCGATCCACCCGGCGAGGACCGCGTCGGCATCCGTCGTGTCGGTCACCGGGATCGTCAGGGAGACGTCCGGATCGTGCTGGTTGATCGTCACCGGGTCCGTCATGGCGTCCTCGGCCGCGTCCCCGTCGGTGCGCGTGCTCGGCTGGCCGTCGGTGTCCGGCTCGATGGCCGCGCCGATGCGCAGACCGCTCACGATCTCGGCGTACGCGCCGTCCTTGCGCAGGGTGGTTCCGTAGCTGTCGGGGGCGTCCCCGAAGTCGTATTCACGCGGGGGCAGGATCGTACGGCAGTCGGGGTCGGTGGAGTCGGGACCGCAGTTGGAGCCCGGGCCGCCGACCACCTTGTTGACGTACACACCGTCGCCCTCGTCCTGGCGCACCGCGAGCTGGTCCGCGGTCACCGAGTAGGTGATGGTCGCCGTGGCGCCCTTCGCCAGGTCGCCGGTCCAGGTCAACTTCGGGTCGTCGTGCGTGACTTCGCCGATGTCCGTCTTGGCGTCGTCGTTGTACGACGCGTCGTCCAGGACCTGCGTCAGGTCGTCGGTGAACGTGGCGCCCGGGTAGTCGGCCTTGCCGTCGTTGAGGACGGTGACGGTGTAGGTGATCTTGTCGCCCGGTTCGGGGCGCAAGGGACCGGCCGTCTTCTTGATCTTGAGGGACGGGAGCTCCGCCGTGGTCCCGCACTTCGGATCCGTGGAGCCTTCGGGGCAGTTGGTGCCCGGGGTGTTCGACGTGACGGCATTGGTCATCGTCTGGTCGCCGGTCAGCGGGTCGTTGACCTTGACGGAGTAGGTGACGGTCACCGTGCCACCGGCCGGGACGTCGCCCTTCCAGGTCAACTTCGGCTCGTCATAGCTGACTTCGCCGCTGTCGGCCTTCCCGTCCTTGCCGTACGCGGCGTCGTCGAGCACCTTGCTGAGGTCGTCCGTGAACGAGGCGCCGGGGTACGGAGACGTGGCGCTCTTGTTGGTGACGGTCACCGTGTACGTCACCGTGTCCCCGGGCAGCGGCGCCGCCGTGTCCAGCGACTTGCTCAGCGCGAGGGTCGGGATGTCACCGGTGTGCGTGGAGCACGTGGGATCGGTGGATCCCTCGGGGCAGTTGGAGCCCCCGGTCACCGCGTTGTCGAGCTTGCCGTCGCCGAGCTTGGCCGGATCGGCGGCCACGGTCACCGAGTAGGTGACGGTCACCGTTTTCCCGGCCGGCACGTCGCCGGTCCAGGTCAGCTTCGGCTCGTCGTACGAGGTCGTGCCGCCGCTCGCCTTGACGTCCTTGTTGTACGCGGCGTCGTCCAGGACCTTCGCCAGGTCGTCGGAGAAGGTGGCGCCCGTGTACGTGCTCTTGCCCGGGTTGGTCACCGCCACCGTGTACGTCACCTTGTCGCCGGGCTTGACCACGGCGCCCGCGTCCGAGGACTTGGCGACCAGCAGGTCCGAGACCGGCGTCGTCGTACTGCAGTCCACGCAGTCCGATCCGGGCGGTCCTGTGACGGTGTTCTCCAGCGAGTAGTCCCCCTTGTCCGGGGTGTTCACGGTCACCGTGTAGGTGACGGTGGCCTTCTCGCCCGGGTCGAGGTCGCCGGTCCAGTAGAGCGTGGTGTTGTCCAGGGAGGCCGAGCCGCTGCTCGCCTTGACGTCGGTGTTGTACGTGGCGTCGTCGATGACCTTGGAGAGATTGTCGGCGACCTTCGCGCCGGTGTAGGCGACCTTGCCGGTGTTCGTGATGGTCACGGTGTAGGCGACCGTCTCGCCGGGCTTGGCGGACTTCTTGTCGGCGGTCTTGGCGATCGTCAGTTCCGGCACATCCGTGAGGGAGCCGCACTTGGGGTCCGTGGAACCGGGCTCGCAGTTCGACCCGGGCGGGCCGGACACACCGTTCTGCAGGGCCTTGTCGCCGCTGATGGGGTTCTTCACGGTGACCGTGTAGGTGACGGTGGCGGTCTCACCGGCCGCGAGGTCGCTGGTCCAGGTGAGCTTGGGCTGGTCGTACGCGACCGAACCGGTGCTCGCCCTCGCGTCCTTGTTGTACGACGCGTCGTCGATGACCTTGGTGAGGTCGTCCGTGACGGTCGCGCCCGTGTAGGTGCCCTTGCCGGTGTTGGTGACGGTGAGCGTGTAGGCGACCTTCTCGCCGGGCTTCGCCGACTTCTGGTCGACCGTCTTGGCGATCTCCAGCTCCGGGACGTCGACCGTGGCCGAGCACTTCGGGTCGGTGCTGTCCGCAGGGCAGTTGGACCCGGGCGGCCCGGTGACGGTGTTCTTCAGTACGTTGTCGCCGGTCGCCGGGGCGTTGACGGTGACCGTGTAGACGATCGTCACCCTGGCGCCTGCGGCGATGTCGCCGGACCAGTAGAGCTTGGCGTTGTCGAGGGTGACGTTGCCGCTGCTCGCCTGGGCGTCCTTGTTGTACACGGCGTCGTCCAGGACACCGGTCAGGTCGTCGGTGATCCGGGCGTTCTTGTACTCGGCCTTGCCGGTGTTGGTGGCCACCACGGTGTAGGTGACCTTCTCGCCGGGCTTCGCGTTCTGCCGGTCGGGTGTCTTCTGGATCTCCAGGGTGGGGGTGCCGACCGTGGTGGTGCACCCCGCCTCCGTACCCGCGAAGCAGTTCGAGTTCGTGTCCCCGACCACGGTGTTGGTGAGCAGGCCGTCCCCGGTGCCCGGGTCGTTCGCGGTCACCGAGTACGTGATCTTCGCCTGCTCGCCCGGGGCCAGGGTGCCCGCCCAGCTGAGCTTGGGCGGCCCGTACCGGACGGTGCCCGCGTCGGCCTTCATGTCCTGGTTGTACGTGGCGTCGTCGAGGACCTTGGTGAGGTCGTCGGTGAGGGTCGCGTCGACCGGCACCTCGCCGGGATTCGCCACCGTCAGCGTGTACGTCACCTTCTCGCCCGGGACGACCGGCTCACCGCTCGCGGGGGAGGAGGTCTTGCTGATCGTGTAGCGCGGGTCGACGAACTTGATCGTGGCGCAGCCGGGGGCGTTGACGCCGACCAGGTCGGTGACGTTCGCCGCGCAGTTCTCGTACTCGCCCTTGGGCGCGGTGACGCTCACGGTGAGCGTGCAGGATGTCTGGCCGGAGTTGAGGTCGCCCTTCAGCTTCACGTTCGTACTGCCGGCCGCTGCTGTCACCGCGCCGTTGGTGCAGGTCGTCGAGGCGCCGGGGGAGTCCGCGATCTTCATCCCGCTCGGCAGGTTGTCCGCGAACGACCAGCCCTTCTTCGTCAGCAGGTCCGAGGTGTTCGTGACGGTGAAGGTCAGCTGCGCCGTGCCGTTCGAGGGCGCGGCGGCGGTACTGAACGACTTGTCGATGCTGGGTGTGACATCGAGGATCCGGATGTCGTCGAAGGCGTGGTCGTTGCCGGTGCCGCTGCCCTGCCCGTTGCGCATCCGGATCCCGATCTCGTCGCCGGAGAACAGATACGGAGTGTCGGCCGGGGCGTCGAGAACCATGACGCCGTCGTTCAGCGGGGTCACGGACCTGGGGTCCGTGCAGGGGTCGAGGGGCTTGGTGAAGGTGGGAATCTCCTCCGTGCCCTTCTTCAAATAGAACTTCATGAGCGGGTGCGCAGCCTGGCAGTTCTTTGCCGCGGTGGTGACCGCGAAGGTGAGGAACCGGTTCGAGGCGTGCAGCGGGATCGGCTGGACGGTGTCGAACTGGATCTTGTTCACGCCCGGATCGCGATAGGTGAACGCGGTGACAGCGTGGTTCTGGTCCGGGTCGGCCGGGTTGATGTACGCCCCGATGGCCCGGGCAATGCTGCGGGAACCGTCCCAGAACGTCTCGTTGGCGCAGGACGTGATGCCGGGGGCGTAATTCTCGGAACCGCCGTACTTGAGAACCCAGCCGTTGCAGCCGGTGAGCCAGGACGGATCGGCGGTGTAGCTCTCGTTCTGAGGAGCCGCACCCGCGTACTTGTTGAGGAGTGCGGGCGTGGAGCCGGTGTTCTCGAAGTTCTCCTCGTACACCACCGTCGGATCCTTGGGCACGCCGGGCGCCGCCGCCCTGAACGTGGCGGGAAGCCTCTCGGAGGCAGAGGCGTGGTCGTGGCGCAGGAGCGCTTGCGCGGCGGCTGCGGGTGCCGCACCCATCGTGCCGAGGGCGGTGCTGACCACCATGGCAAGGGCCGATGTGCGCCTGGAGCGGGCTCTCCGGCGTGCTTCGTCTGTCATGTGTACCGCTTTCAGCCGCGATGGGGAGTGGGCGGCCCCAGAATCACATGACACACAGTCACTTTTATTCACTCAAGGTGATTCTCGGCTGAGATGTACCTGGATGGGCCCGGGAGCGGCCGCGTCGCCCGGCCTGCGGCCCCGACCTGCGACACTGCGTGCAACGGTGTTGTCGACGACAGGAGTGGGCAGCGGTGGGCCTCGAGGATCTCGGACTCTCGGCGGACGAGGACGCCGTCTACCGGACGCTGATCCAGGTGCCCGCGGCGGACGGCGCCGAAGTCGCCGAAGCGGCGACCCTGTCGGCTGTGCGCGCCCAACTGGCCCTGGGGTCGCTGGTGGACCGCGGACTGGTGACGGCCAGGGGGCAGGACGGCGGCCGCCGGTATGTCGCCGCGCCCCCGGCCGTGGCGCTCGGCGTCGAACTCGCCGCGCACCGCGAACGGTTGCAGCGGGCCGAGCTCACGGTGGCACGGCTCGTGGAGACGTACCGTACGGCCAGCGTGGACCGGTCCCAGCGCGAACTGGTGGAGATCGTCGAGGGAACCGAGGCGATCCGCACGCGCTATCTCCAGATCCAGCTCTCCGCACGTCACACCGTCGACATCTTCTCCGCCGGCGAACCGCGAGCGGTCACCCCGACGGACAGCGAGGAAGTCACCTCGCTGGCCCGCGACGTGCGGGTGCGGGCGGTCGTCGACCAGGGCTTCCTCAAGGAGCCGGGGGCCGCGGAGCATGTGGGGCAGTCCCTCGCGGACGGCGTTCAGGTCCGTACCGTCGTACGCGTCCCGTGCAAGCTCATCCTCGCGGACGGCGACACGGCGATGCTGCCCCTGCACGGGGACAGCGGTGACGTCGACCCGGCGGTCGTCCTGCGCGGCGGCGCGGCTCACCTCGCGCGTGAGCTGTTCGAGCAGGTGTGGGAGCGCGGCAGGCCCTACCAGGAACCGGCGGCGGAGCTCGACGCGCTCGACACGGACGTTCTGCGGCTGCTGCTCGCGGGTTTCACCGACACCGCCGTGGCCGGGCTGCTGGAGATGTCGGTCCGCACACTGCAGCGGCGGATCCAGATGCTGATGGCCAAGGCCGACGCGACGACCCGTCTTCAACTGGGCTGGTACGCCCGCGACCGCGGGTGGGTGTGACGGCCGGCGGAAGAAGTGTGGCGGGCCGATCGCCGACCGTCGGCCCGCCACACGCTTGTCAGATCACCGGAGCCCGACGGCCCGGATGATCTCCTGGTCGACGGTGAGTCCGCCCGGCGCCTGGGCCGAGGTCTTCAGCGACACGAAGTGTCCGTCGGACGGAGTCCTCAGCACGGTCGTCCAGCGGCCGTCCGCCGTCTTCCTCAGCTCCGCCTGCTGCCAGGTGACGCCGTCGTCGTACGACACCTGGAGCGTGGCGGCGGTCGCCTTCACATCACCGGGGTACGTGGCCGAGCGCAGGCCCAGTTCGAGCTTCTTGCCCGCCCGCGCAAGCCCCTGCAGGTCGGTGTCGACGTCGTAAGAGAGATTCAGCAGGGGCAGATCGGCCCTGACCGGGCCGTCGGCGGGAATCGCCTTGGCCTCGAAGCCCCAGGTGGTGCTCGTGGAGGTCGGCCAGGCCTGGCCGTTGCGTTGTCCGGTCGCCGTCAGCCGGTAAGCGCCCGCAGGGGCGTGGAAGACGTGTCCCGACTGGGCGTTCGCCTTGGCGACCAGAGTGTCGCCCTGGTAGAGCGCTGTCTGCGTGCCGGCGCCTCCGATGCCGAGGTGACCGTCGTCGCCGTCCGACCACATGGCGATGTTCCACTGGAACGTGCCGGTGCGGCTGTAGTTCGCCGTGTACCCGGTGCCCAGGCGAGGTGCCTGGACGGGCTTGAACCACTCCTCGTCGCTGTGGCGGCCCGCGGTGTAGTGGGCAGCCAGGTTCATTTCGGCGAGGCTCGGCCCGCCTCCCGTAGTGGAGTGCTGCTCGTACCAGGAGCCCATGCCGTCCGGCTCCGCGGTGACGTACTCCGTCACGGTGCGGCCGTAGAGCTCGTACTCGTCGCCACCCAGGGCCGGGCCCCAGGAGGGAGCGAAGTAGCGCGCTCCCTGCCCGAGCGTGCCGGGTGCGCCGGCGTATGCGGCGTCCACGCGGGCGAGTTCGCCGTCCCTGGGGCGATAGGCCAGCGGAGCATCGGGGATGCTCCCCTGGTAGCTCTGGAGCAGGTCGTAGGTGTAGCCGGGGAACTGCTTCTGGCGGACCGTGATCCTGCCGTACCCCGACGTCGCCTCGGAGACGAGCCGCGCGCCGTCGGTCCGTGAGACGGAGGTGACGGTCGTGTCGCCGCCACCAGTGTAACTCGCGTACAGGCGGCCCGCCTTGTCGTTGACGATGACGAGCAGGGCGGCGCCCGCGTCGGCTGCCGCCTGCGCGCGCTGGGACGCGGTGACCGCGCCGCTGCGGTCGATGACGACCGCCTTGCCCTTGACGTCGAGGCCTGTGTAATCGGCGGCCGCGCCCTTGCCCGCGTACACGGTCTTCAGCGTGGCGGTCCCGTCGTGGAAGACCGTGGAGCCCTGAGCGGTGAGCGTGATCGCGTGGCCGCTGCCGGTCTCGGCCTTCAAGGCATTCTCCCGCGTCCGCCAGTGGACGAAGGCTTTCAGGGTGCCCTTGTCGACCTTGGGGGTCGGGCTCAGGTAGATCGAGTCGAAGGCGATCGGCAGCATCATGGTGGTGTTCCAGTGCGAGCCCAGGGCGGTCGAGCCGGTGTCGTACACGCGGGACACGTCCAACGACGCCTGGGTGACCGCGCTTTCGCGGTCCGTCACCGCGTACGCCTTGCGCGCCTTGCTCGCGTCCAGGGTGACCGTGCCGGAGGTGTGCGTGGCGTCGAGGGCGGTGTCCGGCGAGATCAGCAGGGCCTTGCCGAGCGAGTCGGGGGAGTCACCGGGGATGTCCATGTACGTCGTGGCGGTGTAGGTGCCGGGCGGCAGGCGCAGGGTGTCCTCACCGTTGACGCCCAGGTACAGCGGGGTGTCGGAGCCGTCCTCGTGGAGGACGACCGTGCCCGCCGTCGGCTTCCCGTCGCGGCCCAGGACCTTGACGGTGTAGTCGTACAGCTCCTGCTCCTTGTACATGGCGAAGCCGGTGTGTGCGGCCACCGTGCCCGTGGTGCTGTCGGTGGCGACGACCTGGCCCGAGAAAGAGGTGCCCGCGGGCACCTTGGACGGGTCGAGGGTCAGCGTGACGTCCGTCGTGTCGCCGGCCGGGACGGAGACCGAGGACGCCGAGAGGCTGTAGGCGCTGCCGGCGGTGCCGAGCGACAGTGCGAGCGTGACGTCCGAGGTGCCGCTGTTGCGGTAGGTGATCGTGCGCGTGGCGGGCTGGGCACCGGAGTTGGGCCACTTGTACGAGGCCGCGGCCACCGACCCGTTGGCTTCGACCGTCGAGTCCACGGCGGCTGCCACGTCGATCCGGCCGGTCCCGGCCTCGTACGGTGTGGCCGAGATCCGTGCGGAGCTGCTCATCAAGGTGTCCTTGATGCGCTGGCCGCTCCAGTCGGGGTGGCGCTGCTTGAGGATCGCGGCCGCGCCCGCGACATGCGGGGTGGCCATCGAGGTGCCGCTCATCGTCTTGTACCAGCCACCCGTCCAGCCCGGGACGGACTGCGAGGCGGCGGCGCTGATGTCCACGCCGGGTGCGGAGACGTCCGGCTTCAGGGCGTACGAGTCGATCAGCGGGCCCTGGCTGGAGAAGTCGGCGCGCTCGTCGTTCTTGTCGACGGCCGCGACGGTCAGCGCGGAGGCTGCCGCGCCGGGCGCGCCGATGGTGCCGGGGTCGTAGGCGTTGCCCGCCGCGACGACGTACAGCGGACCGCCGTTCGCCGACAGGGCGTCGAGCGCCTGGGACATCGGGTCGGACCCGTCGGAGTCCTCGCCGTTGCCGAGGCTCATCGACACGACGGCCGCGCCCTGCTCCTTCGCCCACTCCATGCCGGCGATGACTCCGGAGTCGGCGCCCGACCCGGAGTTCGCGAGCACCTTGCCGACCAGCAGCCGGGCGCCGGGGGCGGTGCCCTTCTCGACACCGTTGGAGGCCGCGCCCGTACCAGCGATGGTGGAGGCGGTGTGGGTGCCGTGGCCGTGGCCGTCGTCGACGGTCTCGCCCGGTACGAAGCTCTTCGACCCGACGATCTGGTCCTTGAGATCCGGGTGGTCGACGTCGGCGCCCGAGTCGAGCACCGCCACCTTCACACCGCTGCCGTCGAGGCCCTTCGACCAGGCGGCGGGGGCGTTGATCTGCGCGGTGGATCCGGCGAGCGAGGCCTCGACCTTCCCGTCGAGCCACAGCTTGTCCACGCCTGCGGACAGCGCGCGTGGGGCGTCGCCCGGGGCGATGTCCTTCCAGAACGCGCGGGCCCGGCTCTTGTCCGTGTGCAGCGCGGTCGCATGGATCGACGGCAGCGTACGGACCGTCTTCGCGCCTGCCGGCGCCGCCGGGGGCGTGGCCGAGCGGCTCCTGGACGAGGTCCCCGTCGCGATGACGGGGACGGCGTCGGCGTGAGCGTCGTCGTACCCCATCGCCACCAGGCGCGTGACGTCGAACAGCCGCTGGTCGAGCTTCCCGGCCGCCAGCAGGCCCATCGCCTCGGCGGGCAGCACATAGGTGTCGCTGCCCTGCGTCAGCACCTGGACGCCACCGGTCGAGCCGTCCGCCGGGTCGACGGTGACGACGTCCTGCGTGCCGGGCCCGTCGGTGAAGTGGACGAGGTCGCCGGTCACCAGGGTGATGTCGTACGACTTCGTTGTGGCCGGGGCGGCGGATTGCGCCGCATCGCCGGCCGGGTCCTCGGCCGAATTGGCCGGAACCGCGGAACCTCCCGCGAGCGCCAGCGTCAGTGCGGCGGCGGCCGGGATGGACCGTCGTCTGGATATGGATCTCATAGGGAAGGGTTTAGTCCGTCCGTCCCACCGCACGCATCAAAGGGCGGTGGCGGGTTGATGCCATGGCGGAACCTGGACTGCACGTCCGGAGAACAGGTGGCGCGAACAAATGGGGGTGACCTGGGCTGCCCTGGGGTTGGTTCAGGCGCGCGATGATGCGAGCTGGGACGCTCGCGTCGAGGCGTCGAGGAGGGCGCTGAGCGAGGTGCGGGCGTGCTGCAGGTCGGTCATGCGGCTGTCCAGCTTCTGTAGTTGCGTCTGCAGGTGTTCCTGGACACAGGCGTCGAGTTCGGGACCGTCGCCGAGGAAGCAGGGCATCAGATCCCGGATGGTCTTCGTGGGAAGGCCGGCGGCCAGCAGGGTGCGGATCTGCGTGACGGTGGTCGGGGCGGCGGCGGTGTAGTGGCGGTGACCGCCGTCCGTTCTGTCCGAGGTGAGCAGGCCCTGGTCTTCGTAGTAGCGCAGCAGGCGCACGCTCACACCCGTCTCCCGGGCCAGATCGCCGATCTTCATGTGACCCACCTCACGCGCGATGACCTTGAACCTCACATTGGTGTCAGATCCTAGCGTTGGCGGCATGACGACAACACAAGCACCCATCTCCCTCTACGGTTTCCTGCGCCCCAGGCCGGAGCGCGCCGATGACGTGCGCCGACTCCTCGCCTCTCTCGTGGAGCCGACCAGGCAGGAGGAGGGCAATCTGGAGTACCACCTGCACGCCCAGGACGACGGCCGGCTCTTCCTGTACGAGGTCTGGCGCTCCCAGGAGGATCTGGACCGGCACAACGCGACCCAGCCGCTGCGCGCCTTCCTGGACAACTTGCTGGATTTCCTCGAAGAAGCCCCTGACGGCTACTTCGACACCATGGTCAGCCCGTACCCGACGAGCAGCGGCGGCAACTAGCACGCTGAGCAAGACCCCTCAAGGGTGAACGGCCCCGCACGAGTGATTCGAATCCCTGCCCAACACCGCGCGCCGAGACGCCGCTTACCCGCAGCCCTCTCGGCGAACTTTCGTTCGACGCATCGTTCGCCTGTCGCCGTTACGGGCTGCTGATCAGCAACGTTGTCCGGTCACATCCATCGCCGCCGCTCCCAGAGGAGATGTCATGAAGCCGTACCCCGTCCCTGTCACCTGCCCTTGCGTGTTCGACAACCCCCAGCCCCGAGCTCAGCTGCTCGTGACCCAGGTTGACGCCGCCCTCTTGCCTTTCAGCGGCTCTCGACCGTCACCGCGGTGGTGGGCATGAACGACCTCCACCGACAGGATTTCGCCCGGGACGCAGTGGGCTGTCTGGCGTGGGGGCCGGACAACGCGGACGCTGAGGTCACCGCCCGAGGGCGAGCGACTTCGGACCGCCTGATGCGGGGGGACAAGCAGTGAGCCGACGACACACGAGCATCGCGCACGTCATGCTTCTTCTTCAACGGCCCAGCGATGGCCGCATCTTGACCGTGCGGCACCAGCCGTCCTCCTCTCACGCGCCGAACCTGATCACCGTTGTCGGCGGGCACCTGGAGGCGGGCGAGTTCGCACAGGAGGCGGCCCGGCGTGAACTTCTGGAGGAGACCGGCGTCACCGCCGCACCGGGCACGCACCGGGGCCTGGTGTGGGTCGACCCCGGCCATCCACCCGCCGACTGCCACCCCTATACCCGAGCAGTACTGGACAACTTCGTCGCCGGAAACCTGTACGTGGAGATCACCGCCCCGGGCATCAAGGGAGGTGAGGTCGCGTGAAGAAGTTCTTCAGGCGGGTCCGGATGGCGGAGGCGACGGTTTCGGCGGCCGAGCAGGAACTGTTCGGTGGCCCGCTGCGCTATGACATGGGCTGGTCCAAACACGAAGGAGCCGGGCTCGACTTGACGATGCTCACGGCCATGCGCGCGCTGCCCCGGCTGGTCGCCGGCACGCTGCGCAGGGCCTGGCGGGCGGACCGGCCGGCACTGACGGCGGTGTGGGTGAGCGAGATCGGGCAGGGCATCGCCGCCGCCGTCGGTCTCCTCGCGGTCAACGCCGTGATGCACGCGCTGCTCGGTGGCGGAGCCCCGGCCGCGCGGATGCGCGAAGCGGTGCCCGCGTTGATCGCCGCCGCGGTCATCGCCGTGGTCAATGCCGGGCTGGCCGGCTGGTCCACATCGCGTGCCGGACGCCTCGAACCGCTGGTGGAGCGGATCGCCACCACGGAGTATCTGGCAGCCGCAACGGCCGTGGAACTGGAGGCGATCGAGGACCCGGAGTTCCGGCGGCTGATCGACGTGGCCCAGTACGGGGCCGCCGCCGCACGCCGCATGATCAGCGCCTGTGTCGCCGCGCTCAACGGCTCCATCTCCCTGATCGCCACAGCGAGCATCCTCACCATCCTCCACCCCGTATTACTGCCCATGCTTCTCCTGATCGCCGCGCCGCGAGGCTGGGGTGCGATGCGGGTGGCGCAGGAGCGCTATGTGTCGATGATGAACTGGGTCGAGCACATGCGCGCCAGCCGCCTGATTGGCAATCTCCTCACCGAGAGGTCCGCGGCCCAGGAGGTGCGGATCCACGCGGTCGGCTCGTTCCTGCTGGAGAAGTACAAGGCCATGGCGGAGAGCGCCGAGGAGGAGCAGAAGCGCCTCGCGAACGGCAAGGCGCTCACCGAACTGGTCGCCGCGGCGCTGTCGGGGCTGGCGATGGCCTTCACGTACGGAGTGATGGTCTGGCTGATCGTGTCCGGCCATATGAGCCTGGCCGTGGCGGGCACGGCGGTGATCGCGGTGCGATCCGGCTCGGCGAGCCTGGGCGCGCTGGTGATGAACATCAACCAGCTCCACGAGGAGTCCCTGTACGTCCAGGACCACGACTGGTTCCTCACCGACGCCGCGATGCGCGCCATCCCCGCAGGCGGAGACGATGTGCCGCCGCACGTCGGCCACGTCGACCTGGACAAGGTCACCTACAGCTACCCCGACCGCGATACCCCCGCCCTCGACTCGGTGTCGATGACCCTGCCCATGGGGTCGGTGACCGCGGTAGTGGGCGAAAACGGCTCCGGAAAGAGCACCCTGATGAAGGTGCTGGCGGGGCTGCTGATCCCCCAGGCCGGCACCGTGCGCTGGGGTACCGGCATCCTGGCCGACCTGGACCGCTCCCAGGTGTTCGCCCGCGTCTCCCTGCTGACCCAGGACTTTCAGCGCTGGCCGGTGACCGCGGCCCTGAACATCCGCATCGGGCGTCCCGGCCTGGACGCGGAGCACAAGGACCTGGAGCCCTCGGTCGACTACGCAGGGGCCCGGCCCGTCATCGCGAAACTGCCCCACGGACTGCGGAGCCTGCTGGCCCGGATGTTCCGCGGTGCCTCGGAGATCTCCGGCGGCGAGTGGCAGAAAGTCGGACTGGCACGCACCCACTGGCGCAGCTCCACCAGCACGGCCGACAGCGTACTGATCGTCGACGAGCCGACATCGGCCCTCGACCCCGAGGCCGAGATCGAGGCATTCGACCGCATCCGTCAACTCGCCTCCCCGCACCGGGCCGTCGTGCTGGTGACCCATCGCATGTCCGGTGTCCGCCACGCGGATCGCATCTACCTCCTGCACCGCGGACACCTGGTCGAACAGGGCGGCCACGACGAACTCATGGCGGCCAAAGGCCGCTACGCGGCGATGTTCACGGCGCAGGCCGCCCAGTACGCGCCCAGCCTCACCATCCCGCGTCCCACCGCGCCCAGCGTCACGGATCTCGCATGACCAGGTGCTGAATCTTCGGAAGGGATCCGTCCGCGCAGATCGGTAGTTAGTGTCCGTCGCATGACAATCCTGAGGAAGTTACAGGCGCGCCGGATGACAGTGGCCCTGGTCGGCGCGGCGGCCGCGATGGTGCTGGGTGTGGGCGGGGCGATCGCCGTGGCGGACCAAGGCGGAGGGGCCTCCGGCCGTACCGCTGTGTCCGTGGATCCGTCCGACGGAGGAGGCACCTCCGGCGCCGACGCCGGCGGCGGTGACGGCGGCTCCGCTGGTGTGTCGGGTGGAACCGTCGGAGGTGACTCCGGCGGCAACAGTGGCGTCTCGAGCGGTACGGATGCGGGAGGGTCGGGCGGTACCGATGCGGGAGGCTCGGCCGGTACCGACCCGACCTCGGAGCCGTCCGGGTCCTCGGCCCCCACGGGCGAGCCCACCGCGCATCCCACGGCCCCCGCAGACCTCGACGAACTGACGAAGCGCATCGACAGTCTGGAGAAGAAGGTGGATGAACTGCCCACCAAGAAGGAACTGGCCGATGCCCTCCGCGCCTTCGCCGACGCGCTGGAGAAGCAGGGCTGAGCCACCCGGGGCGCCGCGCGCCGCGGAACCGTCGCTTCCGGGATGGGGGAGGGTCTCGGATTTAATCGGTGGTGCCGCGCCCCGGGGTGGGGCTATGGTTCTGTTCGTTCCAAGGCGCGGCTGTCTGTCGCTGCCGAGGGACGTGGTGTTGGTTCGTTGAGAAGAAGCAGGAGGTGAGGACATTGATGACTGTCGCTGCGGTGGGCACTGCCCGCATTCAGGAGTTCATCATCGTTTCCACCCCTGTGGTCTCCGGCTGACACCTCTTCTTCGCCGGGACCACCCTTTGAAGGGTTTCCCGCGTTGTTCAACGCTTCGCTCAACTCGTCTTCTCTTTCCACTGCTCAGCACCCTCTCGCCGCTCACGGCTGGGACGAGGGCTGGGCTGCCGAGTTCTCCCCGTACGCCGAGCAGGGCCTGGTGCCCGGCCGTGTCGTACGCGTCGACCGCGGTCAGTGCGACGTCGTCACCGCCGACGGTCTCGTGCGGGCCGACACCGAGTTCGTGGTGCCGCGCGACCCGATGAAGGTCGTGTGCACCGGCGACTGGTGCGCCGTCGATCCCGGCGGGGATCCCCGGTACGTACGGACGCTGCTGCCGCGCCGCACCGCATTCGTGCGCTCGACGTCCTCCAAGCGTTCCGAGGGCCAGATCCTCGCGGCCAACGTCGACCACGCGATCATCGCGGTCTCGCTCGCCGTCGAGCTCGACCTCGGCCGTATCGAACGCTTCCTCGCCCTGGCCTGGGAGTCCGGCGCGCAACCGCTGGTCGTGCTCACCAAGGCGGACCTCGTGCCGGACGCCACCGGGCTCTCGTACCTCGTCGAGGACGTCGAGACCACGGCGCCTGGCGTGCAGGTGCTGCCCGTCAGTTCGGCCACCGGCGACGGTGTCGACGTGCTCTCCGCGATCGTCTCGGGCGGTACGAGCGTGCTGCTCGGCGTCTCCGGCGCCGGAAAGTCCACCCTCGCCAACGCCCTGCTCGGCGAGGAGATCATGGAGGTGCAGGCCACCCGCGACATCGACGGCAAGGGCCGGCACACCACCACCACCCGCAACCTCCTCGCGCTGCCCGGCGGGGGAGTCCTCATCGACACACCGGGGCTGCGCGGCGTCGGGCTCTGGGATGCCGAGGCCGGGGTCGGGCAGGTGTTCTCCGAGATCGCGGAGTTCGCCGCCGAGTGCCGGTTCCACGACTGCGCCCATGAGGCGGAGCCGGGCTGTGCTGTGCTCGCCGCGCTGGAGGACGGGTCGCTGCCCGTGCGCCGGCTGGAGAGCTACCGCAAGCTGCTGCGCGAGAACCAGCGCATCGTCGCGAAGACCGACGCCCGGCTGCGCGCCGAGATCCGTAAGGACTGGAAGGCGAAGGGAGCGGAGGGCCGGGTCAACATGGAGGCCAAGCGCGGCAAGGTCCGCAAGCCGTGACACGGTGAGCGCCGTGTCCGAATTCCGCCAGCCGGAGCGCGCGTGCCGCTGCACACTGGACTCGTGATGATGGACGACGAGACCAGTTACGAGGCGGTGAGCAGCCGTGACGCGCGCTTCGACGGGGAGTTCTTCTTCGCGGTGAAGACCACGGGGATCTACTGCCGGCCGAGCTGTCCGGCCGTGACCCCCAAGCGCAAGAACGTCTGCTTCTACCCGACCGCGGCGGCGGCCCAGGGCTCCGGCTTCCGGGCCTGCCGCCGCTGTCGCCCCGACGCGGTGCCGGGGTCGGCCGCCTGGAACGTACGGGCCGACACCGTCGGCCGGGCCATGCGCATGATCGGCGACGGGGTCGTCGACCGCGAGGGCGTCCCCGGTCTCGCGGGGCGGCTCGGCTACAGCGCCCGCCAGGTGCAGCGCCAGCTGACCGCCGAGGTCGGCGCGGGCCCCGTCGCCCTGGCCCGGGCCCAACGCGCCCACACCGCACGGCTGTTGCTGCAGACCACGGCCCTCCCGGTCACCGAGATCGCCTTCGCGGCCGGGTTCGCCAGCGTCCGTCAGTTCAACGACACGATTCGCCAGATCTACGCCCGCACCCCCACCGAACTGCGCGCCGAGTCCGCAGGACCGGCGGTCCTGACGGCCGCCGGCATCCCGCTCCGGCTCGCCTACCGAGGTGCCTACGCCCGCCGGGAGGCCTTCGATCTGCTGGCCTCGGAGGCGATCGGAGGCATCGAGGAGATCGTCGGCGCCCCCGGCGCCCGCACCTTCCGGCGCTCGCTTCGGCTGCCGTACGGCTCCGGGATCGCTGCCGTCGACGAGAAATCGGGCGGCCGCTGGCTGGACGCGCGGATCCATCTCACCGATCTGCGCGACCTCACCACCGCCGTACAGCGGCTGCGCCGTCTCTTCGACCTCGACGCCGATCCGTACGCCATCGACGAGCGCCTGGGCGCCGACCCCCGGCTCGCCCCGCTGGTCGCGGCCAGGCCCGGGCTCCGCTCGCCCGGTACGGCCGACCCTGAGGAGTTCGCCGTCCGGGCGATCGTGGGCCGAGAGGCCGCCGGGGAACTCGTGGAGACCCGTGGGGAATTCCTCGACCGGCCATGCGGCGGACTCACCCGTCTCTTCCCTGATGTACGGGAGTTGGGCCTTCTCGACGGCGTACGACTCGACCCCGGCGCCGACCGCGACGAGGCCGAACAGGCGCTGCTCGCCCTCGACGGGGTGAGCCCCGAGACCGCCGCGCTGATCCGGATGCGCGCCCTCGGCGACCCGGATGTCGCCCTCGGGGGCGAGGGCGACGACGAGGCGTGGCGGCCTTGGCGGTCGTACGCCGTACGGCACTTGGCGCTCGGGGCGGTCAGTTCAGACCCCAGCTGTGGATCTTGACCGGGTGGATCCGGATGAGCTCCTCGCTGAAGTGCGGGCCCAGGTCGTGCGGACCGGTCAGCAGCTCCGCCTCCCCGCGGATCTCCACCCCGCGCACCGTCCACGGCTTGAGGCTCACCACGTCGTCGACGACCAGTGAGGTCTTCGGGTTGGACTGGAGGTTGCGCCATTTTTTTGTGGTTCCAAGTGCAAATCCCCCGATCAGGACCGTGCCGTCCTCCTGCGGGAAGAATCCGACCGGATTGGCCTGCGGCTGGCCCTTGGGGTCCACGGTCGCCAGCCGGCCGAGCCGCTGGGACTTGAGGTACGCGCGTTCCGCCTCGCTGAATTCGCTCATGTGCCCAGCATCGCGCGCGTACCCCTCCCCGCACATCGGAGATCGGTCCTAGGACCAAGGAATCAGGCGGGCAGCCCCCAGGCGGCCGCGGGCGCGTTCGGCGTCACGGGCCTGATCGTCAGGTCGGGGCTGTCGCCCGCCGCGGTGATCAGTGCGGACTCGCCCCTGCGGAGCTCGATGCGCACGGTGGCATCGCCCAAGTCCTCGTAACGGAGCGGCTTCCCGTGCCGGCCGGTCACCTCCACGGCCCCCGCGATGCCATGGCGTACGACACAGGGCGCACCCGCCTCGCTGGTCAGCCCGACCCAGCGGGTGGCGCCCTTCTCCCGTACGGCACTGAGCAGGAAGGCCCCTTGCGTACGGAAGTCGTGCAGCGTCAGATCCGCCCAGGCGGCCGGGACGGCGGGGAAGACCCTGACCGTGCCGCCCCAGGACTGGCAGAGCATGTCGTGCAGCGACTGGGCGGCGGCGAGCGGGGTCTCGATGACCGGGCCCGACTCCTTGTACATGGTGTTGGGCTGGATGTACTTGGTCATCAGCTCGCCCAGGTACTTCAGCGCGTCCTCGCCCTTGCCGAGCAGCGACGAGATCGACGAGGCGCCGGTGTACGTATAGCCCTGGAGGGCTCCGGTGAAGCCGACCCAGTGGCTCAACGACCTCTCGATCAGGGCGACTTCGTCCGGGTTGCGGCCCGTCATCTCGTACAGCGGATAGACCGCGAGCAGATGCGAGAAGTGCCGGTGCGAGACGGCGAGCGGAGTGCCCGCGCCGATCATCAGGCCGTCGGGTCCGGTCGGATACGGGGTGAGCTTGGCCAGCACCTCCTGCCAGCGCGCCTTCAACGGGTCGTCGATGCCCAGGAGTTCGGCCGATTCCAGCAGGGTTCCGCAGCCCCAGGTGAGCAGCATCAGGTCGAAGTTGCAGTCGGGGCTGGTGCCGTACTCGGGGGAGTAGGTGAGGGGCAGGTGGAGCTTGCCGTCCGTGCCCGGCTGCAGGAAGTGCAGGTAGTAGTTGACGGTCCTGCGCAGCAGCGGGAAGACGGTGTCGCGCAGGATCGACTCGTCCATGGTGTGGCGGTAGCTGAGCCAGACGTTGTGCAACGCCCAGGTGAGGCAGCCGACTTCGGGGACCGGGGTGGCCTGGCCCGGGATGCCCAGCGGGAAGGTCGAGCCGTCGAGTGCGCCGCCGGCGCTGAGCGTCATGTCGGTGGTGCGGGTGATGCCCGCCGAGTCGGCGCGGTAGCGCGGGTCGGTGGTCTCGACGAGGGTCTGGCGGTACTCGCTGATGGACCGCGTCAGCGCGTCGAGTTCGAGGTGGTTGGAGCCGTGGATCATCCAGTACTCGAGCTGCGCGTTGAGGTTCCACCAGGTGCCGGGCCAGGGCGTCGGCTCCAGCCAGGGACCCGAGGTGGCCATCACGGGGGCGTCCGCGCGGGCGGCCGAGGCGATCTTGTAGAGCTGGATCCAGTAGAAGCGCTGGAGCCGTGCGTCGGGCACCGACAGGAAGCTCTTCCTGTAGTAGCGGTGCCACCAGGCGCGGTGGGACATGGCATGCAGGTCGTACGAGACCGAGGACGCGCCCCGCACCAGCTTCACGGCGCGGTCGCGGGCGGTGGACCTGGGGAAGGAGTGGGCGACGGTGACGTACAGCGTGCGAGCCGTCCCCCTGGTGCGCTCCCGCCAGGCGGTGACGTGCTGGCCGCCGGAGAGCAGCGGCTGGACCGCCGCGCTCACCCCGTCGTCCGTCTCCTCGGTCACGGCCGGGGGATTGCCCGTGTAACCGGCCGGGAGCGGCTTCGAGGCGGCGCGCGGGCTGATCGCGTCGGCCGGGTGGAAGACCCAGCGGAAGTCCTTCTCGCCCTCGCTCGGGGTGATCTCGACGGCCAGTACGGAGAGCGAGTTGTGGACCAGGGCCCGCAGGGTGAGGGTGCCCCGGTCGGTGGTGAGGGTGCCCGTGAGCTCGGCGTCGCGCAGGCCCAGGCGCCAGTCGAGCGCGGTGATGGTGCCGACGGGCTCCAGGGTGAAGTAACCGATGGGCAGCCGAGCCAGGCCGAAGAGCGAGCCGAACTCGGGGCGGTGGTCCTGGACCTCGGAGTGCTGGACGTTGAAGCGGATCGCGTTCTTGCCCGGCTCGGCGTAGATACCGGAACCGAGGTAGCCGTTGCCGAGGTACGGGCCCTCGTACCAGGTCTTCGGCATCTTCTGCCAGCGCAGATCGGCGTCGTCGAGCACCGTGCGCCAGCTGTCGTCCGAGGACCGGATGCCGATGCCGCTGGGCGGCGGGGCTGTCGATGCGGCCGCCGGTGCGGAGGCCTGGGCGGGGACGGTGGACGCGCCTCCCGCCAGGAGGGCCCCGCCGATCGCCGTACTGGTGGCGAGAACGGTTCGTCGGGACGGTACTGATGCGTTTCCCACGGCGCCTCCTGGCGACTCATACCCATGCATTCATCCGAGCAATCCCAGGATGGAAGGTAGGCATGGTGCCGGAGAGCGTCAATACTTATGGATAGATCCGATGTGTAAGGTCTTCCGATCCCTGACCCTCAGCCCCAGAGGAGCGCGCCCACCCACGCCCCCACGACCAGCAGGCAGGCGAAGAGCTCCACCAGCACCGGTGTCCCGACGGCCCGCATGACCCTGCGCGTGGAGGCCCAGCCGTCCCGGTGGCTGCCCAGGCGCGCCCGCTCGGCTCCGTAGATCCCGCCGAGGAAGCCGGCCGGACCGCCGACCACGGGCACCAGGAAGAACCCGGCGATCCCGGCCGCCCCTCCGGTGTACAGGGTCCGCCGCGGTGCCCCGGACTCGGCGGGGCGCCGGGCAGGCAGCAGTGGTCGCAGGGCCAGATTCAGCAGCAGTACGGCGGTCGCCCCGGCCAGCACGCCCCAGGCGAGCGGGGTGGTGTCGGTCAGCGCCCACCAGGCGACGGCGGCCCAGACGATCGCCTGCCCCGGAACACCGGGCACCAGTACGCCCAGCAGGCCGAGCAGCATCACCAGGCCGACCGCGAGGAGCTGCCACACACTCATCTGCCAAGGGTGCAGGATGCCGGGCGTCACCGCAGGTCCAGCCTGTTTCAGGGGTGATCCCGCACCCAGCCCGCGGCGCGCGCGTGCCAGCCCAGCTGGAGGCGGGTGCCGACACCGATCAGCGCCATCAGGCCCTTCACCCTGCGCTGTACGGTCCGCTCCACCAGGCCCAGCTGCTTGGCGACGCTGACATCGGTCATCCCGGCGAGGAGCAGCGAGAGGATCTCCAGATCGGTGGCGTCGGGGCGTGCCGCCCCCTCCCTGGCCGTGATCCCGTCGGGGCCGATCCGCAGCGGCACCGCCTCGCGCCACACCGACTCGAAGAGCCCCATGAGTGCCTCCAGCAGCCCGCTCGCCCGGCTCACCAGGACCGCGGGGTCCGCGCCGCGCCCCAGCAGCGGCATCAGCGCCCGGCTGCCGTCCGCGATCACCAGCTTTGTCGGTACGCGGTCGACGACGCGGACCTGCTCCTCGCGCCCCAGTGCCGTCAGGAGCTCCACCCGTCCGGTCGGTGAGTCCAGCAGCGCACGCTCGACGACCACCCGGTAGGAGACGCCGCGCACGGTGGCCGGCTCCTCCGCGTCGTTCTGCGTCCCCGTCACCACGTCCGGGTTGGCCGTGACCAGAGCGCACACCTCCCGTGCCGCCCCCTGCTGGAGCTGGTGGAAGCGGTGCGCGACGGCGCTCGCGCCGGTGACCACCTCGACCAGGTCGTGCACGCCGGGCGCCGCCGGATCGCCCCGGTACTCCTCCGCGAGCCGGGCGGCCGTCCGTTCCGCCTGCCGCAGCTCGCGCCGCTGCTGGGCCAGCAGCGCACCCAGCGCGGCCCCGGGCGGGGCGGCCACCCACCGCTGCGAACGGCCCGGCGTCCTGGCGGCGAGCCGCCGCCGCTCCAGGCCCCGCAGCGCGTCCTCCGTATCGGCCTCGGAGAGCGCCAGGCGCCGCGCCAGAGCGGACACCTCGGCGGAGCCGAGCACCACCAGCGCGCGGTACGCCGACTCGCGCCGCTCATCGAGCCCCACCACTCCCAGCACTGCGACAGCCCTTCTTCGTTCCGCTGCTCCGCCGTACGCCGAGGCGGGAAACAGACACGGCGCATAACCGCCAGCAGCATCTTCTCTTTACCGCCCGTACCTCTGCCACTGTGGCGCCACCGCAGCACCAACAGCACCTGGAACAGGGACCTTTGTGTCCATATTTCCGCAATGACTTGGGGAGAAGCATGCGCCGGATACCGCGTACAGCCCTGGGAGCGGCCATCGCCGCTGTCCTGGCTGCCACCGCGGTCGCGCCGTCGGCGGCCACGCCGCAGGACGGCACGACCGGGAAGAGACCGCTGGTCGGCAGCGATGCCGGAGCGGAGAAGCAGGGCAGGCCCGTCACCGTCACGCTGGTCACCGGCGACAAGGTGCGGGTGACCAAGGGCGGTTCGGGCCGCAGCAGCGCCGTCGCCCTGCCGCGCGAGGACGGCACGCAGCCGCTGGTCGAGACCCGGCAGAGCGGCAAGGACCTGTACGTCTACCCCGAGGGTGCGGCCGCGGCGATCGCCGCGGGCAAGGTCGACGAGCAGCTCTTCAACGTCACCGGGCTGATAGCCCAGGGGTATGACGACGCGCACGCCAAGTCGATCCCGCTGATCGCCACGTACGACAGCTCCGTCGACGTCGCCCGCAGCGCCCCCGTCGCCCCGCGCGGCGCACAGCGCGGACTCGTCCTCGACTCCATCGGCGGCGTCGCGCTCAAGGCCGACAAGACCAGGGCGGCGGACTTCTGGGCGGACGTCACCACGTCCCGTACCCGCTCCGTCTCCACGCTCAAGAAGCTGTGGCTCGACGGCAAGGTGAAGTCGCTCCTCGACGCGTCGACGAAGCAGGTCAACGCCCCGCAGGCCTGGGCCGCCGGATTCACCGGCAAGGGCACCAAGGTCGCCGTCCTGGACACCGGCGCGGACTTCGAGCACCCCGACCTCAAGGGCCGGGTCACCGGCTCCAAGAACTTCACCGACTCCGACACCGCCGAGGACCGCCAGGGCCACGGCACCCACACCGCCTCCACCGTGGGCGGCTCCGGCGCGGCGAGCGACGGCCTGCAGAAGGGTGTCGCCCCCGGCACCGACCTGCTCATCGGCAAGGTCCTCAACGACAGCGGCTCGGGCATGGACTCCTGGATCATCGCCGGAATGCAGTGGGCGGTCGACCAGAAGGCCGACGTCGTCTCGATGAGCCTCGGCAACCCGAGCGAACTCGACTGCACCGACCCGATGAGCGCCGCCACCGAGCAACTCGCCCAGAGCACGCAGACGTTGTTCGTCATCGCGGCCGGCAACTCCGGACCCGCTAACAACACCGTCTCCTCGCCCGGCTGCGCCCCGAGCGTGCTGACCGTCGGCGCCGTCGACAGCGAGGACGCCACCGCGTCCTTCTCCAGCCGCGGCCCGGTCCTCACCGCCCACACCCTCAAGCCCGAGATCACCGCCCCCGGCGTCAGTATCTCCGCGGCCAGCATGGGCGGCCGAGGCGTGTACGCGTACCAGTCCATGTCCGGTACGTCGATGGCCACCCCGCATGTCGCGGGTGCGGCCGCCATCCTCAAGCAGCGCCACCCCGCCTGGACCGCCCAGCAGATCAAGGCGGCCCTGGTCTCCTCCGCGCAGACCGACATCCCCGGCGACGTACGCGAGACCGGCGGTGGCCGCCTCGATGTGAAGGCCGCCATCGACGAGCAGATCCTCGGCGCCCCCGCCGTCCAGGGCGGCACCTTCAACTGGCCCCAGGACAAGAGCGACAGGACCACCGTCGAGGTCCCGTACACCAACACCGGCTCCACGCCGGTGAAGCTGAACCTCGCCGTGCGGCGGGTGACCGGCAACGACGGCACCACCGTGCGTTCGTCCGTCGCCTCGCCGGCCAAGAGCACCGTCACCGTCCCTGCGGGCGCGACCGTCAAGGTCCCGCTGCGCATCGACCCGACCGCGCACCTGGCGAGCGGCCAGTACGGCGATGTCACCGGCCGCCTCGTGGCCACCGCCAAGGGCATCAGCGTCTCGACGCCGTTCGCCCTCTACGTGGAGCCCGCCACCGTCACCCTGCGGGTCAAGGTCGTCGACCGTACGGGCAAGCCGGCGAACGGCGTCTCCTCGCTCGACGTGATCGGCACCGACACCGCCACCGGCGAGCGCCGCTACAACGAGGGCTCGGCCGACCAGGTCTACCGGCTGCGCCCCGGCGCCTACTTCCTCTCCTCCTTCGTCGTCTCTCCCGACACCGCGGACGCCACGGGCACCCTGCCCAAGTCGGTCTCCTACCTGGGCCGTCCGCAGCTGAACCTGACGAAGGACACCACCGTCGTCCTCGACGCCCGCAAGGCGCACCGCCTCTCGGTGAAGACGGACCGCCCCTCCGAGGCGCAGAACACCACGCTCGCCTTCGGCCGCACCTGGGCACCGACCTGGCTGCACGCCGGCTCGATCAGCGGCGGCGGGATCGTCGATGACTACTACGCGGACGTCCAGGGCGACGCCCGCAACGGCGCGTTCGAGTTCGGCAGCTACTGGAGCCTGTACGCCCCGCAGATCGCGTCCCTCTCCGCGGTCGGCGGCCCCGAACTCCACCCGGTCACCGCGAGCACCGGATCGGTCAACCTGGACGGCACGGGCTCCGCAGCCCTGGTGAACGCGGGCAAGGGCACGGCCGCCGAGCTCGCCGCCGCCGGTGTGCAGGGGAAGATCGCGCTGGTCGAGGTCCCGGACGGCGAAACCAGCCTCCAGACCGTCGCACAGCTCGCCAAGGACGCGGGCGCCAAGGCCGTCATCGCCCACCGCGCGGCCGCAGGCACCTGGCAGCCCACCACCAGCTTCTTCGGTGCTCCGCCGCTGCCCGGCCTGGCCGTCGAGGCCGCGGAGGCCAAGGCGCTCCTCGCCAAGCTCGCCGGCGGTCCGGTGACGCTGCGCTGGAAGGCGACCGCCAAGAGCCCGTACGTCTACGACCTGGCCTTCCCCGAGACCGGCCGGATCACCTCCGACCGCACCTACCGGGTCGAGGACAGGAAGCTCGGCAGGAACGAGGCCGACTACCGCGCCATGGGTGTGGTGGCCGACTACTCCGACTACGTCACGGCCACCCCCTCCTACGGGCAGCCCGTGGGCGTCTCCGGCTTCGCCTGGGTCCCCGCACCGGGCACCCGCACCGAGTACTACACCCCGGCCTCGACCGCCTGGTCCCGCATGGTCTCCTCCAGCCTGCCCTTCGGCGAGACCATGGTGTCGCCGGACCGCACGTACAAGGCCGGCCAGAAGATCAGCGAGAGCTGGTACGCAGGCGTCGTCGCCCCCGGCACCCCGCACGACAGCGCGGGCAAGGAGGCGCTGGCCGCGGAGCGCCAGGACAATCTGATCGGTGTCGCTCCGGGCTTCTGGCGCGACAGCGAGCACGACGGGATCGCCGGCGGGTTCGGTGACATCGGCGGCATGACGCTGAAGCGCGACGGCGAGCAGATCGGTGACAGCGGCTACCCGTTCGGGGTGTTCACGGTTCCCGCCGAGGACAGCGCGTACGAACTGACCCTCTTCACCCAGAGGTTCGGGATCCCGTCCAAGGTCTGGAAGCGCTCCACCGGAACCCTCACCACCTGGTCGTTCCGCTCACACCGTGACGAGAAGGTCTACTCGCAGGGCATCCCGCTCCTCTTCCCGGTCTACCAGCTGCCCGAGGACGGCCTGAAGACCCTCCCCGCGAAGGACGGTCAGAAGATCACCCTGAGCGCCACGGGCCACGCGGGCTACACCCCGGGTGCGCTGGTCAAGGCGGCACTCTCGTACTCGTACGACGAGGGCGAGACCTGGACCGAGGCCAAGGTCGCACAGCAGGGCGGAAAGTGGGTGGCGACCGTGGACCACGCGGGCGCCGACACCGCGAAGACCGTCACGCTGAAGACCGAACTGACCGACGCGGCAGGCAACGCGGTCTCCCAGACCGTGACCGACGCGTACGGACTGCGCTAGAAAGACCGGTCCGCCGGGCGTCTCTCCCGTGGGGGGTGGGGCTGCCCGGCGGACCTTTTCGTGCGTTCAGGTACGGGCCACCCAGCCCTTTTCGTACGCGTGCCAGCCCAGCTGGAGCCGGGTGGTGACCTCGGTCAGCTCCATCAGCCCCTTGACCCTGCGCTGCACGGTCCGCAGCCCCAGGTCCAGTTGCTTGGCGACGCTCGCATCGGTCATGCCGGCGAGGAGCAGCGACAGGATCTCCAGATCGGTCGCATCGGGTCCGCCCGCCTCCTCGCCCGTGACCGTCCCGCCCTCGCCGAGCCGCAGCGGCAGCGCGTCGCGCCACACCGAGTCGAAGAGCCCGATCAGCGAGTCGAGCAGCCCGCTCGCATGGACGACGATCGCCGTCGGCTCCGTGCCCGAGCTCACCGTCATCGGGACCATCGCCAGATTGCGGTCCGCCACGATCAGCTTGGTCGGCACCCGGTCGGCCACCCTGAGCTGCTCACCCCGCTCCAGGCCTGCCGCCAACTCGCTGATGGAATTGGGCAGTTCGAGCACATCGCGTTCGAGTACGAGCCGGTAGCCGACCCCGCGCGTGGTCGCCAGCTCCTCGGCCTCGTTGTTCTCCTCGGGTGCGACCGCGATCGGCGGACCCGTCACCAGCCCGCAGATCTCCTCGGTCGCACCCAGCTGCATCTGCAGGAAGCGCTGGGCGATCGCGCTGGCACCTGTGACCACTTCCACCAGGTCGAGGGCGGCAGGCGAAGTCGCCTCCGACCGGTACTCCTGGGCCAGCAGCGCAGCCGCCAGCTCCGCCTGGTCCAGCTCGTGCCGCTGCTGGGTGAGCAGCGCACCGAGCCCCACACCGGGCGGCGCGGCGACCCAGCGGCCCGTACGCCCTGAGGACTGGGCGGCGAGCCCGTGCTGCTCCAGGCGCCGCAGGGCGCGCTCCGTGTCGGACTCGGGGAGCGAGAGGCGGCGTGCGAGGTCGGGGACCTCGGCCGCGCCCAGATTCACGAGCGCGCGGTAGGCCGTCTCCTGGAGGTCGTCGAGTCCTATGGCGCCGAGCAAGGTGCACCTCGTTCCGTTCCACGTCGTGGGTGGCGGTTCTGTGCCACGGCGGATTCCCGCCGCGGCACATCATCGCTGCTCGGGGCAGGTTTCTGCCAGAGTGATCCAGCCGTTGAAACGGATCCGTGGGGAACCCGACTCCGCCCGGCTGCTCTTCTGTGGGGGGAGTGCAGCCGGGCGGGCAATTCCGCGCACCCTGTACCAACCCCCGCCCATCGATGGACAATAGGGGCATGAGTCAGCAGGGGGACAGGCACGCCGCCGCCGAGGACGACTGGTGGGGCAAGCTGTACGAGGACGAACCCGCCACCGGCGCACCCACCGACACCGACACCACCGCCGCCTCCGGCGGTGACACCCTGGACGACCGCTTCGACTCGGCCGCGGACACGGTGAGCGCCTCGCCCGCGCACGACGAGATCCCCCCTCAACGCACCCGCGCCCCCTGGGAACCGCCCCTGGAGGACGCCACCCCCGCCGAGGACGGCTGGGGCTTCACCCAGCGCTTCGGCGCACCACCGGCACCACCGGCGCCGCCGCAGCCGCAGGCACCTCCGAGCCCCGCAGCGCACGTGCCGCAGGCGGCGGAGGCGGAAGCTCCCGACGCGCAGGAGCCGCGGACGTCCGACGCCCCGCCCGCACCCGAACCGCCCGCACCCGAACCGCCCGCACCCGAACCGCCCGCACCCCCCGCCCACAAGCCGACCGTCCCCGACCTGCAGGCCCACCCGCGCCATGCCGCCCCCGGCCCCGTGCTCTCCGAGCCGTCGCCGCGCCCCCGCGCCGCCCACATCGGCGACGGGCCTCCCACCTACGACGCCGAGCCCACCGCGCTGCCCGCCGCGCACCCCGACGGGCTCGACGAGCTGATGGCCGACACCGTCCTGGACGGCGCCCGCTACGGCACGTACACCCTGCGCGCCGCCTCCACCCGCGGCGACTCCGCCCGCTTCCGCGGCGAACCCCGCCGCGACGCCCTGCTCACCGCCCGTTTCGGCAGCGGCGAGAGCAGCCTCGTCCTGGTCGCGGTCGCCAGCGGCGCCCGCGCCGCCGAAGGCGCGCACCTCGCCGCGGCCGACGCCTGCCGCTGGATCGGCGGGGCGGTGGGCCGCAGCCACGTACGGCTCGCCGAGGACATCCGCGCGGGCCGCAGGGGCGACCTGAAGTCCGGACTGCACCGCCTCACCGACCGCGGTTACGGAAAGCTCCGCGCCCGCGCCGGCGAACTCGGCCTGGAACCCGACGAGTACACCGCGAGCCTGCGCTGCCTCCTGCTCTCCGGGGACCCCGACTGCCGCAACCGCATCTTCTTCGGCGTCGGAGGCGGCGGCCTCTTCCGCCTGCGCGACGGCGCGTGGCAGGACATAGAGCCGCTGATCCCCGAGCCGTCCGCCGTCACCGGAGCCCCCGTCGTCGGCTTCGGCTCCGCCCCCTCAGAGACCCCCGAGGGCGACCGCCTCACCATGGACCTCGGCATCACCACACCCCCCTCCCCGTACGTCCAGGGCCCGCTGCCACCGCCCTCCGACCCCTTCCGTTTCCGCGCCTCGGTGGCCCGCCCCGGCGACACCCTGCTGCTCTGCAGCGGCGGACTGGCCGAGCCGCTGCGCGGGGAGCCCGCCCTCGCCGAGGAACTCGCGGAGCGCTGGGGGCCAGGCGATCCGCCCGGGCTCGCGGCCTTCCTGGCCGACACCCAGCTCCGGGTCAAGGGGTACGCGGACGACCGTACGGCTGCAGCAGTCTGGGAGGCGTAACGCAGCGGCCCATGGGTTGATGGATCCATGGCCAAGCAGAATGTCGCAGAGCAGTTCGTGGACATCCTCGTCCGCGCCGGAGTCCAGCGTCTCTACGGAGTCGTCGGCGACAGTCTCAACCCCGTCGTCGACGCGATCCGCCGCACCCCCGAGATCGAGTGGATCCAGGTCAGACACGAGGAGACCGCCGCCTTCGCGGCCGGCGCGGAAGCCCAGATCACCGGCTCCCTCGCCGCCTGCGCGGGCTCCTGCGGTCCCGGCAACCTCCACCTGATCAACGGCCTCTACGACGCCCACCGCTCCATGGCCCCCGTCCTCGCCCTCGCCTCGCACATCCCCACCAGCGAGATCGGCCTCGGCTACTTCCAGGAGACGCACCCCGACCGCCTCTTCCTGGAGTGCAGCCACTACAGCGAGCTGATCTCCAGCCCGAAGCAGATGCCCCGCCTCCTCCAGACGGCGATCCAGCACGCGATCGGCCGCAGCGGGGTGAGCGTCGTCTCGCTCCCCGGCGACATCGCTGCGGCCCCCGCCCCCGACAAGGCGATCGACCATGCCCTGGTGACCGCGCGTCCCTCCGTACGCCCCGGGGACGCCGAGATCGAGAAGCTGGCCCGCATGATCGACGAGGCGAAGCGGGTCACGCTGTTCTGCGGCAGCGGCACGGCCGGAGCGCACGCCGAGGTGATGGAGTTCGCCGAGCGCGTCAAGTCCCCGGTGGGGCACGCGCTGCGCGGCAAGGAGTGGATCCAGTACGACAACCCGTACGACGTCGGCATGAGCGGGCTGCTCGGTTACGGCGCCGCCTACGAGGCCACCCACGAGTGCGATCTGCTGATCCTGCTCGGCACGGACTTCCCGTACAACGCCTTCCTCCCCGACGACGTGAAGATCGCCCAGGTCGACGTACGCCCCGAACACCTCGGCCGCCGCTCGAAGTTGGACCTGGCCGTCTGGGGCGACGTGCGCGAGACGCTGCGCTGTCTGACCCCCCGGGTGAAGGCGAAGACCGACCGCAAGTTCCTCGACAAGATGCTGAAGAAGCACGCGGACGCCCTCGAAGGCGTCATCAAGGCGTACACCCGCAAGGTCGAGAAGCACATCCCGATCCACCCCGAGTACGTCGCCTCGGTCCTCGACGAACTGGCCGACGAGGACGCGGTGTTCACCGTCGACACGGGCATGTGCAATGTCTGGGCGGCGCGCTATCTCTCGCCCAACGGCAAGCGCCGCATCATCGGCTCGTTCAGCCACGGCTCGATGGCCAACGCGCTGCCGCAGGCGATCGGCGCACAGTTCACCGACCGCAACCGCCAGGTCGTCTCGATGTCCGGCGACGGCGGCTTCTCGATGCTGATGGGCGACTTCCTCACCCTGGTCCAGTACGACCTCCCGGTGAAGGTCGTCCTCTTCAACAACTCCTCGCTCGGCATGGTCGAACTGGAGATGCTGGTCGCGGGGCTCCCTTCCTTCGGCACCCACAACCACAACCCGGACTTCGCGGCCATCGCGAAGGCGGCCGGTGCGTACGGAGTGCGCGTGGAGAAGCCCAAGCAGCTCGCCGGCGCGCTGAAGGACGCCTTCAAGCACAAGGGCCCCGCGCTGATCGACGTCGTCACCGACCCGAACGCACTGTCGATCCCGCCGAAGATCAGCGCCGAGATGGTGACCGGCTTCGCGCTCTCGGCCAGCAAGATCGTCCTGGACGGCGGGGTGGGGCGGATGGTCCAGATGGCCCGCTCCAATCTGCGCAACGTCCCCCGCCCCTGAAGTGGAGTACGTCGCACCCCCGCTCACCTGCATCGATGTGCCGGAAGCGGGGCGAGATCGGGCTCGATCCGGCGGACGGGTCCTAGGGCCATGCGGGTGGAAGAGGGAGCCGGGTGGCGCAGTATGCGCTGAGTCGCGGAATTGTCACATCACGTGACCATCACGCCACACCAGTCACAGGAAAGGTCTGTGACGCACATGTCTTCCAGCCGTCGCCTCGGCCGTATTGCCGCCACTGCCGTCGCCGCTGTCGTCATCACGGGCATGGCAGCCCCGGCCGCCCTCGCCGCTCCGGCCCCGGCTCCGGCCGCCGCCTCCGTCGCCCCGATGCCGGGCGACACCCCGATCAAGGGCGGTCTCCTCAACCTCGACCTCTCCGCCGCCGTCGACCTCGAGGCGCACGGCATCGTCGCCGCCGCGGTCAGCGGTGCGGTCCAGGCCGACGCCGGTATCAACCTCAAGGTCGGCGTGGGCAGCAACCTGATCCACAAGCACCACAAGCTCGTCGGCGGCACCGTGAAGTTCAAGGGCGGCGTCCAGCTGTCCAAGGGCCGCAAGAAGGTCCTCGTCTCGAACATCGTCCTCGACGTCCGGACCAACGTCCTGACGGCGACGGTCGGTGCCAAGGCGCGGGTCAAGCTCGGTGTCCTGACCGGCGACGGTGCCCAGCTGGTCTCGAACAGCGGCTCGGTCAACGCCGACATCGTGATCAACGGCGGCATCGTGCTGGACGCGGGCGCGGCCGTCCTGATCGACGCCGGTCTCGGCTCCTGCGTCTTCGCGGACGCCGGCATCGTCATCGGTGCCAACGTCGACGCCAATGTCGACCTGGACGTCGACCTGGCGATCGCGCTCGGCCTCGACGCCGACATCGACCTGAGCCTGGGCCTGGGTGCCCTGCTCGACGCGGACGTGGACGCGAGCATCAGCATCCTCTAGTACGGCCGCACGTTCCCCTTCACCGGCGCCCCCCGCCCTGGCTTGCTGGCAGGACGGGGGGCGCCGGTGTGCGCTCAGCCCCGGGCGGGCCGCAGTCGCAGGGTCAGGATCTGGAAGGGCCGCAGGCTCACCTCCAGTCCCGCCTCATCGGTGTCGGCATCGCGCAGAGGCCGCTCCAGGAGGTCCGTCACCTGCGCCGATACGACGGGGAAGCCGACCTGGATCCTGGCCGTGGCCCGGTCGCCGGCCGACTCGTAGAGCCGTACGACCACATCCCCGCTGCGGTCCTCCGCCAGCTTCACCGCCTCGACCGTGATCGCGTCGTGCTCCACCCGCACCAGTGGCAGCTGCTCAGGTGCGTCCGCCACCCGCAGCGGCAGATTGAGCGCGAGGCCCTCCTGTACGGCCCGGGTGGCGTCCGCGCCCGGCAGCAGCGCATAGCGGAACCGGTGGACGCCGAGGTCGGTCTGCGGGTCGGGGCTGTGCGGGGCGCGCAGCAGGGTCAGGCGCACGGTCGTGCCGAGGCCGCCCTCGTGCGGGGTGCGGGTCACATCGTGGCCGTACGTCGAGTCATTGAGGACCGCGACTCCGTACCCGGGCTCGGCGACCCGCAGCCAGCGGTGCGCGCAGATCTCGAAGCGGGCCGCGTCCCAGCTGGTGTTGGCGTGGGTGGGCCGGTGGACATGCCCGAACTGGATCTCGGCGGTGGACCGTTCGGCGTGGACATCGAGGGGGAAGGCGGCCTTGAGCACCTTCTCCGATTCCTGCCAGTCCACCTCGGTGAGAACGTCGATGCGAGGACTCGCGACGTCCAGGCGCAGCTCCTGGATGATCCGGGACGAGCCGAAGACCCGTACCACGCGCACCGCCGCCCGCAGCGGGCCCTCCTCGACCAGCTCGACGGACTCGGCCCCGGTGAGGTCGGTGTGCGAGCGCCGGTAGTGACGGTCGATGTCCCAGGCGTCCCACTGGTTGGGGTGGTCGGGGTGGAGCTGGAGGAGGTTGCCGCGGGTGCCGGGGGCGAGGACCTCGCGGCCGGCGGTCAGGTCCCGTACGGAGGAGAGCAGGCCGTCCGCGTCCACGGTGACCCTCAACACCCCGTTGTCCAGGACGAATACTCCGTCCGCGCGGCTCGCGGTGACCGTCCGTACGCCGTGGGGGAGGCCGCCCGCCGCGGCCAGTGGCGCGGACGCCAGCGGCGGCACGCGCAGGGCCGCCGCCGTGGAGCCGTCCGACAGCCGCTGCACGGGCAGGGCGGCGGGGGCGTCGGTGGAAGGGTCGAGCTCGACCACCGACAGGCGCCCGTACGGCGAGGAGTTGAGGACCGCGGGGCCCGCCGCCGCGCCCAGCGCCGCCACCGACACCGCGATGATCCCCTCCAGCTCCTCCCGTACCCGCTCGTAGGTCTCCCGCGCCTCGCGGTGCACCCAGGCGATCGACGACCCGGGCAGGATGTCGTGGAACTGGTGGAGGAGGACCGTCTTCCAGATCCGGTCCAGATCCTCGTACGGATACGGCGCGCCCGTCCGCAGCGCGGCCGCCGTCGCCCACAACTCGGCCTCCCTGAGCAGGTGTTCGCTCCGCCGGTTGCCCTGCTTGGTCTTGGCCTGTGTGGTGTACGTCGCCCGGTGCAGCTCCAGATAGAGCTCGCCGGACCAGACCGGCGCCTGCCCGCCGTACTCCTCCTCGGCGGCCGTGAAGAACGCCGAAGGGCGCTCCACCGTCACCCGGGGGGAGCCCTCCAGGTCCCGTACCCTGCGCGCCTTCTCCAGCATCTCGCGGGTCGGGCCGCCCCCGCCGTCGCCCCAGCCGAACGGCACCAGCGAGCGCGAGGCCCTGCCCTTGTCGGCGAAGTTCCGCTCCGCATGGGCCAGTTCGGCTCCATGGATCTGTGAGTTGTAGGTGTCCACCGGCGGGAAGTGGGTGAAGACGCGCGTCCCGTCGATGCCCTCCCACCAGAAGGTGTGGTGCGGCATCTTGTTGGACTGGTTCCACGACAGTTTCTGGGTGAGGAACCACCGGATCCCCGCCAGCTTCGCCAGCTGGGGGAAGGCGGCCGTGTAGCCGAAGGAGTCGGGCAACCAGATCTCCTCCGTCTCGACCCCCAGCTCCTCGGTGAAGAAGCGCTTGCCGTGCACGATCTGACGGGCGAGCGCCTCGCCGCCCGGCATGTTCGCGTCCGACTCCACCCACATGGAGCCCACCGGAGCCCAATTGCCGTCCGTCACCGCCTTCTTGATGCGCTCCCAGATGTGCGGCTGGTGCTCCTTCACCCAGGCGTACTGCTGCGCCTGCGAACAGGCGAAGACCAACTCCGGGTAGTCGGCGGCCAGCGCCGTCACATTGGCGAAGGTGCGCGAGGCCTTGCGCACCGTCTCGCGCAGCGGCCACAGCCACGCCGAGTCGATGTGCGCGTGCCCGGCCGCCGAGATCCGGTGCGCGCTCGCCTCCGCGGGGCGGGCCAGTGTCTCGGCCAGGGCCGCCCTGGCGGCCGGTGCCGTGCCCGCCACATCATGCAGATCCAGCGCGTCGAGCATGTCCTCCAGCGCGCGCAGGATCTCGTGGCGGCGTCCCCGGTCCCCGGGCAGCTCGGCCATCAGCTCCGAGAGCACCTCGATGTCAAGGATCAGATGCCAGACGTCCTCGTCGAGTACGGCCAGATCCGCAGACGCGAATCGGTAGATCGGCCGATCCCCTGCGGTCGTGATGTCTCCCAGCAGGGTGGGCCCGAAGCCGTGGAGCACGGCCGGATTCGAGGCCGCCTCCAGGAGCAGACGTACCTCTTCACCGCCCTCGGCGGGGGCGCCCACGGGGATGTGCCGATTGCGCGGGTGGATGCCCTTGAGCGGGACACCGGACGCGTCGTACATCAGCCCCTCGGCCTGGAAACCGGGACCCTCGCCGGTGAAGCCGGGATCGACGACCGCCTCGACCCGGCGGCCCGCCCACTCCTGCGGAACGCTGCCCTCCAGCCTGAACCAGCTGGTGGACCAGGGGCTTCCCCACTCGGTTCCGGCGGCGAAGGGCGCGAACTCGCCCCTCAGCGCCTCGGCCACGGGCACGGGCTCGCCGGGCGCATGCCAGACGGAGAGGGCCAGCGGCACTCTCGCGGCGTACTGCGCGGGGCGGATGAACTGCTGAAGCGCCCGCTCCAGACGTCCTTCCACCAGCTGTCGGTCGTCATGCATCACGGCTCCTACGGGTCATGAATCGGCTCGTGCACAGGGGTGTACTGCTTCACTTCCCGTGTGAAGTGCCGTGCATCCCGCAGGGGTTGTTGATGAATCGACAAGCGTGAGCGCACGGCTGCGGGGCATGCATCTCGTGAAGGTGTTCGAGTGGAAGAGGGCAAGTTCACGTAGGGGTGGGGGTTATGACTGGGCGTCAGGGAGGGGCTGGGTCCGTGACCGACGGACGTCGCCGGGATCCTGGTGCGGACGGCGACGGCCGTCGGGTACAGCTGCGCCGCAGACTCGGCTCATCGGATCTGCCGGCGATCACAGAGGTGAGACGTGCCCTTCGGGAGCTGCTGCGGCACTGGGGAAGCCCCGCTGTCGCGGAGGTCGCCGAACTGCTCACCAGCGAACTGGTGACCAATGCACTGGTCCATACGCCGGACGGGGCGGTGCTCACGGCCACCGTGGGTACGAACAAACTCCGCGTCGAGGTACGGGACTTCATGTCGACGCTGCCGAGGATGCACGCGCCGGGCAGCGACGAAGGGACGCACGGCCGGGGCCTGGTCCTCGTCCAGGCGCTGTCCGACGCCTGGGGCGTGCATGCGCACGGGATGGGCAAGGTGGTGTGGTTCGAGCTGGACGGCGGCCGGGTGTGAAGATCCGGCACACCGTCCCGACTCGGTTCGAGATCAGCCGAATTGCTGCTCGAGATCCTTCAGTTTCTGCTCCAGGGAGTCGAGCCGGGGCAGCGTCTGGGTGTCGTCCTCGGCGGTGAGGTCGACAGTGACGGGCTCACTGCTCGTGACGGCCTGGAGGGAGGGCCTGGCGCGAAGGGGCAGTTGTCCGTTCTCGGGTATGGCAGGCTCCGCGACGGCCTGTGCGGAGTTCACGCCGGGCGCGGTGCCCGCCGTGACCTCCACCTGGCGGCCGCCGCGGCCGCGCCCGAAGGACCTGTGCTGCCGGCTGATGGCCTTGAGATGGGCCCGCTCCAGCTTCTCGTGCTCCCGCCTGCGGAGACGGTTCTGCTCGTCCTGCCTGCGGTCCTCGCGCACCTCGTCGACCGCCTCGTCCAGCGTCCGTACACCCTCCAGGAGCATCAGCGACCAGGCGCCGAAGGTCTCCCTGGGGGCGCGCAGCCACCGTACGATCCGGATCTGCGGCAGCGGGCGCGGTACGAGACCCTGCTCGCGCAGCGCCGCCCTGCGGGTCTGCTTCAGGGCGCGGTCGAAGAGCACCGCCGCCGAGAGCGACATCCCCGCGAAGAACTGCGGGGCGCCCGCGTGGTCCATCCCGCGCGGCGCGTGCACCCAGTTGAACCAGGCGGCCGCACCGGCGAACGTCCACACCAGCAGCCGCGAGCCGAGGGCCGCGTCGCCGTGGCTGGCCTCGCGCACGGCGAGCACCGAGCAGAACATCGCGGCGCCGTCGAGGCCGAAGGGGACCAGGTACTCCCAGCCTCCGGTGAGATCCAGGTTCTGCCGGCCGAAGCCGACCAGGCCGTGGAAGGAGAGTGCGGCGGCGACCGCCGCACAGCAGAAGAGAAGGAGATAGGAGGCGGTGCCGTAGACCGCCTCCTTCTGGCGGCGGCGCTCCTCGGTGCGTTCCCAAGTGTCGTCGGAGGACTCGGACTTGGTCGCGGTGCGCTTGCCGCGAGCGAGCACCGCCACCGCCACCAGGACCCCCACGAGCATCACGCCGCCCGGAAGCAGCCAGTCCAGAGATATGTCGGTCAGTCGCATGCGGTGTCCCTTGCATCGCGTCAGTGCCTTTGCGCCGCCATGTTGGCCCAGTTCCGACAGCCGTCGAAGAGTTTCGGGACAACAGGACGCCAAGGGGCCCTGATAGGTGCGATTGGGTCGAACTGCCGTACGCGCGACTCGGGTTGGGTTCGAATTCAGTCAGCCGAAAGAGGGGCGTCGGCAGCGAGCCGTGCCACTCGGTCGGCGTCACAGGTGCGCGGACAGGTGACGCACGTGTCCTCGGGCCGCAGCGTGTAGAAGAGGCAGCAGCTCGCCCGGTCCCGGGTGGGCAGCGGCTCGCCGCGCGGTCCGGTCAGCTCACGGAAGCCCGCGGTGCCGACATACGGGGCCGTCGTGCCCGGCAGCAGGCGTTCAAGCTCCGCCATGCCGCGCCCCTCCTCGCCGAGCAGATGCGCGATGTACCAGAGGCCCTCGACGATCTCGTCGGTCGCCATGCCCCACAGGGCGCGCTTGCCGCGCCGCATCCGGGGCCCGAAGCCCTCCAGGACGGCGCCCAGGTGCTCGGCGACGGCCGCCCTGACCTCTGCCCGCAGGGCGTCCTCGTCCCGTACGACGTGGGCGCCGGGCAGCGAGGCGGCCGGATCGCCGGGCAGGCAGGCGAATTCCTCGGTCCGTACGGTCATCCGTCCCAGCGTCCGGTGGAAGGCCAGGGACTCCACGGGAACGCGGGGCACCCGGCGGTGCAGGAACCAGGGGACGGTGATCAGCAGGCAGGCGGGCCAGGCGTAGCGGTGGAAGCCGAAGGAGGCGATGACGTCGGGTCGCGCCTGCTGTCCGTAGTCCCGCAGCACCTGCGCGTTGTCCCAGGCCAGGAAGGCGTCGAGGGCCGGGCCTCCGGTGGCGAGATCGCTCGCGGTCACCCAGTCGGCGCCGCTCGGGGGCTGCTCCTGGCCCGTCAGCTCCCTGATGGAAAGCCCGGGGAAGACCTCGGTCAGGCGCGCGTAAGCGGCCGTCGTGGGTCCTTCGACAAGCGTGGGGACGGTCATGCAGGGGACCACCGAATCGGGATCGTTTTGCAGGTAAGCCTTACCTTACCCAAGGAATTCGATGTTTCAACTCGGGCCGTGTCCGCCTATCGTGCTCTGGGGGCGGAATGTCAGACAGGAGAATCCCGGTGGAGCAAGGCAGAGCGCGCGAGGCCGCATCCGCGCAGCCGTATGCGTCCGTCCGGGTGCCGCAGCAGGGCGGACAGGCGCACGCGCAGGCCCGCGGCGAGCACACGCACAGCGAACCGCCCGCCCCGCGGCTCGTCCAGCGCCACTCCGTGCGCGGGCAGATCCTCGACGCTCTGCGCTCGGCCCTCGTCGACGGCGAGCTCGTACCCGGCGAGGTGTACTCGGCGCCGGTGCTCGGCGAGCGCTTCGGGGTCTCGGCCACGCCCGTACGCGAAGCGATGCAGCAGCTCGCGGTGGAGGGCGCCGTGGAGGTGGTGCCCAACCGCGGCTTCCGCGTCGCCGAGCGCAGTGCGCGCGAGCTGGCCGAGCTGGCTGAGGTGCGGGCACTGATCGAGGTCCCCGTGATGCTCCGCCTCGCCCGCACCGTCCCCGTGGCCCGCTGGTCCGAGCTGTGGCCGCTCGCCGAGGCGACCGTGGCCGCCGCGGCGGTGGGCGACCGGGCCGCGTACGCCGAGTGCGACCGCGCCTTCCACCGCGCGGTCCTCGCCCTCTCCGGGAACCAGCAGCTGGTCTCCGTCGCCGACGACCTCCACCGCCGCTCCCAGTGGCCGCTGGTCAGCGCCCCCGCACCGCGCCGCGCCGACCTCCTCGCCGACGCGGCCGAGCACACCGCGCTCCTGGAGGCCCTGATGGCTCAGGACCTCACCGTCGTCCAGTCACTCGTACGGGAACACTTCACGGGCTCAGTGAGCTGACCCGCCGAGCCGCGCCGCCAGCCAGGTGGGCACACCGTCCAGGAGACGGAAGAGCCGCTTCGCCTCGGTGCGCAGCCGCGTCGCCTCCGGCTCCGTCTCGGTCTCCGCGAGCGAGACGAGCACGGGGGCGGTGCCCACCAGATAACCCAGCTCCTCCTGTATCCGCAGGGACTCCGAGAAGCCGTGCCGCGCCTCGGCCAGCTCGCCCTCGGCCAGCGCGAGCGAGGCGAGGTGGAGCCAGGTGAAGGAGAGCAGCAGGGGCTGGTCGTGGGCAGTGGCGCCCGCGTGGGCGCGGCGGTAGGCGGCCCTGGCGGACTGCGGGGAGTCGGCCAGGTTCTGCGAGATCAGGCCCCGGCGGAAGTCCAGAAGGGGGCGGCCGGGGGCGCCCGGCGCGATGAGCGCTGCGGCCCTGCCCAGGGCGGCGCGGGCCTCGTCGGCCCGGTCCCGTACGCCCAACAGGGTGGAGGCGTAAGCGAGTTGGCCCCGCTCGCTGGCCGCGGCGCCGCGCGAGTCGTCGTCCCTGGCGAGGGCTTCGGCCGTCCGGAGCGCGTCCTCCGCGTCCGTCCAGCCCTGCTCGGTGTACAGACACCGTTCGCTCAGCAGCGCGGCCCGGTGCAGCGCGGCCTCGGCGTCGGCTTTCGCGTGCGGCTCCAGCAGGGCGGCCGCGTCCGCCCAGCAGCCGCGCGAGCGCAGCCGCCATACCGCGGTCTGGAGCGGAGGCGCATCACCAGGTGTCGTTCCGTGACCAGACATGGCGGTAAACGCCACATTGCCCTCCCCGAGCACGCCATTGAGCTGTTGAGTATGCGCGCATCTCAACACGGATTGGCGTGCCCGGCCAAGGGGTTGGGTGAATCAATTCACAAACGTCAGCTCATCCTGAGCGCCAGAAAGAAGTCCAGCTTGTCCTCGAGGCGCGACAAGTCACGGCCCGTCAATTGCTCGATCCTGCCCACCCGGTAGCGCAGGGTGTTGACGTGCAGATGCAACCGGGTGGCACACCGCGTCCACGAACCGTCGCAGTCCAGGAAGGCCTCGAGGGTCGGAATCAGCTCGGCGCGGTGGCGCCGGTCGTAGTCCCGCAGCGGGTCCAGGAGACGGGCCGTGAAGGCACGGCGTACGTCGTCGGGCACGAAGGGCAGCAGCAGGACATGGGACGCCAGCTCGTGGTGGCCCGCCGCGCAGACCCGCCCGGGCCTGGCCGCCGCGACACGCCGCGCATGCCTGGCCTCCTCCAGCGCACCGCGCAGCCCCTCGGCCGAGTGCACCGAGGCGGACACGCCCAGGGTCAGGCGCCCGTCGTCGGCCAGACCGGCCGAGAGCGGCTCCCGTACGGCTGCCAGCAGCGCATCCGCGTGCAGCCCCGGAGCGGAGTCGTCCTCGCCCTCGGCACCGGAAGCCACCGAAGGCAGCGGTACGAGGGCGATCGCCTCGTCCCCGGCGTGCGCCACGGCGATCCGGTCCGACTCGACCAGGATCTCCTCCAGCAGCGACTGCGCGACCGGCCCCGAGTCGAGGTCGGCGCCGCCGGCCTGGCCGTCCTGCGACCACTCCACCTTCGCGACCACGACCTGCCAGTGCGGGGCGGAACCGAGCCCCGGCAGCAGCACCGGGGCCGCCACCCGCAGCCTGGCGGCGATCTCGGCGGGCGCCGCGCCCGTCTGGACCAGCTCCAGGACCTCCTGGGCGAGCCTGCGCCGTACGGTGCGCGCCGCATCGCGGCGGTCGCGCTCGACGGCGATCAGCTGTGTCACGCCCTGCAGCAGATCCAGCCGCGCCGCAGGCCAGTCGCTCGCGTCAGCCTCGACGGCGAGCAGCCAGTCGGAGAGCACGGTCTCGCGGACGTCGCGCGCCGCGGTCACCGCCGTGCCGCGCCCGTTGTTGCGGATCGGGAAGAGCGAGTACGTGGTGCCCTTGAGCGTCACCCGGTGCGGTCCCCGGCGCCCGGTACGGGTCGCGGCCAGGTGTTCGCCCGCGAGCAGTGCCGATGTCTCCGCGTCCAGATCGGCGCCCGCCCCCGCGATCTGGCGGCCGGTGGGGGAGAGCACCCAGGCGTGCAGGTCGAGGTCGGTCGTCAGCAGGTCCAGGACCACATCGGGGCCACCGCCCGCCGGGCCCGACGTCATGAGCCTGCGGTGCCGGTCGACGACCGCCGCCAGGTCCCCTGCGCGCTCGCCGGAGACCTGGCGGACCACGTACTCGGTGATGCTGGCGAAGGCGACGTCCTCGCTGACCGCGAAGAGCGGCAGCCGGTTGCGTACGCACGCCTCGACCAGGTCGTCGGGGATGTCGCCCTGCTCGGCCTCACCGGCCGCGAGACCGGCGACCCCGGCCGAGGCCAGGATGCGTACGAACGGCTCCGAGTCCTCGGCGGTGTGCCGCCAGGCGAGCCCGGTCAGGACCAGCTCGCCGCCGGCCAGATAACGGCTCGGATCGCGGAGGTCGGTGGTCATCACCCCGCGGACGGTGCGGTCGAGCTCGTCCTCGCCGCCGAGCAGCCGCAGGCCCAGCACCTCGGTGTCCAGCAGTGCGCGCAGCCGCATCTCGTCGTCGCCGCCGTTCCGTCTCGTGTCGGCTCGTCCGTGTCCGGATGTTGCCCGTGGAAATCAGAGAGGTTTCTGAACCTCGCCTTTCGTTCGAACATACAAGACGAGCATGGTCACCAGCCAACTCCTTCATGGTTTCGGTGACTGCACCGGACGGGGCACGGCTTGTGTACTAGGGCCACCAAGCGTGAACAGCACATGAACGTCCAGTCGAGGGCCGGCCGTCCCGGGCCCCAGCGAACAACCCCGATTGAGAAGAAGAGAGCCACTCATGGACTTCCTTCGCCCCGCCAGCTGGGAGGAGGCGCTCGCCGCCAAGGCCGAGCACCCCACGGCTGTACCCATTGCGGGTGGCACCGATGTGATGGTCGAGATCAACTTCGACCACCGTCGGCCGGAGTACCTCCTCGACCTGAACCGCATCGGCGAGCTCAGCGAATGGGAGGTCGGCGAGGAGAAGGTCCTGCTCGGCGCCTCCGTCCCGTACACGGCGATCATGGAGAACCTCCGCACCGAGCTGCCGGGCCTCGCGCTCGCCTCGCACACGGTGGCCTCCCCGCAGATCCGCAACCGCGGCGGCGTCGGCGGCAACCTCGGGACCGCGTCGCCCGCAGGCGACGCCCACCCCGCGCTGCTCTCCGCCGACTGCGAGGTCGAGGTCGAGTCCGTACGCGGAAGCCGCCTCATCCCCATCGACGACTTCTACACCGGCGTGAAGCGCAACGCGCTCGCCGCCGACGAGCTGATCAAGCGCGTCCACATCAAGAAGGCGGACGGGCCGCAGCAGTACTCCAAGGTCGGCACCCGCAACGCCATGGTCATCGCGGTCTGCGCCTTCGGTATCGCGCTGCACCCCGAGACCCGCACGGTCCGCACCGGCATCGGCTCGGCCGCGCCGACCCCGGTCCGGGCGAAGGCCGCCGAGGAGTTCCTGAACGCCGCGCTCGAAGAGGGCGGTTTCTGGGAGAGCCGGAAGATCATCACCCCGTCCATCGCCAAGCAGTTCGCGGTGCTCGCCACCGGCGCTGCCAACCCGATCGACGACGTACGCGGCACGGCGAACTACCGCCGCCACGCCGTCGGCATCATGGCCCGCCGCACGCTCGGCTGGACCTGGGAGTCGTACCGCGGCGAGGGCCGCAGCATTGAGGGAGTGGCGTAATGCGTGTGAACTTCACGGTCAACGGCCGTCAGCAGGAAGCCGACGACGTCTGGGAGGGCGAGTCCCTCCTCTACGTCCTGCGTGAGCGCATGGGCCTCCCCGGTTCCAAGAACGCCTGCGAGCAGGGCGAATGCGGTTCTTGTACGGTCCGGCTCAACGGGACCCCGGTCTGCGCGTGCCTGGTCGCGGCCGGTCAGGCCGAAGGCAGCGAGATCGTCACCGTCGAGGGCCTGGCGGACTACGCCAAGCACCGCGACGAGTCCCACCCGGGTGGCGCCTGCGGCTCCGTCTGCGGCGGCACCAGCCTGCAGGAGGCCCGCCAGTGGCAGGCCAAGGGCACGGACGGCCAGACCGGTGAGGGCGGCGAACTCTCGCCGATCCAGCAGGCGTTCATCGACGCCGGCGCCGTGCAGTGCGGCTTCTGCACCCCCGGTCTCCTCGTCGCGGCCGACGACCTGCTGGAGCGCAACGCCTCGCCGTCGGACGCCGACATCCGTGAGGCACTTTCCGGCAACCTCTGCCGCTGCACCGGTTACGAGAAGATCCTGGACGCGGTCCGCCTGGCGGCCGCCCGTCAGGAAGAGACGGTCTGATCATGGCTGGCAACACCGCACCCCTCCCTACGGGGTCACCCACCAACGTCACCCAGACGCACAACAAGGGCGGCATCGGCGAGTCCACGCTCCGCCCCGACGGCACCCTCAAAGTCACCGGCGAGTTCGCGTACTCCTCGGACATGTGGCACGAGGACATGATCTGGGGTCAGATCCTGCGCTCCACCGTCGCGCACGCCGAGATCGTGTCGATCGACACCTCCGAGGCCCTCGCGATGGACGGCGTCTACGCCGTGCTGACCAGCGACGATCTGCCCGCCGCGAAGAACTACGGCATGGAGTTCCAGGACACCCCGGTCCTCGCCTACGGCAAGGTCCGTCACCACGGTGAGCCGGTCGCCCTCGTGGGCGCCGACCACCCGGAGACCGCTCGCCGCGCCGCCGCGAAGATCGTCGTCGAGTACCGCGAGCTGCCCCTCATCACCGATGAGGCCTCGGCGACCGCCCCCGACGCGATCCTCGTCCACGAGAACCGCGACGACCACCACTCGGGTCACGTCCCGCACCCCAACATCGTGCACCGCCAGCCGATCTTCCGCGGCAACGCGGCCGAGGCAGCCAAGCGGGCCGACGTCATCGTCAAGGGCGAGTACACCTTCGGCATGCAGGACCAGGCCTTCCTCGGCCCCGAGTCCGGTCTCGCCGTGCCGTCCGAGGACGGCGGCGTCGACCTGTACGTGGCCACCCAGTGGCTGCACTCGGACCTCAAGCAGATCGCCCCCTGCCTCGGCCTGCCCGAGGACAAGATCCGCATGACGATGTCCGGCGTCGGCGGCGCGTTCGGCGGCCGCGAGGACATCTCGATGCAGATCCTCGCCTCCGTACTCGCGCTCCGTACGGACAAGCCGGTCAAGATGGTCTACAACCGCTTCGAGTCCTTCTTCGGACACGTCCACCGGCACCCGGCGAAGCTCTACTACGAGCACGGCGCCACCAAGGACGGCAAGATCACGCACATGAAGTGCAAGATCGTGCTCGACGGCGGTGCGTACGCGTCGTCCACGGCTTCGGTCGTCGGCAACGCCGCATCCCTCTCGGTCGGTCCGTACGTCATCGACGACGTCGAGATCGAGGCCATCGGCCTCTACAGCAACAACCCGCCGTGCGGCGCCATGCGCGGATTCGGCGCCGTCCAGGCGTGCTTCGCGTACGAGGCCCAGATGGACAAGGTCGCCGCCAAGCTCGACATGGACCCCGTCGAGTTCCGCCAGCTGAACGCGATGGAGCAGGGCACCATCATGCCGACCGGTCAGCCGGTCGACTCGCCCGCGCCCGTCGCCGAACTGCTGCGCCGCGTCAAGGCCCGCCCGCTGCCGCCCGAGCAGCAGTGGACCACCACCGAGGGCTCCGACGTCCGTGCGCTGCCCGGCGGTCTCTCGAACACCACGCACGGCGAAGGTGTCGTACGCGGTGTCGGCTACGCGGTCGGCATCAAGAACGTCGGCTTCTCCGAGGGCTTCGACGACTACTCGACCGCCAAGATCCGTCTTGAGGTCATCAACGGCGAGGCCGTCGCGCTGGTCCACACGGCCATGGCCGAGGTCGGCCAGGGCGGTGTCACCATCCACGCCCAGATCGCCCGTACGGAGCTCGGCGTCCAGCAGGTCACCATTCACCCCGCCGACACCCAGGTGGGCTCGGCAGGTTCGACCTCCGCGGGCCGTCAGACGTACATGACCGGCGGTGCCATCAAGAACTCCTGCGAACTCGTCCGCGAGAAGGTCCTGGAGATCGGCCGCCGCAAGTTCGGCTCGTACCACCCCGCGTGGGCGAACGCCGAACTCCTCCTGGAGGGCGGCAAGGTCGTCACCGACGGCGGCGAGGTCCTCGCGACCCTCGTCGACGTCCTGGAGGACCAGGCCGTGGAGATCGAGGAGGAGTGGCGCCACCGCCCCACCCAGGCCTTCGACCTCGTCACCGGTCAGGGCAACGGCCATGTGCAGTACGCCTTCGCGGCGCACCGCGCGGTCGTCGAGGTGGACACCGAGCTCGGCCTCGTCAAGGTCGTCGAGCTCGCGGTCGCGCAGGACGTCGGCAAGGCGGTCAACCCGCTCTCCGTCATCGGCCAGATCCAGGGCGGAACCGTCCAGGGCCTGGGCGTCGCGGTGATGGAGGAGATCATCGTCGACCCGAAGACCGCGAAGGTGCGCAACCCCTCCTTCACGGACTACCTGCTCCCCACGATCCTCGACACGCCGACCATCCCGGTCGACTACCTCGAACTGGCCGACCCGAACGCGCCGTACGGCGTACGCGGCATCGGCGAGGCCCCGACCCTCTCGTCCACCCCGGCCGTCCTCGCGGCGATCCGGAACGCGACGGGTCTGGAGCTCAACAAGACCCCGGTACGCCCGGAGCACCTCACCGGCACCTGAGTCTCATCAAGCTCTCCGGGCGGCGCGGGGCGGGAACGTCACACTTCACCCCTCGCGCCGCCCGGAGCCCCAAGTACCGCACCGCTCGCGGTTCTTGCACCACAGCACCACCGCAGCACCACCGCCCCACCCCGTTCGTCTCGGGCCGTCCCCCGGGTCGTGCAGCCAACAGAGCACATCCCAAATTCCGTAGAACGCATGCGGATGCCCCTGTGAACCTTGGGAGTTAGGCATCATGACCCAGCAGTCCACTGAGCCGAAGACCACGGCGGACGACGCCGGCGCGGGAACGCGCCAGCCCGCCGGCAGGTCCTGGCTCGACCGGTACTTCCACATAACCAAAAGAGGGTCCACCGTCGGTCAGGAGGTGCGCGGCGGTGTCACCACCTTCATGGCGATGGCGTACATCGTCCTGCTGAACCCGGTGATCCTCTCCGGCGCCGACGCGACAGGACACCACCTCGACGGCGGCCAGATCACCACGGCCACCGCCCTCGCCGCGGCAGTCACCACCCTCGTGATGGGCTTCGTCGGCAATGTGCCGCTCGCCCTCGCGGCGGGCCTCGGCGTCTCCGCCGTCATGGCCTACCAGGTCGCCCCGGAGATGACCTGGGGCAACGCGATGGCCATGTGCATCATCTACGGCGCCATCATCTGTCTGCTGGTCGTCACCGGCCTGCGCGAACTCATCATGAACGCCATCCCGCTGGCTCTGAAGCACGCCATCACCATGGGAATCGGCCTCTTCGTCTGCCTCATCGGCCTGGTCCAGGCCGGTTTCGTCACCGGCATGAAGGGCCCCGGCGGTCTCTCCGGCGCCAAGCCGCTCCAGCTCGGCACGAGCGACATGCTCACCGGCTGGCCGGTGCTCTGCTTCGGCGTCACCGTGCTGCTGATCTTCGTGCTCCAGGTCCGCAAGGTCCCCGGCGCGATCCTCATCGGCATCGTCGGCGGCACGATCGTCGCGGCCATCGTCCACCAGGCGGCCGGTCTCTCCCAGAAGGACTGGGGTCTCAACGCCCCGGCGCTCAAGGGCTCCATCGTCAGCGCCCCGGACTTCGGTCTCTTCGGCAAGGTCTCCTTCAGCGGCATCGGCGACGTCGGCGGTCTGACCGTCGGAGTGATCGTCTTCACCCTGGTCCTCGCCGGCTTCTTCGACGCGATCGGCACGATCATCGGCGTCGGCCAGCAGGCCAACCTCGTCGACCAGGACGGCAAGATGCCGGGCCTCAACAAGGCCCTGACCATCGACGGTGCCGGCGGCATCATGGGCGGCCTCGCGGGCGCCTCGGGCCAGACGGTCTTCGTCGAGTCCACCGCGGGTGTCGGCGACGGTGCCCGTACCGGCCTCGCCAGTGTCGTCACCGGCCTCGGCTTCGCCCTCTGCCTGGTCTTCACCCCGCTCGCCCAGCTCATCCCGACCCAGGTCGCCGCTGCCGCGCTCGTCGTCATCGGCTCGATGATGCTGACGAACGCCAAGCACATCGACTGGAACGACCAGGCCACCTCCATCCCGGTGTTCCTGACCACCGTTCTGATGCCGTTCGCCTACTCCATCACCGTGGGCATCGCGGCCGGCGTCATCTCCCACGTCCTCATCAAGGCCGCTCAGGGCAAGGTCCGTGAGATCGGCTGGCTGATGTGGGTGCTCGCCGCAGTGTTCCTGGCCTACTTCTGCCTCCACCCCATCGAGAGCTGGCTGGGCGTCTAGCAGGCCCGCCCCCCTCCCCGTATCCCTGAAGGAGACTCGCATGCTGGACATCGCCGAAGAGCTCAACCGGTGGGTCGAGCAGGGACGCACCTTCGCCGTGGCCACCGTGGTGGCCGTCGGCGGCAGCGCGCCCCGCCAGCCCGGTGCCGCGCTCGCCGTCGACTCCGACGGCACGGCGATCGGCTCGGTCTCCGGAGGATGCGTGGAGGGGGCGGTGTACGAACTCTGCAAGCAGGCCCTCGAAGACGGCGAAACCGTGACGGAGCGCTTCGGCTACTCCGACGACGACGCCTTCGCCGTGGGCCTGACCTGCGGGGGGATCATCGACATCCTGGTCACGCCGGTCCGCGCGGACTCTCCCGCGCGTCCGGTGTACGTGAGCGCGCTGGCCGCCGCCGCACGGGGGTCGGCGGCGGCCGTCGCCCGCGTCACGGACGGTCCTGCCGAGCTCATGGGCCGCGCTCTTCTCGTACGGGACGACGACGGGCCCCCCACCGGCACCCTCGGCGGCCACCCCGAACTCGACCGCACGGCGGCGGCCGAGGCCCGCGCCCTGCTGGACGCCGGACGCACCGGCACCGTCACCATCGGCGAGGGCTTCGCCTCGGAGGACGAAAATGGCAGCGAAGGCGGAGCGCAGCGGAGCGGCTCGCGCTGCGGACAGCCGCTCACGCTCCTCGTCGAGTCGAGCGTGCCGCCGCCCCGCATGATCGTCTTCGGCGCCATCGACTTCGCCTCGGCCCTGGTCCGCGTAGGAAAGTTCCTCGGCTACCGCGTCACGGTCTGCGACGCCCGCCCGGTCTTCGCCACCGCCGCACGCTTCCCGGATGCCGACGAGATCGTCGTCGACTGGCCGCACCGCTACCTGGCATCCACCGAGGTCGACAGCCGCACCGTCCTCGCCGTCCTCACCCACGACGCGAAGTTCGACGTGCCGCTCCTCGAACTCGCCCTGAAACTTCCCGTCGCCTACGTCGGCGCGATGGGCTCGCGCCGCACCCACCTCGACCGCAACGCGCGGCTGCGCGAGGTCGGCGTCACCGAGATGGAACTGGCGCGGCTGCGCTCCCCGATCGGCCTCGACCTCGGAGCGCGTACGCCCGAGGAGACCGCCCTGTCCATCGGCGCCGAGATCGTCGCCAACCGTCGGGGCGGCACCGGGATCTCCCTGACCGGGGCCCACACCCCCATCCACCACGACGGCTCGGGCACGGTGGCCGGCCGGATAGGTTCCGTTGCCTGACACTCCGCGGGGTCCGGACTCTTGACGCGCGCATGGCGCTGATCGAGTCTCTGTGGGAGCGCTCCCGCACATCCCTGTGACCCCTGGAGTGAACCCATGACGCGCCTGAGACCTGCCCTGCTCGCCTGCGCCGCACTGGCCGCCGTGCTGGTGCCCGCGCACCCCGCGGCAGCCACCGGAACCCCCGGCCCCCGCCTCTACACCCCGGAAGCCAATCCGGCCGCGTACCGCCAGGCCATCGGCCTGCTCCGTGCCGGTCAGTACCGGGACGCCGCCGGGCTCGTCGCCATGGTCAGCACCCCGCAGGCCGTCTGGTACGGCGACCAGACCCCGGCCGAGGTCGAGCGGCAGGCCCGCGCCGTCGTACGGGACGCGGGCCGCGAGGTCCCCGTCTTCGCCCTCTACAACATCCCCGGCCGCGACTGCTCCAACTACTCGGCGGGCGGCGCCGCGGACACCCCCGCGTACAAGGCCTGGATCGACGCGGTCGCCCGCGGCATCGGCCGCCACGACGCGATGGTCGTCCTCGAACCCGACGCGCTCGCCCTGCTGCCCGCCGACTGCGGCCAGGACGACGCCCAGGGCACGAAGACCGCGGCCCGCTACACCGAGGTGAACTACGCCGTCGACCGGCTCGGCGCTTCGGCCGCCACCAAGGTCTATCTCGACACCGGCCACCCGGGCTGGCACTCGGTCAACGAGATCGTCCCGCGCCTCGTCACAGGAGGCGCCGCCCGCGCCGCCGGCTTCTACACCAACGCCTCCAACTACAACACCGACGACGCCAACGCCTGGTACGGCAAGCTGATCTCCTCCTGCCTCGCCTACGTCGACACCGGCGGCAGCAGCGCCGACTGCCCCAACCAGTACTGGCCGCGCGCCGACGCCCAGACCTGGCTGGATGCCCACGTGCACGCCGATCCGGCCCGGATGAAGCACTTCGTCACCGACACCAGCCGCAACGGCCAGGGCCCGTGGACACCGCCGCCCGGCAAGTACACGGACGCCCAGGACTGGTGCAACCCGCCCGGCCGCGGCCTCGGCGCACGGCCCACGCTGAAGACCGGCGACCCGCTCCAGGACGCCAAGCTGTGGATCAAGACCCCCGGTGAATCGGACGGACTGTGCCTGCGCGGCACGCAGGGGCCCGAGGATCCGGAGCGCGGAACGGTCGATCCGGCGGCGGGGGACTGGTTCCCGGCACAGGCGCTGGAGTTGATACGGGAGGCCAACCCGCCCGTTCTCCCCTAACGGCACGTGGAACGACCTTGAGGAGATTAGCGTCTACCCCGGTGGACCAGAGGTTAATCCCGAGAGGCAGTGGTGAAAATGGCCGTCGACGCATCAAGCGTCACCACCCCGCGAGATCCGGGCGAGGAGCCCGGAAAGCGTGGGTGGCGTGACCGCGGAGGCGACCTCCGGCGTCGTACGACGTCCTGGACGGCCCTGCTGTCCCTGCTGCCCCTCGGGCTCCTCGCTGTCGCCTTCTGGTACGGCCAGTACGTCCGCATCGGCGCCGACGAGTGGTGCTTCGTGCCGCGCGTGCGCGACCACGGTGTGTCCGGGCTCGTCGACCGCTTCTACAACGTCGACAACGGCCGGCTCGCGAACGCCCTGATGGTCGGGGCGTACGCGAAGTTCGGTGTCGCGGGCCACCAGTGGTTCGGCCCGGTCAGCGCCGTGATCATGCTCGCCGCCGTATGGATCCTGACGGTGCTCCTGCTGCGCAGGCTCGGGCAGCGGGTGCCGCTCGGCATCCCGCTGCTGACGGCCCTGATGGTCACGACCGTCTTCTTCTTCGCCGGGGTGAACGTCTACAAGACCTTCTACTGGCCCGCGTCCTCGGTCTCGCACACGATGGCGCCGATCCTGGCCGCCGCGGTGGCGATCCCGCTCCTGGTGGCCCACGGCCGGGCCGGCCGGATCGCGGCCCTGGTGCTCACGGTGGTCGGCGGGGTGTTCATCGGGACGCTCTCCGAGGAGACCTCGATGATCGTCCTGGTGATCGGCGGGACGATCCTCCTCTTCGCCCACCTGTTCTTCTCGGCACGGGTCCGGGGCTACATCCGCACCTGGGCCGGCTGCTACATGGTCGGCATCGCCATCGGCATGGTCATCCTGATGACCTCGCCGGGCTCGGTGAACCGCCGTGAGCGCTACGGCGCCCAGTCCACCACCGAGATGCTCTCCCCGCACAACCTCGTGACCGCGCTCAAGAGCTACGTCCACATCCTGGAGAAGACGCTGCCCACCTGGCAGTACCTGGGAGCGGTCGCGGTGGGCGTGCTGCTGGGGCTGCTGGTACGCGCCACGGGCACCAGGAGCGACGCCCTCAAGCCGGTGCGGCCCGTTGTCGTCGCCGGTCTCGGCGCGCTGGTCTGCGTGGTCTCGGGCTACCTCTGCACGGTGATCACGCTTCCCGTGTTCGGGACACGCGTCACCGTCACCGACCGCAGCTGGAACGACTGGCTGCTGCTCTACATCCTGCTGTTCACCGGCGTCGGCGTCATGCTGGGCCGCGCGCTGCGGCTGCGTACGCAGGGCAAGGGCGCGACCCGGGTGGCCATGCTGGCCGCCGCGGCGGTGTACGCGGGGGTCTGTCTCTCGCTGGTGGCGCCGATGACCGACCTCGGCCACCAGATGCACGTACGGGCGAAGAACTACGACCGCCAGGACGCGTATCTCAAGGAGCAGGCGGCCGAGGGCAAGAAGACCGCCTCATACACCCCGACCCACATCGCCCACATGCTGGAGCCGTTCGGGATGAAGAGCGGCTGGCCGGCGCAGTGCGCCGCCCAGTGGTACCACCTGGACACGCTCACACACGGGAAGCGGATTCCCTGACCTCGGGGTCTTCGAGACCCTCGCTCGCAGTCTGCGGCTGGGCCGTCACCCCTGAGGTGATGGCCCAGCGGGCCAACAGGAACGAGGCGGGCGTGATGAGAACACCGGCGAGGAGCGCGGCGATGTCCTTGTTCATACCCAGCTGACTCACAGCGAGATAGAGCAGGATGCCACTGCCGACGACATTGACGATCCCCGAGAGGGGATAGCGGAGAAAGCCCCGCCACGTCGGCCTGGTGCGGATGGTGATGTACGAGTTGAGCAGGAACGAGCCGATGATGCTGACGATCCAGCCGATCACATGGGCGGCGAGATACGGGATCCAGCGGTTCAGCGGGGCGTAGACCGCGTAGTAGACAGCGGTGTTGGCCAGTCCGATCGCGGCGAAGGTGACGAACTGGCCGAGCGTGCGGGTGCGTGCCGTCAAGACTGCGGCCGTCCCTGGACTGCGGCGGAGGCGAGCCGGGGGGCCGATGTGAAGCTTTCGGCGGTCTCGTCCGTCTCGCGGACCACGTAGTGCGGGCGGCGCTTCGCCTCGTGGTAGATCCGGCCGACGTACTCGCCGACGACGCCGAGCGTCGCGAGCTGGACACCTGCGAGGGCCACGATGGCGCACAGCAGGGTCGCGTAACCCGGGGTGTCGACGCCGTCCATCACACTGCTGACGACGATCCACAGGGCGTAGACCAGGGCGGAGACGAAGAGCCAGAGTCCCGTGTGGATCGCCAGGCGCAGCGGGCGGCTGTTGAAGGAGATCAGCCCGTCGATGCCGTAATTCAGCAGGCGCTTGCCGCCCCACTTCGACTCGCCCGCGGCCCGCTCGACGTTCTGGTACGTGAAGCTGACGGTGTCGAAGCCGATCCAGGAGAAGAGTCCCTTGGAGAAGCGGTTGGACTCCGGGAGCGAGAGGACGGAGTCCACCGCGCGGCGCGACAGCAGCCGGAAATCGCCCGCGCCGTCGATGACTTCGACCTCCATGGCGCGGCGGACCAGGCGGTAGTACGTCTTGCTGAACGCGGAGCGCACGGCGCCCTCGCCGGCCCGGTCGCGCTGGGCGATGACCTGGTCGTACCCGTGCCCGTGCAGTTCGAGCATGCGGGGGATGAGCTCCGGCGGGTGCTGGAGGTCGGCGTCCATGATCACTACGGAATCGCCCTTGGACATCCGCAGCCCCGCGAGCATGCCGGGCTCCTTGCCGAAATTGCGGCTGAAGGAGGTGTAACGCACCCGCGGGTCCGTCTCGGCGAGTGCCCGCAGCAGATCGAGGGTGTTGTCGCTGCTGCCGTCGTCGACGTAGCAGATCTCGAAGGTCTCCCTGGTCGGTTCCAGTGCCGAGATCAGGGCCGCATGGAACGCGTCTATGACCTCCCCCTCGTTGAAGCACGGTACGACGACCGATAGGTAGACCATGTCTCTTCTCACTCCGTGTCTGTATGCGAGTAGCGATGACAAACGTGTGACTCGCATACATGAAGAATGGTTGTGAGGCGATTGGGGTTGCCTGCGTTATCCAAACTTTCCCGGATCGAGGCATTTCCTGCGACCGGGCGGCGCGGACGCCGCCCGGGACGCTCAGCCGGGCAGATGCAGGGTGAAGGCGCCCAGCGACTCCAGTCGGCGCAGGAAGTCCGCTGCGGGGAACGCCTCCGCGGCGCTCATCACGCCGGTCTTCGACGGTCCGTTTCCACTGGTCAGCAGGGTCGCTGCGACCACGGAGGCCAGGGCGCCGACCGACCAGATGTCATGTCCGCGCAGGTGGCCGTTGCGGCCGCCGCCGGAGGCGCCGACGACCTGTACGGCCACCATGAAGTCGGTCCTGGCCCGCTCCTCGGGGGTGGCGTCCTCGCTGCTGAAGATCTGCTCCTCCTCGAAAGTGCTCGATGTGAGTTGCGCCTCAACCGTGCGGGCCGGGATGTGGCGGGGGATCGTCACGATCTCACCGGAGGGGAAGGGGGCGATGACGCTCCGTGGTCCTACCGGCGGCGGGAAGGGGAACACCGCGTTGCGGATCTCCACCGGGCCCACGTGGTGGGCGCCCTCCGTGAAGGTGAGCCGGTCGATCTCGCCGATCAGGAGCTCGGCGGTATTGCGTGCCCCCTTGGTCATGCGCCAGCCGGTCACCGAATAGCCGACGGTCACCCGGTCGGCGTCGGGCATCCCCTCGGCGACCGCGGCGGCGAGCAGATCGCCGAGCCCGCCGTAGAAGCTCATCTGCGGGATCATCACGGCGCCGGTGCGCCCGGCCGTCGCCTGGAGGGTGTCGAAGAGGTTCTTGACGGGGTGCGGCTCGATCGCGTGGTCGATGTAGTGCGTGCCGGCCTCGGCCGCCGCGGTGGCGACCGGCTCGCCGGTGGTGGTGAAGGGTCCGGCGCAGTGGATCACGACGTCGGCGGCCTCGGCGAGGCGGCGCAGAGCCGCCGGGTCGTCGAGGGGTGCGGTCTGTGTGCGTACGAGATCGGGCGAGCCGAGTTCCGCGGCGAGTGCGCGCAGGGCGTCGGCGTTGCGCCCGGCCAGGAGGACGGCCTGGCCCCGGGAGAGGAGTTCGGCGGCGACCAGGCGTCCGGTGTGCCCGGTGGCTCCGTAGACGGCGAAGAGAGGTGCGGTGCTGCTCATGTCCGCTCACTTCCATACCGAAGGTATGTAACCTGGATGGGTAAGTTACGTACCCCCGGTATGAGTGTCAAGGGAAGGTGCGGTGGCGTGATGCGCAGGACCCAGGCGGAGCGCTCGGGCGCCACCACCGCCCAACTGCTCGATGCGGCACGGGAGTTGTTCGGCCGGGACGGATACGCCGCCACGTCCATCGATGCCGTCGCCGCGGCGGCGGGCATGACCAAAGGGGCGGCCTATCACCACTTCCCCGGGAAGGCAGGACTCTTCCGCGCCGTCTTCGTCCTTCAGCAGGAGCGGATGGCCGCGGCTCTCGAAGAGGCCGCCGCGCAGGCACCGGACCCCGGGGCGGCGCTGCGGGCCGGCTGCCTGACCTTCCTGGAACGCTGCCTGGACCCCGACTTCCGGCGGATCGTGCTGCTCGACGGGCCTTCCGTGCTGGGCTGGGAGACCGTCCGCGAGATCGAGTACGCGCATACGCTGCGTGTGCTGCAGGCCGGGATGGCGGTTCTTCACCAGGCGGGGGGCGAGGGCGACGTGGCCGCCCGATGTCAGCTGATCTTCGGGGCGCTCTGCGAGGCGGGCATGCTGCTCGCGAGATCCGAGGACCCCGCGAGAGCACTGCCCGTGATGGCCGCCGAGGCGGAACGGCTCCTGGGACTCAGCCGCTGAGCGCGGCGAGGGCCTCGGTGAGGCGCGGGGCGACCTCGCGCTTCACCCACTCCACATGGGTGGCCGGATATCCGCGCGGGACGACCTCCACCAGCATGATCAGGTAGAGGTAGCTGCGGTAGAGCGCCAGTCTGCGGCGCACGGAGGCGTCGAACACCACGGGCCCGCCCGTTTCCGCGTACCCCGCCAGGAAATCCTTGTCGTCCTCGATGTCCCCGAGGAGGGCGAGCGAGACGAAGTCGGCGACCGCGTCCCCCCAGAACATCCGCTCGCCGTCGATGATGCCGCCGATCCTGCGCGCCCCCGGGGCGCCGTCGACCAGGAGGTTTCCGTCCCAGAGATCGAAGTGCACCAGGACGGGGCGGTCGACCTCGTCGAGCGTGTCCGCGGACGCGGCGAGCGTTTGCCTGATGTGGTCCGCGGGGTGCGGGAGCCAGGAGCCGTAGTCCGCGGCGTCTTCGAGCACGGCGTCCGTCATCGCGGTGAAGGCCTGCCGCCAGGTGGGCGCCGGCGGACCCCAGGGCTCGCCCGGATATCCGAAGGCGGGCCCGGTGACCGTGTGCGCCCGGCCCACCATGCGGCCCAACTCCCTTCGCAGTGGCGCACGTTCGCCGTCCAGGATGGGCCCTGCCTGGTGCCACGGGACACCGGGCAGGGCGCTCATCGCCAGGAAGGGCTCGGCGCCGGCGAACTCCGCCTGGACCACCTCGGGGACCGGCACCTTCACCTCGGCGGCCGCGGTGAAATAGACCGCCTCGCCGCGCAACAGGCCCTGTTCGTAGCGCATTTGGGGTGTACCGGCGGGCGGCGGCACCTTCACCACCCATGCGCTGCCGTCCCGCAGGGTGACCCGGGTGACCGTGTTGTACGTACCGCCCGAGAGCGGTTCGCGGCTCACGACGCTCCCGCCTGCGTGTGCACTTCCTTCGGGGAACAAGCGGACTCCTGTCGGGTCAGGGCGCGGTGACCACCGGCCGCGGCGCGGTCGCCATGCCGCTGCCGATGAAGAAGCTCGGGTGCGGCGGCTGGTTGTACGCGGTGTTCTGCCACGCCAGGGCCGTGCGGTACATGGTGTCGTGGAGGAGCGTAGTGATGCGGGTGCTCGTCTCGTACGGAGTGGAGTAGATCCGCAGCGCGGAATTGTCGGTGGTCGGCCACACCACCTCCTCGCGCCAGTCGCCGAGGATGTCGCCCGACAGCGAAGGGGTGGCCTTGGTGGAGTTGTTGGAGTGCACGCCCGCGCCGGTCAGCAGCCGGGTGTCGGCGCCGGTGCCGTACTTGTCGATGTGGGTGGAGTCGAGGAGCTCGCGGGTGGTGTCCCCGTCCCACCAGGAAAGGAAGTTGGTGCTGGACGGCTTGCGGCCGACGACCGCGCCCGAGGGGCTGCGGATGCCCGACTCGGCCGAGGACCAGGACTCGGCGCCGGGGCTGCCGGACCAGATGTCACCGGAGACGCCCCGCCCGTTGTCGCCGTTGGCGGGCGTCGACCAGAGCACCTGGCCCGTTTTCGCGTCGGCGAACCACGAGGACGGTTTCGAGGAGTCCTCGTCGACCTTGAACTCCTCCAGGCCGGGGCGTGAGGGGTCCAGATCGCCTACGTGCAGGGCGTCGCCGTGGCCGTTCTTCGTGGTCCACAGGGCCGATCCGTCGTCGTTCACGGCCATCGAGCCGTAGACGATCTCGTCCTTGCCGTCCTGGTCCACATCGGCGACCGACAGGCTGTGGTTGCCCTGGCTGTCGTACCCCTTGCCGCTGTTGGTCGAGGAGTTGGTGTCGAAGGTCCAGCGGCGGGTGAAGGCTCCGCCGCGCCAGTCCCAGGCGGCGATCACCGTACGCGTGTAGTAACCGCGCGCCATGATCAGCGAGGGGCGGGCGCCGTCGAGATAGGCCGTACCGGCCAGGAAGCGGTCCACGCGGTTGCCGTAGCTGTCGCCCCAGGAGGAGACGGTGCCGCGCGCCGGGACGTAGTCGACGGTGCCCATCGCGGCGCCCGACTGCCCGTTGAACATGGTCAGATACTCCGGCCCCGACAGGACATAGCCGCTGGAGTTGCGGTGGTCGGCGGAGGCGGAGCCGATGACCTTCCCCGCGCCGTCGACCGATGCGTCGGCGGTCTTCATGGCGACCTCCGCCTTGCCGTCGCCGTCGTAGTCGTACACCTGGAACTGGGTGTAGTGCGCCCCGGAGCGGATGTTGCGGCCGAGGTCGATGCGCCACAGCCGGGTGCCGTCCAGTTTGATGCCGTCGACGATCGTGTTGCCGGTGTAGCCCGACTGGGAGTTGTCCTTGGCGTTCGTCGGCGTCCACTTCAGTACGAAGTCGAGTGCGCCGTCCCCGTCGAGATCGCCGACGCTCGCGTCGTTCGCCTCGTAGGTGTACGCCACCCCGTCCGGGGTCGTGCCACCGGCCGGGGCGGAGATCGGGACGTCCTTGTAGCCCGTACGCAGCTGCACGGCGTGCACCGAGTCGCCCTGCTCGACGCCGTTCACCACGGCGCGCACCGTGTAGTCGGCCTGGGCGGGCGCGCCGGAGTGGAAGTAGTTCGTGGAGCCCGTGACCGGGGCGGAGTTGAGCTTCGTACCCGCCCGGTAGACGTTGAACGCCACGGTGTCGGAGTCGGTGCCCAGCCAGCGCCAGCTGACCAGGTTCCCCGCGTCGGTGTGCACGCTGACCACGCCCCGGTCGAGCGCCTCGACCTGGCGGGCGGTCGCGGCGGACGAGGTGTCGGGCAGGGCGATGAGACCGGCGGCGGCGAGTGTTCCGGCGATGAGTGCTGTCAGCAGTGGGCGCCGTCGGGATCGATGCGAGTACTGCACGGTGAATCCTCCTGCGCGGTCGAAGGCGAGTCGGCGGCATGGCGGAAGGCATGTCCGTGCTGATGTCGCCGCCGGGGCGCGAAAGGTTGCCCTCAACTCCCGCTGTTCCGCGGGGCGTCCGTGGCATCGGCGCCCGTCGTCGCGGGCCAGCGCCAGGCCGCCCAGGTGGCGAGCTCCGCGCGGTCGGCGAGGCCGAGGGTGGCGAGTACGTCACGGATGCGGTCGTCGACGGTGCGCGGATCCAGCCGCAGCCGCTCCGCGATCGCCCGGTCCGTGAGACCGCGGGCGACGTGCTGGGCCACCGAGACCTCTGCGGCGCTCAGCGGCCTGCGGTAGGCGATGGGGGCCGGCGGGGGCGGGGTGAGCGGGGCGTCGAGGGCGTAGGCCACCGCCTCGGGCATGTCCATCCGGGCGCCCTCGGCGAAGGCCAGGCCGAAGGCGTCGGAGCCGAGCTGCTCGCGGGCGGTGGTGGTGGCCTGTGCCCTGATGGCGGCCAGGAAGGGGGCGCCTGCGACGGAGACGGCGTAGGCGTGGCGCAAGTGGTCGGCGGATCCCAGCAGATGGGCCGAGAGGTCCGCTTCGAGGAGGGAGGCCTGCAGACCGGCGAGTACTTCGAGCGCGACGGCCATGCCGATCACGTCGTGGAAGGTGTGCTGGACCCACAGGGCGTCACGGGTGCGGGCGACCGCGGCGGAGAAGCGGCCCTTGGCGCGGTCGGCCTGCGCCAGCAGCCAGTCGATGTGCGAGCGCATCCAGATCTCGCCGGACGCGGTGCACAGGGAGCGGGCCTCGGTCAGGATCGACACGGCCCGGTCGGTGCGGGCGCGGGCCAGCCAGGCCGCTGCCAGCAGGGTGCGGGCCGGGACGGGGCCGGGGTTGAGCGAGGTGTGCGGACCGTGCTGGGCCACGGCCCGGTCGAGCAGGGTGATGGCGCCGTCCCAGTCGCCGCGGAGAAAGGCGACCAGGCCCAGCCACTGCAGGGCGAAGGCGGCGGCCTCCGGATCGTCGCGTGCGGCCGCAGCGGCTGCGGCCTCCTCCAGATACGGGGTGGCGCCGGCCGCGTCGACCTGGACGCCGGCGATCCAGCCGCAGGTCCACAGGGCTCTCGTACGCTCACGGCAGGGCTCGACGTCCAGGCGCAGGGCCCGGTCGAGATAGAGGCGGCCCTCGCGCAGCCGCCCGCAGGCGACCCACATGAACCACATCCGGGCGGCGAGTTCCAGGGCTTGTCTGCCGCGTCCCGGGTGGGTGAGGAGGTGCTCGATGGCGGCCCTGACGTGCGGGTGCTCGGCGGTCATCCTGGTGTACCAGGCGGGCTGGCCGGGGCCCGACCAGGCGGCCTCCGCCTGGCGGGCGAGGCGCAGATAGAACGCCGCGTGCCGGTCCGCGATCCGGTCCTCGTCGGCGAGCTCCCGCAGCCAGGTGCGTCCGTACTCCCGCACGGTGTCCAGCATCCGGAAGCGGGCGTGCTCGCCGGTGCCGTCCTGGATCAGGATCGACTTGCAGGCCAGTTCCCGCAGTACGCCGGAGACGTCCTGCTGCGGGAGGTCGGCGTCCGAGCAGATCGCCTCGGCCGCTTCCAGGTCGAAGGAGGAGGTGAAGACGGACAGCCTGGCCCAGAGCAACCGCTCGGCGGGCGTGCACAGTTCATGGCTCCAGCCGATCGCCGCGCGCAGGGTGTGATGGCGCGGGGGAGCGCCGCGGCTGTGGTGGGACAGGAGCCGGAAGCGGTCCTGGAGCATGGCATCTATCTGCTCCACGGAGAGCAGGCGCAGCCGGGCCGCGGCGAGTTCGATGGCCAGCGGAATTCCCTCCAGGCGCGCACAGAGGGTTCGTACGGCTTCCAGCTGGTCCGCGGGGGGTACGACGTCGGAACTCTTGGCCGCCGCCCGGTCCATGAACAGCCTTACGGCGTCGTCGAGTTCACCATTGTGTGCGAACGGGGCGAGCGGCAGGAGGTGTTCGCCGGGCAGGGTGAGCGGCTGCCGGCTGGTGGACAGGATGCGCAGACCCGGTACGGCCGCTGTCAGGGCGGCGGCGAGCGCGGAGGTGCCGGTGACCAGACGTTCGCAGCCGTCCAGGATCAGCAGCAGCCGCTTGCCGGTGAGGGCGTCGGCCAGGATCTCGACGAGCGGACGCAGGGCCTGTTCCCGCAGCCCCAGGGCATCGGCGACGGCGCGCGGCACCAGCTCCTCGGTGTGCAGTTCGGCCAGTTCCACCAGCCAGATCCCGTCCGGGAAACGGTCCTGGACGGCGAGCGCCGCCTGGACCGCGAGCCGGGTCTTGCCCACCCCGCCGACCCCGGTGACGGTGACCAGGGGCCGGATCCGCAGGGCGCGGCCGATCGTCCCGATCTCCGTTTCGCGGCCGATGAACGTGGAGAACCGGGCAGGCAAGTTCCCCTTGGGGCAAGGGACTTGATCACTCACGCGACAGCCTCCAGCCGACTGCGGCGACTTCCGTTCCCAGCGTAGCCCCGTGCGTGCGGCCTTGAGACCGGGGGTTCGGCGGGCGGAGGTTCAGAGGTCGAATGCCTCCTCGATCTCGCGCAGGCGCGCGCGGGCCACGGCCAGGGCGGCACTGTTGCGGTCGAGTACGAGATAGATGAAGACCCCCTGCAGCTTGCGCTGCGACAGCGGATGAATGAGGTGGTACTCGTCGGTGAGCGTGACCAGGATGTCCTGCAGATCGCCGGGCGGATAGCCGAGCACGGACAGCGCGTGGAACTTGGCCCGGATCACATCGGTGTCGACCTCCCCGACCTTGTGCAGATCGAGTTCCGTGCCGTTGCCCTGGACGCCGAGGGTGACCCGGCTGAGGTAGTCCACGACGACGGCTCCCAGCGCCCCTCTGATCCTCATGACCTCGGTCAGGACCTGCTGGACCTGCTCCATGCCGCCCTCCCGGGGCTGCCGCGGACGGGGTGGGGGCCGCTTCCCCCAGTGTCACCGCAGTCGGTGACACTTCCAAGCCCCGGGAGGAGATGCGCGTGCCGGGGGAATCAGAGCCAGTCGCGCTTCTTGAAGATGAAGTACAGGCTCACGCAGACCAGTGCCATCAGGCCGATCGCGAAGGGGTAGCCGAACCTCCAGCCCAGCTCCGGCATGTTCTCGAAGTTCATGCCGTAGATCGTTCCCACCAGGGTGGGGGCGAAGAGGATGGCGGCCCAGGAGGAGATCTTCTTGATCTCCTCGTTCTGCTGGAAACCGGCCTCCGCCAGGGCCCGCATCTCCGCGTTCTGCTGCTGGGTGACGAGCGTTGCGTTGACCGTGAGGATCTCGGTCAGGGCCTGGCGGAAGCCGTCCACGCGTTCGCTGGTGTGCGTGACGTGGTCGGCGACATCGCGCAGATAGCGCTGCAGTTCCTCGTCCGTGCCGTACTTGGCGAATCCGGCCATCAGCGCGTGCAGCATCCCCACCAGGGGGCGGGTCGCGCGCTGGAACTCCACAATTTCCCGGGAGAGTTCGTAGATACGGCGTGAAACTTCGGGGTCGCCGCTGAAGACCTCGGTCTCGATCTCGTCCACGTCGATCTGTACGCCCGTCACCACCGGTGCGTACCCGTCGACGACCGCGTCGAGGATCGCGTACAGCGCGGCTTCCGGTCCCAGGGCAAGGAGTTGGGGCGTCTCCTCCATCCGCTTGCGTACGGCGGAGAGGTCGGGGGCCGCGCCGTGGCGGACCGTGATGAGGAAGTCCCTGCCGAGGAACACGTGCAGTTCGCCGAAGTCGACCTCCTCCTGGGCGTCCAGATAGCGGGCGGCGCGCAGTACGACGAAGAGCGTGTCGCCGTAGCGCTCCAGTTTGGGGCGCTGATGGGCCTCCAGGGCGTCTTCTACGGCGAGCGGGTGGAGGTCGAACTCGGCGGCCAGGGAGAGGAGTTCGGGTTCGGTGGGGCGATGGAGGCCGATCCAGGCCATGCCGTCCGGGTGCCGGCGCAGCTGGCGGAAGGTGTCGGCGAGCGAGTCGGGGGTCGAGACGCGGCGGCCGTCGCGGTAGAGCGCGGCGTGGACGACGCTTCCGTTGTCGTTCGGCGCGGGGGCCGGCGTCTCGGGTGACGGCGCGGTGGCCGGCGGGAGCGGCCGGGTCGTGGGCGGCGGGGGCCGGTGGCGCCAAGGGGGCCTGCGCATCGCTGCTGCTCCTCCCGGCTCGGGTCGCCTCGTACGTGCGTCCGGTCTGATCGTGCTCCGGGACAGGATATACGCCCCATATCGCCTTGGCGGGGTGGAGAGATTTCTTCGATGAGGACAGAAGGTGTCCGCGAGGGTGGATAACGTGCCAGTCATGGACACGATGAGCACCCGCGCCCTCAATCGCGCCACCCTCCAGCGGCAGCTCCTGCTGAGCCGTGCCGCGATGTCCGCCGAGGACGCCGTCGCGCACCTGCTCGGTCTGCAGGCGCAGAACGTCAGGCCGCCGTACTACGCCCTCTGGTCGAGGCTCGACGGTTTCCGGCCCGAGGAGCTCTCCACGCTGCTCGAGGAGCGCGGAGCCGTCCGGATGGTGACCATGCGTTCCACCATTCATCTGCACACCGCCGACGACGCCCTCACCCTGCGGCCGCTGGTCCAGGGGGCCCGCGACCGAGAGCTGAAGATATTCCGCACGGGCCTCGTCGGGGTCGGAATCGAGCGGCTCGGGGAGCTCTCGCGGGCGCTCGTCGAGGAGCGCCCCCGCACCATGAAGGAGATCAGGGAGGCGTTGCTCCAGGAGTGGCCGGACGCCGACCCGATGTCCCTCTCTGTCGCCGCCCGGTGCACCCTTCCCCTCGTCCAGGTCACGCCGCGCGGGCTCTGGGGGAAGAGCGGCCAGGTCGCGCTCACCACCATCGAGCACTGGCTGGGGCGCAAGCCCGAAGACGTACCCGCGCCCGACGAGACCGTGCTGCGCTATCTCGGCGCCTTCGGGCCCGCGTCGGTGAAGGACATGCAGACCTGGGCCGGGCTGACCCGGCTGAAGGAGGTCTTCGAGCGGCTGCGGCCTCAGCTCGTCACGTTCCGGGACGAGGAGAGCGGAGTCGAGCTCTTCGATCTGCCCGACGCGCCCAGGCCCGACGCGGACACCCCCGCCCCGCCCCGGTTCCTCCCCGAGTTCGACAATCTGCTGCTCTCGCACGCCGACCGGTCGCGGATGGGCCCGGCCGAGTACAAGGGCCGTACCTGGAAAGGGAATCAGGCCTACTGCGTCTTCCTGCTCGACGGGTTCCTCGCCGGGGTGTGGCGGCTCAAGGAGGGGAAGGGCGCCGCGCATCTGGAGATCGAACCGTTCGGGAAGCCGACGCGCGCCGAGCGGGCCGCGCTGGCCGAGGAGGGGGAGCGGCTGCTCGCCTCCATGACAGGCGCCGCCGAACGCGAGGTGCGCTTCGTGGACTTCACGGCGCAGTGACGTCGCGGCGCAGCATGTCGTTGGCAGCCACCGACAGAGCTCCCCGGCGCCGCACTTTGACGTGCCGTTGACGCCCCGGGCGCCCCGGCTCAGTCCGCCCGGCCCGTGGCCGCCACCGTCACCCCGAGCCCGATCATGGCGAAGCCCCCCGCCCCGCCGATCATCGACAGGCGGCGCTCCGAGCGGCCGAACCAGGAGCGCGCCGCGGAGGCCGTCAGGCCCCAGAGGGTGTCCGTGACCAGGCCGATCGAGATCGGGATCAGGCCCAACAGCAGCATCTGCACGGGCACATGACCGGCCGCCTGGTTCACGAACTGCGGCAGTACGGCGGCGAAGAAGACGATCCCCTTCGGGTTGGTCAGCCCCACCAGAGCGCCGTCGGCCACCGTGCGCAGATCCCCGCGCGCCGCCGGGGCCTCGGGTGTGCGTGCGGTGAGCTTCATCTCCTTGCGGTGCCGGAAGGCCTGTACGCCCAGGAACACCAGATACGCGGCCCCCGCCAGCTTCAGGGCCATGAAGACCACCAGCGAACGCTCGACCACCGCCCCGACACCCAGCGCGACGATCACCACCAGCAGATACGAGCCGAACACATTGCCCAGCGCGGTGGCGACAGCCGTCCTGCGGCCGTGGGCGAGCGCCCGGCCGATGATGAACAGGACGCTCGGCCCCGGGATCGAGATGATCAGCAGTGACATCGCCGCGAAGGCGAGAAAACGATCGGTGGACACCATGTCCCACACCCCCTTGCGGCCCATCCAAGCAGGGTGGCGCGGTCGCTGCCACGGTTGTGGAGAACCGCGCACGGCCGGGCGAGGGGGTGGCGAGATCCAGGTCACGGACACCACGATGGTGGTGACGAGCCCGCCCATCACGGGGAGAGACAGCACTATGCGCACACCGATGACGATCTCCGACTTCCTCGACCGTGCCGAGTGGGGCTTCGCTTCGACGCCCGGAGTGGTCGACGAGCCGAACCAGCCGGCCCGGCCGGTGCCCACCTCCACGTACGGACAGCTCGGCGAACGGGTCCGCGCGTGGCAGGCCGGCTTCGACGCCCTGGGGGTGGGGCCGGGGGAGCGGGTGGCGGTGGTCAGCCACAACTCCACCCGGATGCTGGAGCTGTTGTTCGCCGTACCGATGAGCGGCCGGGTGTGCGTGCCCGTCAACTTCCGGCTCAAGCCGGACGAGATCGACTACATGGTGCGGCAGAGCGGTGCCTCGGTCCTCCTGGTCGACCCCGAGCTGGACGGTGCGCTCTCCGGGGTCAAGGCGCGCCACCGTTTCGTGCTGGGCGAGGAGACCGACACGCAGGTCATGCGGTTCGGTGTGGAGCCGCGCCCGTGGGCGGACCCGGACGAGGACGCCACGGCGACCATCAACTACACCTCGGGCACGACCGCCCGCCCCAAGGGCGTACAGCTCACGCACCGCAACATCTGGGTCAACGGCCTCACCCTCGGCCTGCACACCCGGGCCTGGGAGCGCGACGTCTACATGCACACGCTGCCGATGTTCCACTGCAACGGCTGGGGGATGCCCTTCGTCATGGCCGGACTCGGCGTGAAACAGGTGGCGCTGCGCAAGGTGGACGGGGCGGAGATCCTGCGCCGCGTCGAGGAGCACGGCGTCACGCTGATGTGCGGTGCGCCCGCCGTGTGGAACGCCGTCCTCGACGCCGCGGCGACCTGGGACGGTGAGATCCCCGGCCGCGAGAAGGTGCGTGTCGTGTGCGCGGGAGCGCCGCCGCCGAGCCGGATGATCCAGCGGATGGGCGAGGAACTGGGCTGGGAGTTCACCCAGATCTACGGGCTGACCGAGACCTCCCCTCTCCTCACGTTCAACCGCACCCGGCCCGCCGATGCCGCACTGCCGGCTCAGGAGCGGGCACGGAGGCTGTCCCGTGCGGGAGTTCCCGCGCTCGGGGTCGGGCTGAAGGTCGCGGAGTCCGGTGAGGTCCTGGCCCGTTCGAACACCGTGCTCCAGGGGTACTGGGAGAAGCCCGAGGAGAGCGAAGCGGCCCTGGAGGGCGGCTGGTTCCACACCGGCGACGGCGGGACGATCGACGCGGCGGACGGCCACCTGACGATCTCGGACCGGAAGAAGGACGTGATCATCACGGGGGGTGAGAACGTCTCGTCCATCGAGGTGGAGGACACCATTTTCAGCCACCCGGCGGTCGCCGAGGTCGCTGTCATCGGCGTACCGCACGAGAAGTGGGGCGAGACGATTCTGGCCCTCGTGGTGCTGACCGACGGGGCGACGGTGCAGGAGGCCGACATCATCGCGTACTGCAAGGAGAGGATGGCCGGGTACAAGGCGCCGACCTCCGTCGAGATCCGCGACGCGATTCCGCGTACGGCCACGGGAAAGATCCAGAAGTTCAAGCTGCGCGAGCCCTACTGGAACGGCCTGGACCGCGGCGTCAACTGACCGCCCTCAACACCGCCCCTCCGCTTGGAGGTTGAAGGGTCTCAGGGGGCGCGGTTGGTGCCGGAGCCGGTGAAGGCCGGGGGGCCTGGCGAAGGCAGGCGCAGATTTCGTGGTCCTCCCTTCCGGTTGCGCCGAACCGTCGCCGCAGGTCGCGCGGTACGACTTCGTTGTCAAGGAACCGGCAGGCGTACGTAGGCCCGGGTAAACGGCTTCATATCTTGGGCACGAATTCCACACATCCCCCTCTTCAGCAGGGTTCCGGTGCTCTAGAGTGACGTTGCTTCACTTGCCGGGATACAAACCGACAAATGGCAATCCATTGGCCTGGTGTTATGGGTGGTCAGGGCCTCAGGTGCGGGGAGTACCGAGGTCTCGACGGGCCTGTGCGTGCAGTGCTCAAGTGGCCGGCAAGTCATGAGCAGGGCGGGGGCCCTGCGGGGAGATGAACAGCGCGGCTCGGGGGGCGAGGACCTCCCATGGGGCGGGACTGTGCGGGGGACGGGGGTCTCCCGGGGGGAGGGGCAGTGTTGGGCGACCATGTCGTACCGCTGAAGACCGGGGGAGATTCTGTGGGGCAGGGGGGATTAGTCGGCCCTTTTCCGTTGGCGCACGGGCGCCTGTCGGACGGGGCGATCAACCAGCTCGGGAACGACTGGGAGCAGCGGTACCGACGTACCGTGATCACCGGCGATACCGTGGCGACCGCCTTGGTGGTGGCGTCCATAGGCCAGTTCTTCGGGGCCAGGGACGCGGCCAACTGGCACGAGAAGTGGGGAATTCTCGCCTTCTGCACCGAACTCCTGGTGCTGGGAGCGCTGGCGGTGAGCCGGGCGTGGGCACCGGCCGTGCTCGGCCAGGGTGCCGAGGAGTTCCGCCGGCTCGGACGGGCGCTGTTCACGGCGACCGTCGTACTGGCGCTCGGCGGGATCGCCCTCACCTCGCGCAACATCAAGTTATGGATCTTCGTCGCGATCCCCGCGATCGCGCTCGTCACCATGACCGCGCGGTATGTGCTCCGCCTCTGGCTGCACAAGCAGCGTAAGGAGGGGCGGTGCCTGCGCCCGGTGCTCGCCGCCGGGAGCCCGGACACCGTGAGCGACCTGATCGCCAGAACCCGCAAGTTCCCGCACCTGGGCTGGCGGGTGGAGGCGGTGTGCACGCCGGACGGACTCGGCCTCGACGGCGACCTGTTGGACGACGTGCCGGTCGTCGGGCGTCTCGAGGACGTGGCCACCCACGTCCAGCGCGACGGCTACCGCGTCGTCGCCGTCACGGCGGCCCCGCACTGGTCGCCGGACGGGCTGCAGCGGCTGGCCTGGAACCTCGAAGGCAGCGATGCCGAGATGGTCGTGGCCCCCGTGCTGATGGAGGTGGCGGGACCGCGGCTGCACGTCGACGGCGTGCTCGGGATCCCGCTGCTGAGGGTCAGCATGCCGACCTTCTCCGGGGGCCGCCGGGTGATCAAGGGGTTCGTCGACCGGCTGGGCGCGGCGGCTCTGCTGGTGGTGTTCGCGCCGCTGATGATTCTCGTCGGGCTCTTCGTGCTGGTGGACAGCCGGGGCGGGGCGCTGTACAGCCAGCGCCGAGTCGGCAAGGACGGCGACGAGTTCACCATCTTCAAGTTCCGCACGATGGTCACCGGGGCCCACGGGGCGCGTGCCGCGCTCGCCGACCGCGACGAGGGCGCGGGCCTGCTGTTCAAGGTCCGTCTGGATCCGCGGGTGACCCGGGTGGGAGCGGTGCTGCGCCGGTACTCGCTCGATGAACTCCCGCAGCTGTTCAACGTACTCACCGGCTCGATGTCGCTCGTCGGCCCGCGCCCTCCGCTGCCGGAGGAGTCCGCCGCGTACGGCCCGGACATACGGCGCCGGTTGCTGGTCAAGCCCGGACTCACCGGGCTGTGGCAGATCAGCGGACGCAGCGACCTGCCGTGGGAGGAGGCGGTCCGCCTCGACCTGCGGTACGTGGAGGACTGGTCGCTCGCCCTGGACACGGTGATCTTGTGGAAGACGCTGCGCGCGGTGCTTCGCGGGCAGGGGGCGTACTGATGCGCGGGTGCGGGGGCCGACGTACGGCCGTCACGCGGACCGCAGGCCGCAGGGGCCTGCCTTGGGGGAGGAACGCGTCATGAAGGTCAGTGTTTTCGGGCTCGGCTATGTGGGCTGTGTCTCGGCCGCGTGCCTGGCCGGCATGGGCCACGAGGTCATCGGGGTGGACGTGAACCAGGTGAAGGTCGACCTGGTCAACGACGGCAAGGCCCCGGTGGTCGAGGAACGGATCGGCGAACTCACCGCCGAGGTCGTACGGAGCGGGGCGTTACGCGCCACCACCGACGTCCGCGAGGCGATCGCCGGCAGCGAGATATCGCTGATCTGCGTCGGCACACCGTCGGAGTCCAACGGCAGTCTGTGCACCACGTACTTGGAGCGGGTCACCGAGGAGATCGGTGCCGCGCTGGCCGATCCCGACCGGCGCGGCGGGCGGCACACCGTCGTGTTCCGCAGCACCATGCTCCCGGGCACCTGCCTGGATCTGCTGCTCCCGATCCTGGAGAAGTACGTCGGCGGCACGGCCGGCGTGGACGTAGGGATCGCGGTCAACCCGGAATTCCTGCGCGAGGGCACGAGCGTGAAGGACTTCTTCGACCCGCCCAAGACCGTCATCGGCGAGCTCGACCCGGCAAGCGGCGACGTGGTGCAGAAGCTGTACGACGGCGTGCCCGGCGAGGTGTTCCGGGTGCCGATCCCGGTGGCCGAGGCGATCAAGTACGCGGACAACTCCTTCCACGGCCTCAAGATCGGCTTCGCGAACGAGCTGGGTGCGGTGTGCCAGGCGCTCGGCGTGGACTCGCACCAGGTGATGGACGTGTTCCTGGCCGACCGCAAGCTCAACATCAGCCCCGCCTACCTGCGGCCCGGCTTCGCCTTCGGCGGCTCCTGCCTGCCCAAGGACCTGCGCAGCCTGGTCCACGCCGCGAAGCGGGCCGACGTCTCGGTGCCCATCCTCTCGCATGTGCTGGCGTCCAACTCCGACCATCTCCAGCGCGCGGTCGACCTGGTCGAGCGCACGGGCAAGCGCCGGGTGGGCCTGTTCGGCCTTTCCTTCAAGCCCGGAACCGACGACCTCCGCGAGAGCCCGCTCGTCGAGCTGGCCGAGAGGCTCTTCGGCAAGGGGTACGACCTGCGGATCTACGACGCCAACGTGAGCCTGTCCCGGCTGATCGGCGCGAACCGCGAGTACATCGAGACCCGGCTGCCCCACCTCGCGCAGCTGCTCGCCGACTCGGTCGACGAGGTGCTCGAACACGCCGAGGTGTGCCTGGTCGGAACCAAGGATCCGGCCGTCCTCTCGGCACTGCCCCATGGCGACGGACCGGTGATCGTCGACCTCATCCGCCTTCCCGACGCCGAGGCGCGTCGTTCCGAACCGGGGTACATGGGCCTTGTCTGGTGACACAACGATTGAAGAAACCGCCGGCGGCGACCGGCACGGACGGCGCGCGCTGATCCTCGTGGAGAACCTGTCGGTGCCGTTCGACCGGCGGGTGTGGCAGGAGTGCACGACGCTGCGCGACGCGGGCTGGACGGTGCATGTCATCTGCCCCCAGGGGGAGAAGCGGGACACCGAGCCGGAAGCGGAGATCGAGGGGATACGGATCCACCGCTACCCGCTGCGCGCGGCCACCGGAGGACCGGCCGGCTATCTGAGGGAGTACGGATCGGCGCTGTGGCACACGGCCCGGCTGGCCCGCAAGGTCGGCCCGGTCCACGTGGTGCACGCCTGCAACCCGCCCGACCTGCTGTTCCTGGCGGCGCGGTGGCTGAAGCGGCGCGGCGCGCGGTTCGTATTCGACCAGCACGACCTGGTGCCCGAGCTGTACCTCTCACGGTTCGACCGAGGCGAGGACCTGCTCTACCGCGCCGTGTGCGCGCTGGAGCGGCGGACCTACCGGGCCGCGGACATCGTGCTCGCCACGAACGAGAGCTACCGTGACGTCGCGGTACGCCGCGGCGGCCGGCGCCCCGAGGACGTCTTCGTGGTGCGCAGCGCACCCCAGGTCGAGCGCTTCCAACCGGTCGCACCCGAACCGGAGTTGAAGCAGGGCAAGCCTCATCTGCTGTGCTATCTCGGTGTGATGGGTCCTCAGGACGGCGTCGACTACGCCCTGCGTGCCCTGGCGAAGATGCGCGACGAGCTCGGGCGGACCGACTGGCATGCCGTGTTCATCGGCTCAGGCGACGCCTTCGACGCGATGGTGGAGCTGTCGCGGCAGCTCGGACTCGCCGAGCAGGTGCAGTTCACCGGGCGCATCCCGGACGCCGACCTGGTGCGCTATCTGTCGACCGCGGACGTGTGCCTCTCGCCCGACCCGCGCAATCCGCTCAACGACGTGTCGACCATGAACAAGGTCCTGGAGTACATGGCGATGGGCAGGCCGGTCGTCTCGTTCGACCTGAAGGAGGCGCGCGTCTCCGCCGGTGACGCCGCCGTCTACGCCGCCGACGACGACGAGGCCGCATTCGCCGGGCTCGTCGTGCGGTTGCTGGACGATCCGGAACAGCGGGCCCGGATGGGCAAGATCGGTCAGGAGCGCGTCAATGGGCCGCTCTCCTGGCGGAACTCACAGGCGTCGCTGCTCGCCGCATACGCCGCCGCCTGCCAGGACCGCACCGCGGTGAAGGCCGGCGGACGGCTTCGTACGGGGAAGAGGCGGCGCACGTGAGCGACGACACGATTCGTCTGGTCACGATCGGGCGGATGTTCCGCTGGCGCTGGCGGTTCCTCGTCATCGTCGCCATCGTGGGCGCGCTCGTCGGCTACGGCGCCTCGGTGGCGTTCCCGCCGCGGTACACGGCCTCGGCATCGGTCCTGCTGCCGGGGCAGTGGGAGGAGCGCCAGCTGCTGACCCAGGTGGACATCGCGACCAGCTCGACGGTGATCGACCGTACGGCCGACAAGCTCGGCTGGAACGGCGTCAGCGGCAGCGAACTGCGGGACCAGGTGGGTGCGAAGGCCGCCGACGGGAACATCATCACGATCTCGGGTACGGCCGAGACCCCCGAGCGCGCCCAGCAGCTCGCCGACCTGCTGGCCAAGGAATTCGTCACGTTCGCCGCGCGGTTCGCGGGCGGGAGCTCCGGCTCCACGGCGACATCGGGCCTCGACGACCTGCGCAAGCAGGTGGTGGAGTCCAACCGCCGCATCACCGAGCTGGCCAAGGCGGCCGATCCGGGGCAGAGCGTGGAGAGCGTGCAGGCCCGCACCGCGCTCCAGAAACTGAGCACCTCGCTGGAAGAGGCCATGACGAAGCTGAACGAGGCCGACCCGGCGACCGCGGCGGCCAACATGGCCGTCATGGGCCCCGCGGCCCGGCCGACGGGCGAGGCGCCGCCGACGAAGATGCAACTCGTCGTCGGCGGGGCGCTGCTGTTCTTCCTGCTCGGGATCGTCGGCCATCTCGTCGCCGCACGCATGGACCGCCGGCTGCGCACCGAACAGGAGATCGCCGCGGCACTGGGCTCCTCGCTCCTCGGCATCGTCGAGGTCCCCGAGGAACGGCACGCGCACCAGCCGCAGGGCAGCGGCCCGTGGGCCCTGGTGCGCCGAGTACTCGGCGCCGATACCCGGTGGGACGAGCAGGTCCCGCAGAGGGCGGGCGACGAGGCCGGCAGAAGGATCCGCTACCGGCGGGTGTACGCCCGCGTCAGAGACCAACGCCCTGACCCCCGGCGCCTGTTGACGGTCGTGCCGCAGGGCGACGAGATCGCGCTGCGGGCCGCCGAGCAGCTCGTCGCCGAGGCCGGGAACGACACGTCCTCGTCCCCTTCCTCATCCTCGTCCTCGTCGAGCAGTGGAAACCCCATGCTGCGGGTGGTGGAGGTGTCGGTGGACCGGCCGACCGTGCCGGACCGCGACACCGAGTCCGGCGCCCTGGTCGTCCTCAGCGCGGGCAGCTGGACCGCGGAGGAGCTCGCCGGCATCGCCGAGGCATGCGCGGACGCCAGGCAGGAGGTCGTCGGCATCGTCGTCGCCGACAGGGTCCGTGCCCTTCCGGGACGGTCCGGCGGACAGCCGCCGGACCACGCCGCTCCGGCGCTCGCGGGGCGCGGCCAGACGACGGGAGGTTCGGCATGACGACGGACAAGACGGCGGAGTCGTCGCCGGCCGCTCCGCTCTTCGACCTGCAGGGTCTGGTGGTCGCCGTACGCAGGCGCCGCCATCTCTGGAGCGCCATGGCAGTCCTCGGCCTCCTGCTCGGAGCGGCGGCAGCGGTCCTGATGCCCCCGCCGCCGACCGCGGTGGTCAAGGTGCTGGTCACGCACGCGGAGGACCAGGCGAACGACACCGGAACGCTGATGCGCACCGACGTCCAGTTGCTCGGGACGACGCGTATCGCCCGCAAGGCCCTTCAGGAGCTCAAGTCCCCTGAGCAGCCGGAGAACTTCATGAAGGACTACCGGGGCACCGGCCTGACCAACAACCTGCTGCAGATCGATGTGACCGGCGACACCGACGCGGAAGCGGTGGCCCGGGCCGAGGCGCTGGCCACCGTGTTCGTCACGGACCATGTGCAGCGGATGCTGGACACCGCGAAAGCCGAGTCCAAGGCCCTGATCGACCAGCGCGACCGTATGCGGGACGAGCTCACCCAGGTCAACGAATCGATCGGAACCCAGACCTCGGCGAGCGACCCCAAAGCGGCGGCGAGCCTCGAGTCGCTCTTCGCCCGCCGCGCCGAACTCAACTCGCGGATCGCCGACTTCGACCTGCGCGCCGCGGACGCCCGCACCGGCACACCCAAGGTGATCGCCGGCACGCAGATCGTGGACGCCGCGCACGCGGTACGGCACTCGCTGCCCAAGACCGTCGTCACCAACGCCGCGATCGGGTTCGTCCTGGGGCTCGTCCTCGGGCTCGTGGTGGCCGCGGTCGGCACCGTGGTGGCGGACCGCCCCGTACTGCGCCGGGACATCGCGGCGAACCTGGGCGCCTCGGTCATCGCGGAACTGCCCCGCAGGTCGGGCAGGCCGTGGCGGCGCCGGCGGACCCGGAAGGCACGGACACGCCTCACCGCCACGCTGGCCCGCACCGTACGCGGCTCCGCGGAACCGGTGTCGCTGCTGGAACTGGGCTGCGCGCGCAGCGCGAGCACGATCGCCCTGAACGTCGCCGGGGCGTTGGCCGCGGACGGGCCGACGGTGATCATCGACGGACTGCCCGGCGCGCACCTCGCGAAGCGCCGCCCGAAGTCGGGAGATGTCACCGTGGTCGGCGGCGAGCACGCCGCGGAGGTCTCGACGCAGCAGCACCGGCTCGGCATCGGCTCGGTGGCGCCCGGCACGGCATGGACCGACCTCCAGTACCTCGGCACACGGACCGTGCTCGTCGTACGGGCCGGGCGCGGCAGCTCGGCATGGCTGCACACCGTGGCCCGGCAACTCGCGGACCAGCAGATTCCGGTCATCGGCGTGGTGCTGATCGACCCCGATCCGCGCGACCGTACCGACGGCACGCTGTGGGACGGCCTCGACACCGCGCTGCGTGGCCGCAGCGAGCGACCCGAACGGCTGCACGGGACGGCCCAACTGCGGCCGGAGCGGCAGCCGATGTGGGCCGCAGGCGGTCCGCACAACGACCAGGAGGCGTGGTAGGTCATGTGTGGCATCGCAGGTACGTACCGATGGCCGGACGGCAAGGTCGTCACCGACCGGCTCACCGAGGCCCTCGCCCACCGCGGTCCTGACGGGGCCGGCCGCTACGGCCACCCCGTCGGCGACGGCACGGTACAGCTCGGGCACCGACGGCTGGCCATCATCGACCTGTCCGAGACCGGCGCCCAGCCGATGGTCAAGGACGGCCTCGCCCTGACGTACAACGGCGAGCTGTACAACGCGCCGGAGCTGCGTACCGAACTGGAGTCCGCCGGGGTGCGCTTCCGCGGTACGTCCGACACCGAGGTGGTGCTCGAAGCCTGGCGGCGCTGGGGCACGGACTGCCTGCCCCGGCTGCGCGGCATGTTCGCGTTCGGGATCTTCGACGAGCGCTCCGGCGAACTCACGCTCGCCCGTGACCAGTTGGGCATCAAGCCACTGTTCCTGATCCGGCGCGGCGAGGGCCTGGCGTTCGCCTCCGAGCTCAAGGCGCTCGCCGCCGCGACCGACGGCAAGCTGGAGGTGGACCATGCGGCGATGGTGGCCTCGCTCCTCTACTACTGGGTGCCCGACTCACGGTGCGCGTACCGCGAGGCGGAGAAGCTGCCGCCGGGCAGCTGGCTGCGGCGGCGGCCCGACGGCCGGGTGGACCGCGGCCGTTACTGGAACCTCAGGGACGTCGCCACCGAGGGCCAGGAGCGGGCCAGGTCCGGCGAGCTGCCGGACATCGCCGCCGTCGTCGAGGAGTCGACCCGGCGCCACCTGCTCTCCGACGTCCCCGTGGCGACCTTCCTCTCCGGCGGCCTCGACTCCAGCTGGCTGACCGCGCTGGCGGCGCGCGACCGGCCGGGGATCTCCGCGTACACCATCGGATTCCGCGCCGAGGACGCCAAGTTCGAGGCGATGCCCGACGACCTGCGCTACGCCCGGCAGGTGGCCGAGCAGTTCGGCGTCGACCTCCACGAGATCGAGATCGCCCCGAACGTGCTCGACCTGCTGCCGCAGATGACGCACCACCTGGACGAGCCGATCGGCGACCCCGCCGCGATCAACACGTACCTGATCTGCTCGGCCGCCCGGGAAGCAGGCGTCAAGGTGATGCTCTCGGGCATGGGCGCCGACGAACTGTTCGCCGGATACCGCAAACACCTGGCCAACACCCTGGCCCTGCGCTACCAGCGCGTCCCGCGACCCCTGCGCAGCGGAATCTCCAGGGTCGTGGACCGGCTGCCGGTCGCCACGTCACGCCGGGGATTCCGTTCGGTGCGCTTCGCGAAGCGGTTCCTCTCCTTCGCCGATCTGCCGGAGGAGACCGCGTTCCGGCGCAGCTACACGATGTACGACCAGGAGGAGCTGCTCGCGCTGATCGACCCGGACCTGGCCGGGACGGTCGACGACGTACTGACCGAGCATGCGGACGTCTACGAGGACAACAACCTCGACGACTTCGTCAACCGCATGTGCCTGGGCGACGCCCGGATGTTCCTGCCGGGCCTCAACCTCGCGTACACGGACCGCTCCAGCATGGCCGCGTCGACCGAGGTGCGGGTGCCGTACGTGGACGTCGAGGTGGTCAAGGCGGCGTTCGCCGTGCCGGGCGACCGCAAGATCGCCGGACGGCAGGGCAAGGCCGTCCTCAAGGAGGCGGCCACCTCGATCCTCCCCCGGGAGATCGTCTACCGGCCCAAGGGCCTGTTCAGCGCGCCGCTGCGGGCCTGGATGAGCCGGGATCTGGCGCCGCTGGTCCGCGAGGTCATCAACGACGGCGAGCTCGTACGGTCCGGGTTCCTGCGCCGCGACGCGCTGGCGCGGATGGTCGCCGAGGACGCCTCGGGGCAGCGGGACTTCTCCAAGCATCTGTGGCACGTACTGACCCTCGAGTACTGGTATCGGGGCGCGATCTCCGGGTCCGGCCAGAGCACTCACAACACGGCTTAGGAATCAGAGGAGTTCGGGTGAAGCAGGTTGTACAGAACTACAAGAGCGGCGAGCTGGCGCTGCTCGACGTACCGGTGCCGGGGTGCAAGCCGGGCGGTGTGGTGGTCCGCAGCGTCTACTCGCTGATCTCCACCGGGACCGAGCTCATGAAGGTGTCCGAGGCCGGCATGTCGATGGTGGGCAAGGCACGCTCCCGGCCCGACCAGGTGGCCAAGGTCATGCAGAGCGTGGCCACCAACGGGGTGCCCGCCACGTACCGCAAGGTGATGGGCAAGCTCGACTCCTATACGCCGCTCGGCTATTCGCTGTGCGGAGTGGTCGAGCAGGTCGGCGCGGGCGTCGACGATGTGGCGGTGGGCGATCTGGTCGCCTGCGCCGGCAATGAACACGCCCTGCACGCCGAGCTGAACTGGGTGCCGAAGAACCTCTACGCCCCGGTGCCCGAGGGCCTCGCGCCGCGCCACGCGGCCTTCGGCACCGTCGGGTCGATCGCGATGCAGGGCGTCCGCCAGGGCGAGCCGCAGCTCGGCGAGGTGGCGCTGGTCATCGGCCTCGGGCTGATCGGCCAGCTGGTCGTACAGCTCCTCACCGCAGCGGGTGTACGTGTCGTCGGCGTCGACCCCGACCCGGCGCGCTGCGAGCTCGCCGAGCGTACGGGCGCCGTGGCCTGCGGAGATCCGGAGTCCAAGGCCGTGGAGGCGGCCGTCGCCGAACTCACCGGCGGGCACGGCGTGGACCAGGTGTACCTGGCCGCCGGCGGCGGCAGCAATCAGCCCGTCGAGCTGGCCGCCCGGCTCTGCAGGGACCGCGGCCGGGTCGTCGACATCGGCAAGTGCCGGCTGGACCTGCCGTGGAACGCGTACTACGAGAAGGAACTCGACGTCCGCTTCTCCCGCAGTTACGGTCCCGGGCGCTACGACCCCGCGTACGAACTGGAGGGCCGCGACTACCCGATCGGATACGTGCGCTGGACCGAGCGCCGCAACCTGGCGTGCTTCCTCGACCTCGTCGCCCGCGGCCGCGTCGACGTGGAGCCCCTGATCTCCCACGTCGCCGACTTCGACGACGCCGTCGAGACGTACCAGCGTCTGAAGGACGGCGAACTGAAGGCCGTGGCCGTGCTGTTCCGCTACCCCGAGCAGGAGGTCGAGGCAGCGGAGAAGGCGGCCCCGGAGGTGGCCGTGCCCGCCGTCGCGGTCGAGGTCAAGCGGAGTGCGGCGCGGGTCGCCAGTGCCCCGGTGCGCCTCGCGTTCGTCGGCGCGGGGAACTACGCGACGTCGATGCTGCTGCCGCACCTGGCGGGGCGCGAAGGCGTCGAGCTGGCCACGGTCGTCACCACCACGGCGCTGTCCGCGGCCAACGCGCAGCGGAAGTTCGGCTTCGCCGAGGCGACCACCGACCTCGACGCCGTGCTCGGCGACAAGTCCATCGACGCGGTGTTCGTGGTCACCCGGCACAGCTCGCACGCCGAACTGACCCGCCAGGCATTGCTCGCCGGCAAGACCGTGTTCGTGGAGAAGCCCCTGGCCCTCACCGAGGACGAACTGGCCGGCGTGCTCGCGGCGGTGGAGGAGTCCGGCAACGACCGCCTGCAGGTGGGCTTCAACCGCCGGTTCGCGCCGCTGCTCCAGGAGGCCAAGAAACGGTTCGGCACCCGGAGCGGACCGGCGAGCCTGCGCTATCTGGTCAACGCGGGCCGGCTCCAGCACGGCAGCTGGTACCTCCAGCAGAGCAGCGAGGGCTCGCGGTTCGCCGGCGAGGGCGGGCACTTCATCGACACGGCGAACTGGCTGCTCGGGGCCGACCCGGTCTCGGTGTACGCGGTCGCCACGCACGGCAACGACGACCTTCAGGTCGTCCTGCGCTATCCGGACGGATCCACCGCCACCATCAGCTACGTCACCACAGGACCAGCCGGCCTCCCCAAGGAGACGCTCGACCTGATCGCCGACGGCCGCGCGCTGCGGCTCGACGACTTCGTCCGTGCCTCGGTGTACGCGGAGGGCGGGGCCGGGCCCAAGAAGTGGGTCAGTTCGCGGCTGCCCAAGGCCCGGGACAAGGGCCAGAACGCCGAACTGGCCGCGTTCATCAAGGCCGTACGGACCGGCGGCCCGATGCCGGTGCCGCTGGACTCGCTCGTCGCCACCACCGCGGCCACCCTCGCCGTGCAGGTCGGCCTGGCCGGCGGTGCGCCGGTGACGCTGGCGAGGCCGCGATGACTGTGAGCTCGGGGAGTCCAGGCTGGTACCTGCGGCGGCTGTCCCGGATGGGGCCGCAGGAGATCGGCGGCCGGGCCGGCGACGCGGTGCGCAGACGCCGGTGGCGCTCGGCCCAGCCCGACGGCCCGACCGTGACCGGCGCCCGGTTCACCGCGGTCCTGCCCGCCGGGACGATCGCCGCCGTACCTCCGGACGCCGCGAAACGCCTCGTCGCCGATGCGGACCGGCTGATGGACGGGCACGCCGAGTACTTCGGGGTGTTACGCGAAGACCTGGCCGACCCGGACTGGTGGCTCGACCCGAAGACCGGGCGCCGCGCCCCGTCCGGCTACGCCTTCGACGTGCCGTACCGCAGCGAGGACGCGGTCGGCGACATCAAGCAGATCTGGGAACCGTCCCGGCACCAGCACCTGACCGTGCTCGCCGCCGCCTATGCGATCACCGGCGACGAGCGGTATGCCGAGCGCGTGGCGGAGCATCTGCGGTCGTGGTGGGAGGCCAATCCGCCGCTGCGCGGCGTGCACTGGATCAGCGGCATCGAACTGGGCATCCGGCTGCTGTCCTGGGTGTGGGTCCGCCGGCTGCTCGAAGGCTGGCCGGGCGCGGCCGGGCTGTTCGAGGACAACCCGGTGGCGCTGAACCAGATCTGGCACCACCAGCGCTGGCTGGCCGCCTTCCCCAGCCGGGGGTCGTCGGCGAACAACCACATCATCGCCGAGGCCGCAGGACAGCTCGCCGCGGCCTGCGCGTTCAACTTCTTTCCCTCCTCCGCGCGTTGGCAGGCCGGCGCGCTGCGGTCGCTGGAGCGGCACCTGCGCGGCAACACCTTCCTCTCCGGCCTCAACCGCGAACTGGCCACCGAATATCACGGCCTGGTCCTTGAACTCGGGCTTGCCGCGGTGGCCGAAGCGAATGCCGCCGGTGTCCCGGTTCCCGCGACCGTACGCCTCGTACTGCTGCGGATGACCGACGCGCTCGCGGCCATCGTGGACAACCGGCTGCGGCCGCCGCGCCAGGGAGACGCGGACGACGGCCACGGTCTGATCGTGGACGGTACGGGCACCGACCGCTGGGCCTCGCTGCTCGCCACCGGGGAGGCCGTGTTCGGCCGGCTCGACTGGTGGCCGGACGTGACGGGCACCGATGTGCGCACCCCGCTCCTTGCCGCGCTCATCAAGCCCGGCAGCCCGACCGTGTCCCGCCCGGCGAGCCGGCCGGCGCACTTCGCCGACGCGGGGCTCACCATCCTGCGCGGTCCGGAAGAGATCTGGTGCCGCTGCGACGGCGGTCCGCACGGCTTCCTGTCCATCGCCGCGCACGCCCACGCGGACGCGCTGTCCGTGGAGGTCCGGCGCGACGGGGTCGATGTGCTCGCCGACCCGGGCACGTTCTGCTACCACGGGCAGCCCAAGTGGCGGCAGTACTTCCGGTCGACCCTCGGCCACAACACCCTGCAGCTGGACGGCGACGACCAGTCCGTCTCCGGCGGCCCCTTCCTGTGGACCAGGCACGCCCGCAGCCGGGTCCTGGAAGCGGCAGCGGACCACTGGAGCGCCGAACACGACGGCTACCAGGGCGCCGTGCACCTTCGCCGCGTAGAACTGGAGTCCACAACACAGGAGTTGAGGGTGATCGACGAGGTACGGGGCCCGAGCCGCTCCGTGCGCCTGGCGTTCCACCTCGGCCCGGAGATCACCGCGGACCTGGTGGGGAACCGGGCCCAGCTCACCTGGACGCGGGACGGCGAGGACCGCCGAGCGGTGCTCGACCTGCCAGGGCAGCTGTCCTGGCGGGCGCATCGCGGCGAGAGCGACCCGCCGCTGGGCTGGTACTCCGCCGGATTCGGGCGTAAGCAACCCAGTACGACACTGGTCGGCACCGGCACCGGCTCCGCCGACGGCACGGAGGGCTTCACCACCGTGCTCAGGTTCCGCGGATAAGGGGCGCACGTGGGGATCAAGAGGAGAAACTGGGCGCTGGCGGTGGCACCGCTCGCGCTGGTCCTGCTGGCCGCGACCGGCTGTGACAGTACGGGCGCGGGCACGGGAACGGGCACGTCGGACGCCGGGGCGAAGCCGAAGGCCGCGCCGTCGTCCACGCCCGTGGCCTCGGTGTGCGCCAAGCCCGCGGCCGGCCCCGCGAAGGCGCCTGCCGGCGCGGTGACGGTCGACCCCGCGGTGGTCGGCGACCTGGCGGCCAAGACCAAGAACAGCCCCCCGGGCACCACGTTCTGGCTCCGGCCGGGCAAGCACAGGCTCGAAGCGGACCGCTACGCCCAGGTCCTCCCCAAGAAGGGGGACCAGTACCTCGGTGCGCCGGGCGCGGTGTTCGACGGCGGGAAGAAGAACCAGTACGCGTTCGGCGGCAGCGCCCCCGATGTCACCATCCGCCATCTGACGGTGCAGCACTTCGTCGCGCCGCAGGACGAGGGTGTGGTCAACCACGACTCGGCCGACGGGTGGGTCATCGAGCACGCGACGATCCAGTACAACTCGGCAGCCGGGCTGATGGCCGGCTCCCGCCAGCAGATGCGCGCCAACTGCCTGCGCGAGAACGGCCAGTACGGCCTGAACGCGTACAAGGGGACCGGCCTTCTCAGCGGCCTGGTGCTCGAAGGCAACGAGATCGTGGGCAACAACACCGGCGACTGGGAGCGGCTGCGCAAGGGCTGCGGCTGTACCGGAGGCGTGAAGTTCTGGGCCGTCAACGGCGCGGACGTGCGCGGCAATTGGGTCCACGACAACCGCGGAACCGGGCTGTGGGCGGACACCAACAACAACGACTTCCGTATCGAGAAGAACGTGATCGAGGCCAACGACGGTGCCGCGCTGATCTACGAGACCAGCTACAACGCGGTCATCAGGAACAACACGATCCGGCGGAACAACTGGGTCGACGGCCGCAAGCAGGCCAAGGCGGGCGACAGCTTCCCGTTTGCCACCGTCTATATCTCGGAATCCGGCGGCGAACCCCGGGTCAAGGCCCGCACCGACAAGATCGAGATCTACGGCAACGAGCTGGAGAACAACTGGTCGGGGATCACCCTGTGGGAGAACGCCGACCGGTTCTGCAACAGCCCGGCCAACACCTCGTCCGGCGACTGCACCCTGCTGGTGAAGAAGACCGGCAGCTGCGCGAAACCGGCGATCGCCAAGCCCCCGCTCTACGCCGACTGCCGGTGGAAGACCCAGCGGGTGGACATCCACGACAACCGCTTCGTGCTGGAGACGTCCGTCGTCAAGTGCACCGAGAAGTGCGACCGCATGGCGGTCCTCTCCAACTACGGCACCTACCCGGACTGGTCGCCGTACAAGGGCGAGCGGGTGGCCGAGGCGATCACCCTCGCCCAGCACAACAGCTGGCACGACAACACCTACATCGGACCGTGGAAGTTCGTCGCCCAGGACACGAGCAAGGTCATCACCTCCGGGGAGTGGCAGCGCGCGCCGTACCAGCAGGACAAGGGCAGCACCTTCCGCGCACAGGCAGGTGGTTGAGATGAGCGCAGACCTGCGGCAAGGACAGCAGGCGGACGGACCGGTCACGGCCGGCACCCAGACCGCCGGCGCATCGGACCCGACACCCCGCACCCCCAGACTCGTCGGGGTCGTCTGGGGGCTGTTGATCCTCAACACGCTCGGTTCCGCCGGGGCGAAGACCATCATCCCGCTGCCCCGCTCCCTCATCCAGATGGCCACCATGGGTGCGCTGGTCGGCGCGTTCACGCTGGCGCTCGCCGTCAATCTCCGGCTGCGCATCCGGGCCAGCGCCTACATCCTCCTGCTCACCCTGCTGCTGGTGCCGAGCATGATCTCCAGCGTGGACCTGGAGTCCGGATTCGGTGCGCTGTTCCGCTGCGCCCGGCTGTCACTCTTCGTCGGCACGCTATGGCTGCTCAGCCGCTGGTGGCCCGGCGGCCTGACGTTCGTACGCCACCACATCAGGGTGTACTTCGCTGTGCTCGGAACGGTGGCCGCCGGCCTGGTGATCTCGCCGGGCGCGGCGCTGGCCGACACCTACGGCGGACGCCTCGTCGGTGCGCTGTGGCCGCTCACACCGCCGCAGATCGGGCAGTACGCCGCGGTGATCATCGGGCTCACCGCGCTGCTCCTGCTGGGCCGCAGGATCGACAAGGCCAGTGCGGCGGTGGTCATCGTGCCGTCCTTCGTCCTGCTCGCGCTGACCCATACCCGCACGGCCACGCTCGGCCTGTTCATCGGTCTCGCGCTGGCGATCTGCTCGCTCCTGCTGACCAGCGCCGCCGCCCGGCGGTTCTTCACCTGGACGGTGGTGGTCATCGTGGTGGCCGCGGTCGGATTCGCCTCCGCTCTCCAGGCGTGGTTCCTGCGCGGACAGAGCCAGGAGAACTTCTCCAACCTCACCGGCCGGGCCAAGGTCTGGGACGCCCTCCTGGCAGCGCCCAGGACGACCGCGGAACAGGCGTTCGGAATGGGCCTGGGAGACAAGTCGTACGGCGGGCTGCCGATCGACAACAGCTGGCTGGCCGTCTACCAGGAACAGGGCCTGATCGGTGTCGCACTGGTGGCGTCGATCATCCTCGTGCTCGGCGGTGTCGCGCTGCTGCGGCCGCCGTCGCTGGAGCGGGCCTGCGCGATCTTCCTGATCAGCTACTGCGCGATCGCGTCGTACACCGAGGCCGGCCTCGGCGACGCCTCCCCGTATCTGCTGCATCTGGCCCTGGCCGCCTCGCTGTTGGCGGCGCCTGCGGCCGGCACCCCGCTTGTGGCGCTCCCGGTCCAGGCGCTCCCGGTCCAGGCACCCCCGGTCCCGGTGACCCCGGGTCCCCGACGACGTATCCCACGCTGGGCCCAGGACCGGGAGGTGAGGTGAGCATGGACGTCCTCGTGGTGCACAACCGCTACGCCTCGGCGCAGCCGAGCGGCGAGAACAAGGTCGTCGACCAGGAGGTGGAGCTGCTGCGTGCGGCCGGCCACCGGGTCGAGGTGTTCGAGCGGCGCAGCGACGACATCGCCTCCCTGTCGCTCCTTGCCAAGGCCGCGCTGCCGCTCCGTGTGCCGTGGAACCCTGCGGTCCGCACCGAACTCGCCACCCGGCTGCGCACCGAGCGGCCGGACATCGTCCATGTCCACAACGTCTTCCCGCTGCTGTCGCCCGCGGTTCTTGCCGCCTGCGCCGACGCGGGCGTGCCCGCCGTCGCCACGCTGCACAACTACACCCAGGTCTGCCCGCCCGGCACGCTCCAGCGCGACGGCAAGCCGTGCACCGAGTGCGTCGGCTCGACGCCGCTGCCCGCCGTACGGCACGGCTGCTACCGGGGCTCGCGCCTGGCGACGGTGCCGCTCGCGGTCAGCCTGTCCGTCAACCGGCGGCGGTGGTGGACCGGCGTGGAGCGGTTCCTCTGCATCTCCGCGGCACAGCGCGACGTCCTGGTGGGGGCGGGCATGCCGGCCGAACGGCTCGCGGTGAAGCACAACTTCGTCCCCGACCCGGACGCCCGCAGGGAGGGCGACGGCGAGCATCTGCTCTACCTCGGCCGGCTCGCGGAGGCCAAGGGGGTGCGGCTGCTCATGGCCGCGTGGGACGAGATCGCGGCGGGCGGCGGTGTGGGGGTGCCGCTCATGATCGTCGGCACCGGGCCGCTGGAGGACGAGGTGACCGCGTGGGCGGCAGGCAGGGACGACGTGCGCTACGTCGGCCTGTACGACACGGCGGAGTGCCAGAAGGCCATCGCGCGGTCGGTCGCCGTGGTGGCGCCCTCGACGTGGCTGGAGGCGTTCGGCCTGGTCGTCGTCGAGGCGATGGCGGCCGGGGTGCCGACCGTCGCCGCCGGCCACGGCGCCTTCGTCGAACTCGTCGACGACGGGGTGACCGGGCTGCTGCACCGGCCGGGCGAGAGCGCTTCGCTCGCGTCCTGCATCCGCCGGATCGCGGAGGGTCCTGCCCGCAACCGGGAGATGGGCCAGGCGGCCCGGCGCCGCTACGAACAGGGCTTCAGCCCGGCCGTCGGCCTGGAGCGCCTGCTGGAGGAGTACCGCACCGCGATCGCGGGTCGGTCAGCACAGACTCGCGGCGGGGATTCCCGCGCGAGCAGGGGGGATGGGGACAGCACATGACGCAATGCCGACTCTGCGGCTCACAAGCGATGACGAGTGTCGTCGATCTCGGGGCGACGCCGCCGTGCGAGAGCTTTCTCGCCGCGGACCAACTGGACAGGGCCGAACCGGCGTACCCGCTGCACCTGCGGGTCTGCACCGACTGCTGGCTGGCGCAGATACCGCCGCTGATCACACCGGAGGAGACGTTCAGCGAGTACGCGTACTTCTCCTCCTTCTCGACCTCCTGGGTGGAGCACGCGCGCACGTTCGTCGACGACGCCGTGCAGCGGGTGGGCCTGGGCGCCGACGCCTTCGTGGTCGAGGTCGCGAGCAACGACGGCTACCTGCTGAAGCATGTGGTGGACCGGGGGATCCGCTGCCTGGGCATCGAACCGTCGGTCAACGTCGGTGCGGCGGCCCGGGACGCGGGGGTGCCCACGCTCACGGCGTTCCTCAGCCCGGACACGGCATCGGCCGCCCGCGAGGAGCACGGACCTGCGGACCTGGTCGTCGCCAACAACGTGTACGCGCACATCCCCGACGTCATCGGCTTCACCCAGGGGCTGCGGGCCCTGGTCGCCGACGACGGCTGGGTCTCCATCGAGGTGCAGCACCTGCTGACCCTGATCGAGGACAACCAGTACGACACGATCTATCACGAGCACTTCCAGTACTACACGGTCGCCTCCGCCATCCGGGCCCTCGCGAGCGGCGGACTCACCCTGGTGGACGTCGAGTTGCTGCCCACGCACGGCGGCTCCATCCGGCTCTGGTCGCGGCCGGCCGAGACCGCCGGAGAGCCCAGCCCGCGCGTGGCCGACGTACTGGCGCGCGAGAAGGCCGCCGGGCTGCAGGAACTGTCGGGGTACACCGAGTTCTCCGCACGGGTGGCCAAGGTGCGCCGGGACCTCCTGAAGTTCCTCATCACCGCGGCCGAACGCGGCGAGACGGTCGTCGGCTACGGCGCCCCGGGCAAGGGCAACACCCTGCTCAACCACTGCGGCATCCGCCCCGACCTGCTCGCGTACACGGTCGACCGCAACCCGTACAAGCACGGCAGGTTCACGCCGGGCACCCGCATTCCGATCCTGCCGCCCGAGCAGATCGCCGCCGACAAACCGGACTACGTACTCGTCCTCCCCTGGAACCTGCGGGCCGAACTGGTCGAGCAGCTGTCGTACGTGGGGGAGTGGGGCGGCCGCCTGGTCTTCCCCATCCCGGAACTGAGCATCGTCGAGGTGCCCGTCGTGAAAGAGGGTGCGGTATGAAGGTCGTCCTGTTCTGCGGCGGTTACGGGATGCGCATGCGCAACGGAGCATCCGACGACGTGCCCAAGCCGATGGCGATGGTCGGCCCCAGGCCGCTGATCTGGCACGTCATGCGCTACTACGCGCACTTCGGGCACACGGAGTTCATCCTGTGCCTCGGCTACGGCGCCCACCACATCAAGGACTTCTTCCTCAACTACGAGGAGACGACGTCCAACGACTTCGTGCTGCGCGGCGGGAAGACCGAACTGCTCTCCACCGACATCTCGGACTGGACGATCACGTTCGCGCAGACCGGCATCGAGTCACCGATCGGGGAGCGGCTGCGCCGGGTGCGCCACCACCTGGACGGCGACGAGATGTTCCTCGCCAACTACGCCGACGTGCTCACCGACGCCCCGCTGCCGCAGATGATCGACCGCTTCGCCGCACGCGACGCCGGTGCGTCGATGATGGTGGTCCCGCCCCAATCCTCCTTCCACTGCGTGGAGTTGGGCGAGGACGGTCTGGTCGGGGGCATCACCCCGGTGAGCGAACTGCCGATGTGGGAGAACGGCGGCTACTTCGTACTCCGCCAGGAAGTCTTCGACCACATCCCGGAGGGCGGTGACCTGGTCGCCGACGGATGCGCCCAACTGGCCAAGCGGGGAAGGCTGGTGGCGCACCAGCATCGCGGATTCTGGAAGCCGACCGACACCGTCAAGGAGCGCGCCGCGCTCGACTCCGCCTACGCCAGGGGCGACCGCCCGTGGGCCGTATGGGAGCGGGACAACGCAGGGGTGGGCGCGTGATCGGACTGGGCGGTCGGCCGCCGGAGAGGATCGTCGCGGTGGGCGCGCACTGCGACGACATCGCCATCGGCGCCGGCGGCACCCTGCTCACGCTGTGCCACGCGCGTCCTGGCATCCGCGTCGACGCGCTGGTGCTCTCGGGCGGCGGCACCGAACGCGAACAGGAGGAGCAGGCCGCGCTCGCCGCGTTCTGCCCGGGCGCCGACCTGCGGCTGACCGTGCTCAAACTGCCGGACGGCCGGATGCCCGTGCACTGGGAAGAGGCCAAGGCGGCGGTCGAGGAACTGCGCGCGGGCACCGATCCCGACCTGATCCTCGCCCCGCGCACCGATGACGCACACCAGGACCACCGCGGCCTGGCGAAGCTGATCCCCACCGCGTTCCGCGACCACCTCGTCCTCGGCTACGAGATCGTCAAGTGGGACGGCGATCTCGGCCGCCCGGTGGCCTACCAGCCGCTCGCGCCGGAAATCGCCGAAGAGAAGGTGCGGCTGCTGCAGGAGCACTACGCCTCGCAGCGGCACCGGCCCTGGTACGACCGCGAGGCCTTCCTCGGCCTCGCCCGCATCCGCGGAATCGAATGCCACGAGCGCTACGCCGAGGCGTTCGCCGTGACCAAACTCGTTCTCAACCTGGGGGGTTGAACCACCTTGCGCGTACTACTGACCGGACACCAAGGCTATCTGGGCACCGTGATGGCACCGGTCCTCGCAGCCGCAGGACACGAGGTCGTCGGACTCGACGCAGGCCTGTTCGCCGACTGCGTCCTGGGCCCGCCTCCCGCGGACCCCTCAGGGCACCGGGTGGACCTGCGCGACGTCACGGCCGAACACGTGGCCGGGGTCGACGCCGTGATCCACCTGGCCGCGCTCTCCAACGACCCGCTGGGATCGCTGGCGCCCGACCTCACATACGACATCAACCACCACGCGTCCGTACACCTGGCCCGGCTGGCCCGCGAGGCGGGAGTGCGGCGCTTCCTGTACGCGTCGACCTGCTCGGTGTACGGCGCCTCCGGCGGCTCCGGCCTGGTGGCCGAGGACGCCCCGCTGCGCCCGGTGACGCCGTACGCCGAGTCCAAGGTGCGTGTGGAGGACGACCTGCACGCCCTGGCCGACGGCGACTTCACCCCGGTGTACATGCGCAACGCCACCGCTTTCGGCTACTCACCGAGGCTGCGCGCCGACATCGTCCTCAACAACCTGGTGGGCCACGCGCTGCTGTCCGGCGAGGTCCTGGTGCTCTCCGACGGCACCCCGTGGCGCCCGCTGGTGCACGCCGCCGACATCGCCCGCGCCTTCACGGCCGCGCTGAGCGCACCGCGCGAAGCGGTGCACGACCAGGCGTTCAACATCGGCAGCGAGATCAACAACGTCACGGTGGCCCAGATCGCCGAGCAGGTCGCCGAGGCGGTGTCCGGCGCGAAGGTGGTGATCACCGGAGAGGCCGGGGCCGATCCGCGGTCCTACCGGGTGGACTTCTCCAAGTTCCGCGCCGCGATTCCCGGCTTCGACTGCGAGTGGACGGTGAAGGCCGGCGCCCTCGAACTCGCCGACGCCTACCGCAAACACGGGCTCACGGCGGAGGACTTCGAGCGACGCTTCACCCGCCTCGCCGTCCTGCGCGCGGCCTCCGAGGCCGGCACCGTCGACGAGACCCTGCGGTGGCGCCGATGACAGGGACAGGACCGGAGATGCATACGCTGGTGGAGCGGCTGTATCCGCTCTGCCGGAGCATCACCGGCGACGGCGTGCGTGCCACGCTGGACATCGTCGGCGAGTACATCCCGCTCCAGGTGCACGAGGTGCCGACCGGGACGCAGGTCCTCGACTGGACGGTGCCGCAGGAGTGGAACATCCGGGACGCGTACGTCGCCGACTCCTCGGGCCGCCGGGTCGTCGACTTCGCCGCGTCCAGCCTGCATGTGCTCGGATACAGCGTCCCTGTCTCGGCGACCATGCAACTGGCCGAGCTGCGCGGGCACTTGCACACCCTTCCCGACCAACCGTCCTGGGTGCCGTACCGCACCAGCTACTACACACCGGAATGGGGTTTCTGCCTGGCCCAGGAGACCCTGGACGCGATGGAGGACGGTGAGTACGAGGTACGCATCGACTCCACCCTCGCGGACGGCCACCTCACCTATGCCGAGCACGTCGTCCCCGGGCAGGTCTCCGACGAGGTGATCGTCTCCTGCCACGTCTGCCACCCGTCGCTGGCCAACGACAACCTGGCCGGCATCGCCGTGGCGACGTACCTCGCCCGCGCACTGGCCGAAGCGGAGCAGACGCCGTACTACACCTACCGGTTCATCTTCGCGCCCGGCACCATCGGGGCGATCACCTGGCTGGCCCGCAACGCGGAACGGGTGGAGAGGGTCAAGCACGGCCTCGTGCTGGCCTGCGCCGGAGACCGGGGCCGGCTGACGTACAAACAGAGCAGGCGTGGCGACGCCGAGATCGACCGGGTGATGCGACACGTCCTCCAAGTCTCCGAACGGCCGCACGAGACACGGGAGTTCACCCCGTACGGCTACGACGAGCGGCAGTACTGCTCGCCCGGGTTCAATCTCGGCGTGGGCTCGCTCAGCCGTACCCCGTACGCCGGCTATCCCGAGTACCACACCTCGGCGGACAACCCGGACTTCGTCACCCCGGAGGCCATGGAGGACACCCTCGCCGTCTGCCGCGAGGCGTTCGCCGTGCTCGACCGCAACCGGCGGTACCTCAACCTGAGCCCGTACGGCGAACCACAGCTGGGCCGGCGCGGTCTGTACGACGCGCTCGGCGGCCGCAGCGACACCAAGCAGGCCCAGATGGCCATGCTCTGGGTGCTCAGCCTCTCCGACGGCGAGCACAGTCTCCTCGACGTCGCCGAGCGGGCCGGTCTGCCGTTCGACACCGTCGCCGCCGCGGCCGACGCCCTGCGCGGCGCCGGGCTGATCAAGGCATGACGCCGATGACCACCGAGGGGGAGAGGACCCCGGTAGCGAAGGCCCCGGCCGGACACGCCCGGCCGTCCTTCTCGCGGTCCATGGCCCGCAGACTGTCCTGGGGGCTGGCCGACCAGGCGGCATCCAGCATCAGCAACTTCCTGGTGGGGATGTACGTGGCCCGCTCGCTGGGGCTGACCGCGTTCGGTCTGTTCACCCTGACCTGGGTGACCTACGGCGTGGTGCTCAACATCTCCCGCGGGCTGGCATCCGACCCGCTCGTGGTGCGTTTCAGCGACGCGCCGGACGCGGCATGGCGCGCGGCGACCGCCCGGGCCATGGGTACCGCGCTCGGCGTCGGATGTGTCATCGGCGTGGTGGCCCTGGTGATCGGGCTGGGCTTCGGCGGCCGTCTGGGGACCGCGTTCACCGTCCTCGGTGTGGTGCTGCCCGGGCTGCTGCTGCAGGACGCGTGGCGGTTCGCGTTCTTCGCCGCGGGCGCCGGCAGGAAGGCGTTCTTCAACGACGTCGTGTGGGGCATCGCGCTCCTCCCTGCCCTGGTGATCGCGGCTCGCGTGGGCACGGTGGAAGCCTTCGTGCTCGCCTGGGGCGGGACCGCCGCGGTGGCCGCGGCGTACGGCTGCTTCCAGTCCGGCATCCGGCCCCGGCCGACCCGGGCGCGCGCGTGGCTGCGCGAGCAGCGCGACCTCGGCTACCGCTACCTGGTCGAGAACGTCAGCCTCAGCGGCGCGAGTCAACTGCGGGCGTACGGGCTCGGCGCGATCGCCGGGGTCAGCGCCGTGGGTGCGGTCCGCGGCGCCGAACTCCTGCTCGGCCCGTTCCTCGCCGTACTGATGGGCCTCTCGCTCGTCACCGTCCCGGAGGCGGCCCGGGTGCTGCGGCAGACCCCGCACCGGCTGGGCTCCTTCTGCTTCCTGCTGGCCGGCGGACTGGCCACCGCCGCGCTGTTCTGGGGCGGCGCACTGCTGCTGGTGCCGGACTGGGCGGGCCAACACGTGCTCGGCCAGGTCTGGCACTCCGCCTCGCAGCTCATCGTGCCCGCCACGGTCGGCGTCGCGGGCGCCGGCCTCGGAGTCGGCGCGGCGGCCGGGCTGCGCGCCCTGGCCGCGGCCCGGCGCAGCCTGCGCTGCCAGCTGTTCGCCTCCCTCTGTTACGTCGGCGGAGGGCTCGGCGGGGCGGCCCTGGCCGGCACCGTCGGCTCGGCCTGGGGCGTCGCCGCCGCGAACGTCTGCGCTTCGGCGGTGTGGTGGCTGCAGCTGCGGTCCGCCCTGCGCGAGCGCGACGCCCTCACCCTCTCCAACACCCCCACACCATCTCCAAAGTGAGGACCTCATGACCGCTCGACCCAGACTGAGCATCGGCCTCCCCGTGTACAACGGCGAGGAGTACCTGGCCGAATCGTTCGACGCCCTGCTGGGCCAGACCTTCGAGGACTTCGAACTGGTCGTCTCCGACAACGCGTCGACCGACGGGACCGAGGAGATCTGCCACAAGTACGCGGCCCAGGACTCACGCATCCGCTACCTCAGGCTGCCCCGGAACATCGGCGCGACCCCGAACCACAACCGGGTGTTCGACGAGTGCCGCGGCGAGCTGTTCAAGTGGGCCTCGCACGACGACCTGTACGCCCGCGACCTGCTGCGCCGCTGCATAGAGGCGCTCGACGAACAGCCGGACGTGATCCTCGCGCACAGCGACCAGGCGATCATCGACGGCGCGGGCCAGGTGACGGTCCCGTACGAGTACACGCTCGACACCGGCTCCCCGCACGCACCGGAGCGCTTCCGCAGCCTGCTGTTCGAGCCCGGTGGCGACGACTTCTACGGGGTGATCAGGGCCGATGTGCTGCGCCGGGTCAAGCCGTTGGACAGCTACCACCACGCGGACCGCACCTTCGTCGCCGAGATCGCGCTGCACGGCCGCTTCCACCAGGTGCCCGAGCTGCTGTACTTCCGCCGCGACCACCCCACCCGCGCCGAGCGGGCGAACCCCTCCAAGCGCTCCCGGTGCATCAACCTGGACCCGCGCAGGGCAGGCCTGCTGCACCCGACGCCCCGGCTGCTCGCCGAGTACCTCTGGGGCTTCACCTCGGCGATACGACGGGCGCCGCTGTCCCCGGCCGACCGGCGCGCATGCCGCCGCCACCTCGCCGCATGGATGACCAGCCGGGTCAGGCCCGGCACCGGCGAGCGGGTCGAGGACCGCGCCCCGGTCGACCCGGCCGAACTCACCGTGTCCGTCGACGCCCTCGTCGCCGGCCGTGAGGGGAGGCAGGTGTGACAGCCGCCAGGGAAACCCCTGTGCGCGTAGGGGTGTTCGGCCTGCTCGGCTCCGGCAACCTCGGCAACGACGGATCGCTCGAAGCCGTGCTCGGCTATCTGCGCGCCGAGCACCCGCGGGCGGTCGTGGACGCGCTGTGCGGCGGAGCCGAGGTGGTCGCGGCGCGGTACGGGATTCCCACGACGCGGCTGCACTGGAACCGCGGCGAGTACCGGACCGCGTCACGTGTGGGCGCGGTCGTGGGCAAGGGGCTGGGCAAATTCGTCGACGCCTTCCGCACAGCTGCCTGGGTGCGCGGGCACGACGTGGTGATCGTGCCGGGCATGGGCGTACTGGAGGCCACGCTGCCGCTGCGGCCGTGGGGCTTCCCGTACTCCCTGTTCCTGCTCTGCGCGAGCGGCCGGCTGCTGCGCACCCCGGTCGCCCTGGTCGGAGTCGGTGCCGCCCCGATCGGCAACCGGCCGACCCGGGCCCTGGTGCGCTGGTCGGCGCGGCTGGCCGCCTTCCGCTCGTACCGGGACAACCCGTCCCGCGACGCGATGCGGGAGATGGGCGTGGACACGGCGCACGACGGGGTCCACCCGGACCTCGCGTTCGCCCTGCCGGCACCGCGGACGAACGCGCCCTCGGGCCCGCCGGGCACGGTCTGTGTCGGTGTCATGGACTTCCACGGCGGCAACGACGACCGCGCCAGGGCGGACGAGATCCACCGGCGCTACCTCGACGGGGTGATCCGGTTCGTCCGCGCGCTGGTCGACGACGGCAGGCCGGTCCGCCTGCTCACCGGCGACGCGTGCGATGCGCCGGTGGTCGCCGCGATCCTCGACGCGGTGGACTCACCGCTGGTCACCGACGCCGAAGTGGCCTCGCTGGACGACCTGATGAAGGAGACGGCGGCCGCCGACACCGTGGTGGCAACCCGCTACCACAACCTGATCTGCGCGCTGAAGGCCGGCACACCGACGCTCGCCCTCAGCTATGCGGCGAAGAGCGAGGCGGTCATGGACCGGATGGGCCTTGCCGCGTACTGCCACCCGGCCGGCGAGGTCGACGCCGACCGGCTCCTCGAGCAGTTCCGGGAGCTGGAGCAGAGGTCGGCCGAGCTGAGGCAGACCCTCGCCGAGCGGAACCTCGTCGCCGCCCGGCAGATCGAGGACCAGTTCACGGCCCTGAGCGCGGCCTTGTTCCCCGCGACCGGCCACCCGCACGCCCCCACAGAGCGGAAGACACCATGAAAGCGACCCAAGTCCCGCAGATCGCGGGCGCGTACCTCTTCGAACCGACGCCCTTCGCCGACGAGCGCGGCTTCTTCTGCCGCACCTTCGACGCCGATGTGGTCCGCTCGGTGGGCATCGACCCGGACTCCTTCATCCAGGACAGCCTGTCCCGCTCGGCGCGGGGCGTGCTGCGCGGCCTGCATCTGCGCTCCGGCGCGGGCGAGGCCAAGCTGGTGCGGTGCTCGTACGGGCAGATCTTCGACGTCGTCGTGGACCTGCGGCCGGACTCGCCGACGTACCTGGGCCGGGGGTTCTTCGAGCTGTCCGGCGAGACGCAGACGACCCTGTACATCCCGGCGGGGTGCGCGCACGGCTTCCAGGCGCTGACCGAAACCGCCGACACCTCGTACCGGATCGACCGCCCGCACGATCCGGCCGAGGACGTGACGATCGCCTTCGACGACCCCGAACTCTCCATCCCCTGGCCGCTGCCGGCCATATCGATGTCCCAGCGGGACAGAGAGGCGCCGCCCCTGGCCGCGGTACTCAAGCACCTAGAGAGCTGAGGACAGAGTGAACACCAACGACATCGGCGGATTCGACCTGCCCCGGTCGCGGCTGGCGAACGAGCGGCTGCACGCCATGATCCCCGGAGGCGCGCACACCTACGCCAAGGGCGACGACCAGTATCCCGAGCACCTGGCCCCGGTGATCAGCCACGGCCGCGGTGCCCATGTGTGGGACATCGACGGCAACCAGTACATCGAGTACGGCTCCGGGCTGCGGTCGGTCAGTCTCGGTCACGCCCACCCGCGTGTGACCGAGGCGGTGCGGCGGGAACTCGACCGCGGCAGCAACTTCGTACGGCCATCCATCGTGGAGGTCGAGGCCGCGGAACGTTTCCTGGCCACGGTGCCGACCGCAGAGATGGTGAAGTTCGCGAAGAACGGCTCCGATGCCACCACCGCCGCGGTGCGCCTCGCCCGCGCCTTCACCGGGCGACCGCGGGTGGCGATCTGCGGCGACCATCCGTTCTTCTCCGTCGACGACTGGTTCATCGGCACCACGCCGATGTCCGCCGGCATCCCGGCGGCGACCACCGAGCTCACCGTGGCCTTTCCGTACGGCGACCTGGCCGCGACGGAGGCGCTGCTCACCCGGTACGAGGACGAGATCGCCTGTCTGATCCTGGAACCCGCCGGGCACGCCGAGCCACCGCCCGGCTACCTCGCCGGACTGCGCGAACTCGCCGACCGGCACGGCTGTGTACTCGTCTTCGACGAGATGATCACCGGCTTCCGCTGGTCCGAGGCGGGCGCCCAGGGTCTGTACGGCGTGGTCCCCGACCTCTCCACCTTCGGTAAGGCGCTGGGCAACGGGTGCGCCGTCTCCGCGCTCGCCGGACGCCGCGAACTGATGGAGCGGGGTGGGCTGCGGCACTCCGACGACCGGGTGTTCCTGCTGTCCACCACGCACGGCGCGGAAACGCACTCCCTGGCCGCCGCGATGGCCGTGCAGACCACCTACGCCGAAGAGGGCATCACCGACCGGCTGCACGCCCTCGGTGAGCGGCTGGCCGCCGGTGTCCGCGACGTCGCGGCGAGCTCGGGCGTCGGCGAGCATGTCGTCGTCCGTGGCCGGGCCAGCAATCTGGTCTTCGCCACGCTGGACGAGAACGGGCAACCGTCACAGGAGTACCGCACCTTGTTCCTGCGCCAGCTCCTCGCGGGCGGAATCCTTGCCCCGTCGTTCGTGGTGAGCAGCGCGCTCGACGACGCCGACATCGACCGCACCGTCGATGTGGTCGCACAGGCCTGTGCGGTCTACCGGAAGGCACTCGACGCCGGCGGCCCCGCCCCCTGGCTGGCCGGGCGGCCGGTGAAGCCGGTGTTCCGCCGCCTGGCGTGACGTGAGGTGAGGTCGCCTCGGCTCAGCGACGCCCCGGCCGCCGCCGGTCGGCCACCCGGTCGACCAGCCAGGCGGCGGCCGGGATCACCGCCAGCGCGGTGCACCAGCCGCCGAGGACGTCGGTCGGGTAGTGCGCGCTCAGGGCGACCTCGGCCCAGCCCATGGCGGAGCCGGCCACCAGCGCGGCGGTGACCACGAGCAGGGTGCTCGCCGTCCTGCCGAGCCCCAGCCTGCCGATCGTGAGCAGCGCCGCCATGAGGGCGAGCGCGGTGGCGAAAGCGGTGTGTCCGCTCGGATAGGACAGATTGTCGTCACCATGGATGGTGCGTCCCACAAGGGACTTGACCAGCGTGGTCGTCCCCACGGCGAGGGCGGTGCCGACGACGACGAACACCGCTGCGCGAGGACGCCGGAGCAGCAGGCAGCCCGCCACGGCGGCCGCGATCAGCACCGCCGATCCGGCGGGCTCCCCCCAGAAGTCCAGGAACAGAGCGACGGTCCGCCACGGCGGCCGCACACTGTCCTGCGTCGGCAGGACGAACCATCTGTCCACCCTGCCGGACTCGCTGTGGCCCGCGTAGAGGACGCCGAGCACGGCGACCACCAGCGCGGCGAGGACCGCGATCAGCCCGAGTGGTGCGCGCAGCGCCGTGGGCAGCACGGCGGGCGCCGGCGGGCCGGTCGCTTCCAGGTCTGTTTCTGGCAGGCGATCCAACGCGAGCCCCCCGTCGTGTCGGACATACCCTCCAATGAGGGTAACTGCCCGCGCTCGACGGCGTCTTGGCATCCCGCCCGGATCAGGCGCCCGTACTCACCAGTTCGTCGGCCGGGCCGTTCGAGGGCCGGGCGGTGCCCGCCGGATCCAGGACGAACAGCGGGATGCGGAGCTCCTCCGCGCGGGCCAGGGCGTCGTCGGCGTATCCGGTCAGGGAGAAGAACGCCGTACGTGACGTGCTGCTCAGGCCGTGCAGCCAGAGGCATTCGATGTCACGGAGCGCCGCGGGCCGGGCGGCCTGGTCGACGGAGGCGATCAGGCCGTGGCCGCGCAGATCGATGCCGGTGGCGGGGCGCTCGCCCGGTGCGGCGGTCGGTGCGACGCCCTCGAAGCCCAGCCAGGTGAGATAGCGCGCGGCCGTGATGACGGCTTCGTACGCGGTCCGTACGGGCTCCGGGCGGAAGGCGGGGCGGGGAGCGGCGGCCGTGCGGGGCAGTGGGATGTGGGCGGGCGGGGGCGGGGGCGCGCTGTCGGTGCGTACCGCCTCGGCGCGTACCGGCTCGACCGGGATCCGCAGCACCGTGCCGCAGCCACAGCCCAGCTCCGGCTGCGGCCACTGGTCCTGCCGCCCGCAGGCGGTGCACCGGACCGTGACCCACCCCTCCGACCAGGTGCGATGGGTGATCGGCTCAGTGGGCGCGCCCCGGGTGAGCGGCGGCAGCACGGGGGCTCCGCAGGCGCAGGGGTAGACGGGCGCCGCGTAGTCGTGCTCGCGCCGGCAGGCGGGGCAGCGCACCTGCACGCTCGTCGCCGCCAGGTTCTCCTTCGGGGCCTCTCCCATGGGTCCATCGTCCACCAGGAGCGAGGGCCTGGGGAGGGACTTCGCACATCCGGCTCTGTGTACCTCTCTTGACTGCCGCGCGGGCAGCTTCTAGATTGCTTCCGTATAGCAGAAATGAACTTCCGCAATACGGAAATGGGCGATCTCAGGTCTGGCGCGACAGGAGCCCACTCCGACAGGCCGAGCAGGAGTACTCAATGCCTCGTATGACCGCTGCCCGAGCGGCAGTTGAGATCCTCAAGCGCGAAGGCGTCACCAACGCGTTCGGCGTTCCGGGAGCGGCGATCAACCCGTTCTACGCAGCCCTCAAGGCCGGCGGCGGGATCAGCCACACCCTCGCCCGCCACGTCGAGGGTGCCTCCCACATGGCCGAGGGCTACACCCGGGCCAACGCCGGGAACATCGGCGTCTGCATCGGCACCTCGGGCCCCGCGGGCACCGACATGATCACCGGTCTCTACTCGGCGATCGCCGACTCGATCCCGATCCTCTGCATCACCGGCCAGGCGCCCGTCGCCTACCTCCACAAGGAGGACTTCCAGGCCGTCGACATCGCCTCGATCGCCAAGCCGGTCACCAAGTCGGCGACCACCGTCCTGGAGGCCGCCCAGGTCCCCGGCGTCTTCCAGCAGGCGTTCCACCTGATGCGCTCCGGCCGTCCGGGCCCGGTCCTCATCGACCTCCCGATCGACGTCCAGATGACCGAGATCGAGTTCGACCCCGAGACGTACGAGCCGCTGCCCGTCTACAAGCCGGCCGCCACCCGCGCCCAGGCCGAGAAGGCGATCAAGCTCCTGCTGGAGTCCGAGCGCCCGCTGATCATCGCCGGCGGAGGCATCTTCAACGCCGATGCCTCCGACCTGCTGGTCGAGTTCGCCGAGCTGACCGACACCCCGGTCATCCCCACCCTCATGGGCTGGGGCGTCATCCCGGACGACCACGAGCTGAACGCCGGCATGATGGGCCAGCAGACCGGAACGCGTTACGGCAACGCCACGTTCCTGGAGTCGGACTTCGTCCTGGGCATCGGCAACCGCTGGGCCAACCGTCACACCGGCTACAAGCTGGACGTGTACACCAAGGACCGCAAGTTCGTGCACGTCGACGTCGAGCCGACCCAGATCGGCAAGATCTTCGCCCCGGACTTCGGCATCGCCTCCGACGCGAAGGCCGCCCTGGAGCTCTTCGTCGAGATCGCCAAGGAGCTGAAGGCCGCGGGCGAGCTGCCCGACCGCTCCGCCTGGGTCGCATCCCACCTGGAGCGCAAGGCCACGCTGCACCGCCGTACGCACTTCGACAACGTGCCGATGAAGCCGCAGCGGGTCTACGAGGAGATGAACAAGGCCTTCGGCCCGGAGACGCGCTACGTCACCACCATCGGCCTCTCCCAGATCGCCGGCGCGCAGATGCTGCACGTCTACAAGCCGCGCCACTGGATCAACGCCGGCCAGGCGGGCCCGCTGGGCTGGACCATCCCGGCCGCCCTCGGTGCCGCCACCGCCGACCCCGAGACGCCCGTGGTCGCGCTCTCCGGCGACTACGACTTCCAGTTCATGCTGGAGGAGCTGGCGGTCGGCGCGCAGCACAAGATCCCGTACGTCCACGTGCTGGTGAACAACGCCTACCTGGGCCTGATCCGGCAGTCGCAGATCGGCTTCGACATCGACTTCCAGGTCAACCTGGAGTTCGAGAACATCAACGCCCCCGAGCTGGGCGTCTACGGCGTCGACCACGTCAAGGTCGTCGAGGGCCTGGGCTGCAAGGCGATCCGGGTCACCGAGCCCGACCAGCTGCTCCCCGCGTTCGAGGAGGCCAAGAAGCTGGCCGCCGAGTACCGGGTGCCGGTCGTCGTCGAGGCGATCCTGGAGCGCGTCACGAACATCTCGATGAGCCCGACCGCGGACATCAGCGCGGTCAAGGAGTTCGAGGAGATCGCGACGGAGCCGGGTCACGCCCCGACGGCGATCCTCCCGCTCAAGACCGCCTGACCCGCGGCCTCATACGGGGGGACGGCCCCCGCCCCGGACCTGACTCCGGGGCGGGGGCCGTTGCGCGTCCGCTCAGACGACGCCCCCGCCCCCGCAGGAGTACGCGTGGCCCCCTTCCCCACGGGCGACCTTGCCGCCATCGCCCCGAAGCCGCCCGACGAGCCCGCCCTCCCTGGCGAGATGCGGCACGACGGCAGCCACTCCCGCGTCCCCGTACAGCGCGACGGCGAGCAGCCGCTCGGGCACATCCCACGCCAACTCCCTTACGTCATGGGCGGCATGGGGCCCGTCCGGCAGTACGAGCCCACCCATCAGCTCCTTCACCGCCTGCTTCCCCGCCCGCGTCCGGTGCGGCATGCGCTCCCGCCACAGCCCGCCCTCGACCAGCGGCCGCCGTACCTCTTCCAGCGCGGCCTGCACCCGCGGCGCCTCGATCAGATCCCGCAGCGGGAGCGGCCGGTGCAGTACGGCATGCACGGCCTTCTCCAGCGCCCCCTCGGCGCCACTGGCCGTCCCCGACGTCTGCAGCGTGCCGGGCTTCCCCGGCGTGACGGCCCCCCGCAGTGCCAACGCCACGACGGCCACGGTGACGGCGGCGCGCGATCCGCCCCGCAGCATCCCAACTGCCTCTGCGCTGAGCTGTGATGACCCATCCTCCATGAAGCCCACCTCCCCCTAGGGGAGGGATATGCCCGCCGGCGGGGGCAGCGCAAGCGTGCGGGGTCGTGTTCAGAGCAAAGCTTGAGGTACGCAGGACGGGAAATGGGTGGCAGTCCTCGATCCCCGGTGGTGGGATGGCGCGATGAACCTTCCCCGGTACGTCCTGACGCCGCTCGCCGTCGACGCCGCACGCATCCGGGCGCTGTGCGCGGAGCCCCGGAGGGCCCGGAGCGCCAGGCGCGGACACGACCGGTCCTCCTGGGGTCGACGCCCGTACGGCCGGGGCAGACGCCGTACCGATCTGCGCCGACTGCACGGCGCTGCGCGCGCATGGACGCCAACAGGGCGTCTGGCGCCGGGAGTCGGGCGCAACCGGTGCCGGTGAAGGCGGTGGTACGGCCTGCCGTGACAGCGGACGCGGAAGCGATCGCGACCGTCCACCAGGCCTCGCGTGCGGCGACCATGCCCTACCTGCCGCCGCAGAAGCGCACGCACGAGGAGGTCGTCCGGTGGGTCCGGGAGGTCGTGCTCCAGGAGTGCCGGGTCTGGGTCGCCGAGAGCGGTGACGAAGTGCTGGGATACGCAGCCCTCGACGGCGACATGCTCGACCATCTCTATCTGCGGCCCGACGCCCGCCGCCAGGGGATCGGCACCCTGCTCCTCGACGAGGTCAGGTCGCACAGCCCACGAGGCCTGCGCCTGCACGTCTTCCAGCAGAACACCGGAGCCCGCGCCTTCTACGAGCGGCACGGATTCACCGTCCTCGACACGAACGACGGCACCCGCAACATGGAGAACCTGCCCGACATGACGCTGCGCTGGGCCCCCGCCCCACGCTGAACTGCCCGCCTTCGAAGGAGCTGAAGGCGGGCAGTTCGGTGGAGAGTTGGTGCCGCCCGGCGACACGAGACTGGGCGTACCAGTACATTCGCCCGCCGCCGGGCGGAGGAAGAAGGGGACCGCGGCGGGGCGATTGACCGCTCCGGGGCCGCTCCTTCAGGTCAGGAGCGGGCCGGGGGTCTTCACCACCGCACTGGCATCGCGAACTCCGCCGCGGTCCTCAGTCTCGTCCGTCCCCCGGTCACCCCTCATGGGCCGAAGGTCCGGACTACGGCAGCGACTTGACCTCCCGTCAGGTCGCCACCGCGGTCTAGCGGTCTAGCGATGTGAGGCCTAGTCCTCGCGCAGGGCGCGGACCGCCTCTTCCACGCGCTTGCCGTACTCGACGTCCGCGGCGTGGAAGTGGGCCAGGTTCTTCTCGATCACGTCGTCGCGGGTGACCTGCGAGAGGCCGCCTGCGATGTTGGCGATCAGACGGGACTTCTCGTCGTCCGACATCAGGCGGTAGAGCTCGCCCGCCTGGAAGAAGTCGTCGTCCTTGACGTGGGCCGGAGCGGCCTGCGCGCCGGTCCAGCCGGTCACGGCGGACGGGGCTGCGAGCGCCGCGTCCGTCTGGGCCGGGCCCTGGTAGGAGTTGGGCTCGTAGTTCTTGTCCGTACGCGAGCCGTTGCGGATCGCCATGGCGCCGTCGCGGCCGTAGTTGACGGCGGTCGTCGCCTTGGGGGCGTTGACCGGCAGCAGGGTGTGGTTGATGCCCACCCGGTAGCGCTGCGCGTCGGCGTACGCGAAGAGGCGGCCCTGCAGCATCTTGTCGGGCGAAGGACCGATGCCGGGAACGAAGTTGTTCGGGGAGAACGCGGCCTGCTCGACCTCGGCGAAGACGTTCTCCGGGTTGCGGTCCAGGACCAGACGGCCCACGCGCTGCAGCGGGTAGTCGCTGTGCGGCCACACCTTCGTCACGTCGAACGGGTTGAAGCGGTAGTCGGCCGCCTCAGCCGCCGGCATGACCTGGACGTACAGGGTCCAGGACGGGTTGACCCCGCGCTCGATGGCCTGCAGCAGGTCGGTCTGGTGGCTGTTGCCGTCCTTGCCCGCGAGCTCGGCACCCTGCTCGGCGGAGAGGCAGCGGACGCCCTGGTTCGTCTTGAAGTGGTACTTGACGAAGAAGGACTCGCCCTCGGCGTTCGTCCACTGGTAGGTGTGCGAGCCGTAGCCGTTCATGTGGCGGTACGAGGCCGGGATGCCGCGGTCGCCCATCAGCCAGGTGACCTGGTGCGTGGCCTCGGGGGCGTGCGCCCAGAAGTCCCAGACGTTGTCCGCCTCCTGCTTGCCCGTGAAGGGGTCGCGCTTCTGGGAGTGGATGAAGTCGGGGAACTTGATCGGGTCCTTGATGAAGAACACCGGGGTGTTGTTGCCGACGAGGTCGTAGTTGCCCTCTTCGGTGTAGAACTTCAGCGCGAAGCCGCGCGGGTCACGGACCGCGTCCGCGCCGCCGAGCGAGTCGGCCACGGTCGAGAAACGTATGAACGTCTCGGTGCGCTTGCCGACGGTTCCGAGGAAGTCGGCGCGGGTGAAGCCGGTGACGTCGTCCGTCACCTCGAAGTAGCCGTACGCGCCGGAGCCGCGTGCGTGCACGACGCGCTCCGGGATGCGCTCACGGTTGAACCGGGCGAGCTTCTCCAGCAGGTGCTGGTCCTGAAGGAGCAGCGGACCACCGGGGCCGGCGGATGCGGAGTTCTGGTTGTCGGCTACCGGGGCGCCTGACTCGGTCGTAAGCACGCGCTTCGACATGGTGGACCTTCCGTGCTGGATCTGCTGACGGCTGGGTGACGGGGTGCGAGGAGCGTAAATTCGCCACGAACGTCACGTCAACAGTTTGTTGAAATGGAAGTGTGGTGTTCCGGGCGGCGGCGACGCCTGGGCGCGACAGGACAGGTGTCAGCGCCACCGCCGCCCGGAAATCTGGGGGAAGTTACGAGGGAGTCGTGCTCCCCTCGTAGCTTCAGACCTGCTGGCCCGACAGACGCTCGACCCCGCGCAGCAGCGCCGAGTGGTCCAGGCCGCCGTCGCCCTGGGCGCGCAGCGAGGCGACCAGCTGGGCGACGACTCCACCGACGGGCAGAGCCGCGCCGACGTTGCGGGCGGCGTCGGTGACGATGCCCATGTCCTTGTGGTGCAGGTCGATCCGGAAGCCGGGCTTGAAGTCCCGGTTCAGGAAGTTGTCCTTCTTGCGGGTCAGGACCGTCGAGCCGGCCAGACCGCCGTTGAGGACGTCCAGGGCGGCGGCGAGGTCGACACCCGACTTCTCCAGGAAGACGACGGCCTCGGCGCAGGCCTGGATGTTGACCGCGACGATCAGCTGGTTGGCGGCCTTCACCGTCTGGCCCGAGCCGTGCGGACCGCACAGGACGATGGTCTTGCCGAGCGCGTCGAGCAGCGGCTTCGCCTCGTCGAAGTCGGCCTTCTCGCCGCCGACCATGATGGAGAGCACGGCCTCGATCGCGCCGGCCTCGCCGCCCGAGACGGGGGCGTCCAGGACGCGGATCCCCTTGTCCTTGGCGGCCTTGGCCAGGTCCACCGAGGTCTGCGGGGTGATCGAGGACATGTCGATCAGCAGGGCGCCCTGGCGGGCGTTCTCCAGGATGCCGTCCTCGCCGTACGCGATGGCCTCGACGTGCGGCGACGCGGGCACCATCGTCACGATGACGTCGGCGTCCTTCACCGCTGCCGCGATCGAGGAGGCGGCGGAGCCGCCGGCGGCCGCGAGACGGTCCAGCTTGTCCTGCTCCAGCGTGAAGCCGGTGACGGAGTAGCCGGCCTTGATCAGGTTCTCGGCCATGGGGGAGCCCATGATGCCGAGGCCGACCCATGCGATCTTGGGGAGAGTGCTCATCGGAATGCCTCCGGGGTCCGGGGGTTTCCCCCGGGTAGATACAGCAACACGCAGGTAAATATGGTCAGTTGACCGAGAGCCAGTCGAAGGCCTCGGCGCTCGGGCGGTCGCCCGGCTTGTACTCCAGGCCGACCCAGCCCTCGTAACCCGCCTTGCCGAGCTGCTCCAGGAGGTCCTCGAGCGGCAGCGATCCGGTGCCCGGCGCGCCACGGCCCGGGTTGTCCGCGATCTGGACGTGGCCGGTCTTGTCGGCGTAGGTGTCGATGACGGCGGCGACATCCTCGCCGTTCATCGACAGGTGGTAGATGTCCAGCAGGAACTTGGCGTTGCCGAGTCCGCTGAGCTGGTTCACCTTGTCGATGACCTCGATCGCGGCCGGGGCGCTCACCAGCGGGTAGAGCGGCGACTCCGGCTTGTTGAGGGTCTCGACGAGCAGGATCGCGCCGACGCGGTCGGCCGCACGGGCCGCCAGCACCAGGTTCTCCAGGGCGAGTGCGTCCTGGACCGCCGGGTCCGTGCCCTCGACGCGGTTGCCGTAGAGCGCGTTGAGCGCCTTGCAGCCGACCGAGGCCGCGAAGTCCGCGGCGACGTCGATGTTGGCGCGGAAACGGTCCGACTCCTCGCCGGGTACGGAGAGGGCTCCGCGGTCCGGGCCGGGGAGCTTGCCCGCGTAGAAGTTCAGCCCCACGAGCTGGGTGCCGGCATCGTCGAGCGCCTTCTTGAGGGCGTCGAGCTCGGCCTGCCCGGGCGTGGGGGTCTCGATCCATGGCCACCACAGCTCGACCGCCGTGAAGCCCGCGGCGGCCGCGGCCGCCGGGCGCTCCAGGAGCGGGAGTTCCGTGAAGAGGATCGAAAGGTTCACATCGAAGCGCTGGTCCTTGAGGCCCATCGAATGCGCTCCTTCCGTATTGCGGAAGTTGTTTTCTGCCTGATGGAAGGTTGCCTTCAATCCGGCAGAGCTGTCAAGAGGGCCTCCCGGATTTCGTCGCCCGCGAGTTAAGTTGAGCGCGTGCGATTGAGAGTGGAGTTCACGACCGAGCCCTTCGACCTCGACGAGGCCCCCGCGCATGCGCTGGTCGCCCGTGAGGTCGTGGAGAGCGCCGCCCTGGACGCTGTGGACGTGGGGCCCTTCGGCAACACGGCCGAAGGCGGCGCGGACGCGGTGCTCACCGCGGTCGACGCGCTGCTGCGCAAGTCCCTGGCGGCCGGCGCCACGCGCGTCTCGCTGCAGGTCAACGTCATCGGCGAGAGCGACGGGGAGGGCCAGAAGTGACCGAGCCGGGAGAGCACCCCCTTCTCGCCGCGGTGAAGCCGCTGGTGGACGCCATGGGTGCCGAGATACTCGGGCCCGACCAGGCCGGGGCCGACGATGTCGTACTGGCGTGGGAGGGCGAGGACGTACTCGCCGTACGCCTGCCCCAGCTCTCGGACTCCCTCGATCACATTCTGGCGGCGATGGAACGCAGGCACGGAGTGCCGCTGTCCGAGCTGGACCGCCGGGCCAAGCAGTCGGTCGTACGCACGCTGGAGGCGCGCGGCGCCTTCTCCGTACGGCACGGGGTGGAAACGGTCGCGGGGGCACTGGGTGTCTCCCGCTTCACGGTCTACAACTACCTGAACCGCTCGGAGTGAACCAACAGGTAACTTCCTGTCCTCTTTGTAACGCGAAGTTTTCAACAAAGTGTTGACGCGGTGTTTCCGAGGGCGTTAGCTGTGCGCAGCCCGTCCAGCACCAAGGCCACGGAGGCTCCCGTGACTTCGACCAGTTCACCGGCACTTTCCCGGTTCAACACCCAGCAGGACAGTGCGGCCCTGGCCGCGCTCCACGAGGTGTGCGCCAGTTCGGCATGGGGGAGCAAACTGCTCGCCCAGCGTCCGTACGCCACCGCCGAAACCCTCTTCCTCGCCAGCGACGCCGCCATGGCCGAACTGACCGCCGAGGATCTGGCCGAAGCGATGGCAGGACACCCGCCGATCGGGCGGCCGAAGCCCGGAGACCCGACCTCCTCCCGCGAGCAGCGGGGGATGGCCGGGGCCTCGGAAGAGCTCAAAGTGGAGATGCTCGAGCTCAACCTGGCCTACCAGGACACGTTCGGACATGTCTTTCTGATCTGCGCCACCGGCGCGACCGGCGAGCAGATGCGCGACGCGATGAAGGCCCGGATCGGCAATACGCCCGAGCAGGAGCGCGAGATCGTGCGCACCGAGCTGGGCAAGATCAACCGCATCCGGCTGACCCGCCTCGTGGAGGAAGAGACCGCATGAGTACCGAGACCACCGCATCGGTGTCCACGCACATCCTGGACACCAGCATCGGCCGGCCCGCAGAGGGAGTGCCCGTCGAGCTGTCCGTACGGACGGGACTCGACGGTGCCTGGAGCGCCCACGGCGTCTCCAAGACCGATGCGGACGGGCGAGTGAAGGACCTGCCGGCGCTGCCGGAAGGAACCACCCACGTACGGCTCGACTTCCAGACCGAGCAGTACGCCTTTGAAAACCAGCACAGCAAGGACAAGCAAGCCGCCGAGGCACAGCAGGACGCCCCCCGCGTAAGGGACAGCGCTGCGTTCTTCCCGGAGGTGGCGATCACTTTCGCCGTCACCGCGGGCGAGCACTATCACGTACCGCTGCTGCTCAACCCGTTCGGCTACTCCGTATACCGAGGGAGCTAGCAGACATGCCCACGATTCTTGGACAGAACCAGTACGGCAAGGCGGAGAACCGCGTCGTCAAGATCACGCGGGACGGCGACACCCACCACATCAAGGACCTGAACGTCTCCGTCGCCCTCTCCGGCGACATGGACGACGTCCACTACTCCGGCTCCAACGCCAACGTCCTGCCGACCGACACCACCAAGAACACGGTGTTCGCGTTCGCCAAGGAGTTCGGCATCGAGTCCGCCGAGCAGTTCGGCATCCACCTCGCCCGCCACTTCGTGACGACGCAGGAGCCGATCAAGGTCGCGCGGATCCGGATCGAGGAGTACTCCTGGGAGCGCATCGCGACCTCGGACAACAACTCGAAGTTCATCGGCTCGGACCAGGTCAACCACTCCTTCGCCCGCAAGGGCCAGGAACTGCGCACCACGCAGATCACCTTCGACGGTGAGAAGTGGGAGATCATCTCGGGTCTGAAGGACCTGACGGTCATGAACTCCACCAACTCGGAGTTCTGGGGCTACGTCAAGGACAAGTACACGACGCTCAAGGAGGCGTACGACCGCATCCTGTGCACCGACGTCGCCGCCGCCTGGCGCTACAACTGGACCAGCGACGACGAGCGGATGCCCAACTGGGAGCGTTCGTACGAGCAGGCCAAGAAGCACATCCTGCAGGCCTTCGCCGAGACGTACTCCCTCTCGCTGCAGCAGACCCTGTACCAGATGGGTTCGCGCGTCATCAACAGCCGGAGCGAGATCGACGAGATCCGCTTCTCGCTGCCGAACAACCACCACTTCCTGGTGGACCTCGAGCCCTTCGGGCTGAAGAACGACAACGAGGTCTACTTCGCGGCGGACCGCCCGTACGGCCTGATCGAGGCCACCGTGCTGCGGGACGGAGTCGAGCCGCAGATCCCGGTCGACATGACCAACCTCTGACGCCGACCGCACGCGCTCCCCGCCGGCCCGAGCCGGCGGGGGGTGCGGCGGACCGGAGGGAACTCCCATGGCAACGACGCCAGTTCAACGGCCCTCAGACGGCCCATGTCCGGCCCCACCGGCCCACCCGGTGGACGAGAAACTCCCTGCCGCACGGCTGATCCCCGCCGCGCTGCAGCACATCGCCGCCATGTACGCCGGCGTCGTCACCCCTCCGCTCATCATCGGCCAGGCCGTCGGCCTGGACACCGCCGGGATGACCCGGCTGATCGCCGCCGGCCTGCTCATTGCCGGGCTCGCCACGCTCCTGCAGACCCTGGGCGTCGCGAAGTTCGCCGGAAACCGGCTGCCGTTCGTCAACGCCGCCTCCTCCGCCGGCATCGCCCCGATGCTCGCCATCGCCGAGAACACCGCGCCCGGACACCAACTCCCCGCCATCTACGGCGCGGTGATGGTCGCCGGAGTGTTCTGCCTCTGCGTCGGCCCCTTCTTCGGCCGGCTGCTGCGCTTCTTCCCGCCGCTGGTCACCGGCATCGTCATCACCCTCATCGGCGTCACGCTGATGCCCGTCCCGGTCTCCTGGGCGCAGGGCGGTGACAAGACCGCCGCCGACTTCGGCGCCATGAAGTATCTGGCGCTCGCCGCCTTCACCCTCGCCGTGATCCTGGTGATCCAGCGCTTCGGCAAGGGCTTCCTCAAGCAAGTCGCCCTCTTGATGGGCCTGTTGATCGGCACGCTGGCCGCGATCCCCTTCGGGATGGCCGACTTCGGTGCCATCACATCGGCGCCCGTCGCAGCCCTCCCCACCCCCTTCTCCTTCGGCGCCCCCGAGTTCCAGCCCGCCGCGATCCTCTCGCTCTGCATCGTGATGCTGGTGCTGATGACGGAGTCGTCGGCCGGGATGCTGGCCCTCGGCGAGATCTGCGACCGAGGCTGCGACGGACCCACCATCACCCGCGGCCTGCGCACGGACGGCATCGCGACCCTCATCGGGCCGATGTTCGGGGGCTTTCCCACCAGCGCCTTCGCGCAGAACGTCGGCGTCGTCTCGCTGACACGTGTCCGCAGCCGGTACGTCGTCGCAGCGGCGGGCGGCGCCCTGATCATCCTCGGCACCTTCCCGGTCCTCGGCGCGGTCGTCTCGATGGTGCCGATGCCGGTCCTCGGCGGCGCCGGGATCGTGCTCTTCGGGTCGATCGCGGTGAGCGGCATCCGTACCCTCTCCGAGGCCGGACTCGACGACAGCTCCAACATCATCCTGGTCGCGGTCGCACTCGGGGCGGGCATCATCCCGCTCGCCGCGCCCACCTTCTACGCACAATTTCCCGCCTGGGCGCAGACCGTCCTGGGCTCCGGCATCAGCGCCGGCGCACTGGTCGCGGTCCTGCTCAACCTGTTTTTCCACCATCTCGGCACCCGGAGCCACGCGGCTGCGGCACTCAAATCCTCCTAGGGTCCTGCCGTGCCCACATCGCATCCGAGAGAAGAAGGAAGCACCGCCATGGCAGCAACGGCAGCCGCGCGCATCGTCATCGAGAACGTCGCCATCGCGACCGTCGACGCCCAGGACACCGAGTACGCATCGGGCCATGTGGTCGTCGCCGGGAACCGCATCGAATCGGTCGGGGCGGGCAAGGCACCCGAGGGTCTTGAGAACGTCGTACGCCGCATCGACGGCACCGGCCACCTTGTCACCCCGGGCCTGGTCAACACCCATCACCACTTCTACCAGTGGATCACCCGCGGCCTGGCCACCGACCACAACCTCTTCAACTGGCTTGTGGCGCTGTACCCGACGTGGGCGCGCATCGACGAGAAGATGGCCCGCTCGGCCGCCCAGGGCTCCCTCGCCATGATGGCCCGCGGCGGTGTCACCACCGCGATGGACCACCACTACGTCTTCCCCAAGGGCTCCGGCGATCTCTCCTCCGCGATCATCGGCGCGGCCTCCGAGATGGGCGTACGGTTCACGCTCGCCCGCGGCTCCATGGACCGCAGCGAGAAGGACGGCGGCCTGCCGCCGGACTTCGCCGTGGAGACCCTCGAAGGCGCGCTCGCCGCCACCGAGGCGACCATCGACCAGCACCACGACGCCTCCTTCGACTCGATGACGCAGATCGCGGTCGCGCCGTGTTCGCCGTTCTCCGTGTCCACCGAACTCATGAAGCAGGGCGCCGAGTTGGCGCGCCGGCGCGGGGTCCGTCTGCACACGCACGGCTCCGAGACGGTCGAGGAGGAGCAGTTCTGCAAGGAGCTGTTCGGGATGGGCCCGACCGACTACTTCGAGTCGACGGGCTGGCTCGGCAACGACGTGTGGATGGCGCACTGCGTCCACATGAACGACTCCGACATCGCCGCCTTCGCCCGTACGGGAACGGGCGTCGCCCACTGCCCGTCCTCCAACGCACGCCTCGCCGCCGGCATCGCCCGCGTACCCGACATGCTGAAGTCCGGCGTCCCGGTCGGCCTCGGCGTCGACGGCACCGCCTCCAACGAGTCGGGCGAGCTGCACACCGAGCTGCGCAACGCGCTGCTCATCAACCGCCTCGGCGCCCACCGCGAGGCCGCCCTCAACGCCCGCCAGGCACTGCGCCTGGGGACGTACGGAGGCGCCCAAGTCCTCGGCCGGGCAGCCGAGATCGGCTCCCTGGAGCCGGGCAAGCTCGCCGACCTGGTGCTGTGGAAGCTGGACACCCTGGCCCACGCATCGATCGCCGACCCGGTGACCGCGCTCATCTTCGGCGCGGCGGCCCCGGTCACGCTCTCCCTCGTCAACGGCAAGACCGTCGTCGAGGACAACCACCTGACCACGGTGGACGAGGACGCCATCGCCCGCTCCACGCGGGACGAGGCGCAGCGCCTGGCGCGGATCGCCGCGCAGGCCTAGTCCTCCCCTGAGGTCCGGCCGGGGAGGACGGTCCCCGGCCGGTCGCCGCGCACCCGAGCGGGGTGCGCGGCAGCCGTTGCCGGGGAGCGCGTGCTTCAAGTGCACGCGCTCCCCGGGGCGGTGACGTACCTGCACTGACGAATAAATGCACCATTTTGCATGCCTTCGCACCACCTCCCAGACACCCGCGTCACTGCCGACGTGTAACCGACCGGAGGAACCGCCGTGGCCGCCAAGCCCAGGTTTCGTACAGATGCAGTCCTCACCACCACCTCCGACCACGAGAAGCATCCGGTCGACGAGACGCTTCCGCCCCTCAAGATGTTCACCAGCGGTCTGCAGCACGTGGCCGCGATGTACGCGGGCGTCGTCGCACCGCCCATGATCGTCGGCCCCATGGTGGGCCTCAGTGCGACCGAGACGGCCTTCCTCGTGGGGGCCAGTCTCTTCACCGCCGGCATAGCCACCCTGCTCCAGACGCTCGGATTCTGGAAGGTCGGCGCCCGGCTCCCGTTCGTCAACGGCGTCTCCTTCGCCGGCGTCACTCCGATGATCGCGATCGGCAAGGACCGGGGCCACGACGGGATAGCCGTCATCTTCGGCGCGATCATCGTGGCGAGCGTGCTCGGGTTCGTACTCGCCCCGTACTTCAGCAAGTTGCTCCGTTTCTTCCCGCCTGTCGTCACCGGCACGGTGATCACCCTGATCGGTGTCTCGCTGCTGCCGGTCGCCTTCCGGTGGGCCCAGGGGCCGGACGCGACTGCCTCCGACTACGGCTCGATGAAGAACATCGGCATGGCCGCGCTGACCTTTGTGATCGTGCTCGCGCTGCGCAAGCTGCTCACCGGCTTCCTCCAGCAGATCGCGATCCTGCTCGGCCTCGCGATCGGGACGCTCATCGCGATCCCGCTCGACATGACCAACTTCGACGCCATCAAGAACGCCGACGTGGTCGGCTTCCCGACGCCCTTCCACTTCGGGGCGCCGCAGTTCGAGATCCCCGCGATCGTCTCGATGTGCATCGTGATGCTCGTCTGTATGACCGAGTCGACCGCCGACATGCTGGCGCTCGGCAAGATCGTCGGACGGCCCGCGGACGAGCGGACCATCGAGGGCGGACTGCGTGCCGACACCCTGGGCAGTGCGCTGAGCCCGCTCTTCAACGGCTTCATGGCCAGCGCCTTCGCGCAGAACATCGGGCTCGTCGCGATGACGAAGGTGCGCAGCCGGTTCGTCGTCGCCACGGGCGGCGGGATCCTGATCCTCCTCGGGCTGTGTCCGATGGCGGCCTCGGTGATCGCCCTCGTACCGCTGCCGGTGCTCGGCGGGGCGGGCATCGTCCTCTTCGGGTCGGTGGCCGCGAGCGGCATCCAGACGCTGGCCGGTGCGGCCATGGAGAAGGGCGAGAACGCGCTGATCGTGGCCGCCGCCGTGGGCATCGGGCTCATCCCGATCGCGGCGCCCGACTTCTACCACGCCTTCCCGAAGAACATGCTGGTCGTGCTCGACTCGGGGATCTCCACCGGGTGCGTGGTGGCCATCGTCCTCAACCTGGCGTTCAACCACTTCGGAAAGCAGCCGGAGCCGGAGGAGTTGGAGCAGCAGGCGGTGGCGGAGGTCGCCGCCGTGCACTGATCTTCTCGTACGCGCACCATGACGCCCGTACCGGCTGCAGCCGGTACGGGCGTCATGGGCATGTCAGGCTAAAAGGTCCGACCGAAGGATCAGCCGATGTGGAAGGGGTCGCCGTAGACCTTCCAGTCGAGCGGCGGGTTCAGGGCGAGGTTCCCGGCCTTGAGGAACACCCGCTGCTCGGTGTCGACGCGGCTGGTGTCGCTGTGGGCCTCCTCCTGCTGCATCGCCCAGACACGGGCGTCGAGGAAGGCGTTGAGATACGTCGTCTCGTTGCCGCCCTGCGCCGGGGTCTTGGCCTTCGCGAGGGCGCGCTTGCGTATCGCGCTGAAGCCGGTGGAGTCGCCGCCGTCGCCGTGCATCACGATCGCGTCGTAGTACGCGAACTGCCCGAGTGTGCCGATCCCGTCGGCCTTGCCCTGCTTCACCGCCGGGTTGAAGTACACCCGGTCGCGCTCGTCGTTCTGCGCCGTCTGGAACTTGGTGTCCTTCGCCGCGGCCTTCCAGGCGCTGACGAAGCCCGAGCCGAGACCCGAGTGCGAGTCGGTGCCGTCGACCTTGCGCAGGGCGGGCAGGTACTTGGCGAGGGCGTTGCCCGGCACCCGGTCGGTGTACAGCTCGACCAGGTCCAGCATGTCTCCGGTGCCGGAACAGAAGCCGATGATGCCGGCGGTGTAGCCGCGGCCGTCGCCGATGTCCTCGATGTACTTGTACTGCGCCTTCCAGTCCAGTGAGGAGTTCTCCGCGCTGGAGACCAGCTTCATGGCGATCTCCTTCTTCGCCGGGTCGTCGAGCCCGGTGGCGGCTGCCACCTGCTGCGACTGCTGCGACTGCTGCGACTGCTGTGCGCCGGAGTGCGGGGTGGCGGCGTACGCGGTGACGGGCATGGCCACCAGGATGATGCCGAGCAGCGTGCGGGAGACGATCTTTGTACGGCGTGCCGTGGTGCGGCGGTGGGGGACGTTCACCAGACCTCCAGAGGAGTGTTCGTCGTACCGGTGTTCTGTTAGGAAGCTTTCCTATCAGGCAGCGGAGAGACTCGTACACCCCTTCGGTACAAGTGAGTTGAAAAAAGGGAAGGGCCGCTACCGGGGCGGGCGGAGCCAGGCGGTGGTGTCCGGCGGCAGGAGGCCGCCGGTCAACGGGGCGCTGACGTGCAGGAGTTCGTCATGGGCGGGCAGCGGGACCGGCCCGGCGGAGAGGTTGGTGACGCTGCGGACAGTGCCGCGGTCGAAGGCGAGGACGCCTTCCGGTGCGGGGAGCCAGCGGAACTCGTCAGGGTTCGGCGCGAGTTCGGACCTGCGGATGCGCAGGGATGCGGCGTAGAACGCCAGCATCGAATCCAGGTCGCCGCTCTGTGCCCGTACGCTCAGCGCCGCCCAGGCGGCCGGCTGCGGCAGCCACGGCGCGGCGGCGGTGGGGCTCTCGTCGCCCCACGGGATCGGCACCCGGCAGCCGTCCCGGCCCAGGTCCTCGCCCCCGGTGTGCAGGAAGGTCGGGTCCTGGCGCAGGGCGGCGGGGATGTCCTCGACCTCCCAGAGGCCGAGCTCGTCGCCCTGATAGACGTACACGCTGCCGGGCAGCGCCATGGTGAGCAGTGCGGCGGCGCGTGCCCGGCGCAGGCCCAGCTCCAGGTCGACGGGTGCGCCGTGGACGCGCAGACCGTCCAGGGCGTACGAGGTGTCGGTGCGGCCGTAGCGGGTGACATGCCGGGTGGTGTCGTGGTTGGAGAGCACCCAGGTGGCCGGGGCGCCGACCGGCGCGTGCGCGGCGAGGGTAGCGTCGATGACCGCGCGCAGTGCCGTCTCCTCCCAAGGGCTCTGCAGGAAGGCGAAGTTGAAGGCCGTGTGCAGTTCGTCCGGGCGCAGATAGCGGGCGAAGCGCCCGGGGTCCGCGGTCCATACCTCGCCGACGAAGACGCCCTCGCGCCGGTAGGAGTCGATGACCTTGCGCCAGCCGCGGTAGATCTCGTGGACGCCGTCCTGGTCGGACCAGGGGGACGGGGCCTGGGCGGTGACCTCGGGCAGTGCGGGGTCCTTGACCAGGTTGTCGGCGACGTCGATACGGAAGCCGTCCACGCCCCGGTCCAGCCAGAACCGCAGGACCGACTCGAACTCGGCCCGCACCTGCGGATGTTCCCAGTTGAAGTCCGGCTGCTCGGGTGCGAAGCGGTGCAGGTACCACGCGCCGGGTGTCCCGTCGGGCTCGGTCACCCGCCGCCAGGAGGGCCCGCCGAAGACGGACTGCCAGTCGTTGGGCGGCAGTTCGCCGCTCGCGCCCCGGCCCTCGCGGAACCAGAAGCGCTCGCGCGCCGCGGAGCCGGGGCCCGCGGCAAGGGCCTCCTGGAACCAGGGATGCCGGTCCGAGCAGTGGTTGGGCACGATGTCGATGATGACCCGCAGGCCCGCGGTGTGCGCCTCGTCGATCAGCGCCTCCGCCTCGGACAGGGTGCCGAAGAGGGGATCGATGTCGCGGTAGTCGGAGACGTCGTAGCCGCCGTCGGCCATGGGGGAGGGGTACCAGGGGCTGATCCAGACCGCGTCGACGCCCAGATCCCGCAGATGGGGCAGGCGTGCGCGGATGCCCGCGATGTCACCGGTCCCGTCGCCGTCCCCGTCGGCGAAGCTGCGCGGATAGACCTGGTAGATGGCTGCGGAACGCCACCACGGGCTGGTGTCGGCACGATGCATGCACCGAATCTAGGCAGGGACGGCGAAGCCCGTCAACGGGAATGCGATCGATACGATCTCATTCGCTCGCTCTTCGATCGATACGGCCAGGGCCCTAGAGTGACGGTCATGCGCCTTCATGTCGACCAGCGTCACGACCGGGTCCTCGAAATCGTCGAACAGCGCGGCAGCCTGCGGGTGGCCGAGCTGGCGAGCGAACTGGGGGTATCGCCCGTGACCTTGCGCAGGGACATCGAGATCCTGGCGCGGCAGGGAAGGGTGCGGCGGCTGCACGGCTCCGTGCTGTGGCCGGGGGAGTCCGGTGCGGCGCTCTCGCCCGCGTCCCCGGCCGTGCCGGTGCCGCGCGACGAGGGAATCGTGGTCGGCATGGTGGTGCCTTCGACCGACTACTACTTCGCCGACGTGGTCCGCGGAGCCCGCGAGACGGTCGAGGCGCGCGGTGGGCGCCTCACGATCGGGCTGCACCGCTATCTCTCCGGCGAGGACGCCGCCCAGAGCGCACGCCTGTTGGCCGCTGGCGTGGACGGGCTGCTGCTGACGCCGGACTGGGGCGGCGGCCAGGCCGTCGAGGGCGCGGGCGAGGGCGACTGGGCGGGTCTCCTGGAGGTGCCCGTGGTTCTGGTGGAGCGGCGTGCCGGGCCCGGCAGCCCGGCGGCCGCGCTGGACCTGGTCGCCACCGACCATGCGTTCGGAGCCGCCGAGGCGGTCAGGAAGCTTGCCGCGCTCGGCCACCGCAGGATCGCCCTGGCCGCGCAGGAGAGTCCCACCGCGGCGCAGTTGAGGACCGGCCACCGCGCGGCGATCGCCGCGCTCGGCCTCGACGAGGTGCCCGCATCGCCGCTGGACACCGCCCCTGCGGTCTCCGAGGCCGACCGGTTCGACCGGACGCTGGAGTATCTCTGCGACGCGGTGGGCCGGCACGGTGTGACCGCGGTGCTGGTGCACAGCGACGCGGACGCCGTGGTGCTGGTGCCGCGGCTGCAGGCCAGGGGCGTCAGGGTGCCCGAGGAGCTGGCGGTCGTCGCGTACGACGACGAGGTCGCCGACCTGGCCGGACTGCCGCTCACCGCGGTGGCCCCGCCGAAGCGGGCTGTGGGCTCCACGGCGGCCGGGCTGCTGCTCGACCGGATCGCCGAGCGGCGCCGAGGCGACCGTGTGCCGGCGCCGCGCCGCCACGTCGAACTCCTCCCGGAACTGCGGGTCCGTGCATCGTCCGGCAACCCGGTGTCCTTCTGAGCGTTTCTGATCGTTTGCCCGAACGCTCTTGACGGTGATCGTTCTTGGTCGAAAGATGGCCGGAGTTCGTCTCTGAAAGGACCTCACTGTCATGGCTTCTGGCGTACGCGACCGTGCCCGCCGTGTTCTGGTCGTCGGTATCGACGGCGTACGTCTCGACACCCTGCGCACCGTGGACACCCCGCATCTGGACTCCGTCGCCGCGGCCGGATTTCTCGCACCGGTGGAGATCCGCCCCGGGACGCCCACCATGTCGGGTCCCTGCTGGGCGACGATCGTCACGGGGGTGGGCGTCGAGAAGCACGCCGTCTGGAGCAACGACTTCAGCGGCAACCGCCTCACGGTCTTCCCCGACTTCACCACCCGCCTCTCCCGGGGCGACGGCCGCCGCACCTATGTCGCCGCGGCCTGGGAGCCGCTGGTGACGGTCGCCCACGGCGGCCCGCTCTTCCGTGAACCGAGCCGGCTCAGCCATGTCGCCCCGGCCGCCGAGACGTGCGAGGACTGGGAGGCGGTCGACGAACAGATGACGGTGGACGCCGTCCGCGTGCTCGCCGAGGAGGACCCCGAGGCCTCGTTCGTCTATCTCGGCGCGACCGACGAGACCGCCCACATCCTGGGCTGCGTACCGGAGTACGCGGACTCCATAGCCCGCGCCGACGAGCGGCTCGGCCGGCTGCTCGCCGCGGTGCGCGGCCGGGCGACGTACACCGAAGAGGCCTGGACGGTCATCGTCGTCACCGACCACGGACACCGCGACGAGGGCGGCCACGGCGGCCGGTCCGAGCAGGAACGCACCGCCTGGATCGCCTGCTCGGGACCCGACATCCCGGCCGGGGCCACCGTGCGCACCCTCCACCACGAGGACGTGGCGGCCCAGGTGTTCGCCGCACTCGGCCGCCCCGCCGACTCGCACTGGACCCTGGACGGGCGGCCGTTCACGGTCGTTCCGCAGGCTGTCCTCTTCGACATGGACGGCACGCTCGTCGACACCGAGTCGCTGTGGTGGACGACGGCCGAGGAGGTCGCGGCGGGGCTCGGCCATCGGCTCGCCGACGCCGACGTCCCCGAGGTCGTCGGCCGCGCCGTCGAGGACACCGCCGCCCACCTCTTCCGCGCCTCGGACGCCGCCCGCCCGCTGGCGGAGATCGCCGCGGACCTGGACGCGCGCTTCCTGGCGGCGGTCGAGGCCGACACGGTCCTGCTGCCCGGAGCGCGCCAACTTCTCGACTGCCTCAACGACTTGGGCATCCCGACCGCCCTGGTGTCGGCCTCGCCGCGCCCCGTGGTCGACGCGGTGCTGAAGGTGCTGGGTGCCGAGTCCTTCCGTACGACCGTCGCCGCCGGCGAGACCCCGGCCACCAAGCCCGCCCCCGACCCCTATCTCGCCGCGGCCCGCGCCCTGGGCGTGGACCCGGCCGGCTGCCTGGTGGTGGAGGACAGCCCGGCCGGCATCGCGGCGGGCGAAGCGGCGGGGTGCCGGGTCGCGGCCGTGCCGTCCTTCGTGCCGGTCCAGGCGGCACCGGGGCGGCGGGTGCTCACCGGACTCGGCGAGCTCCTGCGCGACTTCCAGTAGCCGTACGGCCAAGGGGGCGGCCCGGACCGATCGTCGGTCCGGGCCGATCGTCGGTCCGGGCCGCCCCCTTGGCGTACCGCAGGATCAGCGGAGCCTGACCTTCACCGTCTGGGTGGCGCCGCGCAGGCCGCTCAGATCGCCGAACGTGAGCGTGAGCTCGCGCCCCGCCTCGGCCGCTGTGACCGAAGGGGCCTTGGAGACGACGGACGTGACCCGGCGGCGCCAGGTCAGCGTCAGCCCGTCCTTGGCGACGCGCGAGGGGTCGGCGACGGTGATCGTCGCCGTACCGTCGTGCTTCTCGCGGATCTGCACGCTCACCGGTGCGCTCGCCGTGACCGCGCCCGCCGTGCCCGCCTCCCAGAAGTTGATCCCGGTGAAGCCGCGCGAGGGGACCCGTACGGCCTGCTGCTGCGGGGTGTTGGCGGTGATCTCCAGCCAGTGGGTGTCCAGTGCGCGGGCCGCCGTGCGCAGCGCGCTCGCCCCGGGCATCAGGATGTACGCGTACCCGGCGTCCTTCGGGTCGGTGCCGTGGTCCTGCCAGAGCGTCGCGTAACGGCGGGTGACCGGGGCGGTGGTGCCGCTGGCGCCGTTGATGTCCTTCCAGGTGCCGGTGCGCTCCTCGCGCAGCGCGTTCAGCGCCGTACCGCCCGGGAAGACGTACCCGGCGTGGCCCGACAGATGGGCCCACCGGGTGCGGCGGCCGGTCACCGACCAGCCCTGCGTGGAGGGTTGGGGCCTGCCGTCGAGGAGCAGGGCGGGGGCGCCGGATCCGCCCAGGTTGCGGTTGTCGAAGGTGGTCTGGACGGTGGCGCCGTCCGCCGAGGTGATGCCCGCGCCCAGGCAGACCACCGAGTCGTCCAGCCAGAACCATGACTTTTTGGCGTGCATGGTGGAGGAGAGGCCCTGCAGGAGCTGGCCCGTCGTGCCGTACTCGCCGTCGCCCGTGCCTCCCACCCAGGCGGAGTCGGTACGGGGGTTGGCCCAGGCGCCGCCCTCGCCGTCGGCGAGCTTCTTCGTGGAGACGGTGGTGCCCGGCAGCCGGTAGGGATCGGCCGTCGGCCAGTACGCGTCCGAGTACTGCCCGAGACCGGCGTCGGACCCCCACCACTGGAGCCAGCCCGAACCGCTGTGCCAGCCGCGGTAGTTCTCCAGATTGCCGAACTCGTAGTGCGCGATGCGGTTCGAGGCCAGGGAGAGACCGGCGCCCCAGTCGCGGCGGCGGTGGGTGACACGGTCCATGTTGTGGAAGACGCGGTGTTCCACGGGCTCGGGCGCCGCCGTGACGGTGGTGTCGTCGAGGAGCGTCTGAAGCCGCGAGAGGTTGACCAGGCTCAGGCCGGGATTCTTGAGGGCGGGACCGTAATAGTCGCGCTGCAGCCAGCCCTTGACCATGGCGCGCCAGCGCGCGTTCTCCTCGGCGCTCGCGCCCTGGCCGAGCAGCACGATGGAGCCCATGACGCCGTGGGCGCGGATGTGGTCGTCGGTGCCGATACGGGTGATGCCGCGGCCCGAGACGTTGTCCATCATCAGGCCGTTGTAGACGAACGGGGCGATGGCCGCCTCGATCGTGTCGAGGAACTGCTGGCTGCCCGCGTCGGTCACCTCCCAGCTCGATCCGCGCAGCAGCGCGAAGAGGCGGCCGAGGCCGTCGTTGAGCACGGCGCCGTAGCCGCCGATGTAGGGGATCGAGGTGTGCTGGACGAACGAGCCGTCGTCGTAGAAGCCGTCCCCGGTGGTGACGTAGGGGAAGACCGGCGAGAGCGCGTCGCGGGCGACCTTGATCTTGTCGCCGTTCTTGCCGACGACGCCGCGCAGGATCATGCCGCGGCACAGGTCGACGCGGTTGGCACCGGTGCTGGTGCCGGTGTACTTGGCGAGGAGCGACTCGGGGAGGAACTTGTCCACGGCGGCGACGTAGCTCGCGATCTGCGCCTCGGACAGCTCGTCGTAGAGGAGGACGGATATGTCCATCAGGGCCTGCGGGGAGCCGATCTGGAAGTTCCACCAGTTCCCGTACGAGGCCTTGTTCTCGTTGAAGACATCGGCGTGCAGATGGTCCAGGCCGGTCAGGATGGTGTCCTTGAGGGCGGCGTCGCCGGTCAGCCCCGTGCCGGGCTGGGAGTAGGCCTCGGCCATCGTCCGCAACCGGTTGTAACTGGTGTTCATCTTCTCGGAGAAGGCGACGGACTCGGTGTCGGTGTCCGGTTCGGGGTCCAGATAGACGAGGTCGGGCCAGAGCGAGCCCGTCGCCGGCGCCATGGCCGTACGGAACCCGGCCGCCTGCGTGCCGAGGGCGGCCAGCTTGGTCTTGAACGGCTCGGCGGTGGGACTGAACCCCGTGCCGAGGTAGAGCTCCCGCCACTTGGCACGTAGTGTCGCGAACTCGTCGGCTTCGGCGGCCTGTTGGGCTGTGGAACCGGCGGCGAGAGCGGGGGTCACGGGCAGGCCGAAGGCGCCAACCGCGAGAGCTGTGCTGCCGGTTGCGGCGATGAAGCCACGGCGGGACCAGGGAGGCGTCATGGGATCTCCGGGAGCCAGGTGAAGGGGAAGTCACTCGTGGGCAAGCGCTTTCTAACACGTTCGCGCTCAAACGCTCAACGGTTGGAACGAAATTGATCGAACGATCATTTGAGGGGGATGTTCGTCATGAATGAATCAGGGAGGCTGGAGGCCTTCAGCGATGGGGTGTTCGCCATCGCGACCACGCTGCTCATCCTGGAGATCAAGGTTCCGGAGCATGCCGGGGACGGTCTCTGGTCGGCGCTGGGGGACCAGTGGCCCTCGTATGCCGCCTATGTCGTCAGTTTCCTGGTCATCGGCATCATGTGGCTGAACCACCACCAGATCTTCCGCTTCGTGGTGAGGGTCGACCGCACGCTGATGTTCCTCAATCTGCTGCTGCTGATGACCGTCGCCGCACTGCCCTGGCCCGCCGCGCTGATGGCCGAGTATCTGCGCGACAGCAGTGGCTCGCATGCGGCGGCGGCCGTCTACAGCGGGCTGATGGTGGTGATGGCGGTCAACTACCACCTCCTGTGGTGGCACCTCACCCGTACCGGCCACCTCTTCGACGACCGGGTGGACACGGTGGCGGCGCGAGCGACCATCCGCCGTTTCGCCCTCGGCGGCCTGGTCTATCCGGCCACCGTCGGCCTGTCCTTCGTCTCCGCTCCGCTCACGCTCGCGGTGCACGGGCTGCTCGCGGTCTACTACGGCTTCAACCAGCTGCCCGTACCGACGAAGCCCGTCGAAGGGGCGGCGGGAGCAGTGCCGGAAGCCCTGTAGCGTCGACGGCATGGATGATCGCGGAGTGGTGGATGTCGGGGACGTACGGCTGGCGTACCGGAGCTGGGGAGACCCCTTCGGCTCGCCGGTCGTGCTGCTGCACGGGCTGACCGGGTCCTCCGCCTCCTGGGACAAAGTGGGGCCGCTGCTCGGCGAGGAATGGCGTGTCTACGCCCTTGACCTGCGCGGACACGGTGAAAGCGACTGGCCCGACGAGTACAGCTTCGAGCTCATGCGCGACGACGTGCTCGGCTTCCTCGACGAGCTCGCCCTCGACCGGGTCGGCATCGTCGGGCACTCGATGGGCGGCCTGGTCGCCTTCCTGCTCGCCCAGGATCATCCCGACCGGGTCGAGCGTCTCGCCCTGGAGGACCCCGCGCCGCCCTACCCTCGCGAGCCGTTCGGATCCGCGACGCCCGAGGGCCCTGTCGACTACGACACGAACCTGGTGCCCGCCCTCTTCGCCCAGGTCTCCGCCCCCGACCCCGAGTGGGCCGACCGGATCGAGGAGATCGTGGCGCCGACCCTGATCGTGGCGGGCGGGCCCGACAGTGCGATGCCGCAGGAGATGCTCCACGACATGGCCGCGGCGATCCCCGACTGCCGGCTGATCACCATCCCCGTCGGGCACGACGTGCACGCGCAGCAGCCGCAGCAGTTCGTCGAGCAGCTGACGGAGTTCTTCACCAGCTGATGAAGTGCCGTCCCTGTCGGATGGGTTGACGGACCGTCAGTTCGGCGGGAGGGTCGTCTTATGTCGGAGAACCGATATAACTCCGCCTCCCGGGGGCGACGCCCATGGCCCGTACGGTACGCAGCCAGGCCGAGCGCAAGTCGGAGACCAGGGCGCGGCTGATCGACGCCGCGGCCGAGCTCTTCGCACGCAAGGGATTCCACGCCGTTTCGGCCGAGGCGGTCGCCGCCTCGGCCGGGCGCACCACCGGCGCCCTCTACAGCCATTACGGCGGCAAAGAGGGACTGCTCCTGGCCCTCCTGGAGGTCTGGAAGGAGCGCACCGCCGACCAGCTCACGGCCGAACTCGCCGGCAGCTCCGACCCCGCCGCGCACTTCGGCGCGATGTGGGGCTCCATCACCCGCCCGCAGGCCGACCGCGGGGACGCCTGGCTGCTCCTGGAGATGGAGCTCTGGCTGCACGGCGCGCGCTCCCCGCTGGTCGGCTCCCGGCTCGCGGAGCGGTACGCGCAGATCCGCACCCAGCTGGGCGAGGGCCTGGCCGACTGGGCCGACGCCACCGGATCCCCGCTGCCCGGGCCGCCCGAGGAGACCGGGGCCCTGGTCCTGGGCGTACTCCTCGGATGCGCGCTGCAGCACCGGCTCGACCCGCACGGCGTACCCGACGCACTGGTCGTCGGCGCCCTGCGCACGCTTCTCGGACTCGACGAACGCCCCCGAAAGGACCGGCCATGAGCGATGCCGCCGAAACCGCCCGCCCCTCCGTACCCGAGATCGATCTGCTCGAGGACACCTGGGCGCAGGGAGTGCCCCACGACCAGTTCGCCAGGCTCCGCCGCGAGGACCCCGTCCACTGGCATGAACTCCCCGGCGGCCAGGAGGGGTTCTTCGCCGTCACCCGGCACGAGGACATCGTCGCCCTGAGCCGTGAACCCGACCTGTGGTCCGTGGAGTTGGGCTCCTTCTTCATACGCGACCAGACTCCCGAGGCCCTCGCGAGCCTGGGCCTGACCCTCGTCGGCATGGACCCGCCCAAGCACACCCGCTACCGGCGCCTGGTCTCCACGGCCTTCTCGCCCCGGATGATCCGCAAGCTCACCCAGGACATCGGGCGCAGGGCCGCGGCCCTGGCGGACACCGTCGCCGCGAAGGGCGGCGAGGTCGAGTTCGTCGAGGAGATCGCGGCGCGGCTGCCGCTGCAGATCATCTGCGAGATGGTCGGCGTCCCGGCCGCCGACGAGGACCGGATCTTCGACTGGTCGAACCGTATGGTCGGATTCCAGGACCCCGACTTCCGCACCAGCGAGGAGGACGGGCAGAACGCGGCCGCCGAGATCTACATGTACTGCGACCTGCTGGCCGGCGAGCGCGCCAAAGACCCCAGGGACGACATCCTCAGCGCCCTCGTCCATGCGGAGGTCGACGGCGAGCGGCTCTCGGCGCACGAGATCAACATGTTCTTCGTGACGCTCTGCGTCGCGGGCAACGAGACCACCCGCAACCTCCTCGCGCAGACGATGCTCACCCTCGTCGAGCATCCGGAGGTACGGGCCGAACTGGTCGCCGGGGTCGACGACGACGCGCTGTGGGCCACCGCCACCGAGGAGTTCCTGCGCTGGAACGGCTCGATCCACAACTTCCGGCGTACCGCCACCCGCGACACCGAGATCCACGGCGTTCCCGTCCGGGCCGGCCAGAAGGCCGTCCTCTACTTCACCTCGGCCAACCGCGACGAGGAGGTCTTCACCGACCCGGACGTGCTGGACATCCGGCGCGCCCCCAACGACCACCTCAGCTTCGGCGGGGGAGGGCCGCACTACTGCCTGGGCGCGGGTCTCGCGCGCACCCAGATCACCGCGCTCACCCGGGAGCTGCTCCGGCGCCACGCCGGGGCGGAGCTCACCGGCGAACCGCGCCGGATGCGCTCCGACTTCATCAACGGGATCAAGTACCTTCCGGTGCGGTTCACCTGAACGGCTCCAACAGGCCTACAGCACCGCGCCGTTGGTCGACTTGATCTGCTGGCGCCGGTGGTCGCGCTTGTTCTGGCGGCGCTCCCTGAACGACGGCTGCCGTACCTCGGACTCGGACTCGGGCTCGTCGTCGCCCTCGGAGGCTTCCGCGTCCTCGTCGGTGCCGTCGTCGCGCTGGAGCGAGTCCTCGAGCAGCGACGCGTCGGGGGCCTCGACCCCGGCGGTCCACTCCGCCTCCTCCTGCAGCCGGTCGTTGACCGAGGGGACGATCACGACGCGCACGTGGTCGAGGGAGGCGGCCGGGACGCGGAAGGCATACGTCGCCTTCCGGGTCCTGCGGCGCGGAACCGTGGTGTGCAACCCCGTCAGGATGGACTGATCCGGGTCGTGGGTGCGGTGCGCCCGTACCTCGTCGGCCCAGAGCTGGACCCTGGCCTCCACCTCCATGTGGACCGCGGCCTTGGCCTTCTTCATCGCCTGGACGCGCTCGGCGGCCCGCTTCTCGATCATCCGGGTGCGCGCCGCCTCGCTGAGGTCGCCGGAGGGCGCGGGGGCCCTGGGGTGCTCTCTGCGGTGGGCGCGCATCGCCTTGCGCGCCGGTGGCGCCGTGTTGCGGGCGCAGACGGTGAAACGGACGTAGGTGTCACCGTCCTGGTGGTCGCGGTCCAGGTGGGTCGGGGCGAAGGGCTCGAGATCCTCGACGAGTACTTCGAGCCCTCCGTCGAAGGCGAGCCACTCGCCGACTTCGCAGGTCTGGGACATGCCACACGCCTTTCGGCTCGGTTCTCTTCGTGCGGTATGCCTCCTATTGTGCGCGTATGTTCTGTATAAGGCCTGGCCAGGGCCGCTGTGCCCGCTCCCGCCTACGGCTTCCAGCCCGGGTCCCGGCCGCTGAGCCCGATCACCCGGTCGAGCAGTGGAGCGCCTTCGGGCACCGCCACGATCTGCCCGAAGGTCACTCCGCGTCGCACGGACCCGCTGTCGAGCATCCCCTCCGCGATCTTGAGGCACGCGGTGTCGGGCTCGTACGGCTGCCCGGTCGCCCGGGCCAGGTCCCAGCCGTGCACGACCAGCTCGTCGACGGCCACCGCGGCCGCGACGCCCGCGGGCAGGTCGACCGCACCGGCCTGGGTGTCGCCCTCCCAGGCGGCCGGGTTGCGCCAGGCGGCGACGAGCGCGTCGAGGTTCCGCGGCAGCACGGTGCGCCAGTCCTCGTCGAGCACGGGCCGCACCGTGCCCGGGGTGGTGCCGGTCAGCGGGCCGAATTCCTTGTCCGCGGCGGCGCGGAAGGCTGCGGTCAGGCCGAGGAGGTGAGCGAGGAGCTCGCGTACCGCGTAGTCGGGACAGGGGGTCGGGTCGTCCAGCTGGTCGTCCCGTACGGCGTCGAGGAGCGTGGCCACGGGGCGGACAGCGGGTTCGAAATCGTAGATCTCCATACGGTGCAGACTGCCCCCGCGCCCAGAACTCATCGCTCAGCGCACGACGCGTCCCCGCAGGATGATCCGGGCCGGATGCGGCAGCGCGCCCACCTCGCGCGTCGGGTCGGTGGCGTACGCGACGACATCGGCCGGCGCCCCGTCCACGAGCCCCGGCAGCCCCAGCCACGCGCGCGCCGTCCAGGAGGCGGCTCCCAGCGCGTCGAGCGCGGGCAGACCGGCCCGCGCGAGCAGCGCCGCCTCGCCGGCGACGGTGCCGCAGGGGAAGGTGTCCGTCCCGGCGAGCACGGTCACCCCCGCCTCGTGCGCGGCCCGCACCGTTCCTGGAAGCGCGTCCCAGCCCGCCAGCCACAGATCCCTGCGCGCACTGGGCGCGGCGGCCCGCTGCTCGGGGGCGGATCCGACGAAGGCACCCAGCGTCGGTACGAAGGCGGTGCCCTGCGCGGCCATACGGTCCAGGAGGCCCGGATCCAGGCTCATCCCGTGCTCCAGGCTGTCGGCGCCCGCGAGCACGGCGTTGCGGCTGCCCTCGGCGGACTGGCAGTGCACGGCGACCTTGCCCCCGGCCGCGTGGACGGCGGCCACGACCGCGGTCAGCAGCTCCAGCGGCACGGGCGGCTCGTCGAGCTTCCAGTCGCCGACGACCTTGCACCACCCCGAGGACGCCGCGGCCTCCTCGACGGCGGCGCGCACCAGCTCCGCCTCGGTCACATCGCGCCCGAACCCGGGAAAGAACCGCCCGGGCGTCGCCAGCCACCGCCCCGCCGACCACACCCGCGGCAGCTCCGGATCCTCCGCGACCCACCCCGGCATCCGCGCGGCGGTCCCCGGCGTACGCACCGCGAGCACCCCGGCGTCCCGGTGCTCGGTCAACTGCCGCCGCAGCAGCGCCTCGTCGAAGGGTGACCCGGGCTTCTCGGCCCCGGGATGCGTATGCACGTCGACGAGCCCCGGCAGCAACCACCCACCGTCCACCACAGGTTCGGCGTCCGCCGCACCCGGCGGCGGGGCAGTGTGCAGCCGGCCTCCGTCGATCCAGAAGGTGCGCTCCTCGCGCTCGGGCAGCACGACGCCCCGTATCCGCAGCATGGCCCGATCGTAGCCACTACAGCTCGGGCCACTCGATCCGGAAATACACGACCTGCTCGTCCGCCCCGGTCCGCTCCATGCCGACGGCGGCCATCACGCGCTGCGAGGCGAGGTTGTCGAGGTCGGCGTCCCCGATCACTGTCCTGATCCCCAGATCGCGAGCGAATTCCAGCAGCCCGCGCAGTGCCTCCGACGCATAGCCCTGGCCGCGCACTTCGGGGATCAGCCCGTACCCGATGGGTACGGTTCCTTCCTCGTCCGGCGGCCTGTTGAAGCCGAGACCTCCTATGGCGAGCCCGTCGGAGCGGCGCCGGATCTCATAATTGCCGAACGGCTGCGGATCACCGGTGCCCGCGCAGTGCTCCAGGAAGTGCGCGGCCCCCTCGACATCACCGGGCGCGGGATAGCCGGAAGCCCATAGATCACCGTCGCCCGGCTCGCCCACCACGACGCGCTCCGCCTCGGCGACGCTCATCGGGTGGAGCACCAGCCGCTCAGTCACAAGATCGTCCATGACAGGGAGACGTATCACGCACCGGCGGCCCGGCACACCGGAATTCCTTGATCCGGTACTCAGTTCACGTCCACGCCGTAATCACGGGCCAGTCCCGCGAGCCCGTCGGACCAGCCCTGGCCGACAGCGCGCAGTTTCCATCCGTGCGGGCCGTGGCGGTAGAGCTCCACGAGAACGAGAGCGGTGATGCCGTCGGCGGGCGGCACCTCGAAGCGCCAGCTGCCGCCCGAAGGCGAGGAGAGCGTGAGCCGGACCCCGGGCGGGGTGTCGGCGCTGACGGTCAGGGCGAGGCGGCGTACGGAATCGGGCAGTCTGCCCAGGTGCAGCTCCGCACGGTCGTCCCCGGTGAGCCGGACGGCGCCGTGCGCCCCCGTGGGCTGGTTGTAGAAGACGAAGTCCGCGTCGCGGGCGACGCGTTCGCGGCCGTCGAGGAGCAGTACGGAGAGATCGATGCCGGTGACGGAGGACGCGCGGAGACCGAGCAGCTCCTCCGCGGCCGGCGGCAGGGGGACGTTCTGGCCCGGGCGCAGGACGACGGCCGTCGCCCCGCTCTTCCAGTCGGCGAAGGGAAGCGGCACGTACGGCCGTGTCGCAGGCGCGGTGCGCGGCGGGGCCGACAGACCGGACTCCAGATCACCGAGCGTCTCCTCGCGTACGTCCCCCAGCAGCCCGGCGAGGCCTGGGATGCGGGACACATCAAGGGCTTTGACGGTGGTGGTGACGGCGCATTCGACGCCCGTGCCGAGGTCGAGGAAGCGCAGTGCGTCCTCGGCCGTACGCCAGTGCGCGGACTCGACGGCCTGGCGCGTCCACCGACCGTACGCGACGATCCCGAGGCGCCGGGTGTCCGGGATCCGGGTCAGTACGGCCAGATCGACGGCGGTGATGCCCGGAGCGACGGCGAAGGCCTCTCTGAGGGTGGCCACGACGTGCGAGCCCATGGACGTCATCCACCACTGGGTGCGGTCGCGCCGGGTGATGTTCTTGACGGTGGGCCGCCCGGCCGGGGTGAGCGCGGGTGTCCTCGTCGGCAGCGAGTCGAGGTCCGGCTGGCGTACGACGACCGAGAGCACGCTCCCCGAAACGCCGACCGCACACCCGGAGGCCGGATTGTCCGCGAACGCCTCATTGACCGCGCCGCACACCGTCTCCTCGTTGTTGACAGTCAGCAGGGTCCACCATTGGCGGGCCTCGGACTCAATGCGGGCGTGGACTGCGGCAAGCCGTGCCTGCTCGGCGGCGAGGTAGGCGGGTGCGTCAACTGCCGCTTGCGCTCTGGCGGTTGAGCGGTCCGTACGGGAAAGGATGCCGATGCCGTCGAGGTGGTGGGCCTCGGCCGCCCGCCGCGCCCAGTCGAGGTCGTGGTGGGGCGGCGGCGGGATCTGCGGCGGCCGGCACGGCGCGAAGTCCTGCAGGTGGACGGTGGTCGTCTCCCGGCGTATGCGCTGCAGTTCGGCGACGGCCCGGTCGCGTTCGGCCTGCTGCTGGACCCGCACGGGGGCGCCGGAGGGGGATGCGGGGCGCCTGCTGCGGGAGGAGGACCTGCCGCCGAGGGACGTCGAGGCGTAGAAGGGCCCGGCTCCGGTGGACAGCCGGGTGCCGCCCGATCCGAAGCTGACGCGCGCGGCACGCGGACCGACCGAGGTGCGTACACCTCGCGTCGACACACGCACCCGCAGTCCCGGCACACCGACACGGAATCCGAAACCCATCACATCAGCTTTCGCAGCCGACGCCGTCGCCGTCCCGGTCGAGATGGCTGTCGTAACCGGGGTCGCCGCGGTGGATGGGAGCCGCGTTCGCGGCACGGACCGCGTCGCAGTTCTTGTACCACTTGGCGGTGGCACCGCTGGTGTCCTCCGCCGTGGAGTCGGAAGTCCCGCCGGTCTTGGCCGACTTGGCCGTCTTGGTCGACTTCGTGGGCTCGGCCGCGGCTGTCACGGTCTTCGTCACGGTCGGGGTCGCCTTCGGGCTCGCCGTCTCGGTCACCGTGGGCGTTACCGAAGGCTGGGCCGTGACGGTCGCCGTCGCCTTGGGGGCAGCGTCCGAAGCGTCCTGCGCGTCACCGGAGGTGCCGACGCCGACACCGGCGAGGAACACGACGGCCGCGCCGCCCGCGGCGAGAAGGTACCCCTTCTTCTTGCTCCGACCCGGCCGGGGGCCGTCGGGCGCAGGGGTGTTGAAGTCGTACTGGTTCCACTGAGGGGTGCTCATGAGTGCGGGATTCCTGCGTGATCAGTAGGCGCTGTTGACGTTGTCGATCGATCCGTACACGTGGTACGCGTAGTTGGACGCGGCGACGATGTTGGCGACCGGGTCGACGAGATTGTCGGCGGTTCCGGCGACGTGGTACGTGTCGAACGTCGGCTGGATGACCTGGAGCAGGCCCTTCGAGGGGATGCCGTTCTGGGCGTTGATGTCCCAGTCGTTCACGGCGTTCGGGTTGCCCGAGGACTCGCGCATGACGTTCTTGTGGATGCCGTTGTACGTGCCGGGGATGCCGTGCGCCGCCATGATGTCCAGCGACTCGTCGATCCAGCCGTCGAGGTTGTTCGCGTACGTCTTCGTGGTCGACGCGGTCTTCGCGGACGCGGTCTTCGTCGCGGTCTTCTTCGCCGTCGTGGTCTTCGCGGCGGCCGTCGTGCTCGCCGCCGTCAGTGAGGTGGGCGTGGAGACGGACGAGGCGGCGAAAGCCACCGAGGACGAGCCGCCCACCAGCATGACCGCGGCGCAGACAGCGGTGACGGTGGTGCGGGACGCCTGGCTGGGGAGGCGGAGGGCATAACGGGACACGGGGAGGCCTAGCTTCGGGGACGGGGAGTGCCGCCGAAAGCCCTGGCGGGGCTGGGCGACCGATTCACCATGGAGGAAGCCGCCCAATAGGCGCAAAGAGGGCATCTACTACGTGATGCCGTATTGAGGAGTCAAACGTCCAATGCGGAACAAAGGCGCATTTCCGCAGCTCAGTGCGGTGGGATGCCTTTCCGGAGGTCCGTCGAAGCCCGCCGGAGGCCGTTCGGCTCCGTACTAGGCGGGTTCGTACACGACCGAGGTCCCGTGGCGTATCGCACAGCCACGGGACCTCGGTCGGTACTTCCTCTTATGGAGCGCAGACGCCTCAGCCGCGCAGCTGCTCGTACGCGGGCAGCGTCAGAAAGTCCGCGTAGTCCGCGTCGAGCGAGACCGTCAGCAGCAGATCGTGGGCCTGCTGCCACTTGCCGGCCGCGAAGGCCTCCTCGCCGACCTCCTCGCGGATCGCGGCCAGCTCCTCGGCGGCGATCTTGCGGGCCAGGTCGGCCGTGGCCGTCTCGCCGTTCTCGAACACGACCCCGGCGTTGATCCACTGCCAGATCTGCGAGCGCGAGATCTCCGCGGTGGCCGCGTCCTCCATGAGGTTGAAGATGGCGACGGCGCCCAGGCCGCGCAGCCACGCCTCGATGTAGCGGGTGCCGACCTGGACGGCGTTGCGCAGTCCCTCGTACGTCGGCTTCGCGTCCAGCGAGTCGATCGCGATCAGGTCGCCGGGGGCCACCGAGACGTCCTCGCGCAGCCGCTCCTTCTGGTTCGGCTTCTCGCCGAGCACCGCGTCGAAGGAGGCCATGGCGATCGGCACCAGGTCCGGGTGGGCGACCCAGGAGCCGTCGAAGCCGTCGCCGGCCTCGCGGTCCTTGTCCGCCTTGACCTTCTCGAAGGCGACCTTGTTGACCTCGGCGTCGCGCCGCGAGGGGATGAAGGCGGCCATGCCGCCGATCGCGTGCGCGCCGCGCTTGTGGCAGGTGCGGACCAGGAGCTCGGTGTACGCCCGCATGAAGGGGGCGGTCATCGTCACCAGGTTGCGGTCGGGCAGGACGAACTTCTCTCCGCCGTCGCGGAAGTTCTTGACGATGGAGAAGAGGTAGTCCCAGCGGCCCGCGTTCAGCCCTGCGGCGTGGTCGCGCAGCTCGTAGAGGATCTCCTCCATCTCGTACGCCGCCGTGATCGTCTCGATCAGGACGGTCGCGCGGACGGTGCCCTGCGGGATGCCGACGTAGTCCTGCGCGAAGACGAAGACGTCGTTCCAGAGGCGGGCCTCCAGGTGGGACTCCGTCTTGGGGAGGTAGAAGTACGGGCCCTTGCCGAGCTCGATGAGCCGCTTGGCGTTGTGGAAGAAGTAGAGGCCGAAGTCGACCAGCGCGCCGGGGACCGACTGCCCGTCGAGCTGCAGGTGGCGCTCCTCCAGGTGCCAGCCGCGCGGCCGCATGACGACCGTCGCGAGTTCGGACGCGTCCTTGAGGGCGTACGACTTGCCGGACCTGTCGTCCGTGAAGTCGATACGGCGCGCGTAGGCGTCCGTGAGGTTGAGCTGGCCAAGGACGACGTTCTCCCAGGTGGGAGCCGAGGCGTCTTCGAAGTCGGCGAGCCAGACCTTGGCGCCCGAGTTCAGGGCGTTGATGGTCATCTTGCGGTCGGTCGGACCGGTGATCTCCACCCGGCGGTCGTTCAGCGCGGCCGGGGCCGGCGCGACCTTCCAGCTGTCGTCCGCGCGGATCGCTGCCGTCTCGGGCAGGAAGTCCAGCGTGGAGGTGCGGGCGATCTCCGCGCGGCGCTCTCCGCGACGGGCGAGGAGCTCGTTGCGGCGCGGCGTGAAGTTCCGGTGCAGCTCGGCCACGAAGGCGAGGGCCGCATCGGTCAGGACCTCGTCCTGCCGGGGCAGGGGCTCGGCATCGACGATGGCCAGCGGGGACGGCGCTGGTGCGGACATGAGCTGTCACTCCTAACAGCGGCGGTGCCCTGGGCGGCCGCCGGGCTTGCACTTATGGCACGGAGTGCCACAGGAGCCGAGTTACGGTCGCGGGCGCCGTCTGGGGGTCGGGCGCTTCTGACGTGTGGATACTAGTTTCCTCATGGTGGAAGTTCAACGGTCTGTTGACGTCGAGATTCTCCGAGTCGACAGAAGCTGTCGCTGAGTGCCAGCTCCGTCACTCCAAGTGGATCAAGTCCGCGGCGGTGTCGATGTCGTAGTCCTCGGCCACATCGCCGCACTCGACGAGCGTGATCGCCTCCCGGTGGGCCCGCAGATAGTCGCGTGCCCCGCGATCGCCCACCGCACTCTCCGCGATCGGCTCCCAGTGGCCGGCCCCGAAGAGGACGGGGTGTCCGCGCTTCCCGTCGTACGCGGCTGCCGCAAGGCTCGTCGGGGAGCGGTACGCATCGAGCACGCGCGCCACCGCCCGCGCCCCGATCCCCGGCTGGTCGACCAGCGACACGAGCGCGCCGCCGAGCCCCGAGGAGGCCAGCGAACCGAGCCCGGCCCGCAGCGAGGAGCCCATCCCCTCCTCCCACTCCGGGTTCTCCACCAGCACGCATCCCGGCAGCTCGGCCCGCTCCCGTACCTCTGCGGCAGCCGCGCCGAGCACCACGTGCACCACCTCGCACCCGCCCTCGCGCAGCACCTCCACCGCATGCTCGACCAGCGGCCGCCCCCGGTGCTCGAGCAGCGCCTTGGGCCGCCCGCCGAGCCGCCGGCCGCCGCCCGCCGCGAGCAGCAGCCCCGCGACCCGTCCCTCTGTCTCCGTACTCACCATGGGAACTGGATACCTCACGGACACCGGTCCTTCGGCCTCAATTCCGTCTACGGAGTGGCGGAAAGCTCTCCAAGTGGCGTTAACTTGCCCGCGGCCCCCGGCGTCCGACCAACGCCCGCACGGGGCCGGCACAAAGGCGTGCGAGGGGGAGAATTTTGTTGCAGAACGTGGGACAGAGGCGCGTGACCGGCATCGACGAGGATCCGAGGGTGACGGAGCTGCGCTCCGCCGTGTCCCGGCTTCGCCGCGAACTGGCCGGCCACCCGGGGGAGTTCGCCGACCGCGGCATCGCCGAGGACGAACTGGCGGCCCTGAACGCGATGGCGCTCAGCGGTGTGCCGGAGATCCCGCGGCTGCGCCGCTCGCTGCTGCTGATCGCGGGGGCGATCGGCTCGGTCAGCGCACTGGCGGTCTCGCTCGCGGACGTACGCAACGCGGTGGACCTCTTCGGGAACCCGCCGCAACAGCGCTGACCTGCCCGCGTCCCACAGCTCCTGCCGCTCCTACCGCCTGATCAGCCGCCGCGCCGTGGCCGCCGCCACCGCCGACGTCCGCGAATCGACCCCCAACTTGGCGTAGATGTGCACCAGATGGGACTTCACGGTCGCCTGGCTGAGGAAGAGCTCCTTGCTGATCTGCTGGTTGGACAGACCGTCCCCGACCAGCTGCAGCACCTCCAGCTCGCGCCGGGTCAGCACCTGCGCGGGGGTCCGCATCCGGTCCATCAGCCGCAGCGCCACCGCGGGCGCGAGTGCCGACTGGCCCGCCGCTGCCGTACGGACCGCGGCCGCAAGCTCCTCCGGCGGGGCGTCCTTGAGGAGATAGCCGCTCGCGCCCGCCTCGACCGCGGCAAGGATGTCCGCATCGGTGTCGTACGTCGTCAGCACCAGGACCCGGGGCGACCCGGCGGCCGCGGTGATCGCCGCCGTCGCCTGCGCACCGTGCATCCCCTCCCCGAACTGCAGGTCCATGAGCACCACATCGGCGATCCCGGTCGCGGCCAGCTCCACCGCACGCTCGGCCGTCGCCGCCTCCGCGACGATCTCGAAGCCCGGCTCGGTCTCCAGTACGGCGCGCATTCCGGCTCGTACCACCGGATGGTCGTCGGCGAGCAGCAGACGGATCGTCATGAGGCGGCCCTCTCGGTCGCGGGAAGCGGCAGCGTGACCGCCACGGCGGTGCCCTCCCCGGGCGCGGACTCGACCGTGAAGGTGCCGCCCAGCGAGGCGGCGCGCGAGCGCATCGCGGGCAGCCCGAAACCGCCGTCCGCCGCCGGGGCGGCCGGGGTGCATGACGGGTCGAAGCCCCGGCCGTCGTCCACCACGTCCAGGGCCACGGCGGTGTCCATGTAGCTGAGGGTGATCTCGGCGCGGCCGGCCCCGGCATGCAGGACGGTGTTGGAGAGCGCCGACTGGGCGATGCGCAACAGCGCCACCTCGTACGGAGTGGGCAGGGCGACCGGCGTACCGCTCACCGAGAAGCGTGACCCCGGCGTACGGGCCGAAAGCCGCTCCAGCGCCCCGGCCAGGGACCCCTGCTCCAGGTCGGGCGGCGTGAGCTCCCGTACGAAACGGCGCGCCTCGGCCAGATTGTCCTGCGCCGCCTGCCTGGCCTGCTCGATGTGGGCCGCAGCCGGGGTGTCGGCGGGCAGCGTCCGTCCGGCGGCGCGCAGCAGCAGCTGGATGGAGGAGAGGCCCTGGGCGAGCGTGTCGTGGATCTCGCGGGCGAGCCGCTCGCGCTCGGCGAGCGTGCCGGCCGTCCGCTCCGCGGCGGCGAGTTCGGCCCGGGTGGCGATCAGCTCCTCGATGAGCCGGCGGCGCCGCTCGCTCTCGCGGTAGAGCGCCTGATAGCCCAGTACGGTCGCCACGGCGACGGCCGCGCCGAGCAGCGGCCCTATGAAAGCACCCGGATTCAGCGGCCCGCCGTGCCCGAGGTAGCCGGCGATCGCGGCCCCCGCCGTGGCGGCCACCACCGGCAGCGACCAGCGCACCGGCAGCAGATGCAGCTGGAGGAAGTACAGCGGGAAGGCGATCCACAGGCCGTCGGGCGAGAGTGCGAGCAGCACCAGCCAGGCGGCGCCCAGGGCCCCGAGCCAGAGGGCGGCCGCGGTGCGCGAGGTACGGACGGAGGGCCAGGCGGCGCCGAGCGCGTAGATCCCGCCGACCACCGCGGCGGCGGCCACCACGGCGGGGGCGTTCGCGGCGTGGTCCGCGAGGGCCTTGGCCGCGGCGAGGGCGAGCAGCCCCGCCATCAGCAGATGCAGACAGACGCGCAGGGCACGCAGGGCGGGGGTGAGGGAACGGGGATCCATGACCTTTTCAGCGTAGGCGGACGGATTCGCCGCCGGGTCAATCGAAAGGTTGATTGCAGGCTCCGTCTTTTGATCCGGGCGGAGCCATCCGTGGCGCGATGCCCCGGGCACCCTGCTGCCAGCAGGGTTGAGGACATGTTCGTCGCACTGAGAGATCTGAGATTTGCCAGGGGCCGGTTCGCCCTGATGGGGGCCGTGATCGTACTGATCACGCTGCTCGTCGGGCTGCTGTCGGGACTGACCGCGGGGCTGGCCAGGGACAACACCTCGGCCGTCACCGGACTGTCCTCGTCGGCCGACCATCTGGCCTTCGCGGAGCCGGCCTCCGGGCAGTCGCCGTCCTTCACCGCCTCGCAGCTGCCGGCGGGCGCCGTGCGGAGCTGGGCCGCTCAGCCGGGCGTGACGAGCGCACAGCCCATCGCCATCTCGACGCTCAACGCGTCGGCGGGCGACCGTACGGCCGCGGTGTCGGACTTCGCGGTGCAGGGCGGTTCGGGACCCGCGCCCGTGGCCCCGGGCCCGGACGGCGTGGTGCTCTCCACCGGGGCCGCCCAGGACCTGGAGGCCTCGGCCGGGGACACGGTCGAGCTTTCGGGGAAGCGGCTGAAGGTGACAGCGGTGACGGGCGACGACTCCTACAGCCACACCCCCGTCGTCTGGACCTCGCTCGCCGCCGGACAGCAGGGCACGGTGGTCGCGCTGACCACCGACGGCGGCGCGGACCTGGCGGCCGGGGACCGGGCGGCCGGCACCAGCACGCTCTCGATCGACGACTCGCTCTCGGCGCTCCCCTCCTACCAGGCGGAGAACGGGTCGCTCCAGCTGATGCGCGGATTCCTCTTCGCCATCTCGGCCCTCGTCATAGGGGCGTTCTTCACCGTCTGGACGATCCAGCGCAGCGGCGACATCGCGGTGCTCAAGGCGCTGGGCGCCTCCACGCCGTATCTGCTGCGCGACGCGCTCGGCCAAGCGGTGGTGATGCTGACGGCAGGGACGCTGCTCGGCACCGGGCTCGCGGCGGGGGTCGGGGTGCTCGTCCCGGCGGACGTTCCTTTCGTACTCGACCCGACGACGGCACTCGCGCCCGCCGGCGTACTGATCCTCCTCGGCGCGATCGGCGCCGGGCTCTCCGTGCGGCGGATCGCCGCCGTCGACCCGCTGACTGCCCTGGGAAGTGCCCGATGACCCGCTCGAACCTTCTCCTCGACGACGTCACCCTCACCTACCCCGACGGTGAAGGCCGCCTCACCGCGCTGGACGCCGTGTCGCTTGAGGTCCCGGCGGGGACGCTCACCGCGGTGGTCGGACCCTCCGGTTCCGGAAAGTCGAGCCTGCTCGCGGTGGCGGCGACCCTCGTCGCCCCTGACCGGGGGAGGGTCGTCGTCGACGGCAGGGAGACGGGCGCGCTGAGCCGGGCGGAAAAGGCGGAGCTGCGGCGCTCGCGGATCGGCATCGTCTTCCAGCAGCCCAATCTGCTGCCGTCGCTGACGGCGGTCGAACAGCTGCAGGTGATGGCACACCTCTCCGGCCGACCGGTACGTGAAGTCCGGGACAGGGCAAGGGAGTTGCTGGCGGCAGTCGGCCTGACGGACAAGGCGGACCGGCGCCCGCACCAGCTCTCGGGAGGTCAGCGCCAGCGGGTGAACATCGCCCGCGCCCTGATGAACGAGCCCTCCGTCCTGCTGGTGGACGAACCCACCAGCGCGCTCGACCACGAGCGCGGCGCCTCGGTCCTCGACCTGCTGGTGACGCTGACCAGGGAGCGCGGCACGGCGACGGTACTGGTGACGCACGACGTCGCGCACCTGGACCGGATGGACCGTACGGTGACGATGGCCGACGGGCGGCTCAGCGCGTCGGTGACCGAGGCCGCATAGGGCGGCTGCCACGATCGGCGCCATGCGCAAAACAGTGCGAATGGCCTTGTTCCTGCTGGTCACTGCGGTGTTGGCGGCGGGCTGCGACGCTGCGGCGCCCGCCGCGGGCGGCGCTCCGCCCGACCCGGCCCAGCTCGTCCGCCGCGTCCCGACCCACGACAGGGTCGTCTTCCTCACCATCGACGACGGCACGGCGCAGGACCCGGAGTTCGTACGGCTGATGCGCGAACTCCGCACCCCTTTCACGATGTTCCTCACCGACTCCATGGCCGGCAGTCATTACCGGTACTTCGACCCGCTGCATGCGCTCGGCAACAAGGTGCAGAACCACACCGTCACCCACGCCCGGCTCACCAAGCTCTCCTACGAGGGCCAGCGCGCCGAGATCTGCGGACAACAGGGCATCCTTGAACAGGAGTTCGGGGAACGCCCCACGCTGCTGCGCCCACCGGGCGGCCGCTACGACGCCACCACCCTGCGGGCCGCCGCCGACTGCGGGCTGCCTACGGTCGTCCTCTGGTCGGCCAGCATGCAGCCCAAGGGCCTGCGTTACGGAAGCGCCGACCACCGCCTGCATCCCGGCGACATCATCCTGTTCCACTTCTTCACGCCGTACGAACTGCACGGCACCACCCTCTCCGCGGCGACCCGCACACTCATGCGCACGATCGCTGAACAGGGTCTCTCCGTCGCCCGGCTGGAGGACTACCTCCCGTCGTGACGGCCGGCGCCCCCTCGCGTCGTGTTTTACTCTCCGCAACCGGAAGATCGCATTCCGCTTCTTCCGGTGAATCATTTCTGCGCGAGGGGGAACGCCTGTGACCGCGGCTGTTCTGGAGAGCGTCGCCGGCTGGGTTCCGCCGAGGGCGGTGACCAACGCCGAGCTGCCTACGGCCTGGGGCGTCGACGACGCTTGGGTGCGCCGCCGCACCGGAATCGGCGTACGCCACTGGGCCGGCCCGGGGACCTCCACCGGCGACCTCGCGCTCGAAGCGGCCGTCCGCGCCCTCGCCCTGGCGGGCGGCCCGCCGGTGGACGCGGTCCTGGTCGCCACCTCGACCGGTGACCAGCCGATACCCGCGATGGCACCCTGGCTGGCCTCCCGTCTCGGCAGGGAAGGCGCCGCGGCCTGGGACGTCTCGGCCGCCTGCAGCGGTTTCGTCTACGGTCTGGCCACCGCGGCCGGGATCCTGTGCGCGGGCATCGCCCAACGCGTCCTGCTCGTGGCGGCCGAGGTGTACTCCACCCTGATCGCGCCCGACGACCGCAGCGCCGGAGTGGTGTTCGCGGACGGCGCCGGAGCCGTGGTGCTGCGCCGTGGTGAGCAGGGCGAACCGGGCAGCGTGCTCGCCTTCGACCTGGGCAGCGACGGCACGGGGCACGACCTGATCGCCGTCCCCGGGGGCGGCGCCCGGGAGCGGGCCGAACCGGACCGGTTCACCCCCGGCGACCGGCACTTCACGATGGCGGGGCGCGAGGTTTTCCAGCACGCTGTGACCCGGATGACCGAGTCCTCGCGCACGGTGCTGGGGCGCGCCCGCTGGTCCGTGGACGAAGTCGACCGTCTTGTCGCCCACCAGGCGAACGCCCGGATCCTGACCGCCGTGGGCGAGCGCCTCGCCCTCCCCGCCGACCGGCACATCGCCAACATCGAGCGGGTCGGCAACACCGGTGCGGCCTCCATTCCGCTTGCGCTGGCCGATGCGGTGGACCGCGACGAACTGAAGGCGGGGCAGCGCGTCCTGCTGACCTCCTTCGGAGCCGGGCTCACCTGGGGCTCGGCGGCCCTGCTCTGGCCGGACCTCGGCCCCGCGACCTGCTGACCCCAACTGGCCGACCCCACCCGGCGACCGCACCTGGCCGACCCACTTCCTCCATTCCGCTTCCCACCGAAAGGCTTCCGCCATGCCCGACGCCACCACTGCCGTCCACCGCGTACTGACCGAGAAGTTCGAGGTCGCACCGGCGGACATCACACCGGACGCCACCCTGGAGAGCCTCGACCTCGACTCCCTCTCGCTGGCCGAACTCGCCCTGTCCCTCCAGGAGCAGCTGGATGTCAAGGTCGAGGAGTACGAGGCCACCAAGGCCACCACGGTCGCCGGCCTCATCGCGGCCCTCCAGGCCAAGCTCGCCCTGGCAGGCGCCCAGTGAGTGCGGGAGAACGCGCGGTCGCCGTCACCGGACTGGGGATGATCTCCCCGGCCGGTGTCGGCCGCGAGGCGACCTGGGACGGTGTACGGCGCGGCGCGGCGACCGCGGCGACCGACCCCCAACTCAAGGACCTGCCCGTCGACTTCTCCTGCCGCATCCCCCCGATGACCGAGGGGCAGGGGCGGATCGGCGGCGGCAAGGCCTGGCGGATGGCGTACTTCACGCAGCTGGCCGTGTTGGCCGCCCGCGAGGCCGTGGCCGACGCGGGCCTGTCTCCCGCCACCTGGGACGGAGCCCGGGTGGCGGTGGTGATCGGTTCCGGTCTCGCGGGCGCCGCCCATCTGGAGGAGCAGGCCGTACGGTTCCAGCAGGCCGGCCCGGACCTCGTGTCGCCCGTACTGATCCCCCTGCTGATCTCCAACATGGCCGCCGGTGAGGTCCTCCTCGACCTCGGCGCCCGCGGCCCGTCCCTGGCCACCGACACCGCCTGCGCCTCGGGTGCCAGTGCCCTCGCCGTCGCCCGTGACCTGCTGCTGAGCGGGGCCTGCGACATCGCCGTCGCCGGGGGCGCGGAGGCGGCGATCACGCCGGTCGTCACCACCGGCTTCCAGCGGATGGGGGCGCTCTCCTCCCGTACCGACGACCCCTCCGCGGCCTCCCGCCCCTTCGCCGCCGACCGGGACGGCTTCGTCATCTCCGAGGGCGCCGCGATCCTGGTCCTGGAGCGGGTGGCGGACGCACGGGCCCGCGGACGCCTCGGCTACGCCCAACTCGCGGGTACGGCGATGAGCTCCGACGCCCACCACCCGACCGCCCCCGCCCCCGGCGGCACCGTCGCCGAGGTCGCGCTGCGCGGGGCCGTGGCGGACGCGGGCCTGCACCCCTCGGACATCGACCATGTCAACGCGCACGGCACATCGACCCCGAAGAACGACGCGATGGAGGCCGAGCTGATCGGCCGGGTCCTGCCGCACGGCCCCAGCGTCACCGCCGCCAAGGGCGTGCTCGGCCACAGCCTCGGCGCGGCAGGGGCGCTCGAAGCGGCGCTCACCGTCCTGAGCATCCACCACGGCACGGTGCCGCCGGTCGCCAACCTCACCCCACAGGCCCTCGCCTTCGACCTGGACTGCGTCACCGGCGTGGAGCGCAGGCAGGACGTACGGGCGGCGGTCAGCCACTCCTTCGGGTTCGGCGGCCACAACGTCGTCCTGGCATTCCGCGCCAACTGACCGAGAGAGCAAGCCCGTTGACCTTATACAGCTCCATCGCCCACGCCGCCGTCCACATCCCCGAAGGGCGCCAGAGCGCCGCCGAGGCCGAGGACCGCTTCCGGGCGGGCAACCCCGGCATCTCCCTCTCCCGCGGGGTGCTGCAGCACATGTACGGACTGATCGAGCGGACCGTCGCCCCGGCCGAGGACCAGCCGTCCGACCTCGCGGCGCGGGCGGCCCGTACCGTACTCGACGAGACAGGGACGGACCCGGCGGACATCGACCTGCTGCTGTTCGCGGGCATCCTCGCCGACATGGAGGAGCCCGCGACCGCCCATGTGGTCGCCGACAAACTCGGCCTGCACGCACCGGTGTTCGACGTGAAGAACGCCTGCAACGGCGTCCTGAACGCACTGGAGATCGCCGACGCGTTCATCCGCTCGGGCCGGTACCGCCGCATCCTCGTCACCACCGGAGAAGTGAGCACCCGGGAGAGCCGCTGGGTCCTCGACGACCCGGCCGACGCCGTCACGGCCCTGCCCAGCCTCTCCACCGGCGACCTGGGCTCGGCCCTTCTGGTCGAGGCCTCCGAGCGGCCCGGCATCCTCGGCTCCCGCTTCTACGCCAACTCCTCGGGCTGGCCGGCCGCCACCCTGCCCAATCCGTACGCCAACCACCGCACCCTGGGCCATCTGCGCATCGACTCGGGGCAGTTGGTGGACTCCTTCGACGGTCTGCCGGAGAAGATCCATGGCGGGCTGCGCGAACTCGGCCTGAAACCTGGCGACCTGGACCTCGTCTGCATCCACCAGCCGTCGGTCGCCTTCACCAGGGTCGCCTGCGCGTGGGTGGGCGTGGAGCCCGACCGGATCCTCTCCACCTTCCCCGACCACGGCAACGTCGCCACCAACACCCTGCCCCTCCAACTGGCCACCGCCGTGCGGACCGGCAGGCTCCGACGGGGCGACCTGGTGGGCCTGTTCGGCTTCGCCAGCGGCGCCAGCGCGGGCTTCGTCGTCTGCGAGTGGTGACCGCCGCACTTCCCCGCCCGTACCTGCCCGGAGGCAGTCCATGAACCCGACCGCGCCCACGACCACGCCCCGTATTCCGCCCGTCCCACCGGCCCACTGGCCGCAGCCCCTCCACGCCGTATTGGAGGCTTCGAAGAAGGACGGCCCCGGCCGGGTCAACCTCTTCGGCACCCTGGCGCACCACCCGCAACTGGCCGCCGCCTGGCTCTCGCTCGCCAAGGTGCTCACCCACGAGGGCACCCTGGCCGTACGGGACCGGGAGCTCGCCGTCCTGCGCACCGCCCACCGTCTCGGTTCCGACTTCGTCTGGTCACGGCACGCGTCCCAGTCGGCCACGACGGGCCTCGGCCCCGACGAGACGCGTGCGACCGCAGAACCCCTGGACGCCTACGCATGGGGGTCCGACGACCTGGCCCTCCTGCGGGCGACCGACGCGCTCCTCGACCACGCCGACGTCCCCGACGCGGTCTGGGCGGCGCTGTCACGCCGTCTCCAGGAGCAGCAGCTGATCGAGCTCCTGGTCCTGGTCGGGCAGTGCTCGATGATGTGCATGACGCTGCGTACGCTGCGCACGCCGTCCGACACCCCTGACACTGTCCCCGCCACACCCCTCAGCGTCCCTGCCGCGTACGGGAGTTGCCCCTTCGACCCGCCGCCCGCCTACACGCACGCGAGCCGCGAGAGCGCGATCACCCGGGCCACGCTGCCGGACGGCACCCCCTGCTGGCTGGTGACCGGCCACGACGAGGTCAGGTCGGTCCTCGCCGACTCCCGCTTCAGCGCCGACGCCCGCACCCCCGGTTTCCCCTTCCTCTCGCCCGGACAGCGCCAACTGGCCACCGCGAAGCCCAGTTTCATCCGCATGGACGACCCCGAGCACGCCCGTCTGCGCCGGATGGTCACCAAGGACTTTCTGGTCAGACGGATCGAGGCGCTGCGCCCCGGCATCCAGGCCGTCGTCGACGAGACGATCGACCGCATGGTGGCCAAGGGCCAACCGGCCGACCTGGTCGGCGACTTCGCGCTCCCCGTGCCCTCGCTCGTGATCTGCCTGATGCTCGGCGTCCCGTACGAGGACCACGACCTCTTCCAGTCGCTGAGCCGCACCCTGCTCGACAACTCCACCACCCCGGAGCAGGCCGCCGGGGCCCACCGCCGGCTGATGGACTATCTCGCCGGTCTCGCGGCCCACAAAGCCGACCACCCGGGCGACGACATCCTCAGCCGGCTGGCCGCCCGCGAGGACCTCACCGCGCAGGAGACCGCGTCACTGGGCTTCATGCTGCTGGTCACCGGGCACGAGTCCACCGCCAGCATGAGCGCGATCGCCATGCTGGCACTGCTGCGTGACCCGGAGCGGGCGGCCGCTCTGCGGGCCGACCCCGCGCTCGTACCCGGTGCCGTGGAGGAGCTGCTGCGCTGGCTGACGATCATCCATCTCGGTCTGGGCAGGGCGGCGACCGAGGACGTGGAGATCGCCGGAAGGACGGTTCGCGCGGGCGACGGAGTCATCTGCATGCTCTCCACCGCCAACCGGGACCCCGCCGTGTTCGGCGGCGCGGGAGGCGCCGACCCCGACGAGCTGCACCTGGCCAGGGACGACGCCCGGCGGCACCTGGCGTTCGGCTTCGGTGTCCATCAGTGCCTGGGGCAGACGCTGGCCAGGGTCGAACTGCAGATCATCGTGGAGACGCTGCTGCGCAGGCTCCCCGGGCTGTGCCTGGCGGTGCCGGAGAGCGAACTCGCTTACAGCACGGGGAACATCGTCTACGGACTGAAGGCACTCCCCGTCGCCTGGTGAGCGCGGTCCGCTAGAGAGCAAGCCGCAGCTGGAGCATCGCTTCGAAGCGTGCTCCGGAGGTGGCGAGGTCGAGACCGGACACCTCCGAGAGGCGCTTCAGGCGGTAGCGGAAGGTGTTGGGATGGACGTGCATGGCTGCCGAGGCGGCGATGACGTCCCCGAACGTGTCGAGCCAGGCGGCGAGGGTCTCGGTCAGGGCCGTGTTGTGCTCGGCGTCGTAGGCGCGCAGCCGGACGAGCGGGCCGTCGGGCGGACCGCCGCCGTCGGCGGCGATCCGGTCGGTCAACTCCAGCAGCAGGGCGTCCACATAGACGTCGGCGAGGCGGGCGGTCCTGAGATCGGGCCGCCGGTCGCGCAGGACCCGCAGGGCACGGTCGGCATCCGCGCGGGAGCGGCGCAGGTCCTCGGGCCGCGCCGCGATCCCACCGACCCCGATGACGGGGTAGATCCGGTCGCCGATCCGGTCGAGGAAGGATTCGGCGACCCGCCGGGCCGCCTCGTCCGACGCGGTCGGCAGGACCGCGTAGGTGACGCCGCCGAGCGTGGCCGTGGCCGTCCTCGGGTGGATGGCGTTCAGATGCAGGGCCAGCGCGTTGGCGATCCGGTCGGCGGCCACGACCTGGTCGGCGACCGGCGAACCGTCGGTCGCCGCGAGGGCCAGTACGCAGGCGGGCTGAGCGGAGAGTCCGAGCCGGGTGGCGGCGCCGGGAGCCCCCTGACCGCCCTCCAGAAGGGTGGCCAGCAGGTCGGCGCGGAGCCGGTGCCCGACATCCTCACCCGCTCTGCGGCGCAACAGGTGCAGGGCGGCGACCTTGGCGGCCTCGGTCAGCGCCCGCTCCCGGTTCTCGGTCAGCGGCTCCTTGACCACGACCCAGATCGAGCCGAGGATCTCACCGCCCGCGCGGACCCCGATCGCGACCCGCGGCTTCTCCACGACGCCTTCCAGATACAGCGGCCGGTCGTCGCAGTAGAGCGCGCGGAACGCGCCGCGCTCCTCCAGGACCCGCAGCTTGTCCGCCGGGACCTGGCGGTCCAGGATCGTCGCGATCCTGGAGTCGTCGCCCTCGTCCTGGCGGCTGGAGAAGGCCAGCACCCGGCAGTCGCGGTCCTCGACTGTCACGGGCCCGTCGAGGAGCGCGGAGATCGCGTTGGCCAGCGCGAACAGATCGCCCGCGAGCGGCTCGCCCACCGGTTCACCTGCCGGGTCGCCCGTGGGTTCACCGCCGAACTCGTCGACGGACAGCAGGGATCGCAGCAGCGCGGCGACCTGTGCCCAGGACGCCCCGGGCATCAGGCCGAGTATCGGGATCCCGGCCCGTGAGGCAGCCTCCTCCACCGTGGCGTCCGCGGCGATCGGTGCCCGGACGACCACGGCCGCCGCGCCGAGCCCGGCAACCCGCTCGACCAGGGTCGTGACGTCCTCGGCGTCATAGACCCCGACACCCAGCACGATCGCTCCCGGCAACTGCGCAGGGGCGTCCTGCGGGTCGTAGATCAGCACCCCGCCGACGGGCCGGGCCGGATCGGGCTCACCGACCGTGTCGACGATGAACGTCGAGCCCAGGTCGGCGAGGACCCGGCCGAGGACGACCCGCCCGCTCATGACCGCGACCCGCCGGCCGCGGCCCGGAGCGCCGGCTTCCGCTCGATGACGTACCGGCCGTCGCGGGTGAATCCGGTGACGGCCGCACCGTCGGCGACAAGGGCTCCGAGAGTGTCGCCCAGCGCCGCGCGCCAGGCGCGCGCGGCCCGTGGCCGCTCGACGCGCATCGCCTCGATGTCGGAGGGGATTCGCACGGTGAGACAGGGGCCGTCGAGCGGGCCCCTGACCGGCAGCCCGTCCGCATTCACGTCGAGTCCCGCGGCGGTGTCCGGGGCCGGTGTCGCGTGCCGGGGGCGGAGGGCGCAGGCCGCGGCGACGGCCGGAGCGGCCAGGTCCCAGCCGACGAGCAGCCGGTCGGACTCCTGCCCCTTGTTGACGCCGTCGTCCATCGCGCCGTAGAAGTCCGGCAGGTACTGCTCGGGGAGCGCGCCCAGCTTGGTCAGGTTGAAGTAGGCGTTCCGGCTGACCAGCGGATCGTAGGTCCAGGTCACCTTGGTGATGGCGCGTTCGAGCGACCAGGCCCGCTGGTGGACCTTCATGGCGAACCCGACGTCCTTGCCGCGGGCCCGGTGGTCGACGCCCGCGAGATGGGAGTGCAGTCCGGTCGCCGCGAGGAAGCCGACGCACACGCCGACCATCAGGCCGTCCTCGTACGCTCCGGCCACATAGCTGCCCGAGTGCTCGAACCCCCGCAGCAGTGCCATGTTGATCAGCGGGTTGCCTGGCCCGGGCGGCCACACCCGGTCGATCAGGGCGCAGGCGTCTCTGAACTCCGACTCCTGCGACAGCTCCCTGATGGCCACCCCCGACCGCCGCTGGGCCAGGTCGGACGCCGCCGTGGCCGGGAACTCCAGCGCACTCATGCAGTCGTCTCCTTCATGTTCGTGGTGCGCGGCCCCCGCCACACCGCCGTGCGGCGGGGGCCGCTACGGGCAGGTCAGAAGAGCTGCAGCGGGCGGACCGCCGAGGGCGTCGCCGTCTGCTTGGTGCTGGTGCTGGTCGCGGGGCAGAAAGCCGCCTGCATGACGTTGTTGGAGATGCCGCCCTGGTCGACCCAGTCGCCGTTGATGTTGGTGGTCGCCATCTTCGATCCGTCGCGCAGCCCCATCGACCAGGACAGCGAGCCATGGATCGTGCCGCCGTGCCCCCACACCTGCACACCGCAGGACAGCTTCTGGGTGATCAGACCGAGCCCGTACCCCGTGTCCGGTATCCACTCCTTGGTCGGTACGGCGGTGAACATCTCCTTCTGCTGGGCGGCGGGCAGCAGTCGGCCGCGGAGCAGGCTGGTGTAGAACCGGTTGATGTCGCCGGAGGTGGAGACCATGTCCCCCGCCGAGCCCGCCCAGGAGGGGTTCAGGTCGGTCACGTCGTAGATCTGGGCCGCGGGGTCGGGCAGCAGCAGCTTGGAGTAGTGCTGGGAGTGCGGCCCGTAGATGCTGGTGCTCTGGCCGCCCACATACGTGTTGGCCAGGCCGAGCGGCACGATGATCCGCCGGGTCACCTCGGTGGCGAGGGAATGACCCGACACCCGCTCGGCGATCATCCCCGCGAGGATGAAGTTGGTGTTGGAGTAGGCCCACCAGGTGCCCGGTGCGAAGGCCGGCGCATGGTTCATCGCGATCTGGACGAGCTGCTTCGGCTGGAAGCTGTCGAAGCGGTGCTCGAGGAAGCCGGGACCGACCAGCTTGTCCACCACCCCCTGGTCGTTGGTGTAGTTGTAGATGCCGCTGGTGTGGTTGAGCAGCTGCCGTACGGTGATCTTGCTTCCGTCGTGGCCGTTGCCCCGCACCACCCCCGGCAGCCACTTCTCGACCGTGTCGTTGAGGCCCAACCGCCCCTCGCCCACGAGTTGGAGCAGGACGGTCGCGGTGAAGGTCTTGGTCGTGCTGCCGATACGGAAGCGGTCCGAGGCCAGCCGCTTGCGTCCGGTCGCGGTGTCGCCGAGGCCGGCGGAACCGAACCACCCGGTGCTGCCGCTCTGGACCTCGGCGAGGATGCCCGGCGCGCCGCCCGCGCTCACCGCGTCGTCAAGTGCGCGCTGGACAGCGGCATTTCCACTGCCCGTCGTGGACGTCGTGGAGGTTGTGGCCGCCGTCGCAGGTGACCCGACCAGGATCGTGGTCGCGGCGGTGGCCATGATGCTCGCGATGAGGACGGTTCTGGAACGACGGAACATACGCAACTTACGCAACATCGGGTTCCTTCCGTGGCGAGGCTGGCAGGTACGTGCCCCCCGGCTGGTGCCTGCGGGATCGACATCGTCCCCAGAGGCGGCACACCCTGGCTAAGTTCGGCCGCACGAGATCTCGCCCACCGGTTCGTGCTCCGGCACGAACCGGCCGCCGGTTGGCCGCGCGCACGAACGGGAGCCCGCCTGTTCGTACGACGGTCCGAAGAAGCGCCCGGACGCCGGGCCTAGCGTTCCGGCCATGATGCCCCGCACGAGATTCGCAGCCATGCTGCTCACTGGTGCTCTGGCCATGACCGCCTGCTCCGGCAGCGGTTCGGGGTCCGAGCAGGCCGGTGACCGGACCCTGGTCATCGACACGTCCTTCGACCTCAAGACAGCCGACCCTGGGCGGATGTTCGAGACGACCGGCATGTTCGTCGGAAAGTCCGTCTACGACACGCTGCTCACCTTCGACGGCGACGACGTGACCAGGCCGGTGCCGGCCCTGGCCACGTCGTTCAAGCTGTCGGACGACGGCAAGGTGCTGACGCTCAAGCTCCGTTCGGGGGTGAAGTTCAGCGACGGCTCGCCGCTCACCGCGGACGACGTGGTCTTCTCGCTGACCCGCGTACGCGACATGAAGGGCACCCCGTCGTTCCTTCTGGACGGGGTGGAGGTCGCCAAGGCCGACGCCTCCACGATCACGCTGACGTCGAAGGCGCCCAACCCGGCCCTCCCGTACATTCTCCCGAACCCCGTGCTCGGGATCCTCAACAGCAAGGTCGCCAAGGAGCACGGCGCGACGGCCGACGCCAAGGACAAGGCCGAGCGGTATCTGAACTCGGCGTCGGCCGGGTCGGGTCCGTACACGATCGAGTCCCTGAACGTCAGCAGCCAGGTGGTGCTGCGCGCGAACCCGAAGTACTACGGCCGCAAGCCCGCCTACGACAAGGTCGTCATACGCAACGTCGCGGCGGCGACGCAGAAGCTCAATGTGCAACGCGGCGACAGCCAGGTCGCGTTGAACCTCTCCGGCGACCAGGTCAAGGCCATGCCCGGCAACACACAGGTGACCAAGGCCGCGTCGGCCAACGTCATCTATCTGGCCACCAGCCGGAACCCGTCGGTCAGCAAAACGACGTCGAACCCGAAGTTCGCGGAAGCGGTGCGCAAGGGCGTCGACTACGCGGGCCTGCTGGAACTGGCCGGCGCGGGCTCGGTGCAGGCGCCGGGACTGATCCCCTCGCAGCTCGTCGGCGCGCTCCCGCCGGTGCAGGCGGCGACACGGGATGTGGCGGGCGCCAAGGCGGCGCTGGCGGCGAGCGGACTTGACCACCCGTCGGTCAAGCTGGAGTATCCGAGCGAGCTCACCGTCAACGGCCTGTCCTTCCAGCCGCTGGCCGAGCGCATCCAGGCCAACCTCAAGGAAGTCGGCATCACCGTCGACCTCGCGCCTGCCCCCATCTCCACCGCGGCGGACAACTACCGCAACGGCAAAGAGGAGATGGGCCTCTGGTACTGGGGCCCCGACTACCCCGACCCCAGCGACTACCTGGTGTTCCTGCCCGGCAAGCCCGTCGGGCTGCGCGTCGGCTGGAAGGCGGGCGCGGACAAGGAACTGGAAGCCGCGGGCACGAAGGCGGCCACCGCGATCGGCGAGGACGCACGCAAGCAGGCGTACGCCGACATGCAGACCCGGCTGAACGCCTCGGGCCCGTTCGTCCCGCTCATCCAGCCCAGCCAGAACATCGTGGCGGCCGCCTCGGTGACCGGCGTGAAGTACCACCCGGTGTGGACCGTCGACATCGCCGACCTCGGCGCCAAGTGACGTGACGACCCTACGAGACCGCGTACGGCGGAACAGGCCGCTCGCCACGTTCCTCGCCCGCAGAGTCCTCATCGCGCTCGTGCTGGTCTGGGGCGTCACGCTGGTGACGTTCCTGCTGACGAACCTGGTGCCCGGCGACCCGGTCGCGGCGAACCTGGGGCAGCGGGCGCTCAGCGACCCGGTGATCGTGGCGCAGTGGCGCAGCGAGCAAGGGCTCGACAAGCCGCTCCCGCAGCAGTACGTGCTCCACCTGGAGGCGCTGCTGCACGGAGACCTGGGCATGAGCCAGCAGTCCCACCGGCCGGTCGGCGACGACCTGGCGGAGTCCGTGCCCGCGACGCTGGAACTCGCGGGTGTGGCGATCCTGGTGTCGCTGGCGCTGGGCGTGGTGTTCGGCCTGATCGCGGCTCTGCGCCGGGACCGCCTGGCCGACCATGTGCTGCGGATGCTGAGCCTGATCGGCATCTCGGTGCCGACGTTCTGGCTGGCGCTCCTGACGTTCTACGTCTTCTTCTACCGCCTGCGGATCACCCCGGGCAGCGGCCGCGTCGACCCCGGACTCGGCGCACCGCGCTCCATCACCGGCCTGCACACGGTGGACGCGGCACTGACCGGGCAGTGGGACGTCTTCTCCAGCGCGCTCGGCCATCTGATCGCGCCGGCGCTGGTGCTGTCGCTCTACACCATCGGGCTGCTGACCCGCTTCACACGCAGCGCCGTACTCGAAGTGCTCGGCCAGGACCACGTCCGCGCGGGCCGGGCCAAGGGACTGCCGGGTCGCGTGATCCTCACGCGGTACGTGCTGCGCTCCGCGCTGGTGCCGGTCATCACCGTGGCGGGGCTTGCGTTCGGCAGCCTCCTGTCGGGCACCGTACTGGTCGAGTCGATCTTCGCGTGGCCGGGGATCGGACAGTACGCCTACAAGAGCGCCACCACCCTCGACCTGCCCGCCATCATGGGCGTCGGCCTGGTGGTGGGCGTCGTCTATCTCGTCATCAATCTGATCGTGGACGTCCTGTACGGCGTCATCGACCCCCGAGTGAGGCTGCGATGAAACGGCTGCCCGAAGTGTGGCGGCGGCCGCAGGCCGTCGTCGGAGGCGTGATGGTGCTCGCCTGGCTGCTGATCGCCGTCGCCGCACCCCTGGTGGCGCCGCACGATCCGCTCGCCCAGGACCTGCCCCGCCTCGCCGAGCCGGGCCCGGGGCACTGGTTCGGCACCGATCAGCTCGGCCGCGACATCCTCAGCCGGGTCGTGTACGGGGCGCGCGTATCGCTGCCGCTCACACTGCTCCTGGTCGCCCTCTCCGTCCTCATCGGTGGGCTGCTGGGCGCCGTCGCCGGGTACTTCGGCAAGTGGGCGGACGAAGTGATCATGCGGATGACCGATCTCGTCTTCGCGTTCCCGACGATCATCCTGGCCATGGTGGTGGCCGCCGCGCTCGGCGCCAGCCTCACCAACGCGGTCCTCGCCGTGCTCGTCGTGGCCTGGGCGGCCTATGCGCGCGTCAGCCGCGGCCTGGTGCTCGCCGTACGCGGGCAGGAGTACGTACTCAGCGGAAGGCTGCTCGGCTACTCGGTGTGGCGCTCGCTGCGTGTGGACGTGCTGCCCAACGTGACAGGGCCGATCCTGGTCCTCGCCACGCTCGACATGGGTACGGCGCTGCTGCTCCTGTCCGGCCTTTCGTTCCTGGGCCTGGGCGCCAAGCCGCCGTCCGCGGAGTGGGGCGCGACCGTCGCCTCGGGGGTCGAGGTCTTCGACAGCTGGTGGGTGGCGACGTTCCCCGGACTGGCGATCCTGACGGTGGTCCTGGCGTTCAACTTCCTCGGCGACACACTGCGCGACGCCCTCGACCCTCGGACGGCCCGCGCCATCAAGGAGCGTGCGCTGTGACCCTCACGATCACCGATCTGCGGGTGACGATCCGGGGGACGGAGGTGCTGCGCGGCGTCGACCTCGGTCTGCGGAAGGGGCAGGTGCACGGGCTCGCCGGTGAGAGCGGCTCGGGCAAGACCATGACGGGCCTCGCCGTCCTGGGTCTCCTGCCGTACGGCGCACGGGCCAGCGGGCGGATCGAGCTGGCGGGGCGCGACCTGCTGGGGCTCCCGGACAAGGAGCTCAACGCGGTACGCGGCAACGAGATCGCCATGGTCTTCCAGGACCCGGCCACCAGCCTGCATCCCATGCTCAGCGTGGGCCGGCAGCTGACCGAACACATGCGCCTGCACCTGGGCCTGGGCCGGACCGAGGCGCGGACACGCGCCGTCGAACTGCTGGCCAAGGTCCGCATTCCCGGCCCGGCGGAGGCGCTGACGCGCTATCCGCACCAGTTCTCGGGCGGCATGCGGCAGCGCATCGCCATCGCGGTGGCGCTGGCCTGCGATCCGCAGGTGCTCATCGCCGACGAGCCCACCACCGCGCTCGACGTGACCGTGCAGGCCGGGATCCTGCGGCTGCTGCGCGGACTCTGCGACGAGCTCGGGCTCGCCGTCCTGCTCGTCACCCACGATCTGGGCGTCATGTCCGCGATCGCCGACGAGGTGAGCGTGATGCGCTCCGGCCTGGTCGTGGAGTCCGGCCCGCGGGCCACCGTGCTGCGCGAGCCCGCCCATCCCTACACCCGTGCCCTGCTGGAGGCCCTGCCGTGACCCTGCTCCGTATCGAGGACCTTGCCGTCGAACACCGGACCCCCGGGCGGCCCGCCGTCAGGGCGGTCGCGGGTGTGGACCTCACGGTCGCCAGGGGCGAAGTCGTCGGCCTGGTCGGCGAGTCGGGGTGCGGCAAGTCGACGCTGGCCCGCGCCGTCTGCGGGCTGCACCCGACGGCGGGCGGCTCCATCACCTTCGACGGCCGCCCGGTCACCCCGCTGGGCCTGCGGCGCAGGACGCTGACCGGCATCCAGATGGTCTTCCAGGATCCGTACTCCTCGCTGAACCCGCGGCGCCGCGTCGGCGACCAGATCGCCGACGGCCTGCGCGTCTCGGGGGACCCGGTCACCCCGGCCGACCTGCTGGAACGGGTAGGACTCCCGCGCGAGTTCGCCGACCGGCATCCGCACGAGTTCTCCGGCGGCCAGCGCCAGCGCATCGCCATCGCCCGCGCCCTGGCCGCCCGGCCCAGCCTGCTGATCGGCGACGAACCCATTTCCTCGCTGGACGCCTCCGCCCAGTCCCAGGTCGCCACCCTCATGCGCGACCTGGCCGTGGACGCGGGCACCGGGCTGCTGTTCATCAGCCACGACCTGTCCGTGGTCCGGCTGATCGCCGACCGGATCGCGGTGATGTACCTGGGCAGGATCGTCGAGACGGGCGAGACCGCCTCCGTCTGGAGTTCTCCCCAACACCCTTACACCCAGGCACTCCTGCGTGCCGTCCCGCACCCCGACGGGCTCGGCAACCTTCCCGCCGAACTGCCCGGCGACGTCCCCGATCCGGCCGACCCGCCGTCGGGGTGCCGCTTCCATCCCCGCTGTCCGCACGCGATGGACATCTGCCGCCTGAAGGAGCCGGACTTCGGCCCGGCCGCCTGCTGGCTCCACGCGCCTTCGTGACAGGGCCTGTTCAGGCCTGCGGCGACCCCGTGCTCGCCAGCGCCGTCGACAGTTCCTGGGCGATCCCCTGCAGGATCGGCACGATCTTCTCCGTGGCGGCCTCGGTCACCCGGCCCGCCGGGCCCGAGATCGAGATCGCCGCGGCCGTGGGGGAGTTGGGCACCGGAACCGCCAGGCACCGCACCCCGATTTCCTGCTCGTTGTCGTCGACCGCGTACCCCGTGCGCCGTACGAGTTCGAGCGCGTCCAGGAAGCCCTCGGGCGTGGTGATCGTCTTCTCGGTCGCGGCCGGCATACCGGTCCGCCCGAGCAGTGCGCGTACCTCGTCGGCCGGGGTGTGCGCGAGCAGCGCCTTGCCCACGCCGGTGGAGTGGGGGAGCACCCGGCGCCCCACCTCGGTGAACATCCGCATCGAGTGCTTGGAGGGCACCTGCGCGACGTAGACGATCTCGTCCCCGTCGAGCAGCGCCATGTTCGCGGTCTCGCCGGTCTCCTCGACCAGCCGCGCGAGATACGGCCGCGCCCAGGTCCCGAGCAGCCGCGCGGAGGACTCGCCGAGCCGGATCAGCCGGGGGCCGAGCGCATAGCGCCGATTGGGCTGCTGGCGTACGTAACCGCAGGCCACCAGCGTGCGCATCAGCCGGTGGATGGTGGGCAGGGGCAGACCGCTGCTGGCGGAGAGCTCACTGAGGCCGACCTCGCCCCCGGCGTCGGCCATTCGCTCGAGAAGATCGAAGGCGCGCTCAAGGGACTGGACACCCCCGCCGGCGGCGGCAGGCTTGGAAGCGTCGGTGGCGCTGGAAGTCGGCACGGGCGCGGTTCCTTTCGAGGCGGGCAGGCAGGTCAGCAGCCTACCGGGCAGGGTCGGGCCTACCCCATGCGTAGATCACTACATTCTGCACTGCGAAATATCCCTTTCATATTGTGGAAACCTCCAAGGGGAAGGGTGACCCTTGACGGGGATCCGCCCGGAGTGAAGACTTCGTCAACAGAATGTTGAATACCGCTGTACGGAAGTGAGGGCTCGGGTGTCCGACGTCAACCTTGTGCTGCGCTCCACGCGCGTCATCACCCCCGAGGGGACACGGGCCGCGACGGTCGCCGTATCCGGCGGGAAGATCGCGGCGCTGCTGCCGTACGACGCCGAGGTGCCCGCCGGGGCCCGCGTCGAGGACTTCGGCGACGACGTCCTCCTCCCCGGCCTCGTCGACACCCACGTCCATGTGAACGACCCGGGCCGCACCGAGTGGGAAGGCTTCTGGACCGCCACCCGCGCGGCGGCGGCCGGCGGCATCACCACGCTCGTGGACATGCCCCTCAACTCCCTCCCGCCGACCACCACGACGGACCACCTGCGCATCAAGCAGGACGTGGCCCGCACCAAGGCGCACATCGACGTCGGCTTCTGGGGCGGCGCGCTTCCGGACAATGTGGCGGACCTCAAGCCGCTGCACGACGCCGGTGTCTACGGCTTCAAGTGCTTTCTGTCGCCGTCGGGCGTGGACGAGTTCCCGCACCTGGACCAGGAGAGGCTGTCCGCCTCCATGGCGGAGATCGCCGGATTCGACGGACTACTGATCGTGCACGCCGAGGACCCGCACGAGCTGGACGTGGCTCCGCACCTGAGCGGCCCCAAGTACGCGGACTACCTGCAGACCCGGCCGCCCGTCTCCGAGAACGTGGCGATCGAGGGCCTCATCGCCGTCGCCAAGAGCATCGGCGCCCGCGCCAGGATCCACATCCTGCACCTGTCGTCCGCCGCCGCGCTGCCGCTGATCGCCGCCGCCAAGCGCGAGGGCGTACAGCTGACCGTCGAGACCTGCCCGCACTACCTCACACTGACGGCGGAGGAAGTCCCGGACGGGGCAAGCGAGTTCAAGTGCTGCCCGCCGATCCGCGAGGGCGCCAACCAGGACCTGCTGTGGGAGGCCCTGGCCGACGGCACCATCGACTGCATCGTCACCGACCACTCGCCGTCCACCGCCGACCTCAAGACGGACGACTTCGCGACCGCGTGGGGCGGCATCTCCGGCCTCCAGCTGAGCCTCCCGGCCATCTGGACCGAGGCCCGCAAGCGCGGCCACTCCCTCGAAGACGTCGTGCGCTGGATGTCGACGCGCACCTCCGAACTCGTAGGCCTCACCCAGAAGGGCGCCATCGAGGCGGGCCGCGACGCGGACTTCGCGGTCCTCGCGCCCGAAGAGACCTTCACCGTCGACCCGGCGGAACTGCAGCACCGCAACCGCGTCACCGCGTACGCGGGCAAGACCCTGCACGGCGTCGTCAGGTCCACCTGGCTGCGCGGCGAACGGATCCTCGACAACGGCACCTTCGCCGAGCCCGCCGGGCGCCTCCTCGAAAGGAACAACTGACCGTGGCGACACAGCACTTCACCGGAGACGCCAGCCCCTACGGCGGTGGCGACCCGTACGCCGACTACCGCACGGGCGACCTCCCCTTCACCGCGCTCGTCGACCTGGCCGACCGCCGGCTCGGCGCGGGTGTGATCGCCGCGAACGACGAGTTCTTCGCCGAGCGCGAGAACATGCTCATACCCGAGCCCGCCCACTTCGACCCCGAGCGCTTCGGCCACAAGGGCAAGATCATGGACGGCTGGGAGACCCGCCGCAGGCGCGGTGTCTCGGCCGGCGAGCCGCACCCGACCGAGGACGACCACGACTGGGCGCTCGTACGGCTCGGGGCGCCCGGTGTGATCCGCGGCATCGTCGTCGACACCGCCCACTTCCGCGGCAACTACCCGCAGGCGGTCTCGGTCGAGGGTGCGTCGGTGGCCGGCTCCCCGTCGCCCGACGACCTCCTCGCCTCCGACGTGAAGTGGACAACGCTCGTCCCCCGTACGGCCATTGGCGGCCACGCGGCGAACGGCTTCGAGGTCGACGTCGCGCAGCGCTTCACCCACCTGCGGGTCAACCAGCACCCCGACGGCGGGATCGCCCGCCTGCGCGTCCACGGCGAGGTCGCCCCCGACCCGGCGTGGCTGACGGCGCTCGGCACGTTCGACGTGGTGGCGCTGGAGAACGGCGGCCAGGTCGAGGACGCCTCCGACCGCTTCTACTCCCCGGCCACCAACACCATCCAGCCGGGCCGCTCGCGGAAGATGGACGACGGGTGGGAGACCCGTCGCCGCCGCGACAAGGGCAACGACTGGATCCGCTACCAGTTGGCCGCCCAGTCCGAGATCCGCGCCGTCGAGATCGACACGGCGTACCTGAAGGGCAACTCGGCGGGCTGGGCGGCGCTTTCGCTGCGCGACGGCGAGAGCGGGGAATGGACGGAGATCCTCCCCCGGACCCGCCTCCAGCCCGACACGAACCACCGCTTCGTGCTGCCGGCACCGGTGGTGGGAACGCATGTCCGGGTGGACATCTACCCCGACGGCGGCATCTCGCGCCTGCGCCTGTTCGGTTCGCTGACGGAGGCGGGCGCGACCGCCCTGGCGGCACGCCACGCAGAACTGGGCGGCTGACCCCGTCCCGGGGTTCCCTCCAGCCCGTCCGGCGATTGAGGACACGTGGCCGGAGGCCGCGTACGGGGGTGCAGGGGGCGTAGCCCCCGCAAAGGCGGGGGCCCGGGGCGCGCAGCCCCGGTTTCGGGAAGGGGCGGGGTGGGGGAAATCCCACCCCCGGCCCCTACGCCGCATGGCCCCCGTCCACCGCGACCTCGGCCCCCGTCACGTACGCCGCCTCCGCGCTCACCAAGTACGCCACCAGCGAGGCGACTTCGTCGCGGTCGCCGAAGCGGCCCAGTGCCGTCCCCGCCCGCTGCGGCTCCGCGTACGGGCCGTCCGCCGGATTGAGGTCCGTGTCGATCGGGCCCGGGTGGATCACGTTCACCGTGATGCCCCGGCCGCCCAGCTCCCTAGCCAGGGACTTCGTGAGCCCGGTCAGCGCGGACTTGCTCATCGCGTACAGCGAGCCGCCAGGACCGCCCGCGTACTGCGTGAGCCCCGAGCCCGTGGAGATGATCCGCCCGCCGTCCCGCAGCAGGCCGGCCGCCGCCTGTGAGCCCAGGAAGACCTCGCGGACATTGATGTCGAGCGTGCGGTCCACGTCCTCCACCGACAGGTCCCCGATCGGACCGAGCACCCCGATGCCCGCGTTGTTGACCAGGATGTCGAGCCCGCCGAACTCCTCGGCGGCCCGCGCCACCGCACCCGCCGCGTCCATCCGCAGGGCGAGCCCCCGCCGCCCGGCCGACTCGATCTTCTGGACGACCTCGTGGGCCGCCTCCTCGTTCCGTACGTAGGTGATCACCACATCGGCGCCCTCCTGCGCCAGCCGCAGCGCGATCGCCGCGCCCATGCCCCGGCTGCCGCCGGTGACCAGTGCCGTCTTGCCGTCGAGTGAAGACATCTCAGAATCCCTTGTTCAGCGGTTCGCACCAGAAGTGGTTGCGGGCTCAATAAAACCGCCGCACCCCCTCACCGCACCGGCGGGAATCGGACGCCGAGCAGGGACCCACGCCGGGCAGGGCGATGAGTTACGGGCGAGGGCGGAGTCCGAAGGGCACAAGGACACCGCAGTCGAGCGAAGGGCCCGTGCCATGAAGATCACCCTCACCCAGTTCGTCACCCTCGACGGCGTGTACCAGGCTCCCGGCGGCCCCGAGGAGGACACCACCGGAGCCTTCCCGCACGGCGGCTGGTCGTTCGCGTTCGACGACGAGGACTTCGGCACCTTCATGACCGAGGTCTTCGACCGCGCCGACGCCTTCCTCCTCGGCCGTCGTACGTACGAGATCTTCGCGTCCTTCTGGCCGACGGCGACCGGCCCCGACCCCATCGCCTCCCGCCTCAACACCCTCCCCAAGTACGTGGCGACCACCACCCTGACCGGCGCCGACTGGAAGGGCACCCGGATCATCGGAGCCGACGACCTGGTCAAGGACATCACCGCGCTCAAGGAGCAGCCGGGGCGCGAGCTGCAGATCCACGGCAGCGGAGCCCTTGCCAGTTCGCTGATGGCCCACGACCTGATCGACAGCGTCAATCTGCTGACGTTCCCCGTCGTCCTGGGCACCGGCAAGCGGCTCTTCGCGGACGGCGCCCGGCCCACCGCCTTCCGGCACACCGCCTCCCGGGTCACCAGTAAGGGCGTCACCATCTCCACGTACGACCTCAACGGCCGCCCCACCTACGGGAGTTTCGCCACCGAGCAGTGACCAGGACGCTGGGCGCAGGACGCGCCTAGTGGCGGGGGACCCGCTCCGAGGCGATCAGTACGGCGAGGCCCGCCACCGCGAGGACGATGTCGGCGAAGACCTCGTACCCGTCCAGGAAGCCGATCCGGGCGACCAGGCCCGTGAGCGGGAACCAGTCGAACCATGCGTGGAGCAGTCCGCCCACCCCATTGATCAGCAGGAGCACCCCGGCCACTTCGAAGATCTTCTTCATGCCGCAAGGATGTCCGTGGCCCGGCGCCACCGGTATCGGCCTTCGGGTGCCTTGCCCGGTCCGAAAGGCTGAGCCGGGGAAACTTTGGTCTCCACTCCGTGATCAGCACTCCCATCAGCGCCGCCACGTGCGTAGTTTTGTCGATATGACGCGTCCGGAATACCCCTGGCTGCTCCCCTCGGCCCTCGCCGATCCGGTCTCGTCGACCGACGGGGAGCGACAGCCGCGCCGTACCGCCCGCGACTGGATCGTGGACATCTCGGCGTTCCTGATCGCCGCGGGGATCGGCATCCTGGTCCTCGACACCCTCTCCGAGGCCAACAACTCCGACCTCGTCACCCTCGCCGACCAGGTGGCGGGCGCCCTGGGCTGCTGTGCGCTGTGGCTGCGCAGGAGGTGGCCGGTCGGGATCGCCGTCGGGCTCGTCGCCCTCAACGTGATCGCACCACTGGTCGCCGGCGCCTCACTGGTCGCGCTGTTCGGCGTGGCCGTGCACCGGTCGTTCAAGCCGGTCGCGCTGATCGGGATCGCCTCGGTGATCGGTGGGGGAGTGGGCACCTGGCTGCGCCCCGACCCGACGTCGGGCTGGCTCTCCGCGACGCTCATCGGGGCGCTGCTGACGCTGCTGGTGATCGGCTGGGGGATGGCCGTACGCTCCCGGCGCCAGCTCCTCGTCGTACTGCAGGAGCGGGCCCGGCGCGCCGAGGCGGAGGCCGACCTCCGTGCCGAGCAGGCCCAGCGGCTCGCACGTGAGGCCATCGCCCGCGAGATGCACGACGTCCTCGCACACCGGCTGACGCTGCTCAGCGTGCACGCGGGCGCCCTCGAATTCCGTCCTGACGCACCGCCCGCCGAGGTCGCCAGAGCGGCAGGCGTCATCCGTGACAGCGCCCACGAGGCGCTCCAGGACCTGCGCGAGATCATCGGGGTGCTGCGGGCGCCGGGCGAGGGCGACGAGCACCGTCCGCAGCCCACCCTGGCCACCCTTGAGGCGCTGGTCGCCGAGTCACGGCAGGCCGGGATGAAGGTGGCACTCGAACTCCGGGTCGCCGACCCGGAGACGGTCCCCGCCGCCACCGGCCGTACCGCGTACCGGATCGCGCAGGAAGGGCTCACCAACGCCCGCAAACACGCGCCGGGAACGGAAGTCACCGTCACCGTCGAGGGCAGCCGGGGCAACGGGCTCACCGTCGAGGTGCACAATCCGGCCCCCGTCGGCGACTTCGAGAAGGTCCCCGGATCCGGGCAGGGACTGATCGGGCTGACCGAACGCGCCACCCTCGCGGGCGGCCGTCTCGACCACGGAACCACGGGGGAGGGCGGCTTCCTCGTCGGCGCCTGGCTACCGTGGCCCGCATGACCACCACCATCCAGCTGCTCATCGTCGACGACGACCCGCTCGTACGCGCCGGACTCGCCCTCATGCTCGGCGGCGCCGAGGACATCACCATCGTGGGGGAGGCGGCCGACGGCAGCGAGGTGGCGGACGCGGTCGCCCGGCTGCGGCCCGATGTCGTCCTCATGGACATCCGGATGCCGGGTGTCGACGGGCTGACGGCCACCGAACGCCTGCGCGCCGAATCCGACGCACCCGAAGTCATCGTCCTCACCACCTTCCACGCCGACGAACAGGTGCTGCGGGCGCTGCGGGCCGGGGCGGCCGGATTCGTACTGAAGGACACGCCGCCCACCGAGATCGTCGCGGCGGTACGGCGCGTGGCGGGCGGCGAACCGGTCCTCTCGCCCGCCGTGACACGGCAGCTGATGTCGCACGTGGCGGGCGCGGCCCCCGACGACCGGCAGGGCCGGGCACGCGACCGGCTGGCCGAACTCGCCGAGCGGGAGCGGGAGGTGGCGGTCGCGGTCGGGCGGGGGCAGTCCAACGCGGAGATCGCCGCCGGGCTCTATATGAGCGTGCCGACCGTGAAGACGCACGTCTCGCGGATCCTGTCGCGCTTCGGCTTCAACAACCGTGTCCAGATCGCGCTGTTGGTCCACGACGCGGGAGTGCTCGACGGAGGCGGCCACGTAGGCTGATGCGATGGCGGACAACGATCTCGGCACGTGGGGCGACGACTTCGTCGCGAATCCGTATCCGTACTACGCGAAACTGCGCGAGTCAGGGCCCGTTCACGAAGTGGTCCACCGCAACGGCATGAGCTTCTGGATGGTGGTGGGCCACGAGGCGGCACGGGCCGCCCTCGCCGATCCCCGGCTGTCGAAGGACTGGCGCGCCAACAACGACTGGGATTTCGCCGACAGCCCCGTCAACGCCAACATGCTGGAGTCCGACCCGCCCCACCACACCCGGCTGCGCAAGCTGGTGGCACGGGAGTTCACCCCGCGCCGTATCGAGGCGCTCAGGCCCCGTATCCAGCAGGTCACCGACGAACTTCTCGATGCGATGCTCTCCGCTCCGGACCGCGCCGCCGACCTCGTCGACGCGCTGGCCTTCCCGCTGCCCATGACCGTCATCTGCGAACTGCTCGGCGTGCCCGACCTGGACCGTGACACCTTCCGCAGGTGGTCCAACGAGATCGTCGCCCCGACCGACCCGAACGCGGAGGGCGAGGCCGTCGGCAAGATGGGGGCCTACCTCGCCGAACTCGTCGAGGACAAACGCCGCACCACCCCCGGCGACGACCTGTTGAGCGCCCTCATCGCCACCGGCCACGAGGACGGCGACAGCCTCTCCTCCGAAGAGCTCATCGGCATGGCCTTCCTGCTGCTGGTCGCGGGGCACGAGACCACCGTCAACCTGATCGGCAACGGCGTGCGCGCACTGCTCGACCACCCCGATCAACTGGCCGCCCTGCGCGCCGACTTCGGTCTCATCGACAACGCCGTCGAGGAGATGCTCCGCTACGACGGTCCGGTCGAGGGCGCCACCTTCCGCTTCGCCCGCGAACCCGTCCCGATCGCCGGCGCGGTCATCCCGGAGGGCCGGACCGTCCTGGTCGTCCTCGCCGCGGGCGGCCGCGACCCGGCGCGCTTCGACGCCCCCGACCGCTTCGACATCCGCCGTGAGGCACAGGGCCATCTGGCCTTCGGCCACGGCATCCACTACTGCCTGGGCGCGCCGCTCGCCCGCATGGAGGGCCGCATCGCCGTCCGCTCCCTCCTGGAACGCTGCCCCGACCTCGCCCTGGACCCCGACCGCGCCCCGTACGACTGGATCCCCGGCATGCTCATGCGCGGCGTGCGCCGCCTGCCGGTGCGCTGGTGATCTTGGGGCGCCTCCTGCGGTGCTCGCCCTGCAGCACGAGCGCCGGCCACTCGTCCCCGTACGCCCCACAGGCCGAGAGCGACCAGAGCGACCACTTCTGCGGCACCGAGTAGTACGGGACCAGGACCCGGGCCGTGCGCAGGCGCGAGACCTTCACCGGGATCAGCGCGGGCAGCACATCGGGGGCCTGCCCCGCCAGGATCGCCTTACGGCACGACGCGCAGCCGGGTCTGCGGTCCGCGGCGGCCTCCCGCGGCCTCACCCGGCGCCTGGCGCTGCGCTTCTCGGGGCGGTGGGGGCGCTCGGCGGCCGCGTGCAAGGGGTTGTAGTAGCAGCGCTCGGCCGGTCTGGGCGGATGCGCCGCCCCGGCAAGCCGGGCGTGGACGGCGGCGAACCGTTCCAGCGCCCGCTCGGCGAGCACCGCCGCGGCGGCCAGGTCCGGCAGATCGCCCGCCTCGTCGAGCACCTTCCCCGCAGCGGCGAAGGCATCGAGGGCCCACTGGTAGTCGCGCCGAGCAACGGCATCCAACTCCTGCTCACCAGACGGGAGTTCGGCCTCTCGCAGAACATCCCCCACCGCCGCCACCCGCTCGGCGGCGATCCGCTGCAACCGCTCGTACGCGGCCTCCCACTCCTCGATGATCAGGTGCTGCGCCTCCCTGCTCGGCCCCTTCCCCCGCACCGGGCCCGCGCCACCGCCCGGACGCATCTGCCCCACGAACCACCACCGCTGGAACACCTGGCCTCGCCTCCCCGCCACCAGAGTAGAAGTGCGCCGGTACGCGGTGGAGTTAGGGTGGGCCGACCGATCATGCGGAGGGGCGATCCATGCAGGAGTTCGATCTCGAAATGGCCCGCAAGGCCCTGGAGAGCCAGCCGTTCAGCCGTCTCGTCCAGGCCCGCATCACCGCCTTCGGCGGCGGAAAGGCCGTACTGGAGATCGGCATCCGCGAGGAGCTGCACCAGCAGAACGGCTTTCTGCACGGCGGGGTCCTGGCGTACGCAGCCGACAACGCGCTCACCTTCGCCGCCGGTTCGGCGCTCGGTCCCGCCGTCCTGACCAGCGGATTCTCCATCCAGTACGTCAGGCCCGCGACCGGCCTCCGCCTCGTCGCCCGCGCCGAAGTCGTCCACGCGGGACGACGCCAGGCCACCGCCCGCTGCGATCTGTTCACCGTGAAGGAGGACGGCGCCGAGACCCTGTGCGCCGTCGCGCAAGGCACCGTACTGTCCGCACAGTCGTCTTGAGAGGACGCCGCCCGTGACCGCCGATGCCCCCGCCGCCATAGTCGATCTCGCCGCGCTCGGCGAGGACTTCACCCGCGACCCGTACCCCGTCTACGCGAAGCTCCGCGAGGCCGGCCCCGTCCACCGCATCCGGATGCCCGAGGGCGCCGACGCCTGGCTCGTCGTCGGATACGAGGCCGGGCGCGCGCTCCTCGCCGACCCCCGGCTCTCCAAGGAGTGGCGCAACGCCTCGCCCGCACTCGGCGTCGCGCAGGTCGCCTCGGGCCGCACCATGCTCAGCTCCGACCCGCCGTTCCACGCCCGGCTGCGCGGGCTCGTCACCCGCGCGTTCACGCCCCGCCGCATCGAGCAACTCACCCCGCGCATCCAGGAGATGACCGAAAGTCTCCTCGACGCGATGCTCGCCGCCCCGCACCGCAGGGCCGATCTCGTCGACGCGCTGGCCTTCCCGCTCCCCATGGGCGTGATCTGCGAACTGCTCGGCGTCCCCTTCCTCGACCGGGCGTCGTTCCGCGAGCTGTCCAACACCGCGATCTCCTCGACCGACCCCGAGGCGCGTACCGCCGCGGTGAAGGCCATGCCCGCGTATCTCTCCCGGCTGGTCGCCTCCAAGCGCGAGCAGCCCGGCGACGACCTGATGAGCGCGCTCATCACCGCCTCGGACGAGGAGGGCGACCGGCTCACGGGCGAGGAACTCCTCGGTATGGCCTGGCTGTTGCTGGTCGCCGGCCACGAGACGACGGTCAACCTCATCTCCAACGGCGTCCTGGCCCTGCTCACCCACCCGGAGCAACTGGCCGCACTCCGCGCCGACTTCGGCCTCATCGACCAGGCCGTCGAGGAGATGCTCCGCTACGAAGGCCCGGTGGAGACGCCGACCTACCGCTTCACCACCGAGCCCCTCGACATCGGCGGCACCGTGATTCCTGGCGGCGGCGAACTGGTCCTGGTCGCGCTTTCCGACGCCAACCGCGACCCGGCCCGCTACGAGGACCCGGACCGCTTCGACATCGCCCGGCACGAGGCGCGCAGCCACCTCTCCTTCGGCCATGGCATCCACTACTGCCTGGGCGCACCGCTCGCCCGCCTGGAAGCCCGCATCGCGATCCGCTCCCTCCTGGAGCGCTGCCCGGACCTCGCCCTGGACATCGACCCGGCGGCGGTCTCCTGGCGTACGGGCATGCTCATCCGGGGCCCGCACGCGCTGCCCGTCAGCTGGTAGGTATCTCCGCCACCCGCACCGGGCGGCGCTCGCGCCGGGAGAGCTCGCACGCCTCGGCTATGCGCAGGGCGTGCAGGGCCTCCCGGCCGTCGCAGGGGTTGGCGAGCTCTCCCCGTACGACGCTCAGGAAGGCGTCCAACTCGGCTTCATAGGCGGGGGCGAAGCGCTCCAGGAAGCCGGGCCACGGCTTGTCGGCAGGCGGCGGGCCCTGAGGTTCGGCCGAGGTGAGCGGCGTACGGTCGTCGAGCCCGGCCGCGATCTGGTCGAGCTCCCCGGCGAGCTCCATGCGGACGTCGTACCCCGCTCCGTTGCATCGGGTCGCGGTGGCCGTGGCGAGCACCCCGTCGTCCAGGGTCAGCACCACGGCGGCCGTGTCGATGTCCCCGGCGGCGCGGAACATCGCGGGCCCCGCGTCCGACCCGGTCGCGTACACCTCCACGACCTCCCGGCCGGTCACCCACCGCAGGATGTCGAAGTCGTGGACCAGGCAGTCGCGGTAGAGCCCGCCGGACAGCGGTAGATACGCGGCGGGCGGCGGTGCGGGATCGGACGTCATGGCGCGTACGGTGTGCAGTCGCCCGAGCGCCCCGGACCGCACCAGCTCGCGCGCCGCGGCGTATCCCGCGTCGAAGCGCCGCATGAAGCCCAGTTGGAGAACGCTCCCCGCCCTCTCGACCTCCTGCAGCGCGGCCAGGGTCCCGGCCAGATCGAGGGCGATCGGCTTCTCGCAGAAGACGGGGATCTCCAGCCGGGCCGCCCGGGCGATCAGTTCGGCGTGAGAGGAGGTGGCGGAGGCGATGACCAGCGCGTCGAGGCCCCAGGCGAGGAGCTCGTCCACCGAATCCGCGGCGCTCGCGCCGGTCCTGCGCGCCACGTCCACCGCCCGCGCCCCGTCGGTGTCCGCGAGCACCAGGGTGTCCACGCGGGGGTGGGCGCTGAGCACGCCCGCATGGAATGAGCCGATCCGTCCCGTGCCGATGAGTCCGATACGCATGGCCCCAACGTGCCGTCGCCCGACCGGTCCTGTCAACGGTATGTCCTGACAAACTCCCGGTGGGCTAAGGGGCGGTCGCGGCATCCAGGCGTAGCACCACCACCCCGTACGGCTCCAGCAGCACCGTGTCCGCCGCGCCGCCCGTCAGCTGCGACAACCGGTGCCCGGCCTCGACGACCGGCTTCACGCGAAGTTCCTCCGGGCACTGGCTGACGAGCCAGACGAAACGGTGGCCGTCCTCGTGGAGCAGCAGGTCCACGGCGACCCTGGAGTCGTCGACGGTCACCGGGCGCCGTACGCCCGCGTGCGCGGCGAGGGCGTCGTACAGCCTGCTCGTCGCCTCCGGATTGACCCTCGGGGTGACGGCCGCCATGTGCTCCAGCGGATAGGTGCACAGCACGACGCTCCCGGTGCCGACCCGGCGCAGGAGCAGCGCCGGCCGGCCCCGGCCGTCGGTCGCCAGCACCTCGGCCCCGGCTGCTTCCACGGGGAGGAAGGATCTGCTGCTGTCGGTGCCCGCGGTGCGGAAGGTCAGGACGGCGCCCTCGGGGAGGTTCCCGAAGGGCTGCCGGAAGGTCAGCACGGTCTCCTCGTCCTCGATCGGGTTGACCATCCCGTACTCCAGCTGATGCTGTACGCCGAAGAGTTGATCGAGGTGCGCGTACCAGGGGCCGCGCTGTTCGTCGTGGCTTCCCGCGCAGTACGAGACATAGACCGTCGCCCCGCCGCGCGCCAGTTCCTCCAGCCGGAACCAGCCGGAGGCGAGCAACTGCTTGGTGGCGGGCACCAGATACAACCGGTGCCCCTCCGGCAGCCCGTTGCTCTCGCGGACCACAGCGGCGGGAGCGTCCGCGAGCCGGGCCGCGATCCACGCCTGCCGGCCGGTCTGCTCCACATGCCTGCGGTCCTCGGGCCGGGTGAAGGGGTAGAGCGTGTCCAGGTAAGAGGAGACGACCAGCGCCGTGTCCGTCCCGGCGCGCGTGCACCGGTCGAAGTCCACGCTCTTCAACACCCCGGCAAAGTCACGGAGTTCGAGCAGCTGTGGCTTGGGGGTGCCTTCGGAGTCGGTCAGCCCGAAGTGCATCTCGAAGGGGTGGTGGCTGTACGGCGGCTGCTCGCGCAGCGTGTCGTAGTCGGTGTTGTTCCAGGCGATCCAGCCCGTCGCGCCGGCCAGCAGCGAGTTGTGCAGGGCCTGGCGGTAGTAGCGGGCGGCGTGTGCGCCCGAGGCGAAGTCGGAGGTCAGCCCGAACTCCTCCAGGACGACGGGCCGGCCGAAGCTCCCGGTCAGCTCGCAGACCCAGGCGGCCGCGTAGTGCTGGCGCACCACGTCGTCCTCCATGCGGTAGACGTGCGGGCCGAGCCAGTCGGTGAGCGCGGCGGTGTCGCGCAGCGAAAAGCCGTTGTCGTGACCGGAGTTCTCCAGGCCCCAGGCGCCGTCGCCGAGCGAGACGGGCTGGGTGGCGCCGCTCGCCCGCACCGCGTCGACCAGGATCTGTGCCCAGGAGGCGACCGACTCGCGCGATGCCCCTTCGGCGCCGTAGATCGGCATCTCGTTGGAGATCAGCCAGCCCGCGACGGCCGGGTGGTCCTTGAAGCGGCGGGCCATCTCGCGGGCGAACCACGCCTGGCGGGCGACCAGCCAGACGTCGGTGTAGAGGTCGCGCCCTCCGCGCCAGACGGGGTCCCAGTTCTCGCCGGACATATGGCCGACGATGAAGGTCGGCACGGTGGTCATGCCGAGCTCCAGGTGGCGGTCGAGGAAGTCCTTGTAGCGGTCGCAGAGGACGTCGTCGACGCGGTGCGGTTCGGGGTGGAAGTCGGGCCAGTAGAAGAACGACCGGGTCATGTTCAGCCCGTGCTCGTGCAGGACGCGCAGCTCCTCGGTGACGGTGCTCCCGTCGTACGAGCGCCACATCAGCGGGCCCCCGGCGCGGGACCAGAAGTTGGCGCCCAGCCAGGCGGCGGGGGAGTGGCCAAGGGGATTGCGGACAGCGGGAATGCGGGCAGCAGGACGCTCCATCGGTGAATTCTCCCTGAGGGCGCTGAAGGCAGCTGGCATGACGGACGCGGCCCGTTGCGGACGGGCGTGCCGCGCTGTCCATCGAAGTGAACCGCTGTACCGGTTTAGCGTCAACCCCTCGATATACCAGTTTACTTGGTCGGCGCGGCCACGCTTCCCCGCAGCGTCAGCCGTGGGGCCGGGTCCTGGAGGTCCGCCACCTCAAGGCCTCCGGCCGCCGCCCGCAGCAGCCGCGCCGCATGCGCTCCGTATCCGGCGATGTCTCGGCTGAGGGCGGTCAGCGGCGGGTGCACCAGCTCGCAGAGGGCGGAGTCGTCCCAGGCCACGAGCGAGACGTCGGAGGGCACCTGGAGCCCCATCGACTGGACCGTGGCCAGGCCGGAGACGGCCATGACGTCGTTGTCGTACATGATCGCCGTGGGTGCTGCCGGCCCTCCCGACAGCAGCTCCCGGGTGGCCGCGGCGCCCGCCTCCCCGCTGTAGTCGGTCTCCACCGTGCGCCCGGAGAGGCCCAACTCCCGTACCGCCGCGTCGAAGGCGGTCGTACGGATCACGGTGTGCCGCAACCGCTGAGGCCCGCCCACCCGAGCCAGCCTGCGATGTCCCAGGTCGGCGAGGTGGCTCACCAGTGTCCGTACGGAAGCCGCGTCGTCGCTCCAGACCGCGGGCAGTGCGCCCGTGCCGACCGGGGCGCCGATCACCACGGCCGGCATACCGAGCTGTTCGAGCACCGTCACCCGGGCGTCGTCGGCCTGCAGATCCACCAGGAACACGCCGTCCACCCGGCGCTGTGCCCACCACGACTTGTAGAGCGCGACCTCCGCCTCCTGGTCCTCGGCCATGGTGAGCACCAACGGCGTTGCATCTCTGATGAGTTCGGACTGGATGCCGGAGATCAGCTGCATGAAGAAGGGTTCCAGGCCGAGCGTGCGCGCGGGCCGGTCGATGACCAGGCCGAACGCCCCAGCCCTGCCGTCGGAGAGCGCGCGGGCCGCGCTGTTGGGCTGCCAGCCGAGCTCCTCGGCGATGGCGAGGATGCGGCGGCGGGTCGGCTCGGAGACGCCAGGACGGTTGTTGAGCGCAAAAGACACGGCGCCCTTGGTGACCCCGGCGCGACGGGCGATGTCCGCCATGGTGGGCCGCTTCACGTGCGGGACCTGGGAGTTCGATTCATTTCGACTAATCCGGTTCAGTAGACGGCAGGGAATGATGCTCGACATCGTCGGACATCGCCGAGCAGAAAAGCAATGCACCGGCATTGACTCCGGCTTTGCAACGCCCTTAATTTCACGGCACCGACGGCGTGCGGACCGCCGTTCGGCCCTCCATCCGTGCCACGACGAGCTAGGGAACAGCCATGGTGCACATACGGATACGGACACGGACCACGACGTTCGCCGCCGCGCTGGTCGCCACCGCGCTGCTGACCGCCGCCTGCACCGGCAGCGGAGGCAGCACGAAGGGCGCGGACGCGAAGGCCCCCACGGACCCGGACAAGGTCTCCGGGACCATCACCGTCCTCACGCACAAGACCGACCTGGTGCAGGACGGCACGATGAAGCGGTACGCGGCCGAGTTCAACAAGATCTACCCCAAGGTGACGGTCAAGTTCGACGCCATCACCGACTACGAGGGCGAGGTCAAGATCCGGATGAACACGGAGAACTACGGCGACGTCCTGATGATCCCCGGCGTGATCCCCAAGGACGACTACCCCAAGTTCTTCGCGTCCCTCGGTACCGAGGCGGAGCGCAGCAAGAAGTACCGCTTCACCGCGTTCACCACGGTAGGCGGCAAGACGTACGGACAGAGCCCGATGGGCTCGATCCCCGGCTTCACGTACAACAAGAAGGTCTGGGCCCAGGCCGGGATCACCAAGTGGCCGACCACACCTGCCGAGTTCCTCGCCGACCTGAAACAGATCAAGTCGAAGACGGAGTCGGTCCCGTACTACACGAACTTCAAGGACAAGTGGCCGATGACCGCCTGGACCTTCGCCAACGGCTCGCTGAGCTGCGACGTCCAGGCCAACAACAAGCTCACCACCACCGACCCCTGGGCGAAGAACGGCGGCGAGCTGCGCACCATCGACACCCTGCTCTACGACATCGTGCACGACGGGTACGCGGAGAAGGATCCGACGACCACCGCCTGGGAGGCGTCCAAGACCAAGCTGGCCAAGGGCGAGATCGCCACGATGTGGCTCGGCTCCTGGGCGACCGTGCAGATGCAGGGCGCCGCGAAGAGCGTCGGCACGAACCCCGACGACATCGGCTTCATGCCCTTCCCCGCCCAGGTGGACGGCAAGTACTGCCCGGTCACCTCGCCGGACTACAACCAGGCGGTGAACATCCACTCCTCGCACAAGGAGGCGGCCCGCGCCTGGATCGACTGGTTCACCGACAAGTCGGGTTACGCGGACTCGCAGTTGACCATCTCGCCGCTCAAGTCGGCCCCGCTGCCCGCGATCCTCAAGCCGTACGAGGACGCGGGGGTCAAGTTCATCGAGCTCGACCAGACGAAGGGGGCGCAGGTGAACACGGTCGACAACGAGTCGGAGATCGGTCTGCAGAAGCCCGACTACCGGCAGAACCTGGTCGACATCGCCCGCGGCGCCAAGAAGCAGAGCCTGGAGTCGTTCTTCGCCGACCTCTCCAAGCGCTGGACCGCCGCGCAGAAGTCCGCAGGGCAGTGATGGCACAGACGACCGCACACCAGGCTCCTCCCGTACGGCGGCCAGCCCGTCCGGCCCCGGCCAAAGCCCCCGCACGCGCCCGGCGTTGGCGCTCGGTCACCCCCTGGCTCTTCCTCGCCGCGCCGCTCGCGCTCCTGGGGGTCTTCACGTACGCCCCGGTCGCCAACATGATCGCGTACAGCTTCACGGACTGGGACGGCATCAGCCCCGAACTGCACTACACCGGGGCGGAGAACTACACCGAACTCTTCACCCGCCCCGAGCTGTTCCAGGTCTTCTTCGTCAGCCTCTACTACCTGGCCGCGTCCGTCGTGCAGATCGCCCTGGCGCTCTACTTCGCCACGATCCTCAGCTTCGACATCCGCTTCCGCAACCTCTTCAAGGGGCTGCTGTTCTTCCCGTACCTCATCAACGGTGTCGCCATCGGCTTCGTCTTCCTCTACTTCTTCCAGGAGGGCGGCACCCTGGACACGGTCCTCGGCCTCTTCGGCGCCGACGGCCACCGCGCGTGGCTCGGCACGGCGGAGTCCGCCAACAGCTCCATGGCCGGGGTGTCCGTCTGGCGCTACCTCGGCCTGAACTTCGTGCTCTTCCTCGGGGCGATCCAGTCGATCCCGGGTGATCTGTACGAGGCCGCGGAGCTCGACGGCGCCAATCGCTGGCAGCAGTTCCGGCACATCATCGCGCCCAGCATCAAGCCGATCCTGAGCCTGACCGTGATCCTGTCGATCTCCGGCTCTCTCTCCGCCTTCGAGATCCCGTACATCATGACCGGCGGCGCGACCGGCACGCAGACCTTCGTCATCCAGACCGTGAAGCTCGCCTTCCAGTTCAACAAGACGGGGCTCGCCTCGGCCGCCGCCATCGTGCTGCTGCTGATCATCCTGGCGGTGACCTGGGTGCAGCGCCGGCTCGTCCCCGACGAAAGGGTCGACCTCGTATGAGCGCGCACACCGCCCACGGCGTGAACAGGACGGCCTCCACGCTGCGTTACGCGTCCCTGGTCGCGGCATCCCTGGTCGTCCTGCTCCCGCTGGCCGCCGTCTTCCTGACCTCCCTCAAGAGCGCGCAGGAGATGGCGGATTCCGACGGGGCGCTGACCCTGCCGCACGACTGGCTGAACTTCGGGAACTACGTCACGGCCTTCGAGGACGGCCGGATGCTGTCGGCCTTCGGCAACACGGCGTTCATCCTCCTCTTCTCCATCACCGGCACGGTGCTGATCGGCTCCATGACGGCGTACGCCATCGACCGGTTCACGTTCCGCTTCAAGAAGCTGGTCGTCGCGCTCTTCCTGATCGCGACACTGGTGCCCGGGGTCACCACCCAGGTGGCGACCTTCCAGATCGTCAACAGCTTCGGCATGTTCGACACCCGCTGGGCGCCCATCGCCCTCTACATGGGCACGGACATCGTCTCGATCTACATCTTTCTGCAGTTCATCCGGGGCATCCCGATCTCCCTGGACGAGTCGGCCCGCCTCGACGGGGCCAACGCCTTCACCATCTACCGGAAAATCATCTTCCCGCTGCTGAAGCCGGCGATCGCCACGGTCGTCATCATCAAGGGCATCACGGTCTACAACGACTTCTACATCCCCTTCCTCTACATGCCGTCCGACGACCTCGGCACGATCTCCACCTCGCTCTTCCGCTTCAAGGGCCCCTTCGGCGCGCACTGGGAGATCATCTCGGCGGGCGCGGTCCTGGTGATCCTGCCGACCCTCGCGGTCTTCCTCTTCCTGCAGCGCTACATCTACAACGGCTTCACGCGCGGAGCGACCAAGTGACGACCCTTTGTCCTGACAACCGGACGAGGGCTACGCTCGCCCCGTGTCCAAACCCATGGCCGACCCCGCGCTCAGTCTTGAACTCGGCGTGGACCGCACCAGTCCCGTCCCGCTCTACTTCCAGCTCGCCCAGCAACTGGAGGCGGCCATCGAGCGCGGCAGGCTCACCCCCGGATCGCTCCTCGGCAACGAGATCGACCTCGCGGCCCGCCTCGGACTCTCCCGCCCCACCGTCCGCCAGGCCATCCAGTCCCTCGTCGACAAGGGCCTGCTCGTACGCCGCAGGGGCGTCGGCACCCAGGTCGTCCACAGCCAGATCAAGCGCCCCCTCGAACTGAGCAGCCTGTACGACGACCTCCTCGCCGCCGGCCAGCGCCCCACCACCCGCGTCCTGTGCAACGACACCGTCCCTGCGACGGCCGAGATCGCGGCCGCCCTCGCGCTCCCCGAGGGCAGCGAGGTCCACCACGTGGAGCGCCTGCGGCTCGCCTACGACGAGCCGATGGCGCACCTCTGCAACTACCTCCCCGTCGGTCTACTGGCCCTGGACACCGCCCAGTTGGAGGCGACCGGGCTCTACCGGATGATGCGCGCGGCAGGCATCACCCTGCACAGCGCCCGCCAGTCGGTGGGCGCCCGCGCCGCCGCCGGAGCCGAGGCCCTGCGGCTGGAGGAGGCCGACGGGGCGCCGCTGCTGACCATGCAGCGCACCACCTTCGACTCCAACGGACGGGCCGTCGAGTTCGGCACCCACGCCTACCGGGCCTCGCGCTACGCCTTCGAGTTCCAGCTCCTCGTCCGCCCCTGAGACCCTGAGAAGTGCCGGGTTCGTAAGAATGTTCTGACAAACCATTGACGGGGCAGCGCGCCCGCCGTTAGAACTCCTCTGCCGCAACCCGGCGGCCGGGAGAGAAGGCGGACCCCATGCGTACGACCCGTACCCGCACCGCGTCAGTGCTCCTCGTCGCCGCGCTCGCACTCGCCGCCGCCGGGTGTTCCAGCTCGGGCGGCAAGGACTCCGAGCCGAAGCCGTCGCAGCAGAGCAGCGGCAAAGGTGTCTCCACGCCTCGGCTGAAGATCGCGATGATCACCCACTCCGGTGAGGGCGACACGTTCTGGGACATCGTCCAGAGCGGTGCCAAGCAGGCGGCCGCCAAGGACAACGTGCAGTTCCTGTACTCCGCCAACAAGGAGGGCAAGGAACAGGCCCAGCTCGTCCAGGCCGCGATCGACCAGAAGGTCGACGGGATCATCGTCACGCTCGCCAAGCCCGAAGCGGTCAGCGACGTGGTCAAGAAAGCCGTCAAGGCGGGGATCCCCGTGGTCACCATCAACTCCGGAGCCGAGTTCTCGCAGAAACTCGGCGCGCTCGTCCACATAGGCCAGGACGAGACCGTCGCGGGCGAGGCGATCGGCGAGAAGCTCAACGCCGAGGGCAAGAAGAAGGCGGTCTGCGTCATTCACGAGCAGGGCAACGTCTCGCTCGAAGAGCGTTGCGCAGGAGCGAAGAAGACCTTCAAGGGCAGCATCTCGAACCTCAACGTCGACGGCACCAACACGCCCGCCGTCACCTCCTCCATCACGGCGAAGCTCCAGGCCGAGAAGGACACCGACGTCATCGTCACCCTGGGCGCGCCCGTCGCGGACGCCGCGGTCAAGGCGAAGGGCGACGCGAACTCGTCGGCCGAGGTGGACACCGTCGACCTGAACGCCAAGGTCGTCGCCTCCATGAAGTCCGGCGCGATCGGCTTCGCCGTCGACCAGCAGCCGTACCTCCAGGGCTACCTCGCCATCGACGAACTGTGGCTCTACAAGACCAACCTCAACGTCATCGGCGGCGGAAAGCCGGTCCTGACCGGCCCCACGATCGTCACCAGGACGGACGTACCCGCACTGGAGAAGTACACCGCCGCCGGTACCCGATGACGGCCCCTCGACCTCACGTGACCCATACTTGGCCCGCACGAGATGTACGGGGAAACAAGAAGGGCACCACGTCGTGGCAAGGGTTCGGACAGGAGTACGCGCGGTGAGCGCGGTGCTGGCGGCGGTCCTCGGGGCGTCCCTCGCGGGATGCAGCAGCACCGGCGGCAAGCGCGCCGAGGAGCGTGCCGCCGAGGCGGCATCGGGCAAGGCGGCGGTGAACACACCCCGCTGGAAGGTCGCCATGGTCACCCACTCGGGCGATGGCGACACGTTCTGGGACATCGTCCAGAACGGCGCCAAGCAGGCGGCCGCCAAGGACAACATCGACTTCCTGTACGCCCACAGCGACGAGGGCCAGCAGCAGGCCCAGCTCGTCGACTCCTACATCTCCAAGGGCGTCGACGGTCTGATCGTGACGCTCGCCAAGCCCGACGCGATGAAGGACATCGTCGCCAAGGCCACGAAGGCCGGCATCCCGGTCATCACCGTGAACTCGGGCTCCGAGGTCTCCAAGGCGTTCGGCGCGCTCACCCACATCGGCCAGGACGAGACGATCGCCGGCGAGGCGGTCGGCACCGAGCTGAACGGGCGCGGCAAGAAGAAGGCGATCTGCGTCCTGCACGAGCAGGGCAACGTCGGCCACGAGCAGCGCTGCGCCGGAGCGAAGAAGACCTTCAAGGGCACGATGCAGAACCTGTACGTCGACGGTACCAACATGCCGGACGTCCAGGCCTCCATCGAGGCCAAGCTCCAGGCCGACAAGTCCATCGACTCCGTCGTCACCCTCGGCGCGCCCTTCGCGGACGCCGCCGTCCAGGCCAAGCAGACCGCGGACTCCTCGGCCGAGGTCGACACCTTCGACCTCAACGCCAAGGTCGCCACCGCACTCACCGCCGGCACCCTCGGCTTCGCCGTGGACCAGCAGCCGTACCTCCAGGGGTACGAGGCCGTGGACCTCATCTGGCTCTACAAGTACAACCTGAATGTGCTCGGCGGCGGAAAGCCGGTCCTCACAGGACCCCAGATCATCACCAAGGAAGACGCGCCGGCCCTGGAGAAGTACACGGAGCGGGGGACTCGATGAGCACGACTGCACCACCGGTGGACGAACGGCTGCTCAAGCCCTCGCCCCTGCGCAAACTGCTCGGCCGCCCCGAGCTCGGCTCGGTCGTCGGCGCGATCGCGGTCTTCATCTTCTTCTCGATCGTCGCGGACAGCTTCCTGCAGCTCTCCAGCCTCTCCACCGTGCTCTACGCGGCGTCGACCATCGGCATCATGGCGGTCCCGGTCGCCCTGCTGATGATCGGCGGCGAGTTCGACCTCTCCGCCGGTGTGCTGGTGACCAGCTCCGCGCTGATCTCCTCGATGTTCAGCTACCAGATGACCGCGAACGTCTGGGTGGGAGTCTTCGTCTCCCTCCTGGTCACGCTGCTCATCGGCGCCTTCAACGGCTTCATGCTGACCCGCACCAAACTCCCCAGCTTCATCATCACGCTGGGCACGTTCCTGATGCTGACCGGCCTGAACCTCGGCTTCACCAAGCTCATCAGCGGCACGGTCTCGACGAAGTCCATCGGCAACATGCAGGGCTTCTCCTCGGCGAAGGAAGTCTTCGCCTCGCAGTGGACCATCGGCTCGGTCAACCTCAAGGTGACCATCCTGTGGTGGGCGGCTCTGATCGTCGTCGCCACCTGGATCCTGCTGCGCACCAAGGCAGGCAACTGGATCTTCGCGGTCGGCGGCAACGCGGACGCGGCCCGCGCGGTCGGCGTACCGGTCGTCAAGACCCGTATCGGCCTCTACATGGGTGTGGCCTTCGCGGCCTGGATCTCCGGCCAGCACCTGCTCTTCAGCTACGACGTGGTGCAGTCCGGCGAGGGCGTCGGCAACGAGCTGACGTACATCATCGCGGCCGTCATCGGCGGCTGCCTGATCACCGGCGGCTACGGCTCCGCTGTGGGCTCGGCGGTCGGCGCGTTCATCTTCGGCATGACCAGCAAGGGCATCGTGTACGCGGAGTGGAACCCGGACTGGTTCAAGTTCTTCCTGGGGGCGATGCTGCTCCTGGCCACGCTGCTGAACGCCTGGGTACGCAAGCGAGCGGAGGCTTCCCGATGACTGCTCTTGTCGAACTCGACGGCGTAGCGAAGTACTACGGCAACATCAAGGCCCTCGAGGACGTCTCGCTCCTCGTCAACGCGGGCGAGATCACCTGTGTCCTCGGCGACAACGGCGCGGGCAAGTCCACCCTCATCAAGATCATCGCCGGTCTGCACCAGCACGACGCGGGCACCTTCCGGATCGACGGCGAGGAGACCACCCTCACCAAGCCGCGCGAGGCCCTCGACAAGGGCATCGCCACGGTCTACCAGGACCTCGCCGTCGTCCCCCTGATGCCGGTCTGGCGGAACTTCTTCCTCGGCTCCGAACCGACGAAGGGCGCAGGCCCCCTCAAGCGTCTCGACGTGCAGAAGATGCGCGAGACGACCCGCGCCGAACTGCTCCGCATGGGCATCGACCTGCGCGACGTCGACCAGCCCATCGGCACCCTCTCCGGTGGCGAGCGCCAGTGCGTGGCCATCGCCCGCGCCGTCCACTTCGGCGCCAAGGTCCTCGTTCTCGACGAACCGACCGCGGCGCTCGGCGTCAAGCAGTCCGGCGTCGTCCTGAAGTACGTCGCCGCCGCCCGCGACCAGGGCCTCGGCGTGGTCCTGATCACGCACAACCCGCACCACGCCCACCTGGTCGGCGACCGGTTCGTGCTCCTCAAGCGCGGCACCATGTTCGGCAGCTACACCAAGGACGAGATCACCCTCGACGAGCTGACGCGCCAGATGGCGGGCGGCAGCGAGCTGGAGGAACTCAGCCACGAGCTGCAGCGCGCCCACGTCATCCCGGCGGGGTCCCCCAAGGAGTCCCCGGACGCCTCGTGATGTCGCGGATGGCAGAATCGGCCCGATGAGTACGTACCGCGACTTCGCGCACCGAGGCTCCGCCCGCGCCACCGTCCTGAGGACCGTCGGCACCCGCGAGCGCCGTTCGCACCTCACGGCACCACGGGTCCCGACGGTCGGCATCGACATCGGCGGTACGAAGGTGATGGCCGGCGTCGTCGACGCCGACGGTGTGATCCTGGAGCGGATCAAGACCGAGACGCCCGACAAGTCCAAGAGCGCCAAGGTCGTCGAGGACGTCATCACCGAGCTCGTCCTGGACCTCTCCGACCGCCACGACGTCCACGCGGTGGGCATCGGGGCGGCCGGTTGGGTCGACGCCGACCGCTCGCGCGTTCTCTTCGCCCCCCACCTGGCCTGGCGCGACGAGCCGCTGCGCGACGCACTCCAGGCCCGCCTGGCGGTCCCCGTCATGGTCGACAACGACGCCAACACCGCCGCCTGGGCGGAGTGGCGCTTCGGCGCGGGACGCGGCGAGGACCACCTGGTCATGATCACGCTCGGTACCGGTATCGGCGGCGCGATCCTGGAGGACGGCCAGGTCAAGCGCGGCAAGTACGGGGTCGCGGGAGAGTTCGGCCATATGCAGGTCGTCCCCGGCGGCCACCGCTGCCCCTGCGGCAACCGCGGCTGCTGGGAGCAGTACAGCTCCGGCAACGCCCTGGTCCGCGAGGCCCGGGAGCTCGCCGCCGCCGACTCCCCGGTCGCGTACAACCTCATCGAGCGCGTCAAGGGCTCCATCCCCGAGATCACCGGACCACTCATCACCGAGCTCGCCCGTGAGGGCGACGCGATGTGCATCGAGCTCTTCCAGGACATCGGCCAGTGGCTCGGGGTGGGCATCGCCAACCTGGCCGCCGCCCTCGACCCGGCCTGCTTCGTGATCGGCGGCGGCGTCAGCGCCGCCGACGACCTCCTCATCGGCCCCGCCCGCGACGCCTTCAAGCGCCAGCTGACCGGCCGCGGCTACCGCCCCGAAGCTCGCATCGTGAAGGCGGAGCTCGGCCCCGAGGCCGGCATGGTCGGGGCAGCCGACCTGGCCCGGCTGATCGCCCGCCGCTTCCGCCGCGCCAACCGGCGGCGGGTGGAGCGCGCCGAGCGCTACGCCCGCACCTCCCGTACGGCCGGGGGATCCGCGTGATGACCACATCGGTGCCGCGCCAGTCCTCGCCCCCGGACGAGCCCGGACGCAAGCCTCCCGAGGACCGTAGGCATGTGATCCGCCGCCGGGTGATCACGCTCCTGATCATCGTGCTGCTGGTGGGCGTACCGGCCGGCTATCTGCTGATCTCCGCCGAGCAGAGCCGCCAGAGCGGCCGCGACAAGGAGAAGGAGGCCGCCGCCACCGGGCTGCTGCCCGGGCGTCCCTCCACCGTCCAGCGTTCGATCTACGACGTCCCGGTCCCGGCGGGATCCACCTCCACGGGCTACTACGAGACCAGCAACTGGAAAGTCAGCCGCCTCTACACCCAGTTCCGTACGACGGCCGCGGGCCTCGACCAGTTCATGAAGGGCGTCGGCACCGCCACGTCCGCCCTCAAGGACGGCGAGGTGACGATCAGCGCGAGCGACGCGGAGGTGGTCGGCTGGACCTTCCCCGCCGACCGCACGTGGGCCGGGACCACCTTCACGCAGAAGGACCCGCAGCCCACGGTGAACATCACCGTCGACCTGACGCAGCCGGCGAGCCCGATGGTGTACGTCGTCTCGGCGACCAGGCCCTGACGCCTCGCGTCCGCGTGGCTCAGCGGCTGCGCAGTGCCTCGATCAGCTCCTGCTTCGTCATCTTCGAACGCCCCTCGATGCCGATCTTCCTCGCCTCGGCGTAGAGGTCCTCCTTGGTGCGGCCCTCGTACGCACCGGCCTTGCCGCCCTTGCGCCCGACCGCGCTGCGTGACGTGGCGGCGGCGCTGTTGGCGATCCGTGCGGCCTTCTCCTTGCCCGCGCCCTCGCGGCGCAGCGCCTGATAGGTCTTCTCGTCCTTGATCTGCGGTGTCGGCACGACGTCTCACTCCTGCACGGCCATAGGGACAAACCTGATTCCTCCACGTCTACCCCGTGTCCCCGGGGCATGCCAGGCGAGGGCCTGGTTTGCTTCAGTTCTGCCGGGCACCCGTCGGTCCACGCACACGTCACGTCGAGGAGGACGCCCATGCCCATCGCGGAGCACCGCGGACCGCTGAGGCGTGCTGCCGGTCCGGCCGCCGAAGTCCTCGGGTGGTGGGTGGTGTTGGGCGCCCTGTGGCTCGTCCTGATCAGCGAGGTGGACACGCTGGAAGTGATCGTCGGAGGCTGCTGCGCGCTGCTGGCGGCACTCGCCGCGGTCGGCGCGCGGCGTGCGGCGGCCGCCCGGTGAACGCATGGCTCATGAGCGCGACCGTGCTGCTCGGCGCGGGCGTCGCCCCCGTGGTGTGGGGCGTGGCGACCGGGCCGCTCGGGCGCCGGGTCGTCGCGCAGAACATGGGCACCACCGTGGTCTGCCTCGTCCTGCTCCTCCTCGCCCAGGGGTACGAACGGCCCTCGTACGCCGATCTCGCACTCGTGCTGGCCGTCCTCGGACCGGTCGGCACCCTCGTCTACGCCCGGTTGCTCGCCGAGGACCTGACCGGCATCCCGCCGGCGGCCGGAGCGCTGACGGTGGCAGCCGCCGTGGCGACCGGCGCGGTGACCGTGCTGCTGTGCACGGCCGCCGCACCGGGCAGGACCACCGCGAAACTGCTCGTCATCGGCGCACTGCTGGCCACCGGGAACGTGATCGCATCCCGTGCCCTGTCCGGCGGCTTCCCCGGCGCATCCCGGGCAGGGCGCCGTGACTGACGCGCTGATCGTCGTGTCCCTGCTGCTCGTCGCCGCATCGGCGACCGCGGCCGTGGCGGTCCGTGATCCGGCCCGCCAGGCGCTGGTCCTCGCCGTGCTCGGGCTGACGCTGGCCGTGCTGTTCACCGTCCTGCAGGCGCCCGACGTGGCCCTGTTGCAGCTGGCGGTGGGCTCGGCGCTGACGCCGCTGCTGATCCTGCTCTCGGTACGTAAGGTACGGCGCCGCGGACACGGCCGGCACGACCAGCACGACAAGGGCGCGGAGCGGTGAGCAGACGGCTGCGGATGTGGGTGCTGGGCGTGGGCGGCGCGGGCCTGGCCGCCCTGTTCGTCGCCGCCTGCCTTCAACTCCCCGCATTCGGGGGCGTCTTCCACCCCTACGGCGAGCGGGCCACGCACGCCGCGCTCGCCCGCAGCACCTCCAACGTGATCTCCGCCGTCAACTTCGACCAGCGTGCCTTCGACACCCTCGGCGAGGAGAGCATCCTGTTCGCCGCGGTCCTGGGCACCGTCGTCCTGCTGCGCCAGACCCGTGACGAGCGCCAGGTCCCGCCCGCCCCCGCCCGTGTCGCCCCTCCGGTGCGGCGCTACGCGCTCGCCATGCTGCCCGTGGCCGTCCTCGTCGGCCTCTACGTCGTCGCCCACGGGCAGCTCAGCCCCGGCGGCGGCTTCCAGGGCGGGGTCGTCCTGGCGACCGCGGTGCATCTGCTCTACATCGGCGTGGACTACCGGGCCCTGGAGCGGATCCGGCCCCTGGGGCTGTACGAGGTGGGGGACGCCGTGGCCGAGGGCGCCTACGTCGTCATCGGCGTCGCCGGGCTGATCGGCGGCTCGGCATTCCTGGCCAACACCCTTCTCCCGTACGGCACGTTCAACACCCTGGCCTCCGGCGGATTCGTACCGCTGCTCAACGCGGCAGTGGGCATGGAGGTCGCCTGCGCGGTGGTCGTGCTGCTCGCACGCTTCCTCGACCAGGCCGTCGAGATCGTGGAGCCCGGCGAGGAACACGACGAACAGGGAGTGTGAAGCGAGCGTGAGACGACCGTGATGTCCGTACTGCCCTACCTGGTCGCCGGCTGGATCTTCCTGGCCGGCTGCTACGGCCTGGCCACCAGCCGCCATCTGGTCCACGCGGTGGGCTGCCTGGCGGTCTGCCAGTCCTCCACGTACGTCCTGCTGCTCTCCGTCGGATACCGCGACGGCGGTACCGCGCCCGTCCACTCCGACCTGGAGCCCGGGTCCAGACCGCTGGTCGACCCCGTCGTCCAGGCGCTCGCGCTCACCGATGTCGTCGTCGGGGCCACCGTCACCGCCCTGCTGCTCGCCCTGGTCGTGCAGGTCGCCAAACGCCACGGCACAGTCGACCCCGACGAACTCTCCGAGCTGCGCGGATGAATCACCTGCTCCCCATGGTGGTGGCGCTGCCGCTGACCGGCTCCGCCGCACTGGTCGCCGCAGGGCGCCGGCTGCCCAGAGTGGTGGCCGAGTCGATCGGCTGCGCCTTCGCGCTGGCCACGGCCGTGCTGGCCGTGGTTCTCCTGTCCCACGCCTCGCCGGACGACGTCGAATGGGTCGGCGGGTGGCGCCCGCACGGCGGCGGGAGCGTGGGTATCTCGCTGGTCGGCGACGGCCCGGGGCTGGGGCTCGCGGCCCTGGTGTCGCTGCTCGTCGTCGCCGTACTCCTCTACTCCTGGCACTACTTCGACGAACCGCCACGCGGCCATGCCGGTTCCTTTCCCGCGCTGGTCCTGCTCTTCCAGGCGGGCATGTGCGGATTCGCGCTCACCGGTGACCTGTTCAACGCGTTCGTCTTCTTCGAGCTGATGAGCGTCGTCGCGTACGCGCTGACCGGATACCGGGTGGAGGAGGCCAAGGCGGTCCAGGGCGCGCTCACCTTCGGCGTGGTCAACTCCCTTGGCGCGTACGCCACTCTGACCGGCATCGTGCTCCTGTACGCGCGCACCGGCGAGCTGGGGATGCGGCAGATCGGGCGGGCGCTCGCCGCGCACGGCGGCGGCCCGGACGCCCTGGTCCTGTGCGCGTTCGTGCTCGTCCTGACCGGCCTGCTGGTCAAGGCGGCCGCCGTGCCGTTCCACTTCTGGCTGCCCGATGCCCATGCGGTCGCACCGACACCGGTGTGCATGCTCCTGTCCGGGGTGATGGTCGAGGTCGGCGTGTACGGCGTATGGCGGGTGTACGGCACGGTGTTCGCCGGTCCGGGCGGAGTGCCCGCGCCGGACGCCGGGCGTGCGCTCATGGTGCTCGGCGTACTGACGGCGCTCGTCGGCGCGGTGATGTGCTGGCAGCAGCGGCACATCAAGCGGCTCCTCGCGTACTCGACCGTCGCGCACACCGGGCTCTTCCTCATCGGGATCGGGCTCCTGCGCCCGGAGGCCGACGCGGGCGTGGCGTTGTACGTGGTGGGTCACGCGGGCGCGAAGGCCGCCCTGTTCGCCTGTACGGGCATCCTGCTCGACCGCTTCGGGAGTGTCGACGAGCACGAGCTGTACGGAAAGGCCCGCCAACTCCCCTTGACCGGGGCCCTGTTCGCGGTCGGCGGGCTGGCCCTGGCCGGGCTGACGCCGTTCGGCACCGCGCTGGGCAAGGGGGTCACGGAGGAGGCGGCGGGCGGTGCGTTCACCGTGCTGTTCGTCGCCGTGTCCGCCGTGACCGCCGGAGCGGTGCTCCGGGTCGCGGCGCGTGTCTTCCTCGGGCTGGGGCCACGGCCCACGGGCGACCCGGCGCAGGAGACGGACGGGGAGGGCGAGAAGCCGGAGACCACGGCCCAGCTCGGCCGGGTCCCCGCCACGATGGCCGCCGTGCCGGCCGTGCTGCTCGCCGGATCGCTGGCCGTCGGCCTGGCCCCCGGCCTCACGGCCGCGACGGGCCGCGCCTTCGGGGTGCCGGCGCACGAGGCCCCGCACTGGTCGCCGGCCGGGCTGCTGCTGGGCCTCGTCTCGGCGGCACTCGCGGTGGGACTCGCCACGGCCGCCGTACGCGCCCCCGCTCACCAGGAGCCGTACGGCTGGACCGGACCCCTGCGCCGGCTGCATTCAGGGCACATCGGCGACTATGTCGCCTGGCTGCTCATGGGCGCCGCGCTGCTCGGCGCCCTGACGATTCCCGGCATTCTCTAGCTCCTCTCCCGCGCGTAGGGCGCCACCGTGATGCGGTCGATCAGCGGGGCGTAGCGGGAGCGGAGCAGTACGCCGGGGAAGGTGTCCGAGGCGTACGTGGTGCCGTCGAAGTTCGGCAGTTCCCCGGAGCCGAAGGCGATCGTGTTCTTTCCCTTGGTGAGGCGGACGGGGACCGTCAGCTCCCAGAAGTTGTTGGCGTGGAAGCTGTGGGGGAAGCCGACGCGCTGCACCGCGCCGCCGTTGACGGTGATGTCGGCATGGCGGGCGAGCGGGTCGGGGTTGTAGTGGGTGGCCTCGGACTGTTCGGGGTTGGAGTAGCGGACGCGCAGCGCGTACAGACCGGGCTTGTCCGCTTCCACGGTGAACGTCGCGGTGTTGGTGTTGCCGGGGGCGCCGCCGATTCCGGTGATGGCCGTGCCGTCGGTGGCCAGGGACAGCGGGGTGAGCGTGGCCGAGCCCGTGAGCTTGGCATCCTGCGCCTCGTACGTGCGTGCCGGGAGTGCGCCCTGGGTGGGTGCGACCGTGAGGCGGTCGACGAGTGTGGTGGGCGAACTGCCGGTCAGCGTCACCTTGTTGATGCCTCCCGAGAGGGAGACCGCCGTGCTGTTCCTGCCCTTGGACAGCTGCAGGACGTCGTGTCCGTTCACGGTGAGCCGGGCGCCGGTGCCCTCCAGGGTGTCGACCCTGAGCGTGGCCTCACGGTCGGCGGGGGAGTAGACCCAGAACGTGGCGGTCCCGCCGCGCGGGAGCCGGGCCGCGCCCGAACCGGTGGCGGGGGCCTTGGCCTGCTTCGGCAGCGTGTAGAGGGGCTGCGCGCCGCCGCCGAGCCAGGCCAGCTCGCCCTCGTACACCTGCGTGGTGGCCGACGCCTCGGGGAGCGAGAGCGCGAGGTGGTCGACGATGGCGTCGCCCTGGGTGCTGCGCTTGCCGTCGAGGCTCTTCGCGGCGAGCGTCAGGGTGTGCCTGCCCTTGGTGAGGGGGACTTTGGTGTCGGTGTGGTCCCACACCACCCACTTGTAGCCGAGCGGCAGGTGCAGCTCCTGTTCGCCGGCCGCCTTGCCGTCCACACGCAGGAAGACGTTGGTGGGGCCCTGTTCCTTCACCTTGTCGAAGGTGTTGAGGGAGTTGGCGAAGACGCTCAGGTCGTACGTGCCGTCCTCGGGCACGTCGACGGTGAAGTCCAGGGTGACGTCCGATCCTGTGCGCAGCCCGCCGACGTCGTATCCGCCGGAGGTGTAGAACTTCGACACGTCCGCGGGCGAGCCCTCCGGCCCGTTCTTCGTATAGCCGGTGCCGGTGTGGGCGGCGTCCTCCGCCTCGTACGAAGCCTTCCAGCGCGTGGGCGGGGACTGGGTGCCCGTGGCCTTGCCCGCGGGACTGAGGACGATCTCGTACGCCGAGGAGTCCGAGAGCTTCGGCAGCGCGCCGTCGCCGAAGTCGACGACGACCGAGCCGTCGTCACCGACCGTCAGGTCCTTCTCGCCGAGAAGCTGCGGCCCGGGGGAGTCGCCCAGCTGTCCGCTCCACTCGATCTCCCGCACCCAGGCGTGCACCCGGCTTCCGAAGAGCTTCTCCGGGATGCCCGCGAAGGTGATGTGGCCCTTTCCGGAGGACCCGCCGAAGAGCAGCCTGGCCTGGCGCTTCTGCTCGTCGAGTGTGGCGACGCCCTGCATCGTGTAGTTCTCGCCGGGGAACGGTGAGGTCACCTTCGCCGTGTGCCCGCTCATCGAGGCGTACGCATGGAGCAGCCACCACTGGCCGTTGCCGCGGTTGGACTGCACCGCGGAGTCGGAGAGATTGCCGTCGATGTTCCAGTACGCGATGTCGGCGTCGACCTTGGAGTCCTCGATCGCGGACGCCCACTGGATCATCTGGCCGGGTACGGAGGTGTGGTAGTTGAAGGCGTATTCGTTGATGTTGACGGGGAGTTGGGTGCCCTGCCTCGTGGTGCCCTTGAAGAGGTCCTTCTCCCACGCGCGGTACGTGGCGACGCTCTCGCGGACCGCCTCCGGGTGGCTGAGTTCGTGCCAGGTGATGACGTCGGGGAGGGTGCCTGCGGCCAGGGCGTGGGTGAGGAATCCCTTCACCTGGTCGTAGAGGACGCTGGTGTTGGGTCCTGCGATGCGGGCGTCCGGCATCCTGGCCTTGATGAGGCGGTAGGAGCTGTCCCAGGCGGCGAAGTAGTCGGCGGGGTCGGTGAGCCAGCTGACCTTGTTGGAGCTCCACTCGCCGGTGCCGAACATGTTGCCCTCGGGCTCGTTGAACGGCACGAAGACGATGTTGTCCTGGTACTTCTCCGGCAACTTCAGTACCTGGTCCACCTGTTGGGCCATCTTCTCCTGGTAGAGCTTGAGCTTCTCGGCCGGTGTGTTCCCGGGCCACTGGTAGGGGAAGCCGCGGTGGATGTCCGTCATGTAGATGTACACGTCGCCGTCGGTGGAATCGGCGAGCGGCTTGACCACGTCCAGGGCGTCGGCACCCGGGTGCTGCGGACCGTCCTGCGCCTTGGTGGAGACGGTGCGCAGGCCCATGCCCTCCATCAGATTGTTCGTGGGGACGTCGGGGCCGTACACGCCGTAGAGAGTGCCGGAGGCGCCCCCGTGGAACGCACCGGTGTCCGAGGCGAGGTCGACGGTGAGCTCGCCCTCGCGGACCACGGTCACGGTCGCCCGCACGGCGCGTCCGGCGGCCGTTCCCGCCACCGTGAACGTCCCGGGTGCGGCGTACTTCTCCGCCGGTACGGCGTCCCAGGTGACCGGCGTGTCCCGGTCGTAGCCGTCGGAGAAGGAGGAGCGGACGGCGGCGGGCAGGGACGGAGCCGTACCGGCCGTGGTCCGGGCCTCGAAGGAGGTCTTGGAGAGCGCGACGAGCGTGGGCACGGTGGTGACCGTGCCGGCCACCTGCTCGGCACTGAGCGCCGCATGCCATACGACGAAGTCGTCGATCGCGCCCTTGAACAGGGGGTCGGGGTAGAAGGACTTGCCGAGGTAGCCGGCTGCCGTGGCCGAACTGTCCAGGAGATCACCGGCCTTGATGCCGGTCGCGGCGGAGGAGACCGCCGCGCCGTCGAGATAGGTGGTGACCCGCCCCGCGGTGGAGTCCAGCGTGACGGTGACCGTACGCCACTCGTCCGCGGGCAGCATCGCGTATCCGCGAGTCTGCGCCTCCGCGCCGCCTCCGCCGGTGGTCGCGGAGGTCTGGAGCACACCACCGCCGTTGGACGGGGTCGCGAAGAGATACCTGGTGTCGTTGCTGCCCAGATCGAAGATCCGCTGCCAGGACGACGTGTCGCCGCCCCACTTCACGCGAGCGGACACCGTCAAGTCGGTTGCCTCACCCACGACTTCGCGCGGCAGCCGGACGTATGCGCCGTCGGAGGTGGACGCCCCGCCGGGCAGGGCGAGTGCCTTGCCGCCGTCGGCACCGGCGACGGACCGGGCGGTGGGTCCGTTGAGCAGGCTCGCGGTCAGGCCGTTGCCCGAACTGTCGGCGATCTCGCCGGAGGCGAGGTCGTCCTGGTCGAAGGTGTAGTGGGCGGCGGGCCGGGGTGCGTCGGCCGCCTGTGCGGGTGCGGCGGGTGTGACCAGCAGGCCGGCGCCGAGTGTCAGGGCCACGGCGGCCGGGCCCCGGCGCCGGGCGGATCTGTCAGCGGAGGGCATGGATCGCGTCCTCAATCCTGAGTAGGAGATGTACGTCGAACCGGTTCGAGGAAGCTAGCACCGGGAAAAGTGGTCAGCAATCCCTCCGGTACGGGGAACTTCCCTTTGTTCAGCGGGTTTTGGCGAAGTGAGTCCAGACTCTTGACAGTCGTTCCGCCGATTCCTACCTTCACTTCACGCGAACCGGTTCGACGAAGGAGTTCCCGTGAACATCGGTGAGATCGCCCGGCTGGCCGGTGTCTCGCGGAGCACCGTGTCCTACGCACTGAGCGGCAAGCGCCCGGTCTCGGATGCCACCCGCAGAAAGATCCAGCAGGTCGTCGACGAACTGGGCTACCGGCCCAGCGCCAGCGCCCGCGCCCTGGCCAACGGCAGGACCAGCACGCTCGGCCTGATCTTCCCGCCGGCCGGCAACCACTACACCGGCATGCAACTGGACTTCATCGGCAGTGTGGTGGAGGCCGCCGCGGCCTGCGACTACGACGTGCTCCTGTCGCCCAGCGGCGTGGACAGCGACCGCTCCTTCCAGCGGCTCCTCGGAGAGCGGCGGGTCGACGGCGCGATCCTGATGGAGATACGCCTCGAGGACGACCGGGCGGACCATCTGGCCGCGGCGGACTTTCCCTTTGTCGCCATCGGCCGTACCGCCCATCCCGAGGACGGCTGGTGGGCGGGGCTCGACCACACCGCGCTGGTGGAGGCGTGCGTCCGCCATCTGGCAGATCTCGGCCACCGCCGCGCGGCCTTCGTCAACCGCCCCGAACAACTGCTGCGGAGCGGGTACGAGTCGGCGCAACGGGGCCTGGACGGCTTCACCAAAGCCGCGGCAGAGCGCGGGCTGACCGTGCGTACGTACTGCTGCGGGGACGACGCCGCCTCGGGCCAGCGGTGTGTGGAACAGATCCTGAACGACGACCCGGCCACCACGGCCCTGGTCACCCTCAACGAGGCCGCACTCGGCGGGCTCTACCGGGGCCTTGCCGAGGCCGGCCGTCATGTACCCCGCGACTTCTCCGTCACCGGCGTCGTGGCCGGTCGCTGGGCGGAGACGGTGACCCCGCAGCTCACCGCGGCCGACGTACCGGCGGCGGAACTGGGCCGCCTCGCCGTGGACCTCCTCGTGGAGCGGCTCGCCGACCCCGCCGCCGCCCCCCGCCACCACCTCCTCGTACCGCCCATCTCCCTCCGGGCCAGCACCGGACCCGCAGGCGGCACCCCCGCGACGCCCTGACCGCACCCCACCTTTCAGCACCCCGCCCACCCCGCCCAGGCACCCGCATGCCCAAACCAAAGGAACCAGCGATGAACAGCTCCTCCGGAAAGCGCCGCCTGAAGGCCGCGGCCGTGACCGTCCTGGCACTCGCGTTCAGCGCCACCGCCTGTGGCTCCGGCTCCGGAGGCACAGGGGCGAAGGGCGCGGACGACGGTACGTACACCGTCTGGGACCCCTATCCGCAGTTCGCCAAGGGCTCCGCCTGGGTCAAGCTGCTCGACTCCTGCGGCGCCAAGGCGGGCGTGAAGATCAAGCGGACCGGCTTCGACACCAGCGATCTGCCGAACAAGGCGCTCCTCGCCGCGCAGCAGGACAACTCCCCGGACGTCCTCATCGTCGACAACCCGGTGGTGTCGACCCTGACCGAGGCAGGCATCCTCACCACCACCGACGACAACAAGCTCGACACCTCGGGCGTGGACCCCAACCTCCTTGCCGCCGGCCAACTGGGAGGCAAGACCTACGGCACCCCCATCGGCGCCAACACCCTGGCCCTCTACTACAACAAGAAGGTCCTGAAGGACGCCGGCGTGGACATCACCTCGGTCAAGGACTGGCCGACCCTCACAGCGGCGCTCGCCAAGGCCAAGCAGGCGGGCAAGAAGGGCATCACCTTCTCCGCGATCGGCACCGAGGAGGGCAGCTTCCAGTTCCTGCCGTGGTTCTGGGGCGCGGACGCGAAACTGACCGAACTCGACTCGCCCGCGGCCGTCTCCGCACTCACCCTGTGGAAGGACTGGCTGGGGAAGGGCTACGCCCCCAACTCCGTACTCAACAACACCCAGACGACCAGCTGGCAGGAGTTCGAGACCGGCGACTACGCCTTCGCCGAGAACGGCACCTGGCAGCTCGCCAACGCGAAGAAGGCGGGACTCGACTACGGCGTCCTGCCCATCCCCGGAGCCGACGGCGGCAGCGCCGCGGCCCCGACCGGCGGCGAGTTCGTCACGATCCCGGTGCAGAGCAGCACCGGCCGCTACGCCACCGCGCAGAAACTCACCGCGTGTCTCACCAGCACCCAGAGCCTGTACGACACCGACACCACCCTCTCCTACATCGCGCCCACCGCCGAGGTGCAGGGCAAGCAGCTGGCGGCCGACGCCGAGCTCAAGCCATGGGTGGACGCGGTCCGAGCGGCCAAGGGCCGTACCGGCGACGGCCTGGGCACCAAGTACCCGAGGATCTCCGAGCAGATGTGGAAGGCCGTCCAGTCCGCGCTGAGCGGCTCGAAGTCCCCGAAGGACGCGCTCGCCGCCGCCCAGTCGTCCGTCAAGTAGCGGAAGTCCAGGCCCTGTTGATGAGCCACGCCACACAAGTGCCGCGCTCCCGGCGGGTGAACGGACCCGCCGGTCCGGCCGAAGCGGCTCCGCGCCGGGCGCGCCGCCGCCCCACCTCCCAGCAGTGGGCCGCCTGGGCCTTCCTCGCCCCGGTGGTCCTCTACCTCGCCCTCTTCTACGCCTATCCGCTCTACCGCAACCTCGATCTGAGCCTGCGCCACTACACCGTCCGCTCCTTCGTCCAGGGCAACGCCCCGTTCGCGGGCCTCGACAACTACCGGACCGTCCTCGCCGACGCGACCTTCCTGCCCGCCCTGCTGCACACCGCCCTGTTCACCGCCGTGTGCCTGGTCTTCCAGTACGCCATCGGCCTGGCCCTCGCGGTCTTCTTCCACCAGCACTTCCGGCTCTCCGCCACCCTGCGGGCCCTGTTCCTGGTGCCCTGGCTGCTGCCCCTGATCGTGTCGGCCTCCACCTGGTCGTGGATGCTCAACAGCGACTCGGGCGTGGTCAACGCCGTCCTGCACGGCGTGGGCATCGGCCCGGTGAACTGGCTGACCTCGCCGACCTGGTCACTGATCTCGGTGATCATCGCCAACATCTGGATCGGGGTCCCGTTCAACCTGGTCGTCCTGCACAGCGGCCTGCAGTCCATCCCGGCCGGTCTGTACGAGGCCGCGGCCCTGGACGGGGCGGGCGCGTGGCGGCGGTTCTGGAGCATCACCTTCCCGCTGCTGCGGCCGGTGTCCGCGATCACCCTGCTCCTGGGCCTCGTCTACACGCTCAAGGTCTTCGACATCATCTGGATCATGACCAAGGGAGGCCCGGCGGAATCGTCGACGACCTTCGCCACCTGGTCCTACCAGCTCGGATTCGGCAACGTGCTGCCCGCCTTCGGCCCCGGCGCGGCCGTCGGCAACCTCCTCGTCGTCGCCGCCCTGGCCTTCGGCCTGGTGTACATCCGCGTACAGCGAAAGCAGGCCTGGTCATGAGGCAGAGCACCAAGCGCAGCCGGGGGAAGACAGCCGTCGGTGTCCTGCTGACCGCGATCATGCTCTTCCCGGTCTACTGGATGGTGAACGTCTCCTTCACCCGCGACCAGGACATGCGCAAGAGCCCGCCCGACCTGTTCCCCGTCCACGGCACCCTGGCCGGCTACCGCACCGTCCTGCACGAGCAGTTGCCGTACCTCGGCACCAGCCTCGCCATCGGCCTCGGCACCGTCGTGCTGACCGTGGCCCTGTCCGCCCCCGCCGGTTACGCCCTGGCCAAGCTGCGCCCGCGCGGCGGCGGCATCCTGAGCTTCGTCCTGCTGGCCGCCCAGATGATCCCCGGCATCATCATGGCGATGGGCTTCTACGCCATCTACCTCAGCCTGGGCCTGCTCCAGACCGTCCCCGGCCTGATCGTCGCCGACTCCACCCTGGCCGTGCCCTTCGCGGTGCTCATCTTCACCGCGTTCATGTCCGGGATCCCCGGTGAACTGATGCAGGCGGCGAAGACCGACGGCGCTGGTCCGCTGCGCACCTTCTGGTCGATCGTCCTGCCGATGAGCCGCAACGCGGTCGTCACGGTGTCCCTGTTCGCGTTCCTGTGGTCCTGGTCCGACTTCGTCTTCGCGGGCACGCTCGTCAACGGCGGCCCGCACGAGCCGATCACCCTCGGCATCTACCACTACATCGGCAACAACAACCAGGAGTGGAACGCCATCATGGCCACCGCGGTCGTGGCCTCGCTGCCCGCCGCGGTCATCATCGTCCTCGCGCAGCGCTACGTCGCCGCGGGCGTGACCGCCGGCGCGGTCAAGGACTGACGTCTTCCCCTCTCCTCCTCCGCCCCTGCGCGAGAATCGAGTGACCGTTCATGACCGCCGCCCCATCAGGCCCGGCCTTCTCCCTCCACGACATCCCGTTCAGCACGTACGGGTCCTGGTTCGACATCTCCCCGGTGGTGGCGGAGAAGACCCGGGCGGAGGACCTCCACCTCGTCTCGCACCAGAACGGCATGCACGGCGTACTCCGCCTCGTGCCGCTGGACGCCGCGACGGGCGAGCGGGCCGAGACCCAAGTAGAGGCCGCGCCAGGCCTGTTGAGCTGGATCGGCGCCGCCGGCCGGGTCGATCTCTCCTACGAGTCGCCCGACACGGTACGGCTGCGGGGTGCGGGGATGGCGCTGCGTGTCGGCGCGGCCGCACGGACCCTGACCCCGTTCAGCGGCACCTATTTCTTTCGCGACGCGGCCGCGGGCGCGCACGTGTTCACCTCGTACGAGACCGGGCGCCGCTACCGCGTCACCGTGCTCCGCGGAACGGCTGCCGACATCGTCGGAAGCCAGGCCCTGAACGGCGGGGAACGCGGTCTGACCGTCGCCATGGACGCCGACGGCCTCTGGGAGATCGCGATCGAGGAACTCGACACCGCCCGCCCCGCGTACACCCGGGCGGCAGCCTTCGACAAGATCGTCGAAGCCGAGAGGAACGCCTTCGCGGACTTCGTCGAGACAGCGGCCCCATGGCGCTCGGCCGCGTACCCGGCCGCCGAACTCGCCGCCTACGTGGTGTGGTCGGCGACGGTCCGCCCTGCGGGCTTCCTCGCCCGGCCGGGTGTCCTCATGTCCAAGCACTGGATGGACAAGGTCTGGAGCTGGGACCACTGCTTCAACGCCCTGGCCCTGGCGCCCGGACACCCCGAACTGGCCTGGGATCAGTACCACTTGCCGTTCGACCACCAGGACGCGGCCGGGGCGCTGCCCGACTCCGTCACCCACTCCGAGATCCTCCGCAACTTCGTCAAACCGCCCATCCACGGCTGGGCGTTCGGCCACCTGAGGCGCCGGCTGCCTACGCCGCCCGGGCGGGCGGAACTGGCGGAGACGTACGACAGGCTGACGCGCTGGACGGAGTTCTGGCTCACCTCGCGACGCGCCCCCGGTGACGCGCTGCCCCACTACCAGCACGGCAACGACAGCGGCTGGGACAACGCCACCACCTTCGACCCCGAACGGGCGGTCGTCACGGCGGACCTGGCCGCCTTCCTCGTCCTGCAACTGCGTGAACTGGCCGACCTCGCCACGTACTTGAACCTGCCGGACGAAGTCCTCCGCTGGACCCGCACGGCCGAGGCGACGCAGCGGGCGATGCTCGACCAGCTGTGGAACGGCGACCGGTTCGCCGCCCGGGGGGTCGAGAGCGGTGACAGCCGGCACAGCTCCAGCCTCCTCGACCTGATGCCCATCGTGCTGGGCGAGCACCTGCCGGATGCCGTCAGCGGCGTGCTGGCGGCCCGTATCGAAACCCACCTGACCGCGTACGGCCTGGCCACCGAAGTGCCGACCTCACCGCACTACACCTCCGACGGCTACTGGCGCGGCCCGATCTGGGCCCCCACCACGGTCCTCATCGAGGACGGGCTGCGCCGCGCGGGCCGCCACCGGCTGGCGGACGAGATCAGCACCCGCTTCCGCGCGCTGTGCGAGACCCACGGCTTCGCCGAGAACTTCGACGCCCTGACCGGGGAGGGCCTGCGCGACCGCGCGTACACCTGGACGGCGAGCAGCTACCTCCTGCTCGCCGAAGCGCACGCGGGCCGGGGTGTCACGCGGGGCGCGGACGGAGAACCATGAGCGAGTCCTCCAGGGTCGCCACCATGGCGAAGGGGAACCGGTCGAGCTCAAGGCAGAGGGCGACGTCATCAGGATGAACTCCCTGGCGTACGCCCTCCGCCAGCTCGGCGGCGGCGCGTGACGCGCCGGCACGGCGGAGGAACTCGGCCGCATCCGTGCCGGCGCCGGTGGCCCGCCGGGCGATGTACTGGGCACACGCCAGATCCTCATCGGCCTGCCCGTCCTCGCCCGTGACCACGAACGTGACGCTCTCGCACTCGTGTGTCCGCAGGAGCCCGGCCGTTGCTTCGGCCACCACGAAACCGGCGCACAGCACCAGCGACGCGTCTTTCACCGCAAGGGCGCCGACCGTCCCCGCCGTGGTCTTCTGCACAACGGTCCGTCCGCCGAGGTCCATCGACCGCAGCAGGCCGGGCGAATTGACGGCGTCGAACCCGGGCGCGGCCGGACCGTCCTTGAGCGCCACCCAATCCGGGTGGCGGCCCTTGAGCGCCAGAGCTTCGTCCAGCGACCCGGCCAGAACGATCTTCTCCGCCCCCTGGGCGAAAGCCCAGGCGGCCACGGTGAAAGCGCGCATGACGTCGACCACGACCGCCACGGACGGGGTGTCGACCAGATCAGGGATACCAAGGAATCGAGTGTGCATCCGGTCATGATCGCGCACCCCCGATCCGGGCTACGGGCTGATGCGGGACAGGACCTCGCAGTTGAGGGTGAGGGTCTCGCAGAGCTGCTGCGTGGTCGTGCCCGGGACGGGGCCCACCTCGATCTTCACCGGCCAGGCCTTCTCCAGGTAGTACCTGACCACCGCCTTGCCGTCAGGCGTGTACCCCACCAGCGTGGCGCTCCGACGTCCCGCGGCGCTGCCCGACGCCGCGGCCTGGTGCCAGCCCCACAGCTCCGTCGACGAGGTCAGCCCGCGTTGGAGCACGGCGCGGGCCCGACTGCCAGGCGCCACCGGCTTGCCGGCCGCGTCGTACATGACCTCGACGGTGCCGACCATGCTCAACTGGCCGAAGGAGGCGATCTCGTAGCCGTCGATGGTGATCGAGAAGCGGTTGGCCGAGATGGCGCCGTCGTAGATCCCCATGTGGACCGCCCCTTCGCGCGGCCGCCCGCCCGGTTGCCGACGGCCCGGAGGCGAACGCTATTTCCGGGCGTGGAGGCTGTCGAGCGCCGATCGGCGTATTTCGGGCAGCTCCGGCCCCGCGGATCTCAGGCGTGCTGCCGTTCGGCCCGTTGCCGGATCAGCTCTTCGACCGCGGTGGGCAGGGTGGTCTCGAAGTCGATGAGCTTCGCCCAGGTCGGGGTGACGACGATCCTGACCATGCCGTCGTAGAGCGACCTGACCTCGGCCTCCCACTCGACGCGCTGCTCGGGCGTCATCTCGTAACTGCCGTTCATCTGCAGATACTCGTCCGGGATGCCGTCGACGACGTCCAGCTCCGCGCGCCCGCGGACGAGCAGGATCTTCGGCGGGTGGACCTCGGTGTCGATGGTGAGGGCCACCACCGGGTTCTTCCGCAGCGAGGGCAGTTTCAGGGCGTTCTTCGACGTGCACAGGACGATCTCCGTGCCGTTCCAGGCGAACGCGATCGGGATACTGCGCGGTGTCCCATCCGTGGCGATGTAGGCCAGGCGGGTCAGGTCGCGGGCCAGCAGCTCCTGGCTGACCGGTTGGTTCAGGATCTCGGTGACCTCGGTCGGTTGCATGGTGATCGCTCCTCGTCGGCGTCGCCGAGCGACTCGTTCCTGGCCGCTCGTGCCCCTGGGACGGAGCGGGCAGGACGTTCTCGACATCCAGGGCTCACGCCCGTTTCGCGAGGTAGACGGTGTTGGCGGCCTCGCGCTCCTGCAGGGGGTTGTCGAAGGTGACGATTTCGGCCCGCACCTCGGTGAACACCTGTGTGAGCGTCGTGGTGAACCGCTCGTCCGGTGCGTCGTTCGACCAGAGCGCGAACACCCCGCCGGGAAGCAGCTGTTCTCTCAACCTCCGCAGGCCCTCGACCTCGTAGAGATCCGCATTCGAGGGGTGCAGCAGATGGCGGGGCGAGTGGTCGATGTCGACGACGATGGCATGGAACCGCCGGCCGGGACGGGACGGGTCGAGCCCGCCGTCGGAGCGGAGCAGCGCGAAGAAGTCGCCATGCACCAAGCTGCATCGGGGATCCGATGCCACCCCGGCGGGAATCAGTCCCTTCCGGTGCCAATCGATCACTTCACCGAGTGCGTCGACGACGACCAGGGAGCGCAGGTTCTCGCCCGCCAGCACCGCCTCGGCGGTGCAGCCGAGGCCGAGCCCGCCGACGAGCACGTCGACCGCGGGTTCCGTCAGCTCCGCGAGGGCGAGACGTCCCAACTCCTCCTCGGCGAAGGTGAACAGACTGGACATCAGGAACTCGTCGTTGAGCTTGATCTCGTAGACGTCCTTGCCGATGCCGGGGTACCACCGGCGGCGCAGCGCCAGCTCGCCCAAGGGCGTCTGGCGCCAGTCGAGCTCCTGGAATCGTGTACTCATCGAATCTCCTCCATTGCGCCGCGGGTCACGACAGACGAGGGTGCCTGACCCGTTGGGCGGTCACGTACTGCGTGGGCGCGCGGGGATTCGCCGGCAGACGGTTAGCGTGCGGATCATGCGCAAAGAGACCCCTGGGAAGGAACCGCTCAGGCAGCGGTTCGTCGGGTTTGCACGGAAACCCTATAGGGACAGGGCCAACAGCTCGTACCTGGTGAGGCGCTGGCCGGACTTCACCGGGGTCTGCTGTGCGACCGTCTTCTTCTGGATGTCGCTGACACCTTCGCTGGTGCCGCGGCCATGGCTTCTGCAGGGCGTCGTCGGCGGGATCTCCGCCGCCCTCGGATACGCCGTGGGTTCGGTGGCGAGCACGGCGTGCCGCGCCCTGTTCCGCTGGCGGCCGGGCCGCGTGACGCGGGCGAGGATCTGGCAGGCGTACTGGATTCTCGGCCCGGTGCTCAGCGTCCTGCTGATCTGGGAGAGCGCTCACATGCAGCGCAGACTGCGTGAACTCCAGGGCCTGCCCGAGGCGTTGGCCTGGCATATCCCGGTGATCGCGCTGATCGCCGTCCTGCTGTGGGCGCTGATTCTGCTGGTGGCGCGCTCGATCCGGCTGGGGTCACGACGGCTGATCCGGCTGCTGCACCGCTTCGTTCCGCTGCCGGTCGCGATCGCGGTGGGATTCGCGCTCAGCGCCCTGATCGTCACCGTGGGGCTGCGCAATGTGGTGTTCCAGCGGGGCGTCATCGATGTGGCGGACCGGATGGCGTACACCGTCAACGGCGGTACCAGGGGTGGCATCGAGAAGCCGGTGTCGCCGCTCGTCTCCGGCGGACCCGGTTCGCTGGTCGCCTGGCAGGACCTCGGCTTCCAGGGGCGCAACTTCATCGGTTCCGTACTGACCCGACAGCAGATCAGCGACTTCACCGGGCGGCCCGCGAAGGACCCCGTGCGCATCTACATCAGCGCGTCGGCGCCGGAAGCCTTCAGCGGGGACGAGGACCCGTTCAAGGGCAAGGCGACGCTGGCCGTACGGGAACTGGAGCGGACCGGCGCCTTCGACCGCGACGTCCTGGCCATCGCGGGCACCACCGGCACGGGCTGGATCAACTCCGACATCAGCGAGCCGCTGGAGTACCTGCACGACGGCAACACCGCCATCGTCGCCGTGCAGTACTCCTACCTGCCCAGCTGGGTGTCCTTCCTCGTGGACAAGGAACGGGCCGCGCAGGCCACCCGGGATCTCGTGGAGGCCGTCCACGAGAAGTGGTCGGCTCTCCCGAAGGGCCATCGCCCGAAGCTCGTCGTCACCGGGGAGAGCCTGGGCGGCTATGCCGTCGAATCGTCGTTCGACGGCGTCGACGACCTGCTCGCGAGGACCGACGGGGCGCTGGTGATCGGCACGCCCAACTTCGCCCCGATGTCGCAGGAGATCAGGGATCACCGGGACGCCGGAAGCCCGGTGTGGCGGCCGCAGTACCAAGGGGGCAGGAACGTACGCGTGGCGCAGTTCCCCGAAGAGGATCTGCGGCGGCCCGAAGGGGCCTGGGGACACCCGCGCGTCGTCTATCTGCAGAATGCCTCCGACCCGGTGGTGTGGTGGTCCACGGGCCTTCTGCTCCGCCGCCCCGAGTGGCTCGACAAGCCGCTCGGTCCCGACATCACCTCGGAGATCCGCTGGTTTCCGCTCGTCACCTTCTGGCAGACGACGATCGACATGGCGGTGTCCTACGGGGTAGAGGCCCCGCACGGGCACCGGTACGGGGCAGGGCCGGTGGACGGCTGGGCCGCGATCGTTCCGCGCGAGGGGTGGACGGCGCAGGACACGGCGCGCCTGCGCCGCCATATCGAGCAGCGGGAGTCCCCGTACTGACGGGCCTAGCGCAGGAGAAAGCCGAAGATGTAGCCCAGGGCGTTGGTGGCCCAGTGCAGCCCCATTGGTGCCAGCAGGCTGTCGCTGCGGCGGCGCAGTTCGCAGAAGAGGCAGCCTGCCGCCGCGGTGAAGAGTACGGCTCCGACGTCGACCAGCACCGTGCCGAGGACCGTGCCCCCGAAGCCCGGGTCCAGGGCGGGTTTCGCGGTGGCGAGGGAGAGACTCGGCAGGATGTGCCACAGGCCGAACAGCGTCGAGGAGAACAAGGTCGCCGTGAGATGCCCTCTGCGGCGCAGCACCAGGCCGTACAGGACCCCGCGGAACGCGACCTCCTCCAGCATGACGATGCCGAACGGCACATCGACCAGCGCACGCCAGGCCACCTCGCCGGCCCCGAGCCCACTGTTGCGCTGGTCCGCGAAGAGCTCGCGTGTCCAGGGCAGTGCCGCCCCGCACGCGTAGACCGCGGCCACGATTCCGATGAGAGCGGCCGCCCAGCGCAGTCCGCGGCCGAGCGTGTCCCGCGCGAGCCCGACGTCGCGCCATCCGCCGCCGGACCAGTACACGATGCCGAGCAGCGCAACGGTGACGAGCAGGGAGACGGGCAGCCCCCAGGACCGGGCCCACCGGTTGTTCGCCAGATTGGTGAGCACCAGCAGAACCACGGTGACCCCGACGGCGAACCCGGTCGGGACCGGGCGGCGCAGTCGAAGGGAGGCTGACGCTGACACCAGGCCATCGTGCGGCCGGCGGCCGACCGCGGCCATTCGACCGGCGCGCGGGCAGCGGGCGGACGGGGCCGGGATACGGCCGTCCCCGTGATTCCTGCGCCGGTGTGGATCGGGATGAGCCGCTCTTCACGCATGGGCTGCTAAAAGGACATTCATGTACGAGATCTCGATGCTGCCGCCCGTGATGAAGCGTCGCCCCGCGTTCGTTCCCCTTGTTCTGGCGGCCGCACTCGCCCTCTCAGGAGCCGGTGTGCCGACGGCTGCCGCCGCGGACGCGACGGTCGTCCCCCCGGGTGACCTCGGGGCCGCAGGGCCGTGGTTCAGACTCCAGGACGACCCGGCGAACGCCGGAATCGCCCACGGGTCCCAGGCGGTCGCCGCCTTCGCCGACGCCCAATGGCTCAACGGCAGTCTTCACCTGGGTATCGGGGGCGGAGAAACCTCCCAGGCGGCCCGGGCTTTCGCTGCTCCGATCACGCTGGCATCTCTCCTGGCCTCCGGGATCTCCTACTCCGCGTACCAGAACTCGGCGCAGTCCACCGCTGCGAACGCCGGGGCAAATCTGCAGTTCCCCATGTTGTGCGGCGGGGTCTTTACCACGATCAGTTTCGAACCGGGGCGCAATACCGACAGCGAAGGCCGCAGCGGTGTCGTCCCCGACACCTGGCAGAGCTTCGTGGCCTCGGGGACGTCCTCGTGGCGCACCTCGCGCGCCGTGGCGACGTTCCCGGCGCAGGGCGACGCGACGCTCACCGAATTCGCCTCTGCCTGCACCGCTCCTGGAGACGGAGCTCTCGGTGTCATCGCCCGGGTGGGCCGGCTGGGCTCACCGACGGCGGCACTCGACACCTACGTGGACGGCGTCACGGTCGCCGGGACCACCTACGACTTCGCCGTCGAGGGCCGGGCCAAGGCGGCTCTGACCTCTCCGAAGCGCATCGTCGCGGGGGGAAAGCCGGCCGCGGTCTCGGTGACGTACACGAACCCGGCCGACGGTCCCGAATACCCGGACACCAGCACGCAACTGACGCTGAAAGGCCCGGCGGGCCTGAAGGCCGACGATGTGACGGTGACCGTGCAGGGCAAGCGCATCCCGCTGACCGCCCACCCCGACGGCACGCTCACCGCAGCACTCCCGAAGGGCACGACGCTGGAGCCGTCCGGCTCCTCCACCACAGCACTGACCGTGGCCGTGGCCGAAGGGGCGCCGGCGGGCCTGCTGACGCTCGGCGCCGAACTCACGGCGGCTGCGAGCGGTGGCTCCCGTTCGCCTGTCGGTGTCCGGTCGGTCGCCACACTGCGGATCGAGGAGGCTCCGGAGTCGGCACCCGGTCCGAGCGCGTCTCCAGGCTCCCCCGACGACTCCGCCGAGCCGGTCCCCTCGGCAGAGCCCGCCCCAGGCGCGCCCGCCCCGGCCACGCCTGCGCCGCAACTGGCCGAGACAGGGGCAGGAACGTACGGCAGCCTGCTGGGCATTGTGGCGGCCCTGCTGGTGGTGGGTTCAGGAATGGTTCTCAGGGCACGGCGCAGGTCCAACTGACCTGGGGCCGGCTGCCTCTGCGGCGACATCCGGTTTGAACGGTCCTCACGGCCGCGAGGGCCGACGATCGGCGGAGGGGGGTTCGGCGTCCACATGGGGTGGAGCCGCGCAGCGGGCCGAGATCACGTACAACCCCGCGGACCCCGAGACCGCACAAATCGGCCGTGATGCGACGGGATGGCGGGTGTTCGGTGCCGTGGTCGTCTGAAATCGGCGAGGACGCCTTGCCGGATGTGGAGGATCTGCGTCCGGCGGCCGTTGCATATGGAGGTCTGGTCGGGGCGCCCACCCCTCGCTGGGTGAAAGTGGGAGATGTGAGAGCGTGAGTCGGTGAGTACGACGAGCGCTGAAACCCTGCAATACCGCTTTGACGGGCCTGAGGACGCCCCTGTTCTGGTTCTGGGTCCCTCGCTGGGGACGACCTGGCACAGGTGGGCGAAGGCGTCTTATGGCGTCTACGTGGTCTAGACCGACGCCGTTCACGCAGGTGGAGCCTTTGTGATCCAGGTGCGTCGACGGTAGTGGTGACACGAACGTGACACGTGATCTTCCATCCGATCGGCGAAAGCCATGTCTTGACCTTCGGGCATACGACAGGCTGGTGCGGCACACATCCGGCATCCTTAGCCAGGAGCTCACGAGCATGCCCCCGAGCGTTGCAGCAGATGACGAGGTTCCTCTTCCAACGGCACGCGATGTTCCACTCGGTCCCCTGGCAGGCATGGACGTACCGCTGTGGCAGTCAGCTACCGGCTCAGTGCTCCACCTGTCGGCGGAGTGCGGGGCGTTCCGAGTCCCTGCGCAGCGGGCTGGTGTCAGCCTGCGTGTACCGGACCGCGGCAGCATGGCCGACGTTCCCGAGCCCGGCGGCTGTCGGCGTTGTCCCAGCCCGTTCCCTGACTACTACACGCAGGCCCGCCATCTGATCTCACGTATGGAAGCGCTGCGCGCGCTGGCTGATCGGCTCGACTCCGGACATGACCTGGAGGCGTACTGCGACGTTCTCGCATTCGGCATGCACGGCCCGGGAGGCAGCGACTCCAAGGACGCCCACCGTCTGCTGCGCAAGCCGCTCCTGGCACTGGACGCCGCCCAGGAACGGTTGGCGGCACGCCATGTCGACGCGTACCGAGACGGGGAGTCCAGGGAGGAGCTACTGCTGATCGGAACGGCCGCGCTCCTCGACTCCGACTTCCGTCGCCGTCGGCCTGGGAAGTTCCGGCTCCCCTGGCAGGAGATGTGGGAGGAGATCTGCGAGGAAGCCCTGGCCGCACAAGAGGTGAAGGACACCTCGTCGGACCCGGCCCGCTATGACTACCAGTATGGATTCGACCGATGGTGTGAGGGGTGGCTCCGGGCCCTCATGCGTCTCGCCCCTGCCGAGCAGCACGACCACACCTCGCCTGTCGCGGCGCGATGGGCCCGCGCTCGCGATGCCTTGGAGCGCGGAATCAAGCGCGACCTTCGCGATGAGTCGTGGGTGACCAGACTGGTCGATCAACTACACGACACGGGGCGAGGAATGGTGACCGGCATTGCCGCTTCCCTGGCCGAGCCGGTGGTCGTGGCCTACGACGGGGGCGAGGTGATCGATCTGCCCTGGCCGGCCCAGTACCTCCTCTGGGCCCAATACCCGGGCGGTGTCCGCCAAGCCAGCCACAGCCGACACCGCCTGACCGCCCTCCCTCAGCTCTTCACCATCCTTGATGGTCTCTCGACTCGCTCTTTGCGGGTGATCGCCGACACTGAGTGGCACGACTCACCAGCCGTCTACCAAGAGGCCATCGACAACGTCCCCAAGGCCGCGTTCTCTCCCGAGGCCCGCTGCTGGTGGACCACCAACTCAGCCGGGCGGCTCGTCCACCTCCTGTCCATGGCCCGAGCAGACGCTCTCTCCGCACAGCGAGAGGCCCAGCGCGCCCAGACCCCGTGGCGGTAGGCCACCGCTAGCGAGGGCTCCTTCGGGTCGTCAAGTCATCGCCAATGCGGACGTGATCAGGTTTCAGGCAGCCTTGCCATAGACAGCACCCTCAGCATCGATGAGACCAAACTGTCATCTCCCTCGATGGCACCCAGTCCCGCCCGATGACATGGTCTTCGGCAAGCAGGTGGCTCGTCACCAACCTGCGGCGGGCGCTCTCCGATGTCCCGGGTGTCTCGATACCGATGCCGAACAGCACTGCATCCTCCCCACGACCGCATAGCCGCCACTTGTCGTCGCCGTCCGAACCGACGAGCGCAGGTGTAAGTGCTAGGCCGCACGGAAGATTTCAGTGGGCGGGACTGTGACCTGGGCACTGAAATCTTCCGTGCGGCAACTCATGGCTGTCCGGGCGCACTGGCTGCTTCGATGTCCGGTGGCTGCGGCGCTCTGCCGTCCCTGACCATGGGTGCGCTGGAGTCAGCGTTTGACGCGGTTGCGGACGGCCAGGACCGCCAAGCCCAACAGGATCGGCTCGGTCACGCGGGACGCCATCTCGATGTAAGTGCCGGTGGTGGTCAGGTCCTGGCCGGCGGAGCGGAACACCACTGAGTTGAGCGTGACGTTCAGGGCCTTCTCGAAGCGCTCGCCGGTGACCCTGTCCCCGGTGGGGTTCTGGGGATCGGCTTTGTCGATCTCGAAGGTGACCCTGCCGCCGCCGGGCGGCACGGTTCCGGTCGCTTCCTGCTTCGGGGAGCCCTTCGGGAGCCCGAAGCCCATCAGCAGCATGATGGTGAGGAGCATGGCGGCAGCGAGCCAGCCCACGGCTCGCGAGGCACGCAGGCCGTAGCCGGACAGCGCCCAGTAGGCGGTCAGGAGGTTCCGCTCGCTTCGGGGGATGTCGTCGGCGTGGCGGCGCATCTCCATCTCCCCGTAGTAGAAGTCGGCTGCCCCAGGCTCGTGTTTGCCGTCCTCGAATGCTTTGCGTAGCGCCCGGTACACCGGTGCCAGTTGCAACGGCCCGACATGTCCGGAGCCGAGCACCGCCACATTCCAGCCGCGGACTACGGTCGGCTGGCTCGCGCGCCAGTGGTGCTCTTCGGCAAGGGTGCGGCGCTGGGCGAACCGGATGGGGCGCCAGCGCCGCCACTGCATGCGCGGCGGCACTTGATCGAAAGAACAGTTGCCCTCCAGCCGGACCTGGTCCAGATGCACTGTCCCGGTGAACAGGCACCCCGACAGGTCGACGTCGGCGAGGACCAGATGGGCCGCGTCCACGCCACGCAGCGAGGCCATCCGCACCGTGGCGTCGGGTGCGCCGGCAACAGCCTGTTCCGCCACCGTCTGTCCGTCGGGGCGAACGAAGGGGGTGGCCTCAGCGGCGATCGTGAGGGGGTACTCGAAGACGGCGTGGGAGAAGTCCACCGTGGTGTAGCGCAGACGCAGCTCAGCCGTTGATGACCAGTGGGTCCGCCGACACTCCAGTCGGCGCGCGGCGAACGAGAGGGTCACCGGGCCGCCGAACAGCGCCCCGGACAACTTCACCCGCCCCGCGCACACCAACGGCCCGAGGTTGGCCGACCGTTCGAAAACCGCCTGCTCGAGCAGAGCATCGCCGTAGATGGTCGCCGACTCGAATCGGGCGTCGTCCTGAAAGGTCGCCCACTGGAACTCAGCGTTGCTGTGGAAGGTTGCCGACGTGAATAGGGCACTGCTCTCGAAGGTCACTGACTGGAAGCTGGCAGTGCCATCGAAGGTCACTGATAGGAACCCGGCGGTGAGCTGGAAGGTTGCTGACATGAACAGGGCGGAGTTTTCGAAGGTCGCATCGCTGAACAGGGCGATGCCCTCGAAGGTCACCGACGCGAACCGGGCGGCGCCCGCGAAGGTCGCTGAAGCGAACCAGATGGTCTTACGGAAGTTCGCCGAATTGAAGTTGACGGAGTGTTGGAAGGTCGCCCGCCCGAACCCGGCGTCGCCCTCGAAGGTCACCAACTCGAACTGGGCCAATCCCTGGAAGGTTGCCGACTCGAACTCGGTATCGCCATGGAATATCGCCGACTTGAATCCCGCGCCACCCTCGAAGGTAACTGACCGGAACTCGGCGGCGCCATGGAATACCGCCGACTCGAACTGGGCGGTGTCCTTGAAGGTGGCCGAGCCGATCCAGGCGGCTTCCTTGAAGGTTGCCGAGTGGAACCTGGCGGTGCCCTTGAAGATCGCCGCCGGGAACCTGGCGATGCCCTCGAAGACTGCCGACTCGAACATTGCTGCGCCCTCGAAGGTCACCGACTCGAACTGGGCCATGCCCTCAAAGGTTGCTGATTCGAACCAGGCCGTGCCGAAGCGGGGGCGCGCCGTGGTGGGGTCACGCAGGGCGTCAAGTATCCGGTTCAGAAGGTCTTCGGTGATGGGGGTGCCGCGGTGGTCGAGGTCGGCGCCCGGGTTCAGGGTGCCCAGGTAGACATCACGCTCGGCGTCGGCCAGGTGGGCGAGGCATACGGTGTGACCAGGGATGTGGATGCCTCGGCAGCCGACAGGGTCATCCGGGGTGGCACCGTGGCCACAGTGTGGCCAGGCAGGCGGAGTTGGGTCCGGTTCGGGTCTTGGGTGTGGCATGCCTGAAGGACGATCAAGCACGGCCGGATAGTTGCCGATCCAGCCTCTGAGATTGCACTGAATCTTCGCTGCGGCACTGAAGGGCGTCCTGAAGTGAACCGTGCGCTACTGAAATCTTCCGTGTGGTCCGACAGCAAGCGGCGGGGCGGGGTTGGGTCGGCCGCGGGTAGCGTTTCGTAGGACGCAGGGGCTGTCCTTCTCAGGTGATGTCACGCCGTGCGGACCAGGCGTGCGCAGGGTGGCGAAAGCGAGTCGGGTCTGCCGCACGATCGGGTGACATCTTGACCTGCCCCACCTCTGCATCAGACCCGTTGTCTCGTCCAATGCCCTGAAGCGCTGCCTCTGGGACGGGACAGTTGTAGGTGACGTGCGAAGGGCTGTCAGGGGGATGAAGCTGTTTCCGGGCGCCGTCGACTCGCGGATCCTCGACGCCGGGCGGTCAGCAACTACTACTCAGCGCGATACGCAGGTCGTCTGTGAACGATTGCCAGGATGCGAGCTGCTTAATGGGTCCTTCACGATCCAGCATCTGCAGGAGCCGTGCACGGTTCGCGGAAAAGCGAGTCTGCACCTTCTGTAGACCGCGTCCAAGGATGCCAACTCAGGCGTTCTCACGCGGACCGTGCAGGGAACTTCGTGCTACGCCGAGTCGTTTTCGGCATGGCGGGGATCGATTGGCTGGACTCCCAAGAGAAGGTTGTCCAATCCGTCGGGCATCGGTCCGAATCGGGCGATCCAAGTCTCGATCAGGTAGATCTCACTGAACTCATCCATGCCGAGGAAGAAGCGTCCATCGCACAACTCGCCCAGGGGGAAGAGATGACGCCCGATTTCATCACCCCAGTCGAGAAACCGGTCCTCCTCGCCCAGTGCCAGCAGCGGATCCAACTCAAATGTTTCCCGCGCGCTGGTAATGCCTGGTCCTCCGTTTCCGATGGACAGGCCGCCGTACTCGCGCAGAAAGGTGCTTGCAGATTCGTGCATCTGCAAGCCGCCGGCTTCCAGGAGGGTGCGCCAGTTCGTGATGTCGATGGTCCGTCCCGGCCGCCACCCAGCGGTGCGCAAGATCTCCTCTGCGCTAGTCGCCTGTCCGATGCGTTGCTGGCGCACGAGCCGTGACATGTAGGACACCGCGGCTGCTGGGTCGTCCGTCTCCAGTAGCGGTCGGCCCTCGCGCGCCGGATGGGCGACCACCGTGTACGTGCCGGACGCGGCAGCGATCGAGGGGAAGGACTCTTTGCCCCAGTCCATAAATTCATCGAACTCCGACACGTTCAACATGCTCATCGAAGTCCATGGATACATCGAACGAAACAACGGATCACGCAGCGCGGCCTGCAGTAGGCGCCACATCGAGGGTGAGGACCAATCGTTCTCGCGGTGTGGTGGCCGCCATCCCTCCAGCATCTCCGCCCATGCCGCGTCGTGGCTGCGCGGAGTTCCTTCCTTGGCCATGCACTGACGATGCGCTGCCGCGGGCAACGGCGTCAATTCCCGGGCAACGACCAACCGCCGAGCGCGCATTGGCCTCTACAAGGTCAATCCGGTGCGGCTCGCAGCTCGATCCCCTCACCGGTGGTGCCGAGGCGGTGAAAGGTCTCCAGCATGGTCTGGCGGGCGGCATCCGACCCGCCGTCCTTCATGACGATCAACCGAATGGTGCAGTTTCCCGAAGCCTGCACCGTCTGGCCGGCCCAGCGGACACCCTCATCGTCAATCTCAACTCGGAGGATGTCGTCGCTGGCGACTCCACGGACGAACCACGGGGTGTTGTCCGACCGCACCGTGTCATTCCCGAGGTCGATCGCCCACAGGCTCTCCACACCTACCGGAGCCCAGCCGTCTTCGTCTGACTCCATCAGGAAATGGACCTTCACTTGGTCATCAGAAGTCCTTGTCACCGCGTCATCGTCCTCACCGCTCCGACCGTCCTGTAGCGGGCTTCGGCGAACGCGATTGATCACACTACGGCGGCAGAGCGCTATCTCCTCCCGCCTTGTCAGACCCTCGAACTAGCCTCCACCTGTGACCCCTGAACTCCTTGCTTCGCTCACTGTTTCGCTCCCGCCGGGCCGGATGATCACATCTGACGAAGGCGACGGCGATGTGCAGCCACTGTGGCTGAGTGATTCCCCGGCCTCTGTCGAGTTGTGGACTTGCCTGCTCGCCGAGCACAGCGCATCGGGGCTGTGGCCCCTTCTTCTTGACGCCGACGAGCCAGGCCATGACGCATTCCGGCCATGGGCGTCTGGCGAGCTATTTCCTGAGCGCATGTCATCACCTAGTGCGCACGATCCGTCCGATCTCTTGGCGCGGTGGTGGGGCGAGTACACGAGGACCGACGAGGACGATGACCTGCTGGCGCAGGGCGATCGACTCGCCGTCACCGCACCGTTCGGGCAGACTTGGCCAAGCTCGGTCCTCAGCCACGAGCCCGTGAGGGGCGCCGATGAGATGGCCGCTGAGTATGCGCGGGTCTTCACCGAACAACATTCCCAGGCACGTCTCGGGCTCATCGCCGCTGCCTGTGGTGCGGACTCCCTCACCACCGCCGGCTGGGACGGTCCCGCCAACTACGACAACGACACAGCCAAATTCTCTGCCGTTGTACGCGCCTGGGAGCGTCGCTTTGGTGCACGCGTCGTAGCCGTCGGCTTCAGCACCCTCCACCTCAGCGTTGCGGCACCCCCGATGAGTACGGAGGACGCCCTGTTGGTTGCCGCTGAGCACTTCGCCTTCTGCCCCGACAACATCTGGCAGGGGTCTCGCCCTTACACCCTGGTCGGCTATGCAGAACGTATCGTCGGCATGAACTCCTGGGACTTCTGGTGGGACTGACCACAGCAGTAGATTTCTTCCCCTGATTGCGCAGCCTTACAGGGCACCGTTCTGGTGGACGTCCCGGGGAGCAACTGGGTACCTCGCCGGGCTAGTTGCCCAACGCTGAAGGCACTTGCCACCACACCGTGAGCTGTGGTGCTCAGTACAGATGGACTAGCTCGTCCACACGGGCACCCAAGACTTACGGCGCGTCGCTTGACGCTTGATCTGGCCAACCCTCGGCGTTCGAGTACGACTCGAAGGAGTAGCGAGTGCTTCGATCCCATTGCTCCCCGGTGAGGTGGCTGTATGCCCGGTCTGGAACGTAGAGCACGGCCTCGGCCCAGATGAGGTCGCGCGCGTAGGGTGCGAAGGCCGAAGGATCGTGCAGGATTTGTTCGTAGGTGGCACGGCCAGCTGCGACGATGGCGCAGCGCGTGTAGAGGAACGCGTCGCCGGGCAATTCGCGTCCGTACACTTCGCGGTCCAGGCGGTAGAGCATCCACGATAGCTGCTCGGCAAAGCCGATAACCATTGGCAGCGGTGCATTGGCCAAGCGCTGGGTCAGGGCTGCGGCAAGCTGCTCGGCGTCAGGGTCTGGGCCGATGGGTGCGGATTCCTCGATGAGCTGCCAGAACGCGTCTTCATTCATGTTCCTGAGCATGACGCAAGAGACTGGCACCTCGGTAGCATCCCCTGACCTCGCGTGATTCTGTTGTAGCTGACTCTGTGCGTCATCGTATGGACCCGTCCGCGCAGTAGAGAGCCGCTGGGCGGGGAGCGATCGTCAACTCTCTGGCCCTCCCGAGTCTGCTGCTAGGCGACAAGTGCAGGCCCCTGCACCGGAAATGCGCGCCGTCGGGCGAATCTCCTCCTGGCTTACTCGGTGGAGCGTACGGCCCGTGTTTCCCCGAGCGGCGAGATGCTGAGGACAAGTCCATTCTCGATTCTGACGAGGATCGGGGCGAGCACCCGTGTGTCGTACAACATGTGCGAGTCCATCTGGATCTCCCCGTCCCTGTCGATTTCGTAAGTCCACACTTCAAGGTCGGCAACAACCTCGATCGTCGCTTCGGCGGTTCCTGAGGTGGCCTGCTTGCCGACAGCCGACGAGGTCTGCTCAGCAATGTCGGTATCGACGCTGACGTCAGATACCTTCGCCACGCGGTCAATGTGGTGGATGGATACGTCGTGGAGTTGCGTTTGCGGCCCGTGGCAGCCGCCGTCCAGGAGGCGCGGATCGATCTCGATGATCCCGAGGTCGAGTTCGGGAAGAGTGGGAAGACCGTCGCGGGAGAGTTGACGCAGTTCTTTGAGGAGTCCTGTGAAGTAGGCGCTGATCAACTGCGCGATGTGGCCTGGATCGGTCACGAACCCGAGCACGGATTGAGCAAGATCTCGAACAGTCAGCATCGTTGGAGGGGAGACTCCCAATCCATGGCAAGCCGCATAGATGTCGGCCCGGTCCTGAGTCAGGAGCAGGACGCCTGCGAAGGACCCGCCCGCAGCCGTAAGAACGTCGCGCAGCCACGCAGAGTCGGACGCGCCGGTCTTCACGTTCTGCTTGCGTCGCCCTGGACCTGTTTGCATGATCTGATCGCGTAGCCCCGCGCGGGCCGCTTCGCCGCTGAGAGGCAGCACCGTCAGATCGGGGACGTCCTCAAGTGCCGTGAGGAAGACCTCGATCGTCTGAGCCGGGTCTGCGCTCGGCAATATGGGGACCTCGGCATGGATCCCACCTCGCCGCATGCGTTTGATCGCTGACTGGGTTGTGGTGCGGTGCGTCTCGACCTCCCTGGAGAGATGCTCGGCCCATTCCCAGGCAACCGGATCCGGAACCCACGTCTCAAGGTCGGCGTCTCTCATCTGCTCAGATGTGAGACGCAGTTGCCGCAGATCGGGCAGGCCGTGGCCGAAGGCGTTGGTGTCGAACACGACTGCTTTTAGACGCGCGCGGGCAGCAGCGTCGAGCGGTTGGCGAGCAGGTGTGGTCATCAGTCCATCATCGAGGATCTACGTACTGCCTGCCGCTGGTGAACGACATCTGACCCACATGGTGGCCAAGATCCGGCTGGCCGGCATGTATGACGCAAGGCGTACGACGCCATCTCGGCCAGCACGGTGCGGACGTTTCAAGAAGTGGGGCGAACTCCCAGTGACCCGTCAGCGGGACTCCTCATCACGAAGCTCTGCACCAAGAGTCTCCAGCCTTGTAGCAGATGGTTCCCGGTTACCGAAACCGGGAATCGTGGCGACGATTGATGCAGGTCGCAGTCGGATGCGTCTGGTGTGGCCCAAGCGAACCCTGTCGTCAGTCGTCCGAGGAGAGTGATGGGTCCTGTCCGCTATCAAGAAGCTTGCGCCGAACGCGAAGGGGCAGGTGCGGTACCGCTTTGTGGTCGATGCGGGACGCGATCCCGAAACGGGCAAGCGCAGGCAGTTGACCCGGACGTTCGCCACCTTGCGGGAAGCCAAGGCCGCGTATGCGTCTATCACGCACCGCCGCTACGAAGGGACGCTCGTCGCGCCCAACAGCATCACCGTGGATGAGTGGCTTGACCTGTGGATCGCCAAGAAGGCGGAGGACCTGGAAGAGACCACGATCAGCAGCTATGTGGCGACTCTGGACCGTGTGCGGAGCAAGCTGGGGCGTATCCGGCTTCAGCGCCTCGCCGAGGACGATGTCACGGCGTGGGCATTGAGCGAGGGCCGGGTCCGAAGCGGCATTGCGGGTACCGGCCTGAGCGTGGCCTCGGTGGAGATGTCTCTCGCGCGTTTGAAGGACGCGCTGAACGGGGCCGTGAAGCGGCGACTCGTTGCCGTGAACGTTGCCCAGGACGTCACGATCCCACGCAAGTCGCGCAAGGCCGAGCGCTTGACGAAGACGGTGGTGGCGCCGTGGACCGTAACGGAGGTCCATTCCTTTGTGCTTGCGGTGGAGGACGAACGGCTGCGCGCCCCAATGCTGCTCTCCTTGATGGGGCTGCGACCGGCGGAAGTCTGCGGACTGCGCTGGTCCGACATCGACCTGGACCACGGGACCCTGAGCATCACCAACACCCGGACGATGATGGGGAACCACACGGTGGTGGAGAAGAGCGTGAAATCTACCGCCGGCGAGCGGCTGCTTCCCTTGCCTGGGCTGGTCAGTGATGCCTTGCGGAAATTTGCGGCGGTGCAGTCCGCGGAGGAGCGTGCAGCGGGAGCGGAGTATGTGAGCAGCGGCTATGTGTTCGTGGACGAGCTCGGTCGGGCGCTCAACGGGAAGGACCTGCGGGGGAGCGTCCACAAGATCATGGCGTTGAACCAGCTGCGGCGTGTGCGTCTTTACGACGCCCGCGCGAGCTGTCTCACATATCTCGCGAACAACGGGGTTCCGGATCACCTCCTTGCACGGTGGGCGGGGCACACCAACGTCAAGGCCACGAAGCAGTGGTACGTGAAGCCGGATGTGGAGGATCTGCGTCCGGCGGCCGTTGCATGGGGAGGTCTGGTCGGGGAGCCCACCCCTCACCTGATGAAAATGTGAGATGTGAGAGCGTGAGTCGGTGAGTACGACAAGCGCTGAAACCCTGCAATACCGCTTTGACGGGCCTGAGGACGCCCCTGTTCTGGTTCTGGGTCCCTCGCTGGGGACGACCTGGCACATGTGGGACCGTCAGACCCCCGAGCTGTCCCGTGAGTGGCGGGTGCTCAGATTCGATCTGCCCGGTCATGGCGGTGCCCCCGCCCATCCCGTGACCTCGATCGCGGAGATCGCCGACCGGCTGCTCGCCACTCTCGACGAGCTGGGCGTGCAGCGCTTCGGGTACGCGGGCTGCTCCATCGGCGGCGCGATCGGCATGGAGCTGGCGCTGCGCCACCCCGACCGGGTCGCGACGCTCGCGCTGGTCGCCGCCTCGGCACGGTTCGGGACGGCCGACGAGTTCCGTCAGCGCGGCGTCATCGTCCGTACCAACGGCCTCGACCCGATGGCGCGTGCCGCGCCCGAGCGCTGGTTCACGCACACCTTCGCGACCGCGCAGCCGGCCATCGTCGAGTGGGCCGTGCAGATGGTCCGCACCACCGATCCCGGCTGCTACATAGCCGCCTGTGAGGCACTCGCCGCCTTCGACGTCCGCAGCGAGCTGGGCCGCATCGGTGTCCCCACCCTGGTGGTCGTCGGGTCCGAGGACCAGGTGACCGGGCCTGGCGACGCCCGCACTCTGGTCGCGGGCATACCGGACGCGCGCCTCGCGATGGTCCCCGGTGTCTCGCACCTGGCGCCGGTGGAGCAGCCGGCTGCTGTCACGGATCTGCTGGCGCACCACTTCACGGCCTCCTGGCAGGACACCTCCACGTCCATCTCCCTGCCGCTCCAGACCCCGGCACCCGCGCTCTCCGTCCCCGTGACCCCCATCGCCGCGATCGCCCCGGTGCCGGTGGATGCGGAGTCCGCCTCCGCCGGCCGTCCCGATCCGTACGACGCGGGCCTCAAGGTGCGCCGCGAGGTGCTCGGCGACGCCCATGTGGACCAGGTGCTGGCCACCTCGGACGAGACGACCGAGGACTTCCAGGAGCTGCTCACCCGCTACGCCTGGGGCGAGATCTGGACCCGCGAGGGGCTGGACCGCCGCACCCGCAGCGCGGTGACGCTGACCGCGCTGGTCTCGGGCGGCCATCTGGAGGAGCTCGCCTTCCATCTGAAGGCGGCCCTGCGCAACGGCCTCACCCCGGCCGAGATCAAGGAAGTGCTTCTGCAGACCGCCGTCTACTGCGGTGTTCCGGCGGCCAATGCGGCCTTCAAGGTGGCGCAGTCCGTGATCCAGCAGGAGACCACGCCCGACGCGTAGCAGGATGGAAGCCATGACAACGAAGCTCACCAAGATGGGCCATGCCTGCATCCGGCTGGAAAAGGACGGGCAGACGCTCGTCATCGACCCGGGCGCCTTCAGCGAAGAGGACGCGGCGCTGGGCGCGGACGCGATCCTGATCACGCATGAGCACCCCGACCACTTCAGCGAGGACCGGCTGCGGGCCGCCATGGAGGCGAATCCCGCCGCCGGGATCTGGACGCTTCGCGCGGTGGCCGACCAGCTCTCGGCCGCCTTCCCCGGCCGGGTCCACGCGGTCGGTCACGGCGACGCCTTCACCGCGGCCGGCTTCGACGTGACGGCGCACGGGGAACTGCACGCCGTGATCCACCCGGATCTGCCGAGGGTCACCAACACCGGCTATCTGGTGGACGGTTCGCTCTTCCACCCGGGCGACGCCTTCACGGTCCCCGAAGCCCCGGTCGAGACGCTGATGCTCCCGGTGCACGCCCCGTGGAACAAGGTCTCCGAGGTCATCGATTACGTCCGCGCGGTCAAGCCGCAGCGTGCCATCGACATCCACGACGGCCTGCTCAAGGACCTGGCCCGGGGGATCTACGACCTGCACATCGGCAATCTGGGCGGCGCCGAGCACTCCCGGATGACGCCCGGCGACGCCACGCAGCTGTGACTGTCGGACCCAGCGGTTAGGTTACGTACATGCGCATCGCGACCTGGAACGTCAACTCGATCACCGCCCGCCTCCCGCGGGTGCTCGCCTGGCTGGAGAACACCGGCACGGATGTGCTGTGCATCCAGGAGACCAAATGCTCCGCCGAGCAGTTCCCCCGGGACGAGCTGCGCGAGCTCGGTTACGAGTCCGCGGTCACCGCCACCGGCCGGTGGAACGGAGTGGCGCTGCTCTCCAAGGTGGGCCTCGACGACGTCGTCAGTGGCCTGCCCGGCGGTCCGGAGTACGAGGGCGCGCAGGAGCCGCGGGCCGTCTCGGCGACCTGCGGTCCGGTCCGGGTCTGGTCGGTGTACGTACCGAACGGCCGCGAGGTCGACCACGAGCACTACGCGTACAAGCTGCGGTGGTTCGAAGCGCTGCAGGCGGCGGTGGCCGCAGATGTGGCGGGCGGACGGCCGTTCGCCGTCCTCGGGGACTTCAATGTGGCCCCGACCGACGAGGACGTCTGGGACCCGGCGGTCTTCGAGGGCGCCACCCATGTCACCCCCGCCGAGCGCGCCGCGCTCACCGCCCTGCGCGAGGCGGGTCTCTCGGATGTGATGCCGCGCCCGCTCAAGTACGACCGTCCGTATACCTTTTGGGACTACCGCGCGCTGGCCTTCCCCAAGAACAAGGGCATGCGCATCGACCTGGTCTACGGCAACGAGCCTTTCGCCAAGGCCGTCAAGGACAGCTATGTGGACCGCGAGGAGCGCAAGGGCAAGGGCGCCTCGGACCATGCTCCGGTCGTGGTCGATCTCGAGATCTGACCGACGCCGCGTGCCTGTGGTGCTGCTGTACACCTGGATGACAGGCTGAGCAGTGTGAACATTCCCTTCTTGGACAACTGGCGCAAGCGGCACGGCGAGCAGCACGCGGCGACTCTGGTCGCCGCGGTGGAGAGCGATCCGGAGGGCGTGGCCGAACTGCTCTCGGAGTGCGAGCTGCTCAGAGCGCGTGCCGGGCAGAACGGACTGCAACTCGACGACTCCCCGGAGTCGTTGGAGGCGCTCGACCAGCTGCCGCCGCGCTGGCGCGGTGCCACGGCCGATCCGGAAGAGCTTCCCTGGCTGGGCAACGACGCGGGGCTCTACCTCGGGACCGTCATCGTGAAGACGGTCCGCGGGGCTGCCTGGGACGTCTGGCCCGAGGGAAAGCCGGTGGTACGGCTGGAGTCGGGGCGCGAGATCGATGTGGTGGAAGTCGGCGGCGACTGGGTGGCGACCGGCGCCCCGGAACTCTCCCAGGTGTACGCGGAAGCCGCGGAGAACTGACCAGTTCAGCGATTTATGACAAATACGCCTTATGCCTGATTCGTGCGTGTCGAGTGTGAAGTCCCTTTTTGGGATGGATAGTTTGCGCTGACCTCGACATAGCGATGAGTGGGCAGGACAGCGTATGGCCGTCGATCCGTTGATCGAGCTCAGTGACGTCAACAAGTACTACGGGAAGTTGCACGTCCTCCAGGACGTCAACCTCACCGTCGGACGCGGGGAGGTGGTGGTCGTCATCGGGCCTTCCGGCTCGGGCAAATCAACGCTCTGCCGGACGATGAACCGACTCGAGACGATCGAGTCGGGCACGATCTCGATCGACGGACAGCCACTCCCCGAGGAGGGCCGGGCGCTCGCCAAGCTGCGCGCCGAGGTCGGGATGGTCTTCCAGTCCTTCAACCTCTTCGCGCACAAGACCGTCCTGGCCAATGTCTCCCTCGCCCAGCAGAAGGTCCGCGGGCGCAAGAAGGACGAAGCCGACAAGCGCTCGCACGAACTCCTGGAGCGCGTCGGTCTCGAGGCCCACGCCGACAAGCTCCCCGCCCAGCTCTCCGGCGGCCAGCAGCAGCGCGTGGCCATCGCCCGCGCCCTGGCCATGGACCCCAAGGTCATGCTCTTCGACGAGCCCACCTCGGCGCTCGACCCCGAGATGATCAACGAGGTCCTGGAGGTCATGCAGCAGCTGGCGAGCGACGGCATGACGATGGTCGTCGTCACCCACGAGATGGGCTTCGCCCGCTCCGCCGCCAACCGGGTCGTCTTCATGGCCGACGGGAAGATCGTCGAGGACCGTACCCCGGAGGACTTCTTCACCCACCCGGAGAGCGACCGGGCCAAGGACTTCCTGTCCAAGATCCTCAAGCACTGACGGGGGCGGATTCATGGTGCGTACGAAAAGAACCCTCGCCGCGCTCGTCCTCACGGCGCTCGCGGTCCTCACCGCCGCCTGCGGCAAGGAGGGCAGCCCGCCGGTCAAGGGGCCGCAGCCCGACGAACTCCCCGTGTACCGCGTGGCCGCACAGTTCCAGCTGCCGTCCTCCTCGACCTGGAGCAAGGCGAAGCGGCGCGGACACCTCGTCGTCGGGGCCAAGGAGGACCAGCCCTACATGGGCGAGAAGGACCCGGCCACCGGCGTCTACTCCGGCTTCGACATCGAGATCGCCAAGATGATGTCGGCGTCCCTCGGCTTCGACCCCAAGACGATCGAGTTCAAGACGATCGCCTCCGCCAACCGGGAGACCGCCCTGCAGAACGGGCAGATCGACTACTACGTCGGCACCTACACCATCAACGACAACCGCAAGAAGCTCGTCGGCTTCGGCGGCCCGTACTACCTCGCCGGCCAGGGGCTGCTGGTGCGTACCGACGAGAACGACATCAACGGCCCCAAGGACCTGGACGGCAAGCGCGTCTGCTCGGCGGCGGGCTCCACCCCGTACCAGCGCATCCAGAGCGACTACCCCAAGGCCGAACTCGTCGCGTACGACACCTACTCGATCTGTGTCGACAACCTGCTGACCTATCAGGTCGACGCCGTCACCACCGACGACACCATCCTCAGCGGCTACGCGGCGAAGGTCCCCGACGAGCTCAAGGTCGTCGGCAAGCCCTTCTCCGCGGAGCCCTACGGCATCGGCGTCCCCAAGAGCGACAACGCCCTGCGCTTCGCCCTCGACGACGCCATCGCGCTGCGCGAGAAGAACGGCGACTGGCAGCAGGCGTACGACGCCACGCTCGGCCTCTCCGGGCGCAAGGCCGCCCCCGCCCCGCCCATCGACCGCTACCCGGCGAGCTGAGGAGGAAGCCCCCATGGACGTACTGACGCAGAACTTCTCGCTCTACGGCGACGGCTTCCTCGGCACCGTCGAACTGACCGTCTACGCCTCGGTCCTGGCCCTCGTACTCGGCTTCCTGATGGCCTCCTTCCGCGTCGCGCCGGTCGGCTCCTTCCGGGTCTTCGGCACGGTCTGGGTGGCCATCCTGCGCAACACCCCGCTGACCCTGCTCTTCTTCGCCGTCCTCCTCGGGCTGCCGCGCTTCGGACTCGTGCTGCCCTTCAAGGTGTTCGCCGTACTCGCGCTCGGCTGCTACACCTCGGCGTTCATCTGCGAGGCGCTGCGCTCCGGCATCAACACCGTGCCCAAGGGGCAGGGGGAGGCGGCCCGCAGCCTCGGGATGACCTTCGGGCAGACACTGTCCACCGTCGTCCTTCCCCAGGCGTTCCGCTCCGTCATCCCACCGATCGGCTCCACGATCATCGCGCTCGCCAAGAACTCGGCGATCGCCGGCGCCTTCAGCGTCACGGAGCTCCTGGGCACCTACAAAACCCTCAACGAGCTGGGCTACAGCATCATCTGGACCTTCGTCTGGATCGCCGTCGGCTACCTGATCATCACACTCACCATCAGCGCGCTCTTCAATGTGCTGGAGAAGCGCTATGGAGTCGCCCGATGACCGCAGATTCCACCGCCCTCTACGACATTCCCGGGCCCAAGACCCGCAAGCGGCACGCGCTGTACGGGGTCCTCTCCACGATCCTCATCGCCGGGCTTCTCGCCTGGGTGCTGTATCTCCTCTTCGACACCGACCAGTTCACCGCCCAGAAGTGGACGCCCTTCGAATACAAGGGCATTCAGGAACTGCTGCTGCGCGGCCTCGGCAACACGCTCAAGGCCTTCGCGTACGCCGCCGTGCTCTCGCTCGCCTTCGGTGCGGTCCTCGCGGTGGGGCGGCTCTCCGTCCACCGGCCGGTGCGGTGGGTGGCGACGCTCCTGGTGGAGTTCTTCCGCGCCATGCCCGTACTGGTGATGATCTTCTTCATCTTCGTGGCGCTCAAGGTGCAGCCGCTGCCGGCGCTGGTCACCGGACTCACCCTCTACAACGGGTCGGTGCTCGCCGAGATCTTCCGTACCGGCATCGGCAACGTGGAGCGCGGACAGCGCGAGGCCGCGTACGCGCTCGGGATGCGCAAGACACAGGTCATGACCCATGTCCTGGTGCCGCAGGCGGTGCGCGCGATGCTGCCGACGATCATCAGCCAGCTCGTGGTGACTCTCAAGGACACCTCGCTCGGCTATCTGATCACCTATGAGGAGTTCCTTCACGCGGGCAAGCTCATCGCGTCGAATCTCGACTACGATTTGCCGTTCATCCCCGTGGTGATGGTGATCTCACCGATCTACATCGGGATGTGCATGCTGCTCTCCTGGCTCGCCAACTGGACGGCCAGGAGACAGAAGCGCAACCCGAAGACCGAGGCCGTGGACGTGGGTCCGGCCGAACCAGGGACGCTGCTGCCGGGTGTGCAGTAGCTCGTAGGGCCATGCCCGTCCGGCAGCAGCCGGTGATCACTTCTTGCGCAGCCGGCGAGGAGAAGGTCAGCTGCGCGCCGGTCGGGTTGTGCTCTGTCACCAGAGGCCGTGGCCGTGGCAGGCGCCGTGTCAGCGCAGGGCGCTCTTCGTCTGCCAGTCGGCCCAGCTCACATTCCACTCGCCGTAGCCGTTGTTGAGGGCGACCGTGCCCTTGGCGTCCGACCCGGTGATTTCGAAGGGGTCGCCGACCTGCGCGAGGCCGTAGAGGTGGTCGGCGTCGGCGTCGCTCATGCCGATACAGCCCGAACTGTGGTTCGTGTTCCCGAAGTACGCGGCGTTCCAGGGCGCGGCGTGGGCGTACATCCCCGACCAGGTCAGCCGCATCGAGTCGTCGACCATCTTGTCGTAGCTTCTGCCGAGGCCGACGGTCTCGGAGCGCATGTTGATCGTGCCCTCCTTCGACATCAGCACCGCGACGCCCTTCCAGGAGGCCTTCTCGCCGCCGGGGGCGCCGCCCGAGACGGGGATCTGCTTCACCTGGCGGCCGTCCTGGTAGAGCGTGAGCTGCTTGGTGTCGAGGTTCACCTTCATCGACTGGCTCCTGCCGACGGTGAATTGGGTGGCGTAGTCGCGTACGAAGAAGCCGCCGGTCGTGCCGGAGTCCGTGCCGTTCAGGTCGGCCTTGAGCGTGACCTTGGTGCCGGGCTTCCAGTACTCCTTCGGGCGCCAGTCGACGCGGTCCTTGCCCGAGTAGTCCTGCATCCAGCCCCAGGAGCCCTCGGTGTGGTTCGAGGTGGAGACCTTCAGCTGCTTCTCCACGGCCGCCCGGTTCTTCACCGGGTGGTCGAAGACGATCGAGAGCGGCTGGGCGACACCGACCGTGGTGTTCTTGCCCGGGGCCAGCGTCAGCTTGTTCACCTTGGCGGCGGCGGCCGTGGCGAAGGAGGCCTTGGCCGTCCCGCCGTCCGGTGCGGTGGCCTGCACGGTGTATCCGGTGCCGGGTGCGGCCTTGCGGGTCGACGTCCAGGACCTGCCGTCGGCGGCGAGGGTGCCTGCGAGCGCCCCGCCCTTGTCGCCGGAGACCGTGACCTGCTTCAGCTTTCCGTCGGTGGCCGTCACCTTCACCGGTGCGCCTGCCTTCGCCTGCTGACCGGTGAGGCTTACCTCGATACGAGGGGCCGCCGCCACGGACCGGCCGCCCGGACTCGTACCGCCGCCCGAGCAGGCGGTGAGGGCGGCGGCGAGCGTTGCAGCGAGGGCCGTGGTGCCGACGGCGGTGGCCTTGCGTATGGGGCTCAAGACGGCTCCTCCAAAAGGGGTGGGTCCCCTGTGGAGAGTCCGATCAGGATGTCCTGGTTGCGGATCTTCGCGGTGAAATTACGGAAAGGTCCAAGGTCCCCGGCCGGTCGGGACCAAGGTCCCGGCCGCATTGCCGCCGCCCTGTTGACCAGAATTCAGCGAACCCCTGGCGCGAGCGGCCGAGACGATCCAAGCTCTCGGTGTGACGAATTCAGCGGACTCAACGGCGTACACGGCGCAGGCGGAGGAAGGCATCACTCTGCGGCTGCGAGGGAAGCTGCAGTGGATACCGGTCGCGGCCGTGGTGGTGGTGATCGCCTGGGCGGCGGCCACCGGATCGGTCTTCGACGGCCCCAATCAGGGCGCGGTCGCGGGCATCATGATGGTGATCGGCGGTGTGCTGTTGGCCGCGATCGCCGTGGCCTTCGCGGCGCATCTGGTGCGGCCGATGCGGGTCCGCGCGGACGCGGACGGGCTGACCGTACGGCTGCCGGCCTGGCCCGGGTCGACGCTCCCCTGGGACGCGCTCGCGGGCGTGAGCGCGGTCGCCGTCACCGAGGGGAGCCGCACCCGGCAGTACGTGGTCGTCGACTACGCCCCGGACACGGCCGCACTGCCCCGGCTGAGCCGCGCCCGCGCGACGTACGGCAGGATCGCGCCCCAGCTCGGGCGTGACGACGACGCCCAGGGCCTGGTCTTCGAGGAGCAGATCTTCGACTTCGACCCCGCCGGGCTGCTCGCCCTGATCCGGCAGTCCGCGCCTGCGGCCCTTCCGGTCAGCGATCTGCGCGATGCGTCGTACGGGGAGCGGGCGCCGGAGTCTGAGCCGCCCGCGTGACGTCGGCGACGAGCTCCACCACATCGGGGCCGTAGGCCTGGGAGTTGACGACCTTCAGCAGCAGGCAGAAGGACTTGTCACCGTACTTGCGCGCCAGTTTCTCGTGGTTGCGGGCCAGATAGCGGGACGCCGCCTGATTGGTGATCGCCTGCTGGCCGCAGAAGAGGAAGACCGGGCGGGCCTCGGGGCCCGTGGTGAGGCGGGCGATCAGTACGTAGGCGACCTTGCCGTTCTCCAGGCGGTAGCGCTCGCTGCCGATCTGCAGGGCGCCGCGGTCCGGGCCCGGCTCCACGTCGGTGTTGACCAGGATGCCGGGGAGCAGGGACTGGAGGTGGGCCGTCATACGGCGATTGGAGGCGGGGCCGCCGACGCAGAATTCGGTGCGCTCGCCGATGCCCTGCTGGGCGGTGTCGCCCGTGATGATCTGGGCGTGCGCGCCGCAGTCCTTGATCAGTGCGGCGAGTTCGAGGAGGGCGAAGACGTCGAAGCGGTGCACGGCGCCGTCGCCGCCGGCCTCGCGGTTGACGACCAGCACGCACTCGGAGTTGCCGGGGAGCCCGAAGAAGGCCTGTTTGCGGCGGAGTTTCCGGCGCCAGAGGTAGGTACGGGCGAGCCAGCCAACGGCGGCGCTGAGGCCGGCGGCTATGACGCCGAGCAGGATGTTGCGTACGTCGTCGGTCATGGTGCGGCATCGTACCGACCGACGTGCTCATGACGAACCGTCGGTGCGAGGACTACGCTGCGCGGACGTCCGTCGTATGGAGGTCTCTTGATGCGTCGCGCCACCGCACGGAAGCTCTCGCTCCTCGCCGTCACCGCCACGGCGGTCTCGCTGGGAGCGGCGTCCCCGCCATCCGCGACGCCAAGTCCGCCGGTCAAGGCGCCTGTTGCGGTCGGCTACGGGGGAGCGGTGTCCAGCGTCGACACGGACGCGTCGGCCGCCGGTATCGAGGTGCTGCGCAAGGGCGGCAACGCGGTGGATGCCGCCGTGGCCACGGCGGCCGCCCTCGGCGTCACCGAGCCGTACTCGGCGGGAGTGGGCGGAGGCGGGTATTTCGTCTACTACGACGCCAAGTCCCGCACCGTGCACACCATCGACGGCCGTGAGACGGCCCCGAAGTCCGCCACCTCCTCGCTCTTCCTGGAGAACGGCAAGCCCCTCGCCTTCGCCGACGCGGTGACCAGCGGTCTCGGCGTGGGCACCCCGGGCACACCCGCGACCTGGGACACCGCGCTCGACACGTGGGGCAGCAAGTCCCTGAAGTCGGTGCTGAAGCCGGCCGAGCGCATCGCCAGGGACGGGTTCACCGTCGACGACACCTTCCGCACCCAGACCGCCGGGAACCAGGCGCGGTTCGCGGACTTCCCCGCGACGGCCAAGCTCTTCCTGCCGGGCGGGCAGCTGCCGGTGGTGGGGTCCACCTTCAAGAACCCCGATCTGGCGCGCACGTATGAGGAGTTGGGGCGCAAGGGGGTCGGTGCGATCTACCACGGTGATCTCGGCGAGGACATCGTCCGTACCGTACGGAAACCTCCCGTGGCCGCGGGCTCCACGCGTGTGGCGCGCCCCGGCGATCTGACGGAGAAGGACCTGCGGGCGTACGAGGCGAAGATCCAGTCCCCGACGCGGGTCAACTACCGGGGGCTCGATGTGTACGGCATGGCGCCGTCCTCCTCGGGTGGCACCAGCGTGGGCGAGGCCCTCAACATCCTTGAGCGGACCGACCTTTCGAAGGCGTCCCAGGTGCAGTATCTGCACCACTACATCGAGGCGAGCCGGATCGCCTTCGCCGACCGGGGGCGCTGGGTGGGGGACCCGGCCTTCGAGTCCGTACCGACGAAGGGGCTCCTCTCGCAGCGGTTCGCCGACTCGCGGGCGTGCCTGATCAAGGACGACGCCGTACTGAAGAGCCCGCTCGCGCCGGGGGACCCGTCGCATCCGGCGGCGTGCGCGAGCAGCGGGGCCGCTGCCCCGACGACGTACGAGGGCGAGAACACGACGCACCTCACCGTCGCCGACAAGTGGGGCAACGTCGTCGCCTACACGCTGACCATCGAGCAGACGGGCGGCAGCGGCATCACGGTGCCGGGGCGCGGTTTCCTGCTCAACAATGAACTCACCGACTTCTCCTTCGCCCCCGCGAGCCCGACGGTCCACGACCCGAACCTGCCGGGCCCCGGCAAGCGGCCGCGCTCCTCGATCTCCCCGACGATCGTGCTGCAGCACGGGAAGCCGGTCCTCGCGGCCGGCTCCCCGGGTGGCGCGACGATCATCACGACCGTGCTGCAGACGCTCCTGGGCCACCTGGACCGCGGGCTGCCGCTGGTCGACGCGATCGCGGCGCCCAGGGCCAGCAATCGGAATGGGGCGAACACCGAGCTCGAACCCGCCCTGTACAACAGTCCGTTGAGGGCGCAGCTCGAAGCGCTCGGCCACACCTTTGTGCTGAATCCGGAGATCGGGGCGGCCACCGGAGTGCAGCGGCTCCCGGACGGGCGGTGGCTCGCGGCGGCCGAGACGGTGCGCAGGGGCGGCGGCTCGGCGATGGTGGTGTCGCCCTCCCCGAGCGGGCGCGGCTGAGTCAGAGCGCGGTGAGGATGCGGGGGCCGTCCTCGGTGACGGCCACCGTGTGCTCGGCGTGCGCGGCACGGCTGCCGTCCGAGGTGCGCAGGGTCCAGCCGTCCTGCGCCTCGTAGTACGCGTCCTTGCCGCTCGCGATCAGCATCGGCTCGATGGCGATGACCATGCCGGGGCGCAGCGGCATGCCGCGGCCGGGGCGGCCCTCGTTCGGGACGCCGGGGTCCTCGTGCATGGAGCGTCCGATGCCGTGCCCGCCGAAGCCGGCCGGGATGCCGTATCCGGCGCCGCGGCAGACCCGGCCGATGGCGTGGGAGATGTCGCCGATGCGATTGCCGACGACGGCCGCGGCGATGCCCGCTTCAAGGGCCTCGAAGGCGGTGTCGACCAGCCGGGTGTCGGCGTTCCGCGCACGGCCGACGGTGAAGCTGATGGCCGAGTCGCCCACCCAGCCGTTCAGCTTCGCCCCGAAGTCGGCGCTGAGCAGATCGCCGTCGCGCAGCCGGTAGTCGGTGGGGATGCCGTGCACGATCGCGTCGTTGACCGAGGTGCAGAGGACGGCGGGGAAGGGCATCGGCGCGAAGGCCGGGTGGTAGTTCAGGAAGGGGGAGCCGGCGCCCGCCTCGCGGAGGACGGCGTGCGCCACCTCGTCGAGGCGGCGGAGGGAGACGCCGACCGCGGCGGCTTCGCGTACGGCGGTGAGAGCCTGGGCGACGACCCGGCCGGCCTCGCGCATGGCATCGACATGTGTGGCTGTTTTCAGTTCGACCATGCCAATTACTATACCGGTCGGACTGGTATTAGAATAACGGCATGGTACGTACTCCGCTCACCCCCGAAGAACGTGAACGCGGCGCCCGCCTGGGTCAGCTGCTCCGCGAGGCGCGCGGTGCGCGCTCCATGGCCGAGGTGGCGGCGAGCGCCGGGATCTCTGACGAAACCCTCCGCAAGATCGAGACCGGGCGCGCGCCCACGCCCGCGTTCTTCACGATCTCCGCGCTGGCCCGTGCGCTCGGTCTGTCGATGGACGACATCGTGATCCGGTGTGCGCTGGTGCCCGTGTGACCTGGTCCGTGTGACCGGTCGCACTGCTCAGTCCGCGACCGCCAGCTGGATGCGGTGGTGGCGCGGCTCGTCGATCTCGTCGAGCAGGGCGATCGCCAGGTCCGGGTGCGCGATGTGCCCCGTACCGTCCAGGACCGTGCCGTCGGCCATGCGGTAGCCGCCGGTCCTCGGGCCCTCGGGGTCGAGGTTCATCGGCGGGACCACCATCAGCCAGTCAAGATCGGGACCGGCTGCGGCGAGCGTCTCGAACTCGGCCACATGCCCCTGCGAGAAGGCGCGGTGCTCCTCGGGGAAGGACGGGTCGTCCATGACCCGCACCCCCGGAGCGGTCTGCAGGGTGGTCGCGATGCCGATGACGACGAGGCGGCGCACGCCTGCCTTGCCGAGCCCTTCGATCAGGGCCTGGGCCGCTGCGACGAAATAGTCCTGGGACGGGATGTCGAGCCGTACCGAAGCGTTGATCGCCGCGTCGTGGCCCGCTGCGGCGCCCGCCACCGATGCGGCGTCCGTCGCGTCCCCCCGTACGACCGTGATGCCGGGACCCGCCAGATCCGCGTGCCTGCGCGGATCGCGGACGACCGCGGTGACCGTGTGACCGCGGCCGACGGCCTCCGCGGTCGCTGCCCGGCCGACGCGGCCGCCTGCGCCGAAGACGACGATGCTGCCCATGGGAACCCCCTGGTGTGTCCGTGGATGGCCTGCTGTGATGTCAGCGACCGTAGAACGGGGGGTGCCGGTATCTGCAAAGGTACTGGGGGGCTTCGCGGCTGCGGGGCTGCGGGGCTGCCTAAAGTGGGGTGCATGACAGAGCCGTTGAGCGCGGATATGTTCCCCGGCCCCGGCTGTGGGGACCGGCCCATGCCCTTCCGGGTCGGGGACAAATGGACCGGCTGGGTGCTGCGCTGCCTGGACGCGGGGCCGCGCCGCTTCTCCGAGCTGCGGGTCCCGCTGCACTGGGTCACGCCCAAGGTGCTCACCGAGACGCTGCGGGCGATGGAGCGCGACGGGTTTCTCACGCGTACGGTCCACGACGAGAGGCCGCCGCGCGTCACGTACGAACTCACCTTGCTGGGGCGCTCGCTGATCGGCCCCCTCGACGGGGCCTGTGCGTGGGCGCGCGAACATGCGCCGGAGATCGCCGAGGCGCGCGGAGCGTACCGTTCCTGAAAACGCGGCGTAGCGCGGACGTAACACAGCTGCGCTCGAATACGACCATGGCAGTGGGTCAACTCCCGGCTGAGGTCGGGACGTTCGCACGGTACCTGCGGGAACTCGCGGCGCTCCTCGACCGCGGCAGCGGCTGGTACGGAGTGTTCTGGCAACGCGATCCCGAGGGGATGCGGGCCTGTTTCGACGGCCGGGAGGTCCCGCCCTGGGATGTGGTCGCCTCGCTTCTGCAGGACCTGTCCCAGGTGCGCGGCCCTGCTTTCGCCGAAGGCGAGACAGTGCGGGCCCGGACGCTGCACGGCGCCTCGGCGGCGGCGTACGACCGGCGTCCCGGCGGGCGCGACGCGGTGGCCGAGCGCCTGGAGATGATGCGCGCCGAACGGGGGCACGTGGCCGGGCGCGAGCAGCAGCTCGCGCAACTGCTGCGCGATGCGGCCGACGGGGCAGAGGCTCGGCGGATCGGTGACGAGCTGGCCTGGGTGCGCGACGACGGACGTCGGGCGGGGGCCCGCTGTGAGGAGCTCAGGGTTCGGCTGGCGGTGACGGATGCTGCCGTGGAGCCTCGACTCGCCGTGCCTGAGGGGTGGTTCAGGGACGGCGGGGGTGGTGCGGTGTCCGTACGTACGGAGGAGCGGCCCCCTGCGCCGGTCGAGGCCGAGCCGAAGCCCCGACGTCGGCCGCGCGGCGCACGGTTCGCCGGGATCGAGGACGACGAGGGCGCCATGCCCGCGCCCGCCCTGCCCATGCCGCCCACGGACCAGGCCCCCGCCGCGGTGCCGCGCGGGGCGCGGTTCGGGGGCGGGGCACGCGAGGAGCGGACGGTGCGCGAGGGGCGGGCAGTGCGCGAGGGACGGGCGGAGCCGGATGGGGCGCGGCCGCAGCAAGGCGCGGCAGCCCGGCGGGCCGCCGCGGAGACCGTGGGCCTGCTGCTCCGGCTGCGGGCCGAGGGGCGCAGCGGCGAGGCGCACGGGGTGCTGTGCGAGGCCGCGGGCAGGGATCCGGGGCAGCTGCCCGTACTGGCCGAGGAACTGCACCGCGCCGGGCTCGCCGCCGACTGGGCGAGCCTGCTCTGGGAGGTGGCTTCGCTGCCGCCCGGCCAACTCGCTTCGGCCGCAGGCGCGTTGGCTGCGGCCGGCCGTACCCAGGACTCCGGTCAGCTGCTGCGTCAGGGGGTGTCCAGGTCCGCCGACGAGATCGCCGACGCCGTCCTGGAGCTCGGCGACGCGGGGCGCGGGTGGGAGGCGGATGCGCTGCTCGACGCCTTCGTCCAGGTGCGGACACCGGAGGAGTCGGCCCGGATCGCGGAAGGGGACCCCGTCGGTCTCGTACCGAAACTGCTCGCGGCCGCGGCCGGGGTCTCGGCGTCCAGGGAGCGCGACGTACTGCACGCCTTGAGGGTGGCCGGCTTCGCCAACTGATCGAATCGGTGCGAAACATGATCGACTCGGCCTGTTGACGGCGATGGTCTTGCCCTGCCCGGTACGGGGGCTTACGTTCTCCTGCAACGCCCTGGAGTCTACGGGCGTAGAAGGTCTCTGACGTCCTGTGTAAGGGAGCAAGTCATGGCCAAGGTCGTACGGGCCGCACTCGTCCAGGCAACCTGGACGGGCGACGCTGAGTCCATGATCGCCAAGCATGAGGAGCATGCCCGGGAGGCGGCCCGGCAGGGTGCGCAGATCATCGGCTTCCAGGAAGTCTTCAACGCCCCCTACTTCTGCCAGGTACAGGAGCCCGAGCACTACCGCTGGGCGGAGGCGGTCCCGGACGGGCCGACCGTCCAGCGGATGCAGGCCCTCGCCCGCGAGACCTCGATGGTGATCGTCGTCCCGGTCTACGAGGAGGAGCAGCCCGGGGTCTACTACAACACCGCGGCGGTGATCGACGCCGACGGCACGTACCTCGGCAAGTACCGCAAGCACCACATCCCCCAGGTCAAGGGCTTCTGGGAGAAGTACTACTTCAAGCCGGGCAATGGGGGCTGGCCCGTCTTCGACACGGCGGTCGGCAAGGTCGGCGTCTACATCTGCTACGACCGCCACTTCCCCGAGGGCTGGCGCCAACTCGGCCTGAACGGCGCCCAGATCGTCTACAACCCGTCCGCCACCTCGCGCGGTCTCTCCTCCTACCTCTGGCAGCTGGAACAGCCCGCGGCCGCCGTCGCCAACGAGTACTACATCGCTGCGATCAACCGGGTCGGGCAGGAAGAGTACGGCGACAACGACTTCTACGGCACGAGCTACTTCGTCGACCCGCGCGGCCAGTTCGTCGGCGACGTCGCCTCCGACAAGGAGGAAGAACTTGTCGTCAGGGATCTCGACATGGACCTGATCGAGGAAGTACGCCAGCAGTGGGCGTTCTACCGGGACCGCCGACCCGACGCGTACGAGGGGCTGGTGCAGCCGTGACCGATCAACTCCACGACCGCCACAAGGCAGTTCTGCCGGACTGGCTCGCGCTCTACTACGACCGCCCCCTTGAGATCACCCACGGCGAGGGCCGCCACGTCTGGGACGCCGAGGGCCGCAAATACCTCGACTTCTTCGGCGGCATCCTCACCACGATGACCGCGCACGCGCTCCCCGAGGTCACCAAGGCGGTGGCCGAGCAGGCCGGCCGGATCATCCACTCGTCGACGCTCTACCTCAACCGCCCGATGGTCGAACTGGCCGAACGCATCGCCGCGTTGTCCGGCATCCCCGACGCCCGGGTCTTCTTCACCACCTCGGGCACGGAGGCGAACGACACCGCCCTCCTGCTGGCGACCGCGTACCGCAACTCGAACCAGATCCTCGCGATGCGCAACAGCTACCACGGCCGGTCCTTCACGACCGTGGGCATCACGGGCAACAGGGGCTGGTCGCCCACGAGCCTCACTCCACTGCAGACGCTGTACGTCCACGGAGGGGTCCGCAGCCGCGGACCGTACGCGCACCTGAGCGACGGCGAGTTCATCGCGGCCTGCGTCGCCGACCTGGAAGACCTCTTGGGCCACACCCGCGACGTCGCCGCTCTCATCGCCGAGCCGATCCAGGGCGTCGGCGGCTTCACCGCACCGCCCGACGGCCTGTACGCCGCCTTCCGCGAAGTCCTCGACCGGCACGGCATCCTCTGGATCGCGGACGAGGTACAGACCGGCTGGGGCCGCACCGGCGACCACTTCTGGGGCTGGCAGGCCCACGGCGATAAGGGCCCGCCCGACCTCCTCACCTTTGCCAAGGGCATCGGCAACGGCATGTCGATCGGCGGCGTCGTGGCCCGCGCCGAAGTCATGAACTGCCTTGACGCCAACTCCATTTCGACCTTCGGCGGCTCCCCGGTCACCATGGCGGCCGGCCTCGCGAACCTCACGTACCTCCTCGAACACGACCTCCAGGGCAACGCCCGCAGGGTCGGCGGACTGCTCACGGAGCGGCTGCGGGCGATCGCCGCGCAGTCTCCTTTCGTACGGGAAGTACGCGGCCACGGCCTGATGATCGGCATCGAGCTGGTGCAGCCGGGCACAGACGAGGCGAACCCTGCGGCGGCAGCGGCCGTCCTGGAAGCCGCCCGCGAAGGCGGACTCCTCATCGGCAAGGGAGGCGGCCACAACACCAGCGTGCTGCGCATCGCACCCCCGATGACGCTGACGGTTGCGGAGGCCGAGGAAGGCGCCGCCGTAATCGAGCAGGCGCTGCGCACGCTGTGCTGAGCCGCTCACGGAGGAAGCGCTCACGGAGAGAGCAGGGAGAGGAAGCATGAGCCGTACGGTCATCCGGGGCGGACTGGTCATCACCGCCGCCGACGAGATCCACGCCGACGTCCTGATCGAGGACGGCACGATCGCCGCCCTCGCCGCCCACGGCAGCGAGCCCGCCGCGGCCTGGACCGCGGAGCGCACCCTCGACGCGACGGGCAAGTACGTCATCCCGGGCGGCGTGGACGCCCACACCCACATGGAGCTCCCGTTCGGCGGGACGTTCGCGTCCGACACTTTCGAGACGGGGTCGCGGGCGGCGGCGTGGGGCGGCACTACCACGATCGTCGACTTCGCGGTCCAGAGCGTCGGCGGCTCGCTGCGCGAGGGCCTGGACACCTGGCACGCGAAGGCCCAGGGCAACTGTGCGATCGACTACGGCTTCCACATGATCATGTCGGACGTCAACGAGTCGACGCTGAAAGAGATGGACCTGCTGGTCGGCGAAGGGATCAGCTCGTTCAAGCTCTTCACGGCCTACCCCGGTGTCTTCTACAGCGACGACGGCCAGATCCTGCGCGCGATGCAGAAGGGCGCCGCGAACGGCGGCCTGATCATGATGCACGCGGAGAACGGCATGGCGATCGACGTGCTCGTGGAACAGGCGCTGGCCCGCGGCGAGACCGATCCGCGCTACCACGGCGAGGTGCGCAAGGCGCTCCTGGAGGCCGAGGCGACGCATCGGGTGATCAAGCTTGCGCAGGTGGCGGGGGCGCCGGTCTACGTGGTCCACGTATCGGCGATGGAGGCCCTGGCCGAGATCTCCCGGGCCCGCGACGAGGGCCTGCCGGTCTTCGGTGAGACGTGCCCGCAGTACCTCTTCCTGTCGACGGACAACTTGGCGGAGCCGGACTTCGAGGGCTCGAAGTACGTCTGCAGCACGCCACTTCGCCCCAAGGAGCACCAGGCGCACCTGTGGCGCGGCCTGCGCACGAACGACCTTCAGGTGGTCTCCACGGACCACTGCCCGTTCTGCTTCACGGGCCAGAAGGACCTGGGTCGCGGCGACTTCTCCAAGATCCCCAACGGGATGCCGGGGGTGGAGAACCGCATGGATCTGCTCCACCAGGGTGTGGTCGACGGACACATCACCCGCCGCCGGTGGATCGAGATCGCGTGCGCCGCGCCGGCCAGGATGTTCGGCTTGTACGGCAAGAAGGGCACGATCGCGCCGGGTGCCGACGCGGATGTCGTGATCTACGATCCGGCCGCCGAGCAGGTCATCTCGGCCGAGACGCATCACATGAACGTCGACTACTCGGCGTACGAGGGCAAGCGGGTCACGGGCCGGGTGGAGACGGTCCTGTCGCGCGGCGAGGTGATCATCGAGGCTGGCGAGTACAAGGGACGGGCCGGGCACGGCAAGTTCCTCCCGCGTGCCACCAGCCAGTATCTCGACTGACAGTGGCCGGCGTTTCAGCTGGTGGGGCTGAGTGTGAGGTCGCCGACTATGTCGAAGAGCGCGACGAGTCCGACGTGCATGCTGAGGCAGAATGTGCGGGTGGTCATCATCGACAATTCCGGCACGTCGCGTCGTCGGAACCGGGCAGGGATCTATGCCTCCGCGACACTCGGCTGCCTCGCCTTGGCCGTGTCAGCGGTGCTGCTGCTGATCGTGGCCCCCTCCCGGTTCGACGAGGGCCGGGACTTCAACGCCGCGCGGCCGTGTGCAGCGCACGGCGGGGACGACTGCTTGCGCTCCGTCCCAGGGACCGTCGCCGAGATCACCACGCACGACAAGCCGAAGGGGAACGACTACTACCAGCTCGTCTTTGTCGAGGCGGGCGGACAGCGCAGAGGAGTGACCTTCTCGGGCAGCCCGGCGGAAGCCCCGGTGGCCTCGGTCGGACAGGACATCGAGTTGACCTACTGGCGAGGCCAGGCCAGGTTCGCCGACTACCCAAGCGGCCGTAAATACTCCCAGGCAGATCCACGCGACGACTACGGGGCGCCCATGGCATGGGGGCTGCCCGCCGGGATCATGGGCCTGTACGGGATGTGGAGCTGGCTCTGGTGGGCCAAACTCTCCCACCTGTCCCGGCGCCGGTCGCCCTGGCAGCTCTGGGTGCCGATGCTTGGCTGCGGGGTGGTCGCGGGCGTTGCCGGCTTCGCGGCGATGACTGCCGGCAGTATGGGGGCGGCATGGTTGGTCACCGGCGCCAGTGCCCTGGTGATGCTCGTGGTCAGCCCGATGATCGGACTGATCGCCTGGTGGCGGCAGCGTGGGGATGACACGGTGGCCATGGAACCACTGGTGCCCACCGGGGAACGGGTCTTCGCAGGTGCCGTACGAGGTGAGATCCCCTACGCGAGCCATGGCGCACCCCTCGTCGCCGGCCCCGGTTTTCTTGCCGTGTCGATCGAACCCGCTGGAGCCCTCCTCCACCGTCAGCTCCCACCCAGCCTCGCCCCGGTCCGCGTCCGCCCTGAGTACTGGACAGATCCGGGTGCCGGCCTGGCCGACAAGAAGACGAAACCCCTCGTCCTGGAATGCGAGGACAACGGCGTTCCGGTGTTCATCACCGCCGACCGCAAGGACCTCCCGTGGGTCCTCGGTGCTCTCCAGAGCCGGGCGCTCACGGCGCCAGCGGCAGCTCGACGCCCATGACCACACATGGGCCGGGCGCCGCAGAGGGCAGCATCCGACGCAGAAGGTCCTGGTGGCTCCGCTGCCTGTACAACGTGCGTGCGGGGAACTGAGCGAGGAGTTCCACGCATTGGGCTTACTGACTCAGGTCGATGACGACGCGCTCGCCGACCGCTGGAGCGTGGAACCGTATCCGCCGGGCGGCAAGGCTGTGTGGGCCGAGGTGACTAGAGCCGATCTCGAATCATCCGTTGCAGCAGGCAGGTATGCCACAGTCCGGAGGCGATCTCGGCCTCACGAGCCATGGCCCGCGTGAACTCCCTATCCGCGAAGCCGGTCTGTGCGAGCTGCTGGACCACGGCCTCCAAGTGCCGGCCCGTCCTGGCGATCCGCTCGGCGTGCGCCGCCGCGAGCCGTGGGGCGAGCTCCGCTTCCCGTTGCGCCATGGCCATGAGGTCGTCGAACTCCCCGTCGCTGTACGAGGACGGAAGGTCGGGAAGGTCGGCCAAGGTGAGCTTCGGGACCTGCCCGTAGCGATGGGGCTCGGTCTCGGCACGGCCGAGCACGCGGTTCATCAGGCGTCGAGGCTCATCGAAACGGCGCACCTCCGCTATCAATTCCTTGAGCTTCGACAACTCCGCGGATACCGCGTCCGAGTTCTCGGCGGCCACCGCTGCCTGCAGTCGGTCCGCCACATTCGCTGCGCTCTCCGCGGCCTTGTCGATGGCCGCATCGCACGCGTCGAGTTCGGCGAATACCCGCCCGGCGGTGTGGATGGACGAGCGCACCATGCTCATCACATCCCCTTCGAACCCGCCTACTGTTGCGGCGAGTTCAGAGGTGGTGAGGGACGCTGCCCTCAGGAGGTCCTCCACGTTCGGCGTTCTGACGGTCGTCGACCTGCTCTCCACGCTTCCCCCTTGCCCGGCGACATCCTGCCTTGGTCAGAACTCTACGATGCGTCACTTCCTCGGCCTCCATTGCCTCACCACGCTGCCGGGGGTCGCGCCCGTGATCCGCGGGCGTCCGTCGAGGCCGCCGTCCTTCGGCCTGTCGGCCACGACACGAACGTAATGTGAGATCGACGGCGACCAGGCCGCGCACCGAACGAGGAGAGCAATGGCCGGCGAGTACCCCGAATTCCGTCTGCGGCTGCCCAACAACGGGCCCTTGGCCGCCGGTCGCCTCCTGAAGGAAAAGGGCACGAACGGAAGCCAGAAGTTCATCGTGCTGGCCGGGTCGCCGGTCCGGCCCGAGGTGGTGCCTTCGTTCGCGGTACGGGTGCCGTCCGCGTACGGGCTGCGGGAGCGGAAGATCGCCGAGGGGGTGATCCGGGAGTCCGAGACCTGGCCCGGCTGGCTCGAGACTTTCGAGGACATCGACTGCAATTCGCCCTCCGCCGCCGCGGAAATCCTCGTCGGACGCAGTGCCAACGGCTGGCTCGAGTGGAAGACCGAGGACGGGAACCCGCTCTCCGACTACATCGAGAACCTGTGGCTGGGCCCGAGCCGGGCCTGGCTGGTCCGTGGCTCCAACGTCACCGGGCTCGACCTCGTGCAGCGAATGTGGCTGCCCGAGGAGCTCGTCACTCTCGCCGCCAAACACCTGCGGCAGGAGTTCGGGCAGGTCGCGAGCGTGGACCAGGTACGGGCCGCCGTCGAGGAGGATTACGAGTCCGCGGCGACGTACAACCAGAAGAAGCAGCTGGTCGAAGAGTTCCACTCCTTCATCGCCCGGATGAGGCCCGGCGACACGGTGTGCACGCTCTCCGGCGGGATCCTGTATGTAGGCGAGATCACGGGAGCCGTCGAGCAGATCGAATCCGAGGACGGGCGGTCGAATCTGCGGCGCGCCGTGCAGTGGCAGGGCGAAGGGTACGCCTACGACAAGCTGCCGGAGGAGCTCCAGCAGCGGCTGTCCACTCAGCACGACGTCGTCGATCTGACCACGGTGAAAGACCTGCTCGACGGTCTGGGCATGAGCGACGCCGATCTGATCGAGGAGGCCGAGGCCGCCGACCGCGACGCGAGCCTCGAACTTCCCGCGATCGTCGCCAGACGTGAGCTCGAACTTCCCGTTCCTGACGCCGAGTTGGTGCAGTCTCTGCTTGTCCACGATGTGGCGTGGCTGCGGGAAGTGCGGGATCTCCTGTGGGACGACAAACAGCTCGTGCTGTACGGCCCGCCCGGCACGGGCAAGACGTATCTGGCCATGAAGCTCGCCGAGTTCCTCGGGGGCGGGCCCGAGCAGGTCAAGCTCGTCCAGTTCCACCCCTCGTACTCGTACGAGGACTTTTTCGAGGGGTTCAGGCCGCAGGAGGATCCCGAGACCCACGAGGTCGCGTTCCGGCTGACCGCAGGGCCTTTGCGGGAGCTGGCCGATCTGGCCTCGCGTGAAGGAAACCGGCACATCCCGCACTTCCTGATCATCGACGAGATCAACAGGGCCAATCTCGCGAAAGTCTTCGGCGAGCTGTACTTCCTCCTCGAGTACCGCAGGAAGACGGTCCGGCTCACGTATTCGGGCGACGACTTCGCGCTTCCGCCCAACCTCTTCGTCATCGGCACCATGAACACCGCCGACCGTTCCATCGCGCTCGTCGACGCGGCGATGCGACGGCGGTTCGCGTTCGTCGAACTGTCGCCGCGCACCGAGCCGACCAGCGGGTTGCTGCGGCGATGGCTGGCCGACGAGGGGAGAGACTCCGAGCCTGCCGACCTGCTCGACGAGCTCAACTCCCGCATCGACGAGGCCGACTTCAGGATCGGGCCCTCGTATCTGATGAAGCCCGGTGTGTACCGGGACGGCGGAATCGAGCGGACCTGGCGGACCAAGATCCTCCCCCTGCTCGAGGAGCACCACTACGGGGAGGGCCGGGACATCGAGAAGCAGTACGGGCTCGCCGCGCTCCGTGCGGCCCTGCCCGACCTTGCCCCGGACGCGCGCGAGACCGGAGCATGAGCGACGGCAGCGACGGCGCGGTCATCGAGCTCGTCGAGCATGCGCGGCCGGTGAGCCGGCCACTGCCCGATGCCGTCGGGCGCGCGCTCGCCGCGTCACGGATCGTCGACGCCGCACCCGATCCGTACGTGGCCGGGAAGTGGACGCTGAAAGCCGGAAGCAAGGTCGGAGCCGTGCGCCTTGAGGTGGCGGGGGAGGAGGCCATCACCCTGCGGATCACTCCGAAGGTCGCTATCGGCCGGCTGTTCTTCCTCCTCGGCTACAGCCTCGACCCGCGCGGCTGGCGCGACGGCGATGTCGACGTGGCCGAGCACCGCGAGCTGCTGCCCGCCCTCGCGTACGCCTTCGAGCGACAGGTCGAACGGGCCCTCGGGCGCGGCCTGTTGCAGGGCTACCGGCACACCGAGGAGTCGTCCCTCGTCGTACGGGGGCGGATCCGCGAGGCCGAACAGATCCGGCGGCGGTTCGGCGCCGCGCTGCCCGTCGAGATCGCTTACGACGAGTTCACCACCGACATCGCGGAGAATAGGCTGCTGCGCGCAGCCGTCGAACGGCTCCTGCGGGTGCCGGGGGTGCCGCGCACCGTACGCGTCCGGCTGCTGCATCAGCGGGCCCGGCTCGCGGACGTCGCACCGCTGGTGCGCGGGCAGGAACTGCCACCGTGGCGCGCGACCCGGCTCAACTCCCGCTACCGGCAAGCCCTTCACCTCGCACGAGCCATCCTCGACGGTGCGTCGGCGGAACACCGGGCCGGGGCTCTGCGCATCGACGGATTCCTCTTCGACATGAACAAGCTCTTCGAGGATTTCGTGTGCGTCGCCCTGTGCGAGGCGCTCCTGCCGTACGGGGGACGCGGCAGCCTCCAGGCCAAGGGGGTCCATCTCGACGAGGACGATGCGATCCGGATGCGGCCCGACTTCGTCTGGTACGGGGACGGAGGGCAGCCCCTGCTCGTCGCCGACGCCAAGTACAAGGCGGGGAAACCGGACGGGTATCCGGACGCCGACCTCTATCAGATGCTCGCCTACTGCACCGCCCTCGGGCTCGGCTCCGGACATCTCGTGTACGCGAAGGGCAACGCCCCGCACACCCGGCACCAAGTGCGGCAGGCCGGAACCGTACTGCATCAGCATGCCCTCGGCCTCGACCAGGAACCGGCAGGGCTCCTGGATGAAGTGGGACTGCTGGTAAGGGAGATGGTGCACGGGACACGCCAATGACCGCTCGGCGGGGGCAAAAGTTCATGCATGTCCGCATCGAGATGCCGGTCGTCCGCTGTCCTGCCGTGAGGAGACCGTCGTGCCGCAGCTCGCCCTCGCGAACACCTTCCGGGAGAGCTGCGACGCGCTCGAGAAACCAGCCTCTTCCCGTTGTCCACTCTGGAGAGCCTGGGCCCCGACGACCCCCTCAGGGGATCGGTCAGGCCGGGTACGGCAGCAGGCCGCTGTTCGTCTGCTCCCAGGCGGCGCGCAGTGCGCTCAGCTTCTTCGGTTCGTCGGTCGCCTTGTCGGCCAGTTCGCGCTGGTCTTCCGCGAGGTTGAAGAGCTGGTCCTTTCCGCTCTTGCCCTGGTAGTACTTCCAGTCCCCGCGGCGCAGCGCCCGCTCCCCGCGCACCCGCCAGAACAGGTCGCGCTCGCTCAACTCCTCGTCCCTCAGCAGGTATCCGGCCAGGCTCGTGCCGTCCAGCGGGTAGGCCGGGTGCGGGCGGGCGCCGGCGAGTTCCAGGAGTGTTGCCGTCCAGTCGGGGCTGAAGTGCGGTACGTCGCTGACCTGGTGGCCGTTCAGTCGTGCGGGCCACCGTACGATCGCGGGAACCCGGATACCGCCCTCCTGGAGCGAGGCCTTCTCGCCCGACAGGGGCCACTGGTACGACCAGCGCTCACCGCCGTTGTCGGAGGCGAAGAAGACCAGGGTGTCCTGCTCCTGTCCGGATTCCTTGAGCGCGCGCAGGACTTCGCCGATGGAGCGGTCCAGGTCCTCGACCATCTCCGTGTACTTCGCGACCGAGCCTCCGTCCTGGTGCCAGAGCGCGCTCTTGTCCCCGGCCTTGACCCTACGGACGATCTCGGCGCTCTCCTCCGTGTCCCCGTCGGCTATCCAAGGCCAGTGCGGCGTCGTGAAGTTGAGGTTCAGGAGCCATGGCTGGTCGTGGTCGCGGTGCAGGTAGTCGCGTGCCCGCTCGGTGAGGATCCGCGTGTAGTAGCGCAGGTCCTTGTGTTCGGCGTCCCCTTCGTAGAGGTCGTACTCGCCGCCGAGGCCCAGCTTGGAGTAGTACTCCAGTGCGCCGCCGAAGTTCCCGAAGAACTCGTCCCAGCCGGACTTGGTGGGGGAGTAGTCCGGCAGGTAGCCGCAGTGCCACTTGCCGATCAGCGCGGTCGAGTAGCCGACGCCGCGCAGCAGTGACGCGAGGGTGGGGTGGGTGGGGTCGAGGCCCACCGTCCTGTCCGCGATGGGCTCGGCGAGTCCGCCCTTCGTGCGGGCGGGGTAGCGGCCGGTGTAGAGGCTGAAGCGGGTGGGGGAGCAGGTTGCCGAACCCGCATAGGAGTGGGTGAATCTGACGCCCTCCCGGGCCAGGCGGTCCAAGTTGGGGGTCTTGATGTGCGGCGATCCGTACGAGGACAGGTCGGCCCAGCCGAGGTCGTCGCCGAGTATGAACAGGATGTTGGGGCGGCGCGAGGGGCGGCGGTCGGGTGCGGCTCGGAACGGCCGCTCCTTCGGTGCGGGGTGGGTGCTTGCTGCTGCTTCGGTGGCGGGCAGGCCGACGGCCGCTGCTGCCGCGCCGGCTCCGACGGCGCCACCGAAGGTGCGGCGCGAGATGCGGGGCTTGTGATCGTCGTGCAGAGACATACGTGCGCTCCTGAGCAGGGAGCGGCGCGATGGCGCCGGCTACCCATGCGGAAAGCGGGCCCGAGGGAGGCCCGGGAAAAAGGGGGAGTGGGTGGATTCAGGAGGCGCAGCGACAGATGGCGCTCGCGACACGGACCAGGTCGACGTGGCGGCGCTCCACAAGAGTGACCGTACGGTCACGGAGGGGCTGCATGATCCGGAAGACTCGCGCGGGCTGAGCAGGATTGTCAACACCCGTCCGGTGGACAAGACATCAGGCTGCTGGTCGGAGCACCTCACGGGGTGGTGGGTCACGTCGCGCAGAATCATATCGAAGCGCTTCGATGTAGAGCGCTCCGATCCTCGTGGCGCCGTGGATCGGAAACCTGCACACCGAATGCGCGGGGCAGTCACGAGAGTTCGCACCTATTCAATCCGGGGAACTCGCGACGCGCGTCTTTGATGCGCGGGTGTCCCGTTTGACGAGAGTGCGATCGGCGTATTCGGCAGGCCTCCGGTGAAGGTTGTGGAGGAGCTGCCACCGGGCGGTGAACAGGGCTGCACCGCACGGCAATTGATCTCGCACATCCCGCTCGACGGTCGAACGCGCGATTGGCTGTGCGCGACGTGGGCGTGCTTTGATCCTGCGCATCGCGGAAAGCCGATGCGCCCGGTTCGGCCGACTCGCAGGCCTTCCGCGTCATTTCGAAATACACCAGACATAGAGAAGGGCGGCTCAATTATGAGCAACTCCCCCAAGGTCGAGACCCTCGAGATCTCGGACGCCGAGCTGGACAACGTATCCGGCGGCCTTCTCGGCGGCGTCGTCGGCCAGGTCTCCGGCACGGTCGACAGCATCGCTCCGGTCTCGGGCGTCGTCGGCGGTCTCGTCGGCACGGTCAGCGGCCTGACCGGTGTCAACACCGGTGCCGTTTCGGGCCTGGCGACCGGTCTGGTCTCCGGCCTCTAAGTCGGAACCATCGGCTCCTGTCGCCGCCGGTGTGGCCGGCAGCGACCCTGGAGTCCGCCCGGCGATCGGCCGGGCAGCACCGAGGCCCCGGGACCAGCCAGGTCCCGGGGCCTCGGTGCTGTCCCGGCGGCCGCCCTGTCCTCGGCCGGGCGCGCGTCCCGCAACGTAAGGGAAGAACCACCCCGTGCAGTTCCGTCAGAAGGCCCTGTCCAAACTGCAGTCCCCGGAGGAGCTCGATCTGCCGGTGCGCCTCGCACGGCCGCAGGGGCTGCTCGCGCTCGCCGTCACCCTGGTCGTGATGGCGGCCGCCGGTGTGTGGGCCGTGACGGGATCGGTGCCCTCGACGCTGAAGGCGAGCGGCATCCTCACGTACGCACAGGGCAGTTATGTCCTGCAGACCCCGGTGACGGGCCAGGTCACCGGCCTTCATGTGCAGGAGGGCCAGCGCGTCGCCACGGGTGCGCCGCTCCTCGACATCCGTACGCAGCAGGGCGATCGGGTCGTCGTGCGCGCCATCGACGCGGGGCGCATCACGGCGCTCGTCGCCCGCATCGGTTCGGTCGTGACCACCGGCTCCGACGTCGCCACCGTGGAGAAGACCGGCTCGGCCCACGACCCGCTGCTCGCGATGCTCTACGTGCCGGCGAACAGTGCGGGGAACGTCCCCGTCGGCGCCGCCGTGGACCTCACCGTCCCGCAGGCGCAGCAGTACGGCGTGCTCCGGGGAACGGTGAAGGCGGTCGGGCGCGGCGCGCAGACGCGCCGCCAGGTCGCGGACTTCCTCGGCGACGGGGAACTGGCCGCGCAGTTCACGCAGGGCGGGGCCCGCGTGCCCGTGCTGGTGAAGCTCACCGCCTCGGCTTCCACGAAGTCGGGTTACGCCTGGTCGACCGGGGACGGGCCGCCGTACGCACTTCCCTCCATGACCCTCACCCCTGGCGCCGTGCATCTCGCCGAGCAACGACCCATCGATTGGCTGCTGCCGTGACCACCACCTCACTGCCCCCGGCGGGCCGTCGTCACGACCGCCGCCGGGGCCGTCCGGTCTCCCCGCCGCCCAAGCGGCTCAAGACGGTGCGCACGCCCACGGTGCTCCAGATGGAAGCCGTCGAGTGCGGTGCCGCGGCCCTGGCGATGGTCCTCGCGCACCACGACCGGCACGTGCCGCTGGAGGAGCTGCGCATCGCGTGCGGCGTCTCGCGGGACGGCTCGCGCGCCAGCAACATCCTCAAGGCCGCCCGCAGTTACGGCCTCACGGCCAAGGGCATGCAGATGGAGACGGACGCCCTGGCCGAGGTGCAGGGTCCCGCGATCCTGTTCTGGGAGTTCAACCACTACATCGTCTACGACGGCATGGGACGCCGCTTCGGCCGTCGCGGCGTACGCGTCAACGACCCCGGCAAGGGCCGCCGCTTCATACCGATGGAGGAGTTCGACACCAGCTTCACGGGCGTCGTGCTCGTTCTGGAGCCGGGCGACTCCTTCCGGAGGGGAGGGCGCCGGCCGGGAGTCCTCGCGGCACTCCCGGGACGCCTGCGCGGCACCACCGGCACCATGCTGGCCGCGCTTCTCGCGAGTCTGCTGCTCGTCGCCGTCGGTGCCACGCTGCCCGCGCTCAGCCGCACCTACATCGACCTGTTCCTGATCGGTGAGCAGACCTCGCTGCTGGGCGCCCTGTTCGCGTCGATGGGCGCGATGGTCGCGCTGACCGGTGTCCTGACGTGGCTGCAGCAGGCCAATCTGCTGCGCGGGCGCATCATCTCCTCGACACTCGGCAGCGCCCGCTTCTTCAGACACCTGCTGCGCCTGCCCGTCACCTTCTTCGCGCAGCGCAGCCCCGCAGACCTGGTGCAGCGACTGCAGTCGAACGACGCGGTCGCCGAGACCCTCGCCCGCGACCTCACCGCTGCCGGGGTGGACGGCATCGTGGTGCTGCTGTACGCGGCGCTGCTGTGGACGTACGACCCGCAGCTGACGATGCTCGGTGTCGGCATCGCGCTCCTGAACGTGGTGGCGATGCGGATCGTCGTACGACTGCGGGCGACCGGCACCCAGAAGCTGCGCGCGGACACGGCCCGGCTCACCAACACCTCCTACACCGGCCTGCAGTTGATCGAGACGATGAAGGCCACCGGCGGTGAGAACGGCTATTTCCGGCGGTGGGCCGGGCAGCACGCCACGACCCTCGACGAGCAGCAACGCCTCGGCGTACCGAGCGCCTGGCTGGGCGTCGTCGCGCCGACCCTCGCCACCCTCAACAGTGCGCTGATCCTGTGGATCGGTGGCCTGCGGGCCGTCGAGGGACATCTGTCGGTGGGTCTGCTGGTCGCCTTCCAGGCGCTGGTCACCCGCTTCACCGCGCCCATCACACGGCTGAACGGCGTCGCGGGCCGCGTCCAGGACTTCGCCGCCGACGTGGCCCGGCTCAAGGACGTCGAGGACTTCCCCGTCGACAACCTCTACGCGCGCCCGGAGCAGGTGCGGGACACCCGCCGCCTGCGGGGCCACGTCGAGCTGGACGACATCACGTTCGGCTACAGCCTGCTCGACAAGCCGCTCCTGTCCGGATTCTCGCTGACGGTCGGCCCCGGCCGGCAGGTGGCGCTCGTCGGCGGCTCGGGGAGCGGCAAGTCGACCGTGTCCAGGCTGATTTCGGGACTGTACGCGCCGTGGGAGGGCGTCATCAGGATCGATGACCGGCGCCTCGACGACATCCCGCGCGGAGCGCTCGCGGCATCCGTGTCCTTCGTCGACCAGGACGTCTTCCTCTTCGAGGGCACCGTCCGCGACAACATCGCCCTGTGGGACCCGTCGATCTCCGACGAGGCCGTCTCGGACGCGCTGCGCGACGCCTGCCTGTACGAGACGGTGGCGCGGCGCCCCGGCGGTATCCACGGCCGGGTCGAGCAGGACGGCCGCAACTTCTCCGGCGGGCAGCGCCAACGCCTGGAGATCGCAAGGGCGTTGGTGCGCCGCCCCAGCATCCTCGTGCTCGACGAGGTGACGAGCGCCCTCGACGCGGAGACCGAGCAGACCGTCATGGACAACATCCGGCGGCGCGGCTGTGCCTGTGTCGTCATCGCGCACCGTCTGAGCACTGTGCGGGACAGCGACGAGATCGTGGTCCTCGACCAGGGCCAGGTCGTCGAGCGGGGCCGACACGAGCAGCTGGTGGCGGCCGGTGGTCCGTACGCCGAGCTGGTGAGAGAGCACTGAAGTGACGTATACGGAACCGGAATTCACCTCGTCCGACCAGGTGGTGGCGGCCTTCGGAGGGCTCGGAGCGCCGGTCGACTGCGCGGGCCTGCGCACGCTGCCCCTGGAGGGGCCGCATGTGCTGTGGCTCGTCGTGGGTGGCGCCCTCGACCTGTTCGCGGTGGATGCGTACGCACAGGGGCACTGGCACTTCCTGGGACGCCTGGAACCGGGCACGCTGCTCCTCGGGCCGGTCGAGAGTACGCAACACACCCTGGTGGGACGGCCGTTGGCGGGGTGCCAGGTGCGCCGTATCCCGCTGCGCGAGCTGCCGTACGCGCTGCCCGCCCACGCCGGGGGATCGTATGCGTGGAGTCTCGTGGAGGAGGCGTTCGCGCTCGGTGTGGGGCGCGGTCAGCGCATCCTGTTCGAGGCGCCGCTCGACGGGCGCACCGTCGACGCCCAGGAGCACGGCTCTCCTGTCGAGGGTGACGACGACGTGCTCTGGCCCCAACTCGTCCCGGGCAGCGTCCAGTACGGCGCCGCGTACTCCGCCGATGCGGCAGCCGACCTGCTGATCGACGCCTCGCTGTGGCAGCGCATGGTGAACCAGCAGTACCGCTTGCTCGCCACGCTCGACCGCTGGATCGAACGCCTGGAAAGCGCCCACGAAGACCGCGCCGCGGCGGGCATCCGCGCGGGCGAGGCGGTCCGTGCGCAGGCCGACCGGGCGCTGCTGGCCTCCATCGGCTCCCAGCGGCGGCGCGCCCGCGGCGCGGAGGCCGGCGTCGACGCGACGTACGCGGCCTGCAAGGTGGTCGCGGACGCCGCCGGTATCCGGCTCGTCGCACCCGGACACGCGGGCGCCGTCAGTGACCGCATCGACCCGGTCGAGCAGATCGCGGTCGCCTCCCGCGTGCGTACCCGTCCGGTGCGCCTGGCCGGCGACTGGTGGCGGCAGGACGCGGGTCCGCTGGTCGGCTACCGCGGCGCGTCCGGGGTGCCGGTGGCGCTGCTGTGGCGGCGCGGTGGCTACGAGGCGGTGCAGGCGGGAGGCGAGCGCCGTACCCGGATCGACGCGGACCGTGCCCAGGACTTCGAGGAGCGGGCGGTGATGCTCTACCGACCGCTGCCCGACGGGCCGTTGAGCCCCTGGAAGCTGATGCGGTTCAGCATGCCCGCCATGCGCGGTGACCTGCGCCGTCTGCTGCTCGCGGGCCTGGTGACCGTCGCACTCGGCGCGCTCGTGCCGTTCGCCACGGGTCAGGTGCTCGGCACGTTCGTGCCGAACGCCGAGACCGGCCTCATCACCCAGGTGTCGCTCGCGATCGTCGTCGCCGGCGTAGTATCGGCGTTCTTCATGCTGGTGCAGAACCTGACCGTCCTGCGGGTCGAGGGCCGTATCGAGAGCGTGCTCCAGCCGGCGGTCTGGGACCGGCTGCTGAGACTCCCCACCCGCTTCTTCGCGGCACGCTCCACCGGTGAGCTGGCCAGCGCGGCGATGGGCATCAGCTCGATCCGGCGACTGCTCTCCGGGGTCGGCCCCGTGGTCATGCAGTCGACGACGATCGGCGCGATGAACCTGGTGATCCTCCTGCTCTTCAGCGTGCCGCTGGCGGTGACCGCCATCGGCATGCTGGTGGTCGTGGCCGGGGTCTTCCTCGCGCTCGGTCTGCGGGAACTGCGCTGGCAGCGACGCCTCGTCGAGCTCGGCAACAAGCTCAACAACCAGGCGTACCAGACACTGCGCGGCCTGCCGAAGCTGCGGGTGGCCGGGGCGGAGAGCTTCGCCTACGCGGCATGGGCGAAGGAGTTCGCGCAGAGCCGCGAGCTGCAGCGCCGCGCGGGCCGCATCAAGAACGCGACGACGGTCCTCAACTCGGTCTATCTGCCGCTCTGTTCGCTCGTGATGTTCATGCTGCTCGCGGGTCCCGCGCGCGGCAGCATGTCGGCGGCGGCGTTCCTGACGTTCAACACCTCGGTGACGATGCTCCTGACGTCCGTCACCCAGCTCACCGGTGCGCTGATCTCGGCGGCCGCCGTGCTCCCCATGTACGAACAGATCAAGCCGGTGCTCGACGCGGAGCCCGAGGTCCGCGGGGCGGCGACCCAACCGGGCGAGCTGACCGGCGCCCTCGACGCCCGCGGCCTCTCCTTCCGCTACACCGACGACGGCCCGCTGGTCCTCGACGGGGTGACCCTGTCGATCGGTGCGGGCGAGTTCGTGGCGGTCGTCGGCGAGAGCGGCTGCGGCAAGTCGACGCTGCTGCGCCTGCTCATCGGTTTCGACGCACCCGTCGCCGGCAGCGTCCTGTACGACGGCCAGGACCTGGCGGCGCTCGACCAGGCCGCCGTACGGCGCCAGTGCGGTGTCGTCCTCCAGAACGCGTCGCCGCTGACCGGCTCGATCCTCGACTGCATCTGCGGCGCCGAGGCGTTCACCCAGGAGGAGGCGTGGGAGGCGGCGGCGATGGCGGGGCTGGCCGAGGACATCAAGCGGATGCCGATGGGCCTGCACACGATGATCGCGGGCGGCGACGCGATCTCCGGCGGGCAGCGTCAGCGCCTCATGATCGCGCAGGCCCTCATCCGCCGCCCGCGGCTCCTCTTCTTCGACGAGGCGACGAGCGCGCTCGACAACGAGACGCAGCGCACCGTCATCGACAGTACGCGTGCGCTCCGCGCGACCCGCGTCGTGATCGCCCACCGGTTGTCGACGGTTCTGGACGCTGACCGGGTGATCGTCATGTCGGAGGGCCGCATCGTCCAGCAGGGCGCCCCGGCCGATCTCCTCGCGGACACGGGTGGGCGGTTGCACGCACTGGTGCGGCGTCAGATGGCGTGAGGCGGTCGGCCGCCTCTCACCCGCGCTCCTCGGAGCGCTCGCGGGTGATGAACGCGGTCAGCGCGTCCACCACCGCGGCGGGCTGCTCGTCGGGAATGAAGTGTCCGGCATCGGGGATGACGACCCCGGTCGTGTGGTCCGCCCAGGGGCTGAGGGAAGCCGCCATGTCCGGGATCGAGCCGTGGGAGCTTGAGATCCCCAGGACCGGGAGGGTCAAGTGCCGCTGCCCGAGGGCTTCGTGATTCCCGCGGGCCGATTCCGCGGCGTCGCGGTAGTACGCGAGGGACGCCCGGAGTCCGCCCTCTGCCGCGATGGAGGCGGCGTAGTGGTCGGTCTCGGCACGGTCGAACGTGTCGGGGGAGAGTGCTTTGGCCTTCAGGAACCAGTCGACGTAGTCACGCTCGCGACCGGCGAGCAGCGTCTCGGGAAGATCCGGCACCAGGTGGAACGCGAAGTGCCAGGTCTTCCACGCCCGGTCGGGATCCGTGGGGACGGCGGCCGGGAGGCTGATGCCGGGGATGCCGGCGTCGAGCAGGGCGACACCGTGCAGGCGCTCTTCGTACTTCAGGGCCAGCGAGAAGGCGACCCAGGCCCCGATGTCGTGGGCGGCGAGCCAGTACCTCGGCACGTCGAGCGCAGTGAGCGCGGCCTGGATGTACGAGGCGACCGTGTGCGTGTCGTAGCTGCCGTGCGGGCGGTCGGAGTGTCCCTGTCCGGGCAGGTCGACCGCGATCACGCGGAATCGCTCGGCAAGGCCCGGCATCGCTTTGCGCCAAGCCCACCAGGTCTGCGGGAATCCGGCGAGCAGGACGACGGCGGGGCCGGTCGGCCGACCGCCTTCCATGGCGTGAAGGCGGATGCCTCCGGCGTCGGCCCAGCGGTGGGTGAAGCCCGCAAGATCGTGCAGCGGCAGCCCGGAGAGCGGGTTCCGGCCGGGAGAACGCTTCGTGGCGGTTGCATCATCGGTCATGGCCCGAGGCTAACGCATCATGAACTGTTCAGTTCAGGATAGGATGGGCTGACCCGCGACCGCTCGGGTCAGGAACGAGGTGCAGGCGCTATGGCCGGGAAGAAGCAGTTCGATGTGGACACCGCGCTCGACGCGGCGATGGTCCAGTTCTGGCGCGCCGGATACGCCGCCACGTCGGTCGACGACCTCTCCAGGGCGACCGGACTGAACCGCAGTTCCATCTACGCCTCGCTCGGCGACAAGGACGCGCTCTATGCGCGTTGCCTGGACCGCTACACCGCGCGGTACGGAGACAGCTACGACCAGGCCCTCTCGGTTGCGTCCGAAGAGCCGCTGCGGGCAGTACGGGCGTTCTTCGACGTCACGCTGAAGCGCATCGCCGACCCCGACCTGCCGGACGGATGCCTGGTCACCCAGACCACGATGGCGATCCCGGTGCTGAGCCCCGGCATCGCCGCGCGCGCGATCGAAGCGCTGGGCCTGCAGCGTGCGCGGCTGCGGACCGCTCTGACCGCCGCGAAGCTGACCGCGAGCGACGCCGAGAACTTCGCCGCGTACATCGCGGCGGTCAATCAGTCATTGGCCGTGATGAGCAGGGCAGGGGCGAGCCGGAAGCAGCTCCACGCGATCGTCGACATCAGTCTGGGCGCGCTCGCCCAGGCATTGAGCGCGCCCCGGGCTTCAAGCTGACCGTCACCGGTGCGTCCGCGCCCTGTCGTCGGGAGAGGTCGTCGGCCGGGTCCCGGCGCGCCGGTGTTCTCGTACGGTGTTCGCGCCGAAGGTGAGGGTGCCGGCGAGTATCGCGGCACCGGCCACGACGAACGGGGTGCCGAGGGTGAACTGCCGGGCCAGGAAACCCCCGGCGATCGCGCCCGCCGGGACCGTACCGAAACCGATCAGGCGGTACATCCCGGTGACGCGCCCCATCAGCTCGATCGGCGTGACGCTCTGGCGCAGGCTCCGGGCCACGATCGAGAAGGACACGCCGGCCAGACCGGTCAGCAGTTGGAGCGCGTAGATCAGCCAGAAGCTGTGCGTCACGCCGATCGCCAGCGTGGCCGCACCGGCCAGCACACTGGCGCCGAACATCGTGCCGGCCCGGCCGGCCAGCCGCACCACGCGGGAGGAGACGACCGCTCCCAGCAGTGCGCCGACACCGGTTCCGGTGAGCAGGACGCCGTAGACGGTGGCCGACACGTCCAGGGTGTCCGTCGCGTAGAGCACGAAGGTGGCGGTCGCCGCGCCGACCGACCCGTTGATCACGGCCACCCACAACGCCATGGAACGCAGCACGGGCTGGCGGACCAGGAAGTGGAAGCCCTCCACGGCCTCGCGGGTGAGCGAGCCCCCGGTGCGAGGCGCGGGCCTGCGCTCGGGGAGGCGGGCGCGGAGGCGTTCGAAGAGGGCGGCGCTGACCGCGAAGGTCGCCGCGTCGAAGGTGAAGGGCAGCCAGCGGCCCACGCCGAACAGCACCCCGCCCAGGGCCGGTCCCGCGAAGTCCTCTCCGATGGACTGGGCGCCGCTGAGCCGGGAGTTGACGTGTTCCAGGCCCTGGTCGGCGACGATCTCCGGGGTGAGCGCCTGGAGCGCGGTGTCGGCGAGCAGTTCGGCGATGCCCAGGACGACGGACAGCACGTACAGCGCCCACAGGGTGATGGAGTCGGTGGCGACCAGCGCGACCAGGCCGACGACCAGGAGCAGCCGTACGAGCTGGACGTTGCGGACCAGCGAGATCCTGTCGGCGCGGTCGACGAACGCGCCGACATGCATACCGAAGAGCAGCTGCGGCACCTTCTGGGCGGCGGTGACACCCGTGACGGCCACCGGGTCGCGGGTGACCGCCACGGCGAGCAGCGGGAACGCCGACACGCGAATGCCGTCCCCGATGCTGGATGTCGCGGCGGACGTCCACAGCAGGGTGGCCAGAGGGGCCTTCCTCACCGGCCCCGCTCCGCGACGCTGCCGACGGAGTCCGTCCCGGCCGTCCACCAGACCGGCGAGGCGGCGTACCCGCTGCGCGGATTGATGTTGAGGGTGGTGTTGTCGTTGATGGCGTAGCGCCGCAGGACACCGACCGCTGTGCCGTCGACGATGAAACAGCCGTCGACGCTGACCGTCTCCGTGGTGATCTCCCGCAGCGCGCTGTCGGTGTGGGTGACCGTGACGGCGTCCGGCACGAAGAGTTCCTGTGCGATCCACCAGGAGCCGGACGGCCCGTCGGCCGCGGCGCGCTCCACCAGGGCCCGCCACGCGGCGTCGTCCACCTCCCTGCCGATGACGACACCGCGGCCGCCGTGCCCGCGTACGGGCTTGAGCAGGAGCTCCTCGCGATGAGCCACGAGGTACGGAACCAGGTCGACCTGGCGCTCGTCGCGGTAGGTCTCCCGGGGCTCGACGATGCGGGTCCAGGGCACACTGCGTCGTACCCGTGCGGCCAGGGCCGTGTCGATGCCGCCGACGATCTTCTCGTCGGTCAGCACCGAGAGCACCGCCTTGGATGCGAGCGTCTCGCCGCGGTAGCCGGTGAACAGACCGACGATGCCGTCGCGAGCCGCTTCGAACAGCACCCGCAGCTTCTCCTGTTCGCGGGCGTTGTCCTGGGCCGGTGACTCGAAGCACCGGTAGACCAGGCCGATCGGGCGGCCCTGGTACGTGACCGCGTCCACGCCGAACTCCAGGTCCTCGACCGCGCAGTACACGGCCTCGACGCCGAGCCGGGCCAGCTCCGCGACGAACAGGTCGTACTGCCAGCTCAGCGGACCCTCGTCGCGCTCATGCGCCCAGTAACAGATGGCGAAGAGGCCGTCGTCGCGGCGGATCTCGCCCGCCACGCCCTTGAGCAGGGCGGGCAGGGCCGGTGACGGGGCGACGGGCCGGTCCCCGCCGGTCTCCAGCAGCTGTTCCTGCGCCCTGGCCAGTATGTCGTGAAGGCCGAAGAGCCCTGCCGGGGAATCGCTGTTGACCTCGACGACCAGGGTGCGCCCACCGGAGATGATCACGTCGGGCCGGGCTATCGTCGCCCAGTCCTGGTGCGGCTGGTGGCCCAGCAGGGAGATCTCCTCCGGGGTCGCCCTGCACAGCGCGCCCAGCCGGGCGATGTCGCCCCCGCACACGTCGCGCAGGACGGCGTCGATCCCGGCGAACACGTCGGTGCACGCCGACTCCAGCCGCCGCAACAGCGCGGGCGGTTCCACCGAGGGCCGGGTGACGAAACGATCCTGGGCGTACGGGGAGGACACTTCGCGGAGGTCGTGGAGGGCGGCGTCGATCGTCGCGCGGCGGGTGGGGAAGGGGGAAGTCATTCCTGGTCTCCGTACGTCAGGGCGCGGTGGCCGCCGCGCGCAGCCGCGTGGCGGCGAATTGCTCGATGGCGGCGTGCGCCCGCTCCGGCTGGTCCCACAGCACCTGATGGCTGGCGCCTTCGACGACGCACAACTCGCCCAGGCCGGGCGGCAGCGCGTCGACCGCCTCGGCGGCGACGGCGGGCGGTACGAGCGGGTCGAGTTCGCCGACCATGACGAGGACCGGTGAGCGGGCGGCGGCCAGCCCCGGGCGCAGGTCGAGCCGGTCGAGGGTGGGGATGAAGTGCGCGTTGACCTCGGGTGTGGCGATCCGCCGCGCACGGACCTCGTCGACCCGGGTGTCGGGCGGGCGGCGCGCGGACAGCGGGGCGCAGACCTCGGCCCAGTCCCGCTCCGCCTCGTCGGACCGGTCGGTCAGGGAGCGCCGCATGACCGCGGCGGCCCGGTCGCCGCCGAGTTCGCGGTACCGCTCGACGATCTCGTCGTGACCGGCCTGGCGCGGGCTGCTGCCCACCAGGACGGCGCCGCCTGCCTGTTCCGGATAGCGTGCGAGGTAGTGCTGTACGACAAAGCCGCCGAAGGACGTGCCGAGCACCAGCGGGCGGTCGAGGCCGAGGACATCGATCAACTCGGCGACGTCGTCGGCCCATTCGTCGAGGTTCCAGGTGCTGGGGTCCGCGTGGTCGCTGCGTCCGTGGCCCCGCTGGTCCGGCACGACGACCTGCGCCCACGACCGCGCAGGCCCCATGGTGAGCCGCAGCATGCCGGCGTCGATGCCAGGACCGCCGTGCAGGGCGACGATGGCCGGGCGTCGGGTCCCACCCTCCCATTCCTCGCCGATGGCGGACACGTGGAGGCGAACGCCACGGACCAGGACACGCATCAGGAACTCCTGGAAGGTCGGGCGACCACGTGGAAGGAGAAGTGGTCGGGGATCATGCTGGACCGGACGTTCGGCGTGGACGGCGCGGTCGTGGTGGTGATCACCGCCTCGCGGTTGATCACCGAGGCGGCGGTGAGCAGTTGTGCCTTGCCGAGCCGGCCGCCCAGGCACCAGCGGCTGCCGCCGCCGAAGGGGAGATAGGCGCCGGGCCCCGGGCTGAGGTCCTCCCAGCGGTCCGGTGCGTAGCGCAGCGGGTCGGCGTAGACGGCGGGGTCGCGGTGACTGACGTACGGCGAGACCATCACGGCGGCGTCGGCGGGTATCCGCCAGCTCGCGCAGAGCTGTTCGCGGTCGGTCTCGCGGAACAGCATCCAGGTCGGGGGCCACAGCCGCAGCGATTCGTCGACGGCGTGCGCCACCTCGGTCGCGGTCAGCGGGCCGTCCCCGTTCTGTCCGCCGGGATCGCCCAGGCCGGCGATGATCCAGCTGATCGCGGCGGCCGAGACCAGGCGGGACGCCAACGCCATCGAGGTCAGCATCCGTACGAGCGGGTCTGCGGGTACCCCCGCGGAACGCAGCGTATGGGCCAGTCCGCCCGCGGACGGCTCGGCGACCCGTCGGTGCAGCAGCTCCGTCAGGTCGCGTTGGGCGCGCACGGCACGGCGGCGCGTGGGTGAGAGTGCCGCCAGCGGCGCAGGCAGCCGGAGGTTGCTGCCGACGATCGGCAGCAGCGCGAGCTGCAAGGCGGTGACCAGGGACCGCAGTTCGGGGTCGTCGCGGCCCAGGCACAGCTGGGCGAAGGCGAGCGTACTGAGGTCGGTCAGTTCGGGCAGGGCATCGTCGACGGTGCCGCGCCGCTTCCAGGCGTCGACCAGCGCACCGACCTGCGTCGCGTACCAGTCGAGGTGGGCGTCGACCGCTTCGCCCGCCAGAGCCGACAGGGTCGCGCGCCGCGTCGTCATCCAGCTGTCGAGCTCGGCCTCGCCCCGATGGCCCGCAGTGCTCCGCTTCTGCCGGTTCTGCGTCATCAGGAAGTCGGTGTTGGTGCGCTTGAGCACCTCATGTACGGCCTCGGGATCGGCCACCAGGACCGTGCCCGGGGACAACTCGACGACGGGTCCGTGCTCACGGACGGTCGCGAGGAGAAAGCCCAGCCGGTCCTGCTCGTAGGCCTCGTGCATGTCCACACGCGACATGCCCAGCCGGACGGGGCTGCGGTGCCCGGTACCGATGGCGCACCTCCATATAGGCCGCAAGCATTTTACAAAGAGTTTCCACAGCCTTTCCGGTGTACGGCGACCCGGGAACAGGTTGTACGTTCCCGGGTCACCGCCGGAGAATGCTCCGGAATGCAGCTGCGTGAATCGTCAGTGCCAGGCGTAATAGCCCGACAGGGACTTCGCGGCGAATACCTTGTTGATGAGACGCTTCATGTCACTTCACCTCCCCAGCCGGTATGGCGAGAGCGACCGAACGGGCCAGCCGTCGATCGAACTCTCTTGTGGATCAGCGGACTTGACGAGCATGAAGGCCCCCGTGCGGCGATGTCAACACGGCATCGGGAAGTCGAAAGATTAACCCGGATGGAGGCGGTATTGCCCGATTGTGCCTCCTTTCGCAAGCGAAATAGCGACGTCGGCCGGAGATGTCAAGAGTGCCGATTTCCGCAGCTTGTTGACACGGGTTGGGGATGCGCTCATGCTCTTCTGGTCAGTTGATCCAATCCGTTTTTCTTCGGTGAGCCGTTCACCGGTTGTGGGGACACAATCAGCCCTCTGTATTTCGTGGGAGCTACGCCATGACTGCCGCTGTCCGCCACCACGCCCAAGAGCTGGTCGAGCAGGGTTACACCCTGATCGACGGGATCCGCACCGACGAGGAGGCCGCCGAAGCCCTGGGCCGGTTCGGCCCGGTGATGCCTCAGTACGACGGCCGGCTGCGCTATCAGGTCAAGGCCGTCCCCGGCTACGAGAACCGCAGGTACTCCAAGAGCACCAACACCATCCTCGTGCACACCGAAGCGCCGGGCTGGGATCCGCCCCCGCGCCATCTCGCCCTGCACTGCCGGGTGCAGGCCACCTGCGGCAGCGGCCACACCGGGCTTGCCGACGGGCGGGCCTTTCTCGCCACGCTCGACGACGAGACACGGCGGGTCCTGTACGAGCGGCAGGTCGACTGGCTGGGGCACAACATCTCCGGCGTCGGCACCGCAGGCCTGCGCCGCCCCTCCGTGGAGCGTACGGCGGACGGCCGGGAGGTGATCCGCTTCAGCTACAACCTGTTCACCGCGGGCGACTACGACCCGCCCCTGGACGCCGCACCGGATCCGGAAAGCCTGCCCCTGGGGCGCCTCGGCCTGGAACTGGCGGAGCGGGCCATGGAGTTCTTCCGGGACCACCGTGTCTCGGTGCTCATCCCCGAGGACGCTGTCCTGATCTGGGACAACCAGCGGATGATGCACGCCCGTTCGGAGTACCGGGACACGCGGCGTCATCTCACCCGCTACTGGCTCGGCGAGCACGGCTGAAGAATGAGGTCCTACTCGCACGAACGCCTGGCGGTGCTGGCGCGCGACCGGGGCTTGTCCGAAACGCAGCTGCGGGATCTGCGGGTCGTGTCGACGGTCCTGCCCTTCAAGGTGAACGATTACGTCGTCGACCAGCTGATCGACTGGTCGGCGGTGCCCGACGACCCGATCTTCCAACTCACCTTCCCGCACCGGGACATGCTCTCGCCCGACATCTACGCATCGATCGCGGCGCTCCTGGATGCCGAAGCGCCCCGCGAAGTGATGCGCAAGGCGGCGGCCGAGGCCCAGGTCCGGCTGAATCCGCATCCCGGCGGTCAGCTGGAGGCCAACGTCCCCCGGCTCGGCGGGCGTCCGCTCACCGGACTGCAGCACAAGTACCCCGAGACGGTGCTGGTGTTCCCCTCGCAGGGGCAGACCTGCCACGCGTACTGCGGATACTGCTTCCGCTGGGCCCAGTTCGTGGGCGACGCCGACCTGCGCCAAGCGCTGCGCGACCCGGCCGACCTCACGGGCTACCTCACCGGCCAACCCCGGGTCACGGACGTCCTGTTCACCGGTGGCGACCCGCTGATCATGAAGACGCCGGTGCTGCGCCGCTGGGTCGAGCCGCTGCTCGACCCGGCCATGGAACAGGTGCGGACCCTGAGGTTCGGCACCAAGGCCCTGTCGTACTGGCCCGACCGGTTCGTGGGCGACAGCGACGCCGACGACCTGCTGCGGCTCTTCGAGCGGTGCGTCGCGGCCGGACGGCACGTCGCCGTCATGGCCCACTTCTCCCACCCCAGGGAGCTGGACACTCCGCTCGTCCGCCGTGCCCTGGAGCGGCTGAGGGCCACCGGCGCGGTCGTCCGCTCCCAGGCGCCGCTGGTACGGCACATCAACGACGACGCCGGTGTCTGGGCCCGGATGTGGCAGCGCCAGGTCGAACTGGGCGTCGTTCCCTACTACATGTTCGTCGAGCGCGACACCGGCGCCCGCAACTTCTTCGGCGTACCGCTGGCCGAGGCGCTCGGCATCTACACCGACGCCGTACGACAGGTGTCCGGGCTGGCCAGGTCCGCCCGGGGACCGGTGATGTCGGCATTCCCGGGCAAGGTGCAGGTCGACGGCGTCACCGACATCGCGGGCGAACGCGTATTCATCCTGAGGCTGCTCCAGGCCCGCGACCCCGCTCTGGTGGGCCGCCCGTTCTTCGCCGCCTTCGACCCGGCCGCCGAGTGGTTCGACGATCTGCGGCCCGCACTGGGCTCGTGGTTCCCGGGACGCGCTCTCCCGTGAGTGCGCCCACCCTTCCTCCTGGAGTCCGCCATGACCACGTCGCTCGACCGTGAGACCAAGCCCAGCGGTGACGGCATCGCGCTGATAGGGGAGGACGCCGCGTGGACGCTGGCCACGGCCGCACTCTTGGCGGCGGGCGTCCCTCGCGGGGACGCCGAGGACGTGGCACGTGCCCTGGTGGACACCTCCCTGCGCGGCATCGACACGCACGGACTGCGCCTGCTGCCCCAGTACCTCGACGAGTTGCGGGACGGCATCGCCGACCCGAAGCCCACGATCCAGGTGGTGCGCGACCGGGGAGCCGGGCTGCTGCTGGACGCGGACGGAGCGCTCGGCGTCGTCGCCGGTCTGGCCGCCGCCCGGTACGCGGCCGAGCGTGCGGAGCGGTACGGCGTGGCCGCTGTGGGCGTACGCGAGTCCAACCACTTCGGAGCCGCCTCCGTCTACACCCGCCGGCTCGCCCGTGCAGGCCTGGTCGGCCTCGCCGTCACCTCGGCCGCCTCACGGGTGGCCCCCTTCGGCGGCGTCGAGCCGCTGTTCGGCACCAACCCGATCAGCGTGGCCGCGGGCAGCGGTGAGGGGGAGTTCGCCCTGGACATGGCCACCAGCCAGGTCTGTTACGGGGAGATCAAGCAGCGCCGGTCGGAGGGCCGGGAGCTCGACGGTGGTTGGGCCACCGACCCGCAGGGGCGGCCGACCGGCGACCCCGACGCGGCGCACGCGCTGTCGCCGCTCGGCGGGTACAAGGGGCAGGGCCTCGCCATGGCCGTGACACTCCTGGGCTCCGTGCTCACCGGCACACCACCGGACTGGCAGCTGTCCCAGGTGGGCGAGGGCACCGCAGGCCGCGGCCGCCGGATCGGCCATCTGGTGCTGGCCATCGACCCCGGCTGCTTCGCCGGTGAGCAGCCGTTCGCCGCGGGCCTCGACGAGCTGCTGACCACCGTGCGCCAGGCGCCACCGTCCGGCGACGCACCGGTGCTCGCCCCAGGAGACCCGCAGCGCGCGAACGAACAGGCGCGACGTACGACCGGAATCCCTCTGGACGACCGCACCGCGGCGCTGCTGTCCGAACTGGCCGACGGTCTCGGCCTCCCCGGGCCGTCCCGCCGGCCCCCGGCCTGAACCTCCCCGCTCAGCCCTGTGGCGGGCCCGAGGTCCCGCCCTGCCTGAACGCGCAGGCCACCAGCGGTTCCCCGGCCTCCTCGCCCGCGACGAGCGCGGCGAGGAGCCGTACCGCGGCCGCACCCAGCTGAGGCCGGGGGATGTCGAATCCGGTCGGCTCGGGTCCCGCCGTCATGTCGGCGGGAGGGCTGCCCAGCAGGGCGAGCGACACCTCGCCGGGGCAGTCGAGACCGGCCGAGGCGACGGCCGCGCGCAGGGCGCGCCAGGCCGCGCCCGTGTCCGTCTCCTCCGCGACGAACGCGGTGACCCCCTCGGCCATCCACGCGCGCAGCCGGGAGACCGTGAGGTCCTTTTCAGGGTCGGGGGAGCGGAAGACGGGGGCGGGTCCGCCGGTCAGGCCGTTCGCCTCCAGCCCCTCCAGGAAGCCCTGTTGGCGGTCCGCCGACGCGGGCGCGTCGTCGTCCTCCCGTACGAGCACGATCCGCCGGTGGCCCGCCCGCGCGAGGTGCGTGACGACCTCGCGGCTGGCGCTCACATAGTCGGCGCCGACCCAGGCCAGTCCCTCCAGCTCCTCCCTGCGTCCCAGGTGGACCACGGGGAAACCGTCGTCGACCAGGCGCTTGAGTTCGGCGAGGGGCGCGTGCCGGCCCAGGAAGAGGCACCCGTCGGCGAGGCGTACCCGGCTGAGGGCCTCGGGGCCCGCGGCGCCCGCGCCGCCCGTGCTCGAACCGGTGAACAGGACCAGGTCGTAGCCGCGCGCGGCCGCCTCACGCTCCACGCCCACGAGGAACGGGTAGTAGGAGTGCTGGACTTCGGTGGGGAAGGTGGCCGTGAAGCTGAAGACGCCGAGCAGGTTGTTGCGCGCGGCGGCCAGTCTGCGGGCGGCCGGGTCCGGCACGTAGCCCAGCGTGCGGGCCGCGTCGAGGACCTTCTGCCGGGTCTCCTCCGAGATGTTCGGGCCCTTGCGGTCCGTGCCCTTGGCGGAGAGCACCAGCGACACGGTGGCCTGCGAGACGCCGGCCAGCCGGGCGACCTCCGCCTGCCGGGGGCGCGAGGTGCGACCGCCGGGTGCCGGTACGCGGCCCGGCCTGACCCGCTTCTTGGGCTGCTCCACCCTGGTCCCTCGTTCCCCTGTGAGTAATGCGCATCATCGCACCCAACGGGTGGACGAGAAAGTTGTGTTCGCTCTCTTGACCGCCGTCGTGACGCCCCTCACAGTACTCGTTAATGCGCATTAGTAATACGCATTAACGGGCCGGGTTCCTGCCCCGGGCACGCACTTTCAGAAGGAGATACGTGACTTCCGCACCGGACATCCTCATCGTGGGCGGCGGACTCGGCGGAGTGGCCGCGGCGCTCGCCGCCTGCCGCGCCGGACGCAGCGTCGTCCTGACCGAGGAGACCGACTGGATCGGTGGCCAGCTCACCTCGCAGGCCGTCCCGCCGGACGAGCACCCCTGGGTCGAGCAGTTCGGCACCACGGCGTCCTACCGTCAACTGCGCGAGGGTATACGGGGGTTCTACCGCCAGTGGTACCCGATGCGCTCCGAGGCGCTGGCCCTCACCCAGCTGAATCCGGGCGCCGGACGCGTCAGCAAGCTCTGTCACGAGCCGCGGGTCGCGCTCGCCGTACTGGAAGCCATGCTCGCGCCGCACCGCGCGTCGGGACGGCTCACCGTCCTCACCGAACACCGCGCGGTCCAGGCCGAGTCTGACCATGACACGGTGCGCGCCATCACGCTGGAGGATCTGCGCGACGGCAGCCGCCGTACGGTCAGCGCCTCCTATGTCATCGACGCCACCGAGACCGGTGAGCTGCTCGAACTCGCCGACGTGGAGCACGCGTTGGGTGCGGAATCCCGCGCCGAGTTCGACGAACCGCACGCCCCCGACGAGGCGCAGCCGCTCAATCAGCAGGGCATCACCGTCTGCTTCGCGCTCTCCCATCACGAGGGCGAGAACCACACCATCGACCGCCCGGCCGACTACGACTTCTGGCGGTCCTACCGGCCCGACTTCTGGCCGGGACCGCTGCTCGGCTTCTCGGCCCCCGACCCGCGCTCGCTGGAACCCGTACCGCGCACCTTCGTGCCCAACCCCGAACTCGACCCGCTGGACGTCGCGGCCGATCAGAGCGCGGACGCGGGCGACAAGGAACTGTGGGGCTTCCGCCGCATCCTGGCCCGCAAACTGCACAGGCCCGGCGCGTACGACTCGGACATCACCCTGGTCAACTGGCCGCTCAACGACTACTGGCTCAAGCCCCTGGTCGGCGCGGGCGAGGAGACCTCAGCTCAGGCGCTCGCCGAAGCGCGGCAGCTGTCCCTCTCCGTCCTGTACTGGCTGCAGACCGAGGCCCCCCGCGCCGACGGCGGCACCGGCTTCGCCGGGCTGCGGATCCGCCCCGACGTCACCGGCACCGCCGACGGGCTCGCCAAGGCTCCGTACGTACGGGAGTCCCGCCGCATCAAGGCCGTCACCACCGTCACCGAGCACGACGTGGCCATCGACCTGGTCGGCCCCTACGGCGGTACGAAGCACCGGGACTCGGTGGGCGTCGGCGGCTACCGCATCGACCTGCACCCCTCCACGGGCGGCGACAACTACATCGACATCGGCTCCGTGCCCTTCGAGATCCCGCTCGGCGCGCTGCTGCCCCGGCGGATGCGCAACCTGCTGCCCGCGGGCAAGAACATCGGCACCACCCACATCACCAACGGCTGCTACCGGCTCCACCCGGTGGAGTGGAACGTCGGCGAGGTCGCCGGCGCCCTGGCCGCGCACTGCCTGAGCGACGGCGTCGAGCCGCACCAAGTCCAGTCCGAGGACAAGCGGTTCGAGCAGTTCGCCCGGATCCTCGACCGCGCCGGCATGCAGCGCCACTGGCCCGACGTACGCGGCTACTGACACCGACCCGACCGACCCAGCACCAAGGAGGCGCACCGACATGACCACCCACCGCATCCGCGTCGGCATCGACGTGGGCGGAACCTTCACCGACGCCGTGGCCGTGGACGCCACGACGCTCGCGCTCCTGGGGCAGGTGAAGGTCCCCACGAGCCACCACCACAAGGACGGCGTCGCCCACGGCATCGTCCAGGCGCTCGACACGCTCCTCGAACAGACCGGCCACGACCCCGCCGACGTCGCCTTCCTGGCACACGGCACGACCCAGGCCACCAACGCCCTCCTCGAGGGCGACGTGGCCACCGTCGGACTGATCGGCATCGGCAGCGGACCCGCCGCGGTCCTCACCCGGCGGCTCGCCTCCTTCGGCAGGCTCGAACTCACCGCGGGCAAACGGCTCCCGCTCGCGTACGCCCATGTCGCCGACCCGGCGGACGGCGCCGAAGTGCGCGCCGCCGTCGCCCAGGTCGCCGCAGCCGGGGCCCAAGTCCTCGTCGCCAGCGAGCCGTTCAGCGTCGACCGCCCCGAGGGCGAACAGGCGGTGCTCGACGCGGCCCGCGACGCCGGGCTGCCCATGACCGCCGCCCACGAGATCACCTCGCTCTACGGACTGCACAAGCGGACCCGTACCGCGGTCGTCAACGCCGCGATCCTGCCGCGCATGCTGGCCACCGCCGACCTCGTGGACGCCTCCATCGTCAAGGCGGGGGTGAGCGCACCGCTGATGGTCATGCGCTGCGACGGCGGCGTGATGTCGCTGGACGAGATGCGCAGGCGCCCGCTGCTGACCGTACTGTCCGGTCCCGCGGCGGGAGTTGCCGGTGCGCTGATGCAGGAGCGGATCAGCGAGGGCGTGTTCCTGGAGACGGGCGGCACGTCCACGGACATCAGTGTCGTACGGCGCGGGAAGGTCGCCGTCCGGCACGCGACGATCCTCGGCAGGACCTCGTACCTCAACGCGCTCGACGTGCGGACCGTGGGCGTCGGGGGCGGCTCGATGGTACGTATCGCGGGCGGCGCCGTCACCGGCGTCGGACCGCGCAGCGCACACATCGCGGGGCTTCCCTACGCGTGCTTCGCCACCCTCGACGATCTGCGCGACGCCACCGTGACGACCGTACGGCCGATGGACGACGACGCGGACGACCATGCCGTGCTCGACGCGGCGGGCGGGCGCTTCGCGCTCACCATGACCTGCGCGGCGAACGCGCTCGGCCGGGTCCCCGAGGGCGACTTCGCACGCAGCGACCAGGACGTCGCACGCGCCGCGATCGCACCGCTCGCCGCCCTGCTCGGCGTCGACGTGGCGACCGCCGCGACGCGCATACTCGACGCGGGCGTCGCACAGGTGCGGAGCGTCGTCGAGACGATGATGCGCGACTACCGCATCGACAAGGACACCGCCGTGCTGGTCGGCGGAGGAGGCGGCGCCGCATCCGTCACCCCGCACCTGGCGCTCACCGCCGGCCTGGAAGGCCGGATCGCGCAGCACAGCGAGGTGATCAGCCCGATCGGGGTCGCTCTCGCGCTGGTCAGGGAGCAGGTGGAGCGGATCATCCCCGGCGTCACCCAGGAGCAGATCCTGGCGGTGCGGGCGGAAGCGGAACAGGCGGTCGTCGCGCAGGGCGCATCGGCCGCCGAGGTCGAGGTGGAGGTGACCGTCGACCCGCAGACCAACACCGTGCGGGCGATCGCCACCGGCGCCACCGAGCTGCGCACCCAGGACCGCGCCCACCGCGCCGACGGCGACGAGCGGCTGCGGGCGGCCGCCGCCAGCCTCAAGTCCGACCCGTCCGCGGTGCGCGCCCTCGCGGGCACGCCCACCCACACCGTGTACGGCACCGAGGTCAGGCGCCGGTTCCGGGCCACCCGCCATCCGGTACGGGTCGTCGACACGGACGGCGTCGTACGCCTCCACGTGCCCGACGCCCAGGTCGAGACGACCACGGTCGCCGGCGCCCCGGACGTCCTGGCCCGCCTCGTACGGGAAGCCACCTCCTACGGGGACGGCGGCGTCCGCGCCCCCGCGCTGCGGCTGCTGCTCGGCACCCGTATTGCCGACCTCTCCGGTGTCCTCGAACCGGGACCGCTGCTGGCGCTGGCCCGCAGCGAACTCGCCTCGCGGGGTGCGGACGAGGCGGTCGTCGCCGTACTGGAGGTACGGACATGAGCGCGACCGCCGTGGATCACGAACACGACCAGGACCTCGACCTCGCCGTCAGATTCCTCCAGCAGACCCCGACCCACGAAGGCCGAGACCCCGCGCTCCTGCGCCAATGGGCCCTGGCCGCGCAGGAGTTCGGGTCACGGCTCGCGCCCCGGCCCTGCCGCGCACGCGTCGTGGAGCGCGACGGCGGCCTCACGGAGCTCCTGCTCGCCCGCTACCGCTCGCGCCCCGCGACCGTCGAGCTCTACACCGACACCATCGCGTTCGCGGAGGCGCTGATCGACGCACGCGGCTGGCGCGACCGGTACCCGAAGGGCTCGGTGCGCGCCGCCGCGCTCGCCCACGAGTGCGCGCACGAACAGCTCCACCACGGCCCCACCAGGGTCGCCCTCAAACAGGCACTCGGCCACACGGTGCTGCGCCTGGGCCGACGCAGCGTCCACGCCCATGTCGCCGGCGCCGAAGAGCTCGCCGCGCACGCCTACGCACGCACCGTCTGCGGTCTCGGCCGCAGCCCGCTCCTCCTCACCGAAGCCCTCACCGAGGCGCTCGCCGCCAGAAGAGAGAACTGAACCATGGGCGTCGTCATTCTTCTCGTCATGGCGGCCGGCGTCGCCGCGATGCTCACCCGCAAACTCCCCACGGCCTTCGCGCTCGTCCTGCTCGCCATCGTCATCGCCTTTGTCGCGGGCGCCCCGCTGACCGGCAAGAACAGCGTCTTCGACACGGTCCTCCAGGAGGGCGCCCCGGCGCTGGCCGCCACGATGATCGCGATCCTCCTGGGTTCCTGGCTCGGCAAACTGCTCGACGAGACCGGCATCGCGGGCACGCTCGTACGCAAGATCGTCGAGTTCGGCGGCGACCGCCCGGTCGTCGTGGCCCTGGGCGTACTCGCCGTCTCCGCACTCGTCGGCACGGTCACGGGCTCGGCCCCGGCGGCGATGCTCGCCGGCCTCATCGGGATCCCGGCGATGATCGCCGTCGGCATCCCGAAGGTGACCGCGGCGGGCACGATCCTGATGGGCATCGCGGTGGGCATCCCCTTCGAACTGCCCCTGTGGCAGTTCTTCTCCACCGCCCTGGAACTGCCGGTCCCGACCGTGCGCGGATTCATGATCAAGCTGTTCCCGTTCGCGCTGGTCGCCGCCGTCGCCTACGTACTGATCGAATCGCGCCGCCGGGGCGTGGAACACACCTGGTCGCTCAAGTCCGCCGCCACCAAGTCCACTTCACGCCGCGAGCGACTCGGTGACGCCCCCTGGTACGCGCTGCTCACCCCGGCCGTCCCGCTGGTCCTCGCGCTCGGCTTCGAACTGGCCATCATCCCCTCGCTGCTGGCCGGGGTCCTGTACGCGCTCCTCACCACCACACGCCCGCGCGACATGAACAAGCGGCTCCTGCGCACGCTGTACGGCGGATTCGAGGTGGCCGCCGCCCCCATCGCCCTGTTCGTCGCCATCGGCATCCTGCTCGCCGCGGTGAAACTCCCGGGCGCGGTCGACGCGCTCGAACCCCTCGTCAAAGCCGTCAGCCCGCAGAACCCGGTCCTGTTCGTCCTCGTCTTCACCGCGCTCGTCCCGCTCTGCCTCTACCGGGGCCCGCTCAACGTCTTCGGCCTGGGCGCCGGAATCGCCGGAGTCCTCATCGCCACCGGCATCTACCCGGCCGTCGCGGTCCTGGGCATGGCGACCTCGTACAACCAGGTCTTCGGCGTCGCCGACCCGACCAGCACGCAGACCGTGTGGAGCTCCCAGTACGCGGGCGTCTCCCCGCAACAGGTCATGGCCCGCACGCTGCCCTACGTCTGGGTGGTCGCCCTCGGCGGCCTGTGCGTCACCGCGGCCACGTACCTCTGAAGCCTCTGAACCTGCTCCACCTGCCGCACCCGCCGACGCCCTCTGATACCCCTCACCATCGGAGCCGACATGCATGAGCCGCAGTTCGACCGCCGCTTCTTCCTGCGCACCGCCGCCGCCACCGGCGCGGTCCTCACCGTCGGAGGTCTCGCCACCCCCACCGCGTCCGCCGCACCCGGCGGATTCCCCGACTACACCTACGTGAAGACGCTGCTGACCCCGTCCAAGCTGAAGTACAACCCCACCGGCGAGATCATCTTTCCGTGCATCCGCGGAGTCGCGGGCCGCATAGCCGACCCGCTGGGCCGCTACTACCTCTACTACGCACCGCACGACGCGCCCGGTGGGATCTGCCTCGCCTACGGCGACTCCCTGGAAGGCCCGTTCACGGAGTACCCGACGAACCCCATCGTCTCCAACAACTGGCAGCCCCACTACTCCGTCTCGCACGTCTCCTCCCCGCACGTCCTGTGGAACGAGGACGCCAAGGAGCTCTGGCTCTACTTCCACGGCGAGAACACCACCACGCGCCTCGCCCGCTCCAAGGACGGCATCCACTTCACCTACGACAAGGTGGTCCTCTCCGCGTCGATGCTCCCCTCGGGCACGACCGAGACCTCGTACGCCCGGGTCTTCCGCCAGGACGTGCCCTCGCGCGGCGCCAAGTACGTCATGGTTTTTATGCTCAACAACACCACCAACCACCGTGACATCCACTGGGGTTGGTCAGCCGACGGACGCAACTGGACCTTCGACCAGCAGCCGCTGATCCGCCACAGCGACGTGGGCGCCATCAACGTGGGCGGCCCCCACCTGCTCAACAGGAACGGCTCCACCTACGTCGTCTACAACAAGGACAAGGAGAGCGGCGGCGACATCATGATCACCGAGGTCGGCAACGACTTCACCCTCCGCAAGCACCTGGGGGTCTTCTACAACTCCCGCTCCACGGCGCCGGAGAACGGCCGCGCCGCCGCACCGTCCTTCGGAACCGACGGCGGAGTCCCCTACATGGTCTTCGAGGCGGGCGAACGCCTCGCCGGGGCGATCGCGGTGGCCCGCGCCTGACGTACGGACAGACCCGCCGCGACCGTCATGACGACGGTCGCGGCGGCGACGATCGCCGCACCGACGTAGAGCGGTGCGGTGTAACCGAGTCCTGCGGTCACGGCCAGACCACCCAGCCAGGCACCGAGAGCGTTGCCGACGTTGGAGGCCGATACGTTGGCGCCGGCGGCCAGGGGTGCACCATGGGCGTGGTCGGTGACGCGGGTGATCATGCCGGGTACGCCGGCGAAACCGGACACGCCCATCAGGAAGACCAGGACCACCGACGCGACCGGACTGGCGGCCAGCAGTCCGAACAGGACCAGCGTGAGCGTGAGCCCGGCCAGCGCCACGATCAGCGTCCGGTCGCGGTTGCGGTCGGCGGCCCGGCCGCCGACCAGATTGCCGAGGACGAGCCCGCTGCCGTACACCATCAGCAGCCAGGAGACGTCAGCGGCGGAGAAGCCGCTGACGCGGGTGAACGTGTAGGCGAGATAGGTGAAGGCGCCGAACATCCCGCCGTACCCCAGTGCGGTGGCGGCGAGGGTCAGCCAGACCTGCACGGAGCGGAACGCGCGCAGCTGGGCCCGCAGGGTGCTCGGCGCGCCTTCGCCGCCACCGGAATCGCCGGGGACCAGGGCGATGATCCCCGCCAGGACGAGGACCCCGATCCCGGTGATCACCCAGAACGTGGCCCGCCACCCCCAGACCTGACCGACCAGCGCGCCGAACGGCACGCCCGCCACGTTCGCCAGCGTCAGCCCGCCGAACATGACAGCCACTCCGCGCGACTTCTGCTCCGGCGCGACCAGCGAGCGGGCGACCAGCGAGCCGATGCCGAAGAACGAGCCGTGGCACAGTGCGGCGACGATCCGCCCGAGCATCATCACCCGGTAGTCCGGTGCCACCGCGGACAGCAGATTGCCCACGACGAACAGCCCCACAAGGCCCACCAGCACGTGCTTGCGGGGCAGCCTCGCGGTCGCGGCCGTGAGCACGATCGCGCCGATGGCCACGCTCAGCGCGTATCCGGAAATCAGCCATCCCGCCGCCGCCTCGGACACGCCGAGGCTCTGCGCAACCTCCGGCAGCAGACCGGCGATGACAAACTCGGTCAGACCGATGCCGAAGCCCCCGAGGGCGAGTGCGATCAGTCCAACCGGCATCGGACAAGGGTAGTTGAACGATTCAGAGCTGTCCCGTTCGCCGGAAGTGTGGACGCGCGTAGACCCACCCTTGCCAACGCCCGGAAAGGAGTCCAGAGTTGTGCCCCCGCGGGTCGCCTGCGCAGCGGCTCCGTACAAGGTCAGACACGGTCTGACGGGGGAGATTCGCCTGAGCACGTAACGCGGGCGCAACGTCCGCAGGGTATGTGTCCTCACCTCAACCAGGAGTGGTGCCCATGGACTTCGGACTCGTCCTGCAGACCGACCCGCCGGCCTCCGCGGTCGTCGAGCTGATGCAGCGCGCCGAGCGCAACGGCTTCAGCCACGGCTGGACCTTCGACTCGGCGGTGCTCTGGCAGGAGCCCTTCGTCATCTACAGCCGGATTCTCGCCACCACCGACCATCTGATCGTCGGCCCGATGGTCACCAACCCCAGCACCCGCACCCCCGAGGTCACCGCCTCCACCTTCGCGACGCTCAACGAGATGTACGGCAACCGCACCGTCTGCGGCATCGGCCGCGGCGACTCCGCCATGCGCGTCGCGGGCCGCGCCCCCAACACCCTCGCCCGGATCAGCGACGCCATGCGCATCATCAAGGCGCTCGGCGCGGGCCGGGAGGCCGAACTCGGAGGGACGACGGTCCGCTTCCCCTGGGCGCCGGAAGGGTCCGAGGTCCCGGTCTGGATGGCGGCGTACGGACCTAAGGCGCTGAAGATGACGGGGGAGGAGGCGGACGGCTTCATCCTCCAGCTGGCCGATCCGTACCTCACCGAGTACATGGTCAAGGCGGTACGGGACGCGGCCGTGGCCGTGGGCCGCGACCCCTCCGAGGTGAAGATCTGCGTGGCGGCCCCCGCGTACGTCACCGAGGACGACTCGCCCGAGGCGCTCGCGCACGCCCGCGACCAGTGCCGCTGGTTCGGCGGGATGGTCGGCAACCACGTCGCCGACCTGGTCTCCAAGTACGGGGCGAGCTCGAATCTGGTCCCGCAGGAACTCACCGACTACATCAAGTCCCGTGAGGGGTACGACTATTCGCACCATGGCCGGACCGGGAACCCGGACACCGCCTTCGTCCCCGACGAGATCGTCGACCGCTTCTGCCTGATCGGCACCGTGGAGACGCACATCGAGAAACTGAAGATCCTGCGCGCCCTCGGAGTCGACCAGTTCGCCCTCTACAACATGCAGGACGAGAAGGAGTCGGTCATCGACACCTACGGCGCCCGGATCATCCCCGCACTCGCCTGACACCCCGACACCCGCACCCGCACCCGCACCTGTGATCGTCCCCTCCCCGCCGTCCCGGGGAGGGGGCTTCTCCCTACCCGTCCCCGAACGAAGGCCGGTGCCCTTTCATGACCGAAACCGCGATACCGACCCACCCGTCGGCCGTCGAGATACCCGACGGCCGCTACGTCAACGACGATCTGCGCCCCGTCCCCGAATCCGGGCGCACCTGGACGACGTACAACTTCGTGGCCCTGTGGATCGGCATGGCCCACTGCATCCCCTCCTGGACCCTGGCCTCCGGCCTGGTCGCCCTGGGCATGGACTGGAAGCAGGCGGTCCTCACGATCGCCCTGGCCAATGTGATCGTCCTGCTCCCCATGCTGCTCACCGGTCACGCGGGCCCCAAGTACGGCATCCCCTTCCCGGTCCTGGCCCGCGCCTCCTTCGGCCTGCGCGGCGCGAACCTCCCTGCCCTGATCCGGGCGGCCGTCGCCTGCGCCTGGTTCGGCATCCAGACCTGGATCGGCGGACAGGGGATCTTCATCCTGCTGGGCAAGATTTTCGGCGGCTGGACGGACGCCGGGCACATCGGCGGCTACCCCTGGACGCTGTGGCTCTGCTTCGCGATTTTCTGGGTCATCGAACTCGCCGTCATCTACCGGGGAATGGACACCCTGCGCCGCTTCGAGAACTGGGCCGCACCCTTCGTCCTGGTCGGTGCGGTGGTCCTGCTGATCTGGATCGCGAACAAGGCGGGCGGCTTCGGCCCGCTGCTCGACGAGCCCTCCAAGGTCGGTTGGGGCAGCGACTTCTGGAAGGTCTTCTTCCCCGGCCTGATGGGCATGATCGGCTTCTGGTCCACGCTCTCGCTCAACATCCCCGACTTCACCCGCTTCGGCAAAGGACAGCGCGCCCAGGTCTGGGGCCAGACCCTGGGCCTGCCCACCACGATGACGCTCTTCGCGCTGATGTCGGTGCTCGTCACCTCCGGCTCGGAGAAGGTCTACGGCGCGGCGATCTGGGACCCGGTCGCACTCGCGGGCAAGACCGACAACACCTTCGGGCTGCTCTTCGCGCTGATCACCGTCTTCGTCGCGACGATCTCCGTGAACATCGCGGCGAACGTCGTCTCACCCGCGTACGACCTCGCCAACCTCGCTCCGAAGCTCATCAACTTCCGTACGGGCGCGCTGATCACGGGTGTGATCGGTGTGGTCGTCATGCCGTGGAAGCTGACCTCGACGCCCGAGCTGTACATCTTCACCTGGCTGGGCGTGGTCGGCGGGCTGCTCGGTACGGTGGCCGGGATCCTGATCGCGGACTACTGGGTCATCCGCCGTACGGTCCTCGACGTCGCCGACCTCTACCGACCCGAGGGCCGCTACTGGTACTCCGGCGGCTGGAACTGGCGTGCTGTCGCAGCCTTCGCGGTCGGCGGGATCCTGGCGGTCGGCGGCTCGTACTCGACACTCGACGCGAAGGGGAGCAAGGCCGGCCCCTTCCCGGTCGACGGGCTGATCCCCATCCTCAAACCGCTCGCCGACTACGGCTGGGCCGTCGGGCTCGCCTCGTCGTTCCTCGTGTACGTGGCGCTGATGGCGGGGCGGCGGACCTCCGCACCCTGATCCGGTCCTGAGCCCGGACGGCGGAGGCTTACGTCAACAGCATTGACGTGTGGGCGGTCGCCCGGCTTGCATGGCGACCGTCCCACCGTTTCCGCACGCTCTGGAGCGTTCCATGACCAAGGCCGATCTGGTCTTCACCCGAGGTCCTGTGCTCACCATGGACCCGGCCCGCAGCCGGGCGAGTTCGCTCGCCGTCACCGGGGAGCGGATCACCGCCGTCGGACACGACGAGGTACGGGAGCTGATCGGTCCCGGTACGGAGGTCGTGGACCTCACCGGCAAGCTGCTGCTGCCCGGATTCCAGGACGCCCACATCCACGCGGTGGGCGGCGGCAGCGAGCTGGCGCAGTGCGACCTGACCGGGGTGGTCGACGTCGGTACGTATCTGGAGAGGATCCGCGTCTACGCCCAGGCGCACCCCGAGCAGGAGTGGATCACCGGCGGTGGCTGGTCGATGGAGAGCTTCGAGGGCGGGATGCCCAGCCGCCGGCTGCTCGACTCGGTGGTTCCCGACCGGCCTGTGCTGCTCTCCAACCGGGACCATCACGGGGCCTGGGCCAACACCCGCGCCCTGGAGCTGGCGGGGCTGACCGCCGACACGCCGGATCCGGCCGACGGGCGCATCGAGCGGGAGGCGGACGGCACTCCGAGCGGGATGCTCCAGGAGGGCGCGACGGTTCTGGTCTCGCGCCTGGTGCCGCCGAGCACACCGCAGGACCGGCGCGCGGGGCTGCTGCGGGCCCAGAAGCTTCTGCACTCCCTGGGGATCACGGGCTGGCAGGACGCGCTGCTCGGCGACCTGAACGGCATGAGCGACCCCTCGGACGCCTATCTGTCGGCCGCCCGGGACGGTTCGCTGACCGCCAGGGTGAGCGGTGCGCTGTGGTGGGACCGTGAGCGCGGCGCCGAGCAGATCCCCGAACTCATCGCGCGCCGCGCGGAGTTGAATCACGGCCGGTTCCGGGTCGGGTCGGTGAAGATCATGCAGGACGGGGTCGCGGAGAACTTCACGGCCGCGATGACCGCCCCGTATCTGGACGGTTGCGGCTGCGCCACGGCCAACAGCGGGCTGAGCTTCGTCGACCCGAAGGCGCTCCTCGGCCATGTGGCCGCGCTGGACGCGCTCGACTTCCAGGTCCACTTCCACGCGCTCGGCGACCGTGCGGTACGCGAGGCGCTGGACGCGGTCGAGGCCGCGGTCGCCGCCAACGGGCGGCGCGGCAACCGCCACCACCTGGCCCATCTCCAGGTCGTCCACCCCGACGACCTGCCCCGCTTCGCGGCGCTCGGCGCCATCGCGAACATCCAGCCGCTCTGGGCGGCGCACGAGCCGCAGATGGACGAGCTGACCATCCCGTACCTGGGCCCCGAACGCGCCTCCTGGCAGTACCCCTTCGGTGATCTGCTGCGCTCCGGTGCCACCCTGGCGGCGGGCAGCGACTGGCCCGTCTCCAGCCCGGACCCGCTTGCGGGCATCCATGTCGCCGTCAACCGCCGCGAACCGGAGAGCGACGACGAGCGGGTGTTCCTGCCCGAGCAGCGGATCGACCCGCTGTCCGCCCTCGCCGCCTACACGGCGGGTTCCGCCCATGTGAACCGCCACGACGACGCGGGCAGCCTGCTCCCGGGACACCTGGCCGACCTGATCGTGCTCGACCGGGACATCCTCGCGGCGCCGCCCGAGGAGATCTCCAGGGCCAGGGTGGAGCGGACGTACGTCGGCGGCACGCTCGTCCACCAGAGCTGAGGGAGTGGTGCCCTGCGGTACATGGCCGCAGGGCATCACCGCCTGACTCAGCGCTCCGCTGCGACCATCACCCAGCTCAGCTGGATGTCGGGCGAGCGGGTCGGGATCACGTCGAGCACGATGATCCCGTCCGCCGACGGCTTGATCCCGGCGTACGCACCGGCCGCGGGCTCCGCGGTGAACAGCCGCTGCTCCTCCATCGTCACGCCGTTGACCTGCACCCTTGCGGCGCGATTGGCCGACGGCCAGGGGTCGAACCAGCCGGTGTGGACGGTGTAGCGGCGTGCCGGGTCGAGGCCGCCGAACGTGTAGGTGAGGGTCCGCCCGGAGACCGCGTACCGCAGCGTCGTGTACAGATCGCCGCCGCTGACGGTGCGCGGCAGGCTTCCTTCGCTGGTCCAGCCCCAGACCGCGCCGGTCTTCGGGTCGGCACCCAAGGGCTGTTCGGGGAGTGAGTTGAGGGTCGGGGCCGTCCTGCCCGCCACCGCCATGAGCTGCGTCCAGTCCGCGGTGCGGTCGCCGCCCGCGTTGACCGCGTAACGGACCTTCTTCGGCACGGCGAGCACCTGGCGTGTGAAGGTGCGGTCGCCGAAGTCGCGCAGGGTGCCGGTGACGGTCCGCATCCCGGGGGCGGCGAGCGCCGCGGTGTCCCAAGTGACCCTGGAGGAACGGGCCTTGCCGTCGATGTGCACCCGCACCCGGCGGGGCAGGTCCTCGCCGTCGCCGAGCCATACGTGCCCCGGCATCTCGGCGTCGACGCGGTAGCGGGTCTGCGGGGTGAGGTCGTCGAGGGTCCAGCTCTCGTGCCACGGGAGCGTCATGGAGTCGCCCTCGCCGAACGTCAACGGCAGCCATATGTAAGGCGAGTTGGCGAGGTCCGAAGGGGTCCATCGGTCGCCCATGTAGATGTAGCGGCCGGCCTTCGGGTCGACGGGGACGACGCAGGTGGACTGCGAGGAGTACGTGGTGGCCGCGTCACCGCCGGTGGCCGGGTTCCCGTGGTCGGTCCACTCGCCGAGGATGTCGGTCGCGGTGGCGTACGCGGCGGGGTTGGGGCTCCAGCCGGTGGCGGCCGAGGTGATCAGGTAGTACGTGCCGTCGAACTTGAAGAGCGCGGGTGCTTCCCGGTGGGCGCCGATGTACGGGCGGATGAAGTCGACGCCCTTGACCGCCGATTCGGGCGGTGTGGCGAGGTAGGTGTAGTCGTCGTCCAGGCGTGAGATGAACAGCGAGTAGTTCTCCTCGCTGGAGTAGATGATGTACGCCGCCCCGTCGTCGTCCACGAAGAGGTTCATGTCCCGGGCCATACCGGGGTTGTCCGGCTGGTAGTTCGGCTCGCCGGCCGGGGCCACGTGCAGCCGGTAGCTGTCGATGTAGCGGAACGGTCCGGTGGGGGAGTCGGAGACGGCGACGCCCGCACGGGCCTTGGCGTACTGGGCGCCGGATGTCGCCGAAGGGCCGTCGGCGTGCACCCACATCACCCACTTCCCGGTGCGCGCGTTGTGGATCACCTTGGGCCGCTCGAGGATGGCCGGGTTGACGCTCGTGCTGATCTGCCGGGTGCTCAGATCCCGGTACACGGCCGCGCGCTGTTCGGCGTCGTAGCCCGTGTACAGCGCGGTGAAGTACGGGTCGGTGTCGAACTGTTCGGCCGATTCCATGGACCGCAGCGCGAGGCCCTCGTCCGTCCAGGTGTGCAGGTCGCGGGAGGAGTAGACGTGCACGCCCGGGCTGTTGTAGTAGCCCTTGCTCCGGTCCTCGCCGTACCAGTACCAGATACGCTGCCCGGCCGCGTCCTCGGCGGGTGTCACCTGGCCGCCATGGGCCTGGATCACCTGGCCGTTGGTATCGAGCCAGGGCTGCCCGGGCGTGAACACTCCGGTGTCGGCCGCGCTCTGGGGCTGTGTCCCTGTGGCGGCACTGGCGGTCGTGCCGGGCAGGGCGGCGAATCCGCCGAGCGCCGCGACTCCGGCGGCGGACCGCAGAACGGCGCGGCGGTCCAGGGTGAACTTCTCTGTGTCCATGGAGTTTTCCTCGGTCCCGGTGCGGAGGGGCGGGGGTGGCCTGCGGGACGCTAGCGCTCGTACACCCCTTTTGCAATGGGTTGGACGAAGGCTCGGAGGATGTCGTCCCGACCGTGGTGGAAACGCCTGGGGGCGGGTGTCTCAGGCAGCGAGATGGGCGCGGGACCAGAGCGCAGGCCAGCCCCCGGCGCCGAGCCAGGCGGTGGGTATGCGCAGACCGTGCTCCGCGATCCGGTCCCACCATGCCGTGGTTTCCGCGCCCAGTTCGCGGGCCGCGGGCAGCGCGCGCTGCCACGGCCCGTCAGGATCGGCGAGGTCGGCCGCAGGAAATCCCGGCACGGTGATGATGCGCGGCGGTGCGATCGGGGTGAGTTCGGCGCCGGGGGTACGGCAGTTGACGGCGACGACGGCGGCGCAGAGCAGTGGCACGGTGGTACGCCGGGCCAACGAGCGCGCCATGACCTCATCGCCGTCGTGCATCAGCCGCCCCAGCGCCGCACGCACGCGGAGGGTCACCAGGTCCATGGAGTACGCGGTCGCCACGGCGGGCGACTTCACCAGCCGGCGCAGGGACTTGGGGAGCGGATCGGAACCTGCCAGCAGTGCGAGCCGCCCGAAGCGGTCCCGCAGGGGCGGTGCCAGGCCGTCGACCGCTGTGGCCAGCGGGCGGACTCCGGTGGCGTTCCACAGCCGCACCACGTCCAAGTCCCCCCGGCCGAGGGCCTGTTGGCACGCGGCAGCAAGCGACTCGGGCGAGAGGCGGCGCATTCGGAACAGTGCGGCATCCGGGGCGGTGTCCGCGAGGATCGCCAGGCAGCCGAGCGCCTCGTCCATGTCCGGGAGGTCCCGGGACCGCTCCAGCAGATCCGTGAGCGCGGGCCCCACCGCCTCGGCCAGGTGCGGGTGAGAGGTGGCCCGCCGGCGTACGCGACGATCCGGCCGCACCTCGTCGTCGGCGCTCCCGCCGGGCTCCGTGATGCCGGGGCCGGGGATGGTGTCCACCCAGGCCCGGAAGCTCTGCGCGAGGGCCGGATCGGGTGATTCGTTGAAGCGGGCCGCGATCTCGGTGATCCACCAGCCGCGTGCGGCAGGCCTCTTGGGGCGCAGTTCGGCGTTGACGAGGATGCGACCGTGTTCGTCGAACAGGGCCGCCAGTGCGCTGTGGCCCTTCGCCGCGCTGTCGACGTACGGCGGACCGGCGATGCAATTGCCCATGTAGGTGGACCACTCGGTGAGGGTGCGCGCGGTGCGGGCCACCCGGAAGCGGGTCCGGGTGCCGGGGACCACGGTTCTGTCCAGGTCGCCGATCCGAGCGGGGACGGCGAACTCGCCGCTGAGCGCCGCCGCGATGTCCAGGCCGGTGTGCAGAGCGGCGATGTGGGCGGTCCAGCCGCCGGTGCTCTTGGCGGGGCGGGCGCCGAGCGCGACGAGCTGGGCCGCTCCCGCCACGGCCAGCGTGATCGACTCGAGCGGCGACGTCAGGGGCTCTGTCGGCGCGGGTGCCGGGTCGTGGTCGAGCCACCGTTCGCCGAACTGCCCGTGCCGCGCGGCCTCGTGCCCGTACAACTGGGCGAGCGCATCGGTCATTTCGGCGTACCACAGCAGATCGCCGACCACCTCCACCTCGGCGGGCGCCGGGTCCTGCAGCCGGCCCAGCCGATCGGCGAGGGTGCCCGAGAGGTGGTGCACGCGGCGGAGGTGCGGGGGGTGCGTGTCCCATGCGGAAGGCGGACGTACGGAGGTGAAGCCGACCTCGGCGCGCCAGGACCGCAGCCCGCCCGCCGCCCAGGTCGTCAGTATCTCCTCGGGGACCGGGGTCATCGCGCCCAGCAGCGTCGTCAGCTCTTCGGAGACCAGCAGGGCGTACTCGCGCGCTCGCGCCAGGCGGGGCATCACGTAGCCGTCGAGCTTGGAGTCCTCCGGTCCGGGTTTGTGGAGCCTGCGATGGATGTCGCGTACGCAACTGCCGGGGCGTGCGGGAAGTCCGGTGTGCCCCGGCGCATGGCGCGCGGACCTGGCCGCCGCCGCGTCGCCGAAGGTGGCGTCGGCGGCCGCGAGGACGGAGTGGCTGCGCTCCAGCCCCTCCCGCAGACCATGATCCGAAACGGCCACGGCGGTGCGGAGCAGGGCGGTGGCGGCGAGAGCGTCGTTGACCGTACGGTTCAGCAGCCCTTGCCAGTAATGGGAGGGCACCGTCCACCGGGCCGCGTCGGCCAGCGAGGGTTCGCGACCGTACAGAGCGAGCCCGAGGAAGTGCAGGATCTCACCGTCCTCGAACGTGCTGCGCCGGGCCCGCAGATCGTCGATACGGTCCTGTCTGCCCTGGGTCGCGAGGAGCCGCCTGCGCCGGGCCCGCCGGGCGTGATGTCCGAGCACCTGCTCCCAGAGGTCCATCAGCAACGCCGACCGGCGTGCCGGCGGCACCTGTTCGCACACCTGTCGCAGATGCGCGCCGAGGACCGACGGGAGGCTGCCCGAGACCATCTTGGAGCCCTCGGGGGCCTCCAGTGCGAGGATCCGCTCCAGCTGCTCCGGACCGAGCACGTCGCTCGCGGCACACGCCAGATGGAGCGCGGCCCACCGTTCGTCGGCGACCGCCCGAGCGGCCGCTGCGCCGACCCGCTTGGTGGCCGAGGGTCCGAACAGTGCGACGAGGACGCGGGCCTGATCACCGAGGCGCCCCGCCCCTTCGGCTCCCAGCATCCTGAGCGCGGCCAGCACCGCATCCCGCTGCTCGCCTCTGCCCCCGGACAGCCGGGCCGACCGGAATCCGCTGCCGAGATCGATGCCCGCCCCGGCCGCGAGGGCACCGCCTGTCGCGACGATGCGCTCCAACTCGGCGACCGCATCCCGGGCTTCCGCGTCGCTCGCCCCGTCCGGCCCCCATGCCACTGCGGATCCGTCGGCACCGTCCGACTCGTCCACCATCCGTACCGGACCGGAATCCCCCGGCAACCACACGTGGTGACCGGACGTCACCACCCCACCCGCAAGCTCGACTCTCATTGGGATGAAGGATGCAGGAGAGGATGGGCGAAGCCAACGGAATTTCGAGGGCTCAGAGCAGCAGGGAAGCCGCGGCGGCCAGCGACTCCAGGGCCTGGCGCTGCTCGCCCTGCCACAGCGTGGGCCGCGGGCGGTGCACGGACACCACCCGGGGTGCCCAGGAAGACGGGGAGGCGGCCGTCTCCTCGACGAAGACGGGCTTACGGTCCTGGGCCGCCACCCCACAGGCCGTGTCCCGCTCGCCCACCGTCTCGAAGAAGCTCAGGAACGGCTGGTGGAAGCCGTGCTGGGTGGTGATGCGCAGGACCTGGCCCGCTGGATCCAGCAGTTGGGCATTGCCCATCGGCGCCCCGGTGATCTGCAGCGCCACCGCGAGGGTCTGGGACACCAGCGATTGACGGCGGCGCTGCTCGTGCGGGGACAGCGGCGCCGTCACCACCCCTCGTACCAGTACGAGGGCTTCGCCGTCGCCGCAGACCTCCAGCGGACGCAGTACGGAGTTGTGGGCCCGCGACACCGTGAACGTGCCGCCGTCGGCGGCCGTCTGCCGGTGCGCGTCCAGCAGCACGTTCGCCCCTGCGACGCCGCAGTACGTCACCCGGCTCAGGTCGAGATCGATGGCGCCGAACTTCTCCCGGGCGCGCCTCAGTTCACGGTCGAGCGCCGGCGCCGAGGCGATGTCCAGCTCCCCGGCCACCCGGATCGTGACGCGACTGCCCGCCGGAGTGACGGCGATCCGCAGAAACCGAACCGGCCGAGACCACTCCACGTCGCCATCCTTCGCCGTGCCGACCCATCCCCCGCGCGACCACGCTAGAGGGAGGCGCCGCGCTTACGTTGAGTGATCACCCTGCCTGCCGCGGGTCCGGCGTTCGTCTGCGACGGCTACCCGCTCAGCGGGATGAGACCGTTGCCGAATTCACCGCGTTCAAGGTACTCGCCGTCTCGCGCCTGGCCGCACAGCACGACGTGATCGTCCGTCTACCGGAACAGAGCGCGGCCCTCGGCAACGTCCGCCGCCTGCCCGCCGTCCGGCGGCCCGGAACGGCCCCGTACGGATCGTGCAGCTGAGGCTGACGCCGCCGAGGGGTTCGGACATGGCGCGGGAGGCCGTCGGTATGACCAGCGGTGTTCCCTCGCCGTCCGCACCAATGCCCCCCCTCGGGAGTGACACTGATCGAGGGCTCGTCGACTGGCAGATCGCGGCGCTGATGGACGGTGGCGGGTGTTGGCCGCGTGTATGCGGTTTTTGATACGCGGGCGATATGTGCCCGCTCCTAACATCGAGAGTATGCGTGTGTTGATCGTCGAGGACGAGCCTTATATGGCGGAAGCCATCCGCGATGGCCTGCGCCTGGAAGCGATCGCGGCCGACCTCGCGGGCAACGGCGGCATCGCCCTGGAAATGCTGAGCATCAACAGGTACGACATCGCTGTCCTCGACCGCGATATCCCGGGCCCTTCCGGTGACGAGATCGCCAAACGCATCCTCGCCTCGGGCAGCGGCATGCCTATCCTCATGCTCACCGCGGCAGACCGCCTCGACGACAAGACATCCGGCTTCGAACTCGGCGCCGACGACTACCTCACGAAACCGTTCGATCTGCGGGAACTGGTCCTCAGGCTCCGCGCGCTCGACCGCAGGCGCGCCCATAGCCGGCCTGCGGTCCATGAGATCGCGGGGCTGCGGCTGGATCCGTTCCGACGCGAGGTCTACCGGGACGGCCGCTACGTCACGCTGACGCGTAAGCAGTTCACCGTACTCGAGGTCCTCGTCGCCGCCGAGGGTGGTGTCGTCAGCGCCGAGGAACTTCTGGAACGCGCGTGGGATGAGAACGCCGATCCGTTCACCAATGCTGTCCGAATCACCGTCTCGGCACTGCGCAAGCGTCTCGGTGAACCGTGGATCATCGTCACGGTCTCCGGGGCCGGCTACCGAATCAATGCACGGCCGCAGGCCGGGAATCGGGGGGAGCGACCGTGAGCAGAGCGCCTGGATTGAGTGTCCGCCTCAAGCTCACCCTCAGCTACGCCGGATTCCTCATGCTCGCTGGTGCCTTGGCGCTCGCCGCCGCAGGAGTGTTCCTCCTGCGACAGGGGTGGATACAAACCAACGAGCAGGGGGCTTGGAAGAGGAACCCGGTCACCGACTTCGTGCAGGGCTTCGCGCCAACGGCAGCCGCAGTCATGGTGTTCCTCCTCGTGTTCGGCCTCCTGGGAGGATGGATCCTCGCCGGTCGTATGCTCGCCCCCCTGGCTCGCATCACCAACGCCACCCGCACGGCCGCTACGGGATCCCTCTCGCACCGTATCCAGATGCCGGGACGCCAGGACGAGTTCCGCGAACTTGCCGACGCCTTCGACGCGATGCTCACACGGCTTGAAGCACACGTCGCCGAGCAGCAGAGATTCGCGGCAAACGCCTCGCACGAACTACGCACCCCGCTGGCAATCTCGAAGTCACTTCTCGACGTGGCCCGCACCGATCCATCACACGACACCGGCGAAGCCCTCGACCGCCTCCAAGCTGTCAACACCCGAGCGATCGACCTCACTGAAGCACTGCTCTTGCTCAGCCGGGCCGACCAGCGATCCTTCACCCGAGAACTGGTCGACCTGTCCCTCATGGCGGAGGAAGCCACCGAAACGCTGCTCCCCCTCGCAGCGAAGAACGGCGTCACCATCGAGACCCGCGGCGACATCACCCTCGCGAGCGGATCGCCGGCGCTCCTGCTGCAACTGACCATGAACCTCGTGCACAACGCGATCGTCCACAATCTGTCCGCAGAGGGAAGGGTGTGGGTCACCACCAGCGCCCGCCCCGGCACCGTGATGCTCACGGTCGAAAACACAGGCGAGAAAATGCCTCCACACCTGGTCTCGACACTCACCGAACCATTCCAGAGGGGCACCGAGCGCATCCACGCCAACCAGACGGGTGTCGGCCTCGGTTTGGCCATCGTCACAAGCATCACTCGCGCACACGACGGCACCCTCACCCTCACCCCGCGCGACACCGGTGGCCTGTGCATCACGGTGGAACTGCCCGCGCGCACGTCCCCGCGGTCGTGATACGCGCCCCGCCGACTACGCGGCTGATGCGGCCGTGTCGAGCCGCGTTCGGTCTGATCGAGCACCACGTGGGGCTCACACACGCCGGTGGGCGATCGAGGAACGCGTCCAGCGCATCACCACGCGGCAGCACCGATCCACAGAAACGCAGGTTGACGACGTGACAGTCACCGTACGCCGAGCCACTCCCGCGGATGCCGACCAGATCGCCGGTCTGCTGTGCCAACTCGGTTACGCCAGTACGGCACCGGATGTCGAAGAGCGCTTCACCTTTTGGTTCGACCATCCGTTCAGCGCGGTCCTGGTGGCCCAGCTAAGTGGACGCGTCGCCGGCAGCTGGCGCGACAATGGAACTGCTCCGCCGTCGAAGTGACGACGCAGCGCTCACGGCTTGCCGCCAATGCCTTTTACCAGCACCACGGTTACGACGACCGCTGCACACTTTCCGCCCGCTATTGGAAGGACCTCTCCGGCTGATCCGCCGGTGCCCCGGCTCTCCGCGGCCGCAGGGAAGAACCGGCTCAGTCGAGGTAGGGCCGGCCGGAAAGCGCGCCGTTCGGCCGACACCGCGCGGGCCGGCAACGCGGAACCGACAACATATTGGCAGCGTATCGAGAACTGCATACGCGCCGGCAACACCCCGTTCCCTTGAATGGAGGTATGACCTACAGCGAACCAGTGGGAATCACCGCTTTCGGATGCGGTCGGGAGGAAGCCGCACGGTTCCGTGAGCTGGCGCCTCGTGTCGGCATGACGCCGACGATCACAGAGTCCGCGGTGTCCGAGGACAACGTCCACCTGGCGTCCGGAAACCGGTGCGTCAGCGTCGATCACAAGACCCGGATCACCCCGGCGATACTTCGCGCGCTGAGCCGCGTCGGTGTCTCCTACATCTCCACAAGGAGCATCGGCTACGACCACATCGACACGGATTATGCGGACCGTGTCGGAATTTCCATCGGGAACGTCTGCTATTCCCCCGACGGCGTCGCCGACTACACGGTGATGATGCTACTGATGGCGTTGCGTCACGCCAAGTCCACTGTCCGCCGCGCGGATGTGCACGACTATCGGCTGCACGACGTACGGGGGAAAGAGCTGCGCGACCTGACTGTCGGCGTGGTCGGAACGGGGCGCATCGGCGCGGCCGTCATAGAAAGGCTCCGCGCCTTCGGATGCCGGATTCTGGTGTACAAGAATGGCGCCGGGGCATCCGGTGGCCCCGGCGACGAGGTGTCGCTCGATGACCTGCTGAGGTCGAGCGACGTCGTCACGCTCCATGCCCCGCTCAACTTCGAGACGCACCACCTCCTCGACCGTGAGCGCCTCCAACGGATGAAACCCGGCGCGTTCGTGGTCAACACCGGGCGTGGCGCCCTCATCGACACGACCGCGCTGGTCGAGGCGCTGGAGGACGGGCGTCTGGGCGGTGTCGCCCTCGACGTCGTCGAGGGCGAGGAAGGCGTTTTCTACGCCGACCGACGGAACGCGCCCATCGACAGCAAGCCGCTGCTGCGGCTGCAGGAAATGCCGAACGCGTTCATCAGCCCGCACACCGCGTATTACACGGACCGCGCCCTGAGCGACACGGTAGAGAACTCGATCACCAACTGCCTGGAATTCGAAAGCAGGAATCAGCATGCCTAAGGCCAAGCTTCGGATCGGAATCCTCTTCGGAGGCTGCTCGGAGGAACACCCCATCTCCGTCAAGTCCGCGCAGGAGGTCGCACGAAACCTCGACCCGGACACGTACGAGCCGTACTTCATCGGGATCACACGCGAAGGCACCTGGAAACTCTGCGAGGGACCCGCCGCCGACTGGGAGAGCGCTGCCCACCGATCCGCCGCGCTGTCCCCGGACCGCGATGTGCGCGGACTGCTCGTCCTCGATCGGGGGAAGTACGAGACGATCGGCCTGGATGTCGTGTTGCCCGTCCTGCACGGCCGGCTCGGGGAGGACGGCGCGATCCAGGGCCTGCTCGAGCTGTCCGGAATCCCGTACGTGGGCTGCGACGTCCAGAGTTCCGCGCTGGGCATGGACAAGTCCCTCGCCTACCTCGTCGCCGCCGGCGCCGGAATCGCCACGCCGAATTTCTGGACGGTCGTGGCGGACGAGGACATCGACGCCGACCGGCTCACCTATCCCGTCTTCGTGAAGCCGGCCCGCTCGGGATCTTCCTTCGGGGTCAGCAAGGTGGCGCATGCGGAAGAACTGCCGGCCGCGCTGGACGTCGCCCGGCGGTACGACAGGAAAGTCCTGGTCGAGGAGGCGGTCGTCGGCAGCGAGGTGGGATGCGCCATCCTGGGTGCCGGAACGGAGCTGACCGCGGGGGAAGTCGACCGAATCGCCCTGTCCCATGGGTTCTTCCGGATCCACCAGGAGGGCGCGCCCGAGACCGGTTCCGACAATTCGACGCCGATCGTCCCCGCCGATATTTCGGCCGAGTCCCGGGCCCATGTCCAGGACGTGGCGAAGGCCGTCTTCCGCGCTCTGGGGTGCAGCGGACTCGCCCGCGTGGACCTGTTCCTCAAGGACGACGGAGACGTCGTCCTCAACGAAGTCAACACGTTCCCCGGAATGACCTCCTACAGCCGCTATCCGAGGATGATGGCCGCCGCCGGGGTTCCGCTGTCCGATGTGATCGACCGTCTGGTGACCGGGGCGCTCGCACGGTCCCTGACTTCGACGGAGCAGGCTGATGCGTAACGACTTCGTCTTTATAGACGAGTTCATGGACGGGATCCGCTGGGACGCCAAGTACGCCACCTGGGACAACTTCACCGGAAAACCGGTCGCCGGCTACCTGGCCAATCGCATCGTCGGCACCAGGGCCCTGTGCGCGGCATTGCAGAGCGCGCGAGAAGAGGCGGCGTCGCACGGATTCGGCCTTCTTCTCTGGGACGGATACCGCCCACAACGTGCCGTGAACTCCTTCGTGCGCTGGTCCGAGCAGCCGGATGACGGCCGCACCAAGCAGCGCCACTACCCCCATATCGACCGGTCCGAGATGTTCGAGAACGGATATGTGGCAGCCAAGTCGGGCCACAGCCGCGGCAGTACCGTCGACCTGACGCTGTATCACCTGGAAAGCGGCGACCTCGCCGCCATGGGCGGCGACCACGACCTGATGGACTCGGTCTCGCACCATGGGGCGGAAGGAATCTCGGAGTTCGTGGCGGACAGCCGCAGGCGCCTTCGCACCATCATGGAGACCAGCGGATTCAGTTCCTACGCCTGCGAATGGTGGCATTACACGCTGACGGACGAGCCCTACCCGGACACCTACTTCGACTTTCCCATCACACAGGTGAGTCTGGGATGAGTACGGCGCGGCTCCGGCGGTCCGGCTGGAGCCGCGGCCCGTCTCTCTTCGCCCCCCCCGATGCCGAGCGGCAAGGGCAGGGATGGCACCCGAGCCCAGCCGCGTATCGCCGGCGTATCGAGAACCGCATACGCCCCGGCAACACCCGGCCGCCTGAACTGAAGTCATGACTCAGAGCAAGCCAACCCGGGCCCCGCACCCTCTCTCCCTCGCCGAGATCGCCGCGCTCGTCGGCGGCCGGGTCACGGGCGATGCGACCGTCACGGTGAGTGCCCCGGCCGTCCTCGACAGCCGGCACGGCGAACCGGGCGGGCTCTTCGTCGCCATGGCCGGTGAGCGTGTCGACGGCCACGACTACGCCGGCCGCACCCGTGCGACCGCCGTGCTCGGCTCGCGGCCGACGCCGCTGCCCACCGTCGTCGTCGACGATGTACCGGCCGCACTGCAGACACTCGCCGCCCACTGGGTGGCCCGGCTGCGCGAGCGGCTTGCCGTCGTCGCGGTGACGGGCTCGCAGGGCAAGACCAGCACCAAGGACCTGCTGTCCGCGGTCTTCTCGGGCGCCGGGCCGACCGTCGCCACTTATGGTTCGTACAACAATGAGCTCGGCGTGCCCCTGACCATGCTGCGCGCCGACGCACACACCCGTTTCCTCGCCCTCGAAATGGGCGCCCGCCACGTCGGGGACATCGCCCACCTCACCGGCTTGGCCGCACCCGACATCGCGGTCGTACTCAACGTCGGCCAGGCGCACATCGGGGAGTTCGGCTCCCGTGCTGCCATCGCACGGACCAAGGGTGAACTCGTGCGCGGCCTCGCACCCGGCGGCATCGCCGTCCTCAACGCCGACGACCCGCGTGTCGTCGCGATGCGCGCGCTGACCGACGGGCCGGTCCTGACCTTCGGCCGCGCCGAACACGCCGACGTGCGTGTCCAGGACCTGGCCCTCGACCGCCTGGGCCGGCCGGCCTTCACGCTGCGCACCTCCGGCGCCTCGGCCCGGGTCGCGCTGCCGCTCGTGGGCGCCCACCAGGCACTCAACGCGGCGGCCGCCGCCGCGGCGGGACTCGCGGCGGACATCCCGCTGGTCACCTCGGCGGTGGCCCTCAGCACCGCCTCACTGTCCCGGTGGCGCATGGAGCTCCGCACTCTGGCCTGCGGCGCGACCCTGCTCAACGACTCCTACAACGCCAACCCCGACTCCACCCGAGCCGCCCTGGACGCGCTCGCCGCGATCGCGGGCAGGCGCCGTATCGCCGTACTCGGCGCGATGCTCGAGCTCGGCGCCGACAGTGAGGCCGAACACCGGGCGGTGGGCACGTACGCGGCCTCCCGCGCCGACCTGGTGGCCGTCGTCGGCGAAACCGCCCGTCCCCTCGCCGACGCCGTGGGGGCGCGGGCGCTCGCGTTCACCGACAACCGAGCGGCCGTCGCCTGGCTGCGTGAGATCCTCACCGGCGGCGACGTCGTCCTCGTCAAGGCGTCGCGCGGCGCCCGCCTCGACGAGGTGGCCGCCGCACTCGGGTGACCGTGCGGCGCGGGCTCAGCGCCCGCGCCGCCGCATGTACAGGTCGAAGGCGCGGTAGACCAGCGGGCGCAGCGGCAGATCCCACTCCCCGACGTACCGCACCGCCCGCCCCCCGGTGCCGACCTTGAACCGGATCAGGCCCACATGCGGATCAGCGGCGTCGAGCGTCGGCGTGATGCCCCGCAGGTCGTACACGTCGCAGCCCGCCGCCAGCACGTCACGGATCATCGCCCACTGGCATGCGTTGGAACCCCGCACCTCACGCTTGGCCGTCGAGGAGGCGCCGTACACGTACCAGGCGCGTCCGCCTACCCGCACCAGGATCGTCGCGGCCACCAACTCGCCCTCGTGGCGCGCCAGATAGAGCGTGATCCGCTCGGGATCCTCGGCGCTCAACTCCGAGAACATCGTCTCGAAGTACGCCGGTTGGCGCGGCGTGAATCCGTCGCGCGCGGCGGTGTGCACGTAGAGCTCGTGGAACGCCGCGAGGTCCGACGCACCACCGACCGTGACCTCGACCCCCGCCTTCGCGGCCTTCTTGATGTTGCGGCGCCACTGCTGGTTCATGGCCTTCAGGACGTCGTCCTCGGACCTTCCCGCCAGCGGCACCTCGTACGTGAACTGCGGCTGCCCGGCCCCGAATCCGTCCTCAGGGCTCTGCGGCAGCCAGCGGGCCGCCCGGAGCCGTCGGCCCACCTCGGCACCGACCGGATCTACGTGCCCGTCGGGGAGCCCGGTGAGCCGCCGTACCCCCGGATCGGCCACACCGTCCTTGACCTGCGCCGCATCCCAGGTGTGCGTCCGCACCGGCGGGCACAGCCGGATCGCGAAGGCGCCACGCGTCTTGAGATATGCCGCCAGCGGGTCGAGCCACGCACTGATGTCCCCGGACCAGTCGATGTCAGGGCCCCACGGCAGATACGCGAGCGTGAACCGCGACAGTCCCGGCACCGGCCGGTGAAGGACAAGCCCTGCCCCCACAAGCCGCCCGCCCTCGAACCATCCGAGCGACTCGCTGCGCCACTCCGTCTTCACCCGCCCCCACGCCGGGGTCTGCACAAAGTTCACCGACCGCCGCGCCCGCACGAAGGCCAGGTGCTCGGCGTCGCTGAGCGGAGCGACGCTCAGCGTCACAGGGAGGGACAGCGGTGCTGGTTCGCGAGAGGACATGACGCCAGCCAAGTCGGCCCTGTGTTGCCGGCGCGTATCCGCTTTTCGATACACCGACGATATGCGCCGCTCAGGCGCGCACCGCGCTGACCGCTCACGCAAAAGGCTGATGCTCTTGCGCAATTTGACGACATCAGACCAAAAAAACCTTGCACGGCTCTGGTGTGGCTCGGGGCGCGACCTCTACTGTCGCCTCACCTTCCGCGAGAAAAGAGCCGTCGATGTCACGGAGTACACGGAGCACCATCAGGTCGCTGTGGAGACCCTGCGCCGCCGTCGTCGTGACGATGGCCGTCGCCGCGCTCGGTCCCGGCGGCACCGCACACGCGGACACCGCCGCGGCACCCGCCCCGACCGTCACCCGCGCCGCCCTCGCCCCCTCGCTCGTGGAGGGCCGCGGCGCCGACCCCGGCTTCGACGAGCAGGAGGCGGAGAGCGCGGCGACGAGCGGCACCGTCATCGGGCCCGACCGCAGCGCGTACACGCTTCCCGCCGAGGCATCGGGACGCAAGGCGGTCAAGCTGACGCCGGGGCAGTACGTCGAGTTCACGCTTCCCCGCACCGCCGACGCCATCACCGTGCGCTACAGCATCCCGGACGCCCCCGGCGGCGGTGGCATCACCGCTCCGCTCGACGTCGCCGTGAACGGCAAGCGCCGCGCCACCATGACGCTCACCTCGCAGTACGCCTGGCTCTACAACCAGTACCCGTTCAGCAACGACCCGGGCGCCGGTCTGCTGCACTCCGACTGGTGGATCACCGAGTGCTCGTGCGTGCCCGACGCCACGACGCCGGCACCCGCCATAGCCAAGCCGTTCAGGCCGAACCACTTCTACGACGAGCAGCGCCTGCTCCTCGGCCGCACCTACCGCGCCGGCGACACGGTCCGTCTCACCGCCCCCGCCGGGAGCCGTGCCGCCTGGACGGTCATCGACCTCCTCGACTCGCAGCAGGTCGGACTGCCGCATGTGGACCTCAGGGCCGCGAACGTCCTGGCCTTCGGCGCCGACCCGCTCGGCCGGCGCGACTCCGCCGACGCGATCGACCGGGCGATCGCCTTCGCCCGGCGTCACCACCTCAAGGTCTATGTCCCGCCCGGCACTTACCAGGTGAACCGCCACATCGTCGTCGACGACGTGACGATCGAGGGCGCGGGCAGCTGGTACACGATCTTCAAGGGCCGCCAGACCACCCTCACCACCCCGGCCCCCGACGGCTCCGTGCACACCGGCGTCGGCTTCTACGGCAAGGACGCATCGGCCGGGGGCAGCAGCAACGTCCATCTCTCGGGATTCGCCATCGAGGGCGACGTCCGGACACGCATCGACACCGACCAGGTCAACGGCGTCGGCGGAGCGATGAGCAACTCCACCGTCGACGGCCTCTACATCCACCACACCAAGGTGGGGCTGTGGTTCGACGGGCCGATGACGAAGCTGTCCGTCACCGGCAATGTCATCGCCGACCAGATCGCCGACGGCCTCAACTTCCACACCGGCGTGACCGATTCGGTCGTGTCCGACAACTTCGTACGCAACACCGGCGACGACGGACTCGCCATGTGGTCGGAGAAGTCCGCGAACGCCCGCAACACCTTCTCCCACAACACCGTGCAGTCACCGGTCCTCGCCAACGGCATCGCGGTCTACGGCGGCACCGACAACACGGTCAGCGGCAATCTGATCGCCGACCCGGTCCGCGAAGGCAGCGCCCTCCACATCGGATCCCGCTTCGGCGCCGAGGCCTTCACCGGAAAGCTGCGGATCACCGACAACACCACGGTCCGCGCAGGTACGTACGAACTGAACTGGAACATCGGGCTCGGTGCCATCTGGATGTACGCGCTGGAGAAGAACATCGACGCGGACATCGAGGTGGCCGGAGACCACTTCCTCGACAACACCTACAACGCCATCATGCTCGTCACGGACTTCCCGGTGAAGGACCTGTACTCGATCACGGGCGTCCGCTTCAAGGACATCAGGGTCGACGGCACGGGCACCTCGGTCGTCAGTGCCAGGGCGGCAGGATCCGCGTCCTTCGAGAACGTCGACGCACGCAATGTGGGCGCCGTCGGTGTCAACAACTGCGGGTCCTTCCACTTCACCCCGGCAGGCTCGGAGTTCGCCCTCACCGACCTCGGCGGCAACGACGGAGGCGGCACCACCGGCCCCTGGCTGGCGGGCTGGGAGCTGCCGAACACCCTCACCTGTGACGACCGCCCCCCGGTCGTGACACCACCGGCTCCCTCCGGTTGGTGACCCCGGCGCGGGGCGCTCCTTCCCGGCTAGGAGCGCTCCGCACCGACCACCCACAGGGTTCCGTCCCCGGAGGCGAGCGCCGTGACGGACACGTTCCGGCAGCCCATGTTCCACAACACCTCGCGCACCCAGTCCAGTTCGGTCTCCGATGACGGAGCGGGCGGCCGAGGGCAGACGAAGTCGAAGCGGTCGCCGGGGCGCACCGTGTGGGCCAGGTCGTGGACGGCCTCGGCCCGGTCGGCGAAGACATACCCTTCGCAGGCTCTTGCTTCGGTGACGGTGCTCATACGGACTGCCCCTCGATGCGGGCGACGGCGATGATCGCGCCGTACGCGATGAGATGGACCAGACAGTGGTCCCGGTGTTCCGGGCGGCGCCAGGCGGCGACGTCCTCGTCGGTGATGCGGTACGGCGCGAGCGCGGCCAGCAGCGCGAGCCGCGCCCCCGGCCGCTCGGTGCGGTCGGGCAGCCAGTCGCCGGTCAGCTCGGGGTGGCCGCCGTCCCAGGCGGTGACCGTCTTGGCCACGAGCTCCTGGTCCTCCTCCGAGAGCAGGCCCGCACCGGAGGCGGCAGCGGTGAGCAGAGCCGCGTACGCCGTACCGACCGGAGTGCCCGCCGCCCACGAAGGCGGGTCGCCGGAGACGGCATCGAGCAGCACGAGGCTGTCACCGGGGCTCAGTTCACGCCGGACCGCGCCGGCGACGGTGCGCCCGGCCAGGCTCCGTACGACCCGGAACCGCTGCACATTGCCCGGCAGCATGTTCTCGGTCACCAGCGACGAGACGATGCGGTTGATGAAGTGGAAGGCGAGCGCCGTGCCCAGATAGGCGGGCGTCCGCTCGGCGGGGAAGGGCTTCGGAGTCCGCACGTCCTTGCCCCAGGCGAGCAGCCGGGCCTGATACGGGTCGGCCGGTACGTCGTCGCGCCCGACGGTCTCCGCGAGGCGGTGGTCGCCGGTGGCGTGCAACAGCACCGTGTGCGCGTCGATGCAGAACGGGCAGCGGTTGGCGAGGGACACCCCGGCCGCGACGAGCTCCTTCTCCTTCCGGGACGCCGCACCCACCAGCAGCGACTCGCGCATCAGCGCCCAGGCCGCGGTCAGGATCGTCGGGGCGTCGGAGAGCACCACGAACGTCGCGGGGTCGTCGATGCCGAAGTCGGAACTCATCTGGGCATAGGCGTCCGCGACCGGTCCGGTGGCGGACTTGGGCGGGGCGGGCGAGGTGTAACGGAAGGGTCCGTTGGCTGTCATGGTCACCATCGTGTCCGGGCGAACGGCCCTGGTCGTCGTACGGCCGGAGGAAGTCGGCGCTGCGCCGGGCGGTCGTGACGGAGTACGGACTACTGCGGCGGGAGTAGTGCGGAAGCGGTCTGCGGGGATGAGGCGCCAGGGGTGCGGTGCGGGCTATCGTGCCGGAGGCCCACGAAGTCGGGGAGAGTGCAGTGACCGTGCCAACCAGCGTCAAGGAGACGGCAGTTGCCGCCGTGGTCGGCGCCGTCGTACTCGTCGCCGCGTACATCGGGGACGGACCGGGACCCGGTGCACTCGACTGGCTGCTGATCGTCCTCGCCGTGACGGCGCTCGCACTCCACCGCCGTGCCCCGGCGGTGCTCCTCGCCGTCATCACGGCTTGCATGCTCGGCTACCTCGTTCATGCGGACCCTGGAACCCTGGCCGCTTTCCCCGTTCTGGCCGGCGTCCACGTCGTGGCCAGCAACGGCCGCCGTACGGTGGCGGTCGCCGCCAGCGCCACCTTCGTGGTGGGCTTCGCCGTCACGGGCCCCGGCACACAGACCGTCGTGCTCCTGCTCGGCTGGTTCGTCTGCGCGGCGCTGACCGGGGTGGCGGGCAAGAACTGGCAGGCGTATCTGAAGCAGACGGAGGAGCGGGCCGCCGAGGCGGAACGGACCCGGGAGGAGACCGCGCTGCGCAGGGCGGGGGAGGAGCGGCTGCGGATCGCCCGCGAACTCCACGACTCGCTCACGCACTCCATCTCGATCGTCAAGCTGCAGGCGGGAGTTGCCGTGCATCTGGCGCGCAAACGCGGTGAGGAGGTGCCGGCCGCCCTGCTCGCCATCCAGGAGGCGAGCGGTGAGGCGATGCGCGAGCTGCGCTCGACGCTGGAGGTGCTGCGTACGGACGTCGTACCCGACGACGCGGGCCTCTCCCGCCTCGACGACCTCCTGGACCGGGCCCGCGCCGCAGGCCTGGCGGCGCGGCTGACCGTCACGGGCGACCGCGAGGCGCCGCTGCCCGCGGAGGTCGACCGTGCCGCGTACCGCATCGTCCAGGAGGCGCTGACGAACGTGGCGCGGCACGCGGACCGGGCGGAGACCGGAGTGCAACTCACCTACAGGGAACGGATGCTGACGGTCTGCGTGCAGGACGACGGGCCGCCCTGCGACCCCTCGGACCCCGGCACGGGACTGACCGGGATGCGGGAGCGCGTCACGGCGCTCGGCGGCACGCTGCAGACGGGGCCACGGGAGGGCGGAGGCTTCACCGTACGGGCCGAACTCCCCCTGGGCGCGGCATGATCCGGGTGGCGCTCGTCGACGACCAGGCCCTGATGCGCGCAGGCTTCCGGGCGCTCCTCGACGCCGAGGACGGCATCGAGGTGGTGGGCGAGGCGCCGGACGGCCGGCAGGGCGTGGAACTGGTCCGTACGACGATGCCCGATGTCGCCCTGATCGATGTGCAGATGCCGGTGATGACCGGCATCGAGGCGACCCGCGAGATCGCCGCCGACCCCGCGCTCGCCGCCGTCCATGTCGTCATCCTCACCAACTACGGCCTCGACGAGTACGTCTTCGAGGCCCTGCGGGCCGGGGCCGCGGGCTTCCTCCTCAAGGACACCGAGCCCGACGAACTGCTCCGCGCCATCGAGGTCGCGGCCCGCGGCGACGCCCTTCTCTCCCCGTCGATCACCCGCCGGCTGATCGGCGAGTTCGTCGCCCGTCCACCGGACCGGGCGACGGCACCGGGCCTGGAAGCGCTGACCCGCCGCGAGAGCGAGGTGACGGCGCTGGCCGCCCGGGGTCTGTCGAACGAGGAGATCGCCGCCCACATGGTCATCAGCCCCTTCACCGTCAAGACCCACATCAGCCGCGCGATGACCAAACTGGGTGCCCGCGACCGCGCCCAACTGGTCGTCTTCGCCTACGAGTCGGGGCTGGTCGTGGCGCAGGGCAACCAGCTCTAACGTTCCGCGTCCGGGCTCCACCCGGGGACGTGATCCGCCGCCTCGCGCAGCCACGCCCGCGCACCGCCCCGCAGTGGCCAGGCACGGGTCAGGTCGGGGGCGGTGCCGAGGGAGCGGAGGTCGTCGGCGAAGCGACGGCTCTCGCCCGCGATCCGGACCCCGGCGAGCGCATCGCCCTCCGCGCGCTGCCGCTCGTAGTGGGCGGTCCGCTTCTCGTACTCGACCATGCGCGGACCGGCGGCCCACTCCACCCAGGCGTCGGACGGCGCCCGCGCCAGGATCACGACCGACGGCCGCCCGCCTTCGGCGAGGGCCGCGACGAGGCGGTTGTGACCGTCCAGCACCACAAGGGAGTTGAGCCCGCTGAGCCACCACAGCAGTACGGGTGGCAGCACGCCCTCGCGGTACTGGCGCCGGAAGGCCTTCACCCGCGCGGAGTCCGGGTCCGACAGGGCGCGCAGCGGCAGGACGTCCCTGGCGTCCTCGTCCGGATCGCCGTAGCCGAACCAGGTGAGGTGCCCCCGGTCGGGATCGAAGTCGAGCAGCTTCGGCCAGTGCCGGTCGACGGCCCACTTCGGCATCCCCTGTACGAGCCGCCAATCCCCTTCGTGCAAAGGCCCGTTGACGCTCGCGTCGAGCCGCCCGGCGAAGTGCTGCGCCCAGCGCGCGGACCAGGCGGAGTCGTCAGGGCAGGCCTCGCGGAGGGTGCGGGCCCGCACGGCGCGCAGCTGTGGCAGGGGAGAGGTGTAGCGGCCGGTGCGGGCGTAGTGCACACCGCGGTGCGTGACCCGCTGGACCGCGAAGAGCACCGGATCCGCGCCCTGGCGCAGCACCATCCGCCGCCCGTCCGCGGTCTCCATCCGCAACGGAGGGACGGCCGGCTCCGCGACGTTCAGCGAAAGCCCGCTCCAGTGGCCGGTTCGCTTCATCACTCCCCCTGGTGCACGCGGTCACGGCACGCGCGCGGTCCACTCCTCGTTCCCGAACTTCGTGCGCACGAGGTCCTCCGCGCGGGCCAGCTCCTCGGCGGTGACCTTGCCTTCGGTCAGACCGTACCGGTCCCGGAAGGAATCGATCATCTTCTCGATGACCGTCCCGCGCGGCAGACCCGTCTGCCGGCGCAGCGGATCCACCCGCTTCTTCGCGCTCCTCGTGCCCTTGTCGGAGAGCTTCTCCCGGCCGATGCGCAGCACTTCGGTCATCTTGTCGGCGTCGATGTCGTACGCCATCGTCACGTGGTGCAGCACACCCCCGCTCGCGATCCGCTTCTGTGCGGCGCCGGCGATCTTCCCGGCTTCCGTGGCGATGTCGTTGAGCGGCTGGTACCAGGCCTTGATCCCCATGTCGCCGAGCGCGTCGAGCACCCATTCGTCCAGGTAGGCGTAGCTGTCGGTGAAGGAGAGGCCGGAGACCAGGGACTCGGGCACGGACAGCGAGTAGGTGATGGTGTTCCCGGGCTCCATGAACATCGCACCGCCGCCGCTGATCCTGCGGACCACCGTGATGCCGTGCCGTTCCGCGCCCACGGGGTCGACCTCGTTGCTCAGGGACTGGAACGAGCCGATGACCACCGCGGGCTCGGCCCACTCCCAGACGCGCAGGGTGGGCGGACGCCGGCCCGCCGCCACCTCGGCGGTGAGGACCTCGTCGAGCGCCAGATGGAGCGCGGGGGACTGCGCGGGCTCGTGGATGAGCTGCCAGTCGTAGTCGGTCCAGTCGGTCGCCTGGGCGAGCGCGCGGCGGACGGCGACGGCGACGCCCTCCGAGGTCAGGCCGTACATCGTCGTCCCGGCGGGGAGGGCCGCTTCGATACGGGACGCGAGCCCGGCCGCGCCGGTGTCGGAGGGCGCGCCCTCCAGGGCGCCGTTGATGGCGAGGATCGCCTCGTCGGGTTCGAGGAAGAAGTCTCCGGCGACGCGGACGTTTTTCAGCAGGCCCTCTTCGACGTCCAGATCGACTACGACCAGCTTGCCGCCGGGGACCTTGTACTCGCCGTGCATGTTCTCTCCGCACCCGTAGGACATCGCGCCCGGGCCACTGCCAGGGCCTGCCCATACGGTAACCGAGGCGGACATTTCGCTATTCCGCCCCGAGGGCCCGGGAGGCGGAGGACCCCCGCCTCCCGGCCCTTCTCCGGCGTCAGGACCGCGGAAGCTCCGCCCGCACCGTGCGCGCGGCGGCTACCAGATTCTCCAGTGAAGCCCGGGTCTCGGCCCAGCCGCGGGTCTTCAGACCGCAGTCGGGATTGACCCACAGCCGCGCGGCGGGAATGGCCTCAAGTCCCTTGCGGAGCAGGGCTGCCGCCTCCTCGGCGGAGGGCACGCGAGGGGAGTGGATGTCGTAGATGCCGGGTCCCGCCTCGCGCGGGTAGCCGTGGGCGGCCAGTTCGCGGGCGACCTGCATGTGGGAGCGGGCCGCCTCCAGGCTGATCACGTCGGCGTCGAGATCGTCGATGGCCTGGACGATGTCGCCGAACTCCGCGTAGCACATGTGCGTGTGGATCTGGGTGTCCGGCCGTACGCCCCCGGTCGTCAGCCGGAAGGACTCGGTGGCCCAGTCCAGATAGGCGGGGCGTCCCGCGGCGCGCAGCGGCAGGGTTTCGCGCAGGGCGGGCTCGTCGACCTGGATGACGGAAGTGCCCGCCGCCTCGAGGTCGCCGACCTCGTCGCGCAGGGCGAGGGCGACCTGGCGTGCGGTGTCGCCGAGCGGCTGGTCGTCGCGGACGAAGGACCAGGCGAGCATCGTCACCGGGCCGGTCAGCATGCCCTTGACCGGGCGGTCGGTCAGCGCGTTCGCGTAGGAGGTCCAGCGCACCGTCATCGGCTCGGGGCGCGAGATGTCACCGGCGAGGACCGGCGGGCGGACATAGCGGGTGCCGTACGACTGCACCCAGCCGTGCCGCGTGGCGAGGTATCCGGTCAGTTGCTCGGCGAAGTACTGCACCATGTCGTTGCGTTCGGGCTCGCCGTGGACCAGTACGTCGATGCCCGCCTTCTCCTGGAAGGCCACGACCTCACGGATCTCGGTGCCGATGCGCTCCTCGTAGCCGGCCGTGTCGATGCGCCCGGTGCGCAGATCGGCGCGGGCGGCACGCAACTCGCGGGTCTGCGGGAACGAGCCGTTCGTGGTCGTCGGGAGCAGCGGAAGCCCCAGCCGGTCACGCTGGGCGGCGGCACGCTTCTCGTACGGCTCGGAGCGGCGGCCGTCCGCGTCGGTGACCGCGGCGGCGCGGGCGCGGACGGCCGGGTCGCGCGTGATGGGGGAGTGCCTGCGCGATGCCAAGTCGGCCCGGTTGGCGGCGAGTTCGGCGGCGACGGCGCCCGTGCCCTGGGAGAGTCCGCGCGCCAGCGTGACGATCTCGGCGGTCTTCTGCCGGGCGAAGGCGAGCCAGCGCAGGATCTGCGGCTCGACGTCCCGTTCGGCGCTCGCGTCCAGCGGGACGTGCAGCAGCGAGCAGGAGGCCGCCACGTCCACCCGGTCCGCGAGGCCGAGCAGGGTGCCGAGGGTGGACAGGGACTTCTCGAAGTCGTTGATCCAGATGTTGCGGCCGTCGACGACGCCCGCGACCAGGCGCTTGCCGGGGAGACCGCCGACGGCGGCGAGATCGGCCAGGTTGGCCGCGGCGGCTCCGGTGAAGTCCAGCGCGAGGCCCTCCACCGGCGCCTTGGCGAGTACGGGAAGGGCCTCGCCGAGCCGGTCGAAGTAGGAGGCGAGCAGGATCTTCGGACGGTCGGCGGAGGCTCCGAGGTCGCGGTAGGCGCGGGAGGCGGCGTTGAGATCGGCCGGGGTGCGGTCCTGGACCAGGGCCGGTTCGTCCAGCTGCACCCACTCGGCACCCGCGGCGCGCAGGTCGGCGAGGACCTCCGCGTACACGGGCAGCAGGCGGTCCAGGAGCGTGAGCGGCTCGAAGTCCGCGGCCACCCCCGGGGCGGGCTTGGCCAGCAGGAGATAGGTGATCGGGCCGACGAGCACGGGGCGGGCCGCGAGGCCCAGCGCGAGGGACTCCTTCAGCTCCGCGACCTGCTTGGCGGAGTCGGCGGCGAAGACGGTGTCGGGGCCCAACTCGGGTACGAGGTAGTGGTAGTTGGTGTCGAACCACTTGGTCATTTCCAGCGGTGCCACGTCCTGGGTGCCGCGTGCCATCGCGAAGTACCCGTCGAGCGGGTCGGCGGCGACGGCGTCACGGTGGCGGGCGGGGATCGCGCCGACCATGACGCTGGTGTCCAGGACGTGGTCGTAGTACGAGAAGTCACCCGTGGGCACCTCGTGGATGCCGGCACCGGCGAGCTGCCGCCAGGTGGACCGGCGCAGTTCGGAGGCGGTCTGCCGGAGGGCATCGGCACTGACGCCGCCCTTCCAGTACCCCTCGACGGCCTGCTTCAGTTCACGGTTCTGTCCCTGGCGGGGGTAGCCGTACACGGTGGCTCGTGCTGCCGCGGCTGCGGGCTTGGCTGTCACGGAAATCTCCTTCGCGAGACGATTCCTGAGAATCCCGGGGACGGGACACGGACGCGAAGGGACGACAGACCGGACGGAACCCACCCGCGCCGTCGGCGCGGTCGTCCGTCTGGAGATGTACGCCGACCCGCCCACGAGGTCACCGGGATTTCCGCACACGAACGGGTCGCGTGCGGGCAACGGGCAGGTCTTCGGACTCGCGGGCACATCTGCCGGGGCAGATTCCTACTGGCCGTCGCTTCCCGGATCCGTGCGGATCCAGTGCGTATGACGGCGGTCGTTCCCGCTCACCGCTGCGGGGCAGTCCCGGATTCCCACCGGGTTCCCTCTTACGACGCGTCTGTCTGGCGGACAGGGCGAACCAGCTGCACGGCCAGGCTAACCGATGCCCCGGTCCGCGTCGCGCGAGAATGCCCGCAGGATGCTCGTCGCCGCGCTGGTGGCCGTCAACTCGCCGTCCCGCACCTGCTGTTCGAGGCCAGGTGTGAGAGCGCGCACGTCCGGGTCGGTGTGCAGCCGGCGCAGCAGCTCGTCGCGGACCATCGCCCACGTCCAGTCGACCTGCTGGTCACGGCGCTTGGCGGCGAGAGCGCCGGTCGATTCGAGCGTGGCGCGATGCTGCTCCAGGCGCTCCCAGAGGGTGTCGAGACCGGTCGACTCGCGGGCGCTGCAGCACAGTACGGGCGGCGTCCACGCCGCGTCGGCGGGGTGCATGAGCCGCAGCGCGCCGGCCAGTTCGCGTGCCGCACCGCGCGCGTCGCGCTCGTGCGGGCCGTCCGCCTTGTTGACGGCGATCACGTCCGCCAGCTCGAGGACGCCCTTCTTGATGCCCTGCAACTGGTCCCCGGTACGGGCCAGCGTCAGCAGCAGGAAGGAGTCGACCATGTTCGCGACCGCCGTCTCCGACTGTCCGACGCCGACCGTCTCCACCAGCACGACGTCGTACCCCGCCGCCTCCATCACCACGATCGACTCGCGGGTCGCCTGGGCGACCCCGCCCAGCGTGCCCGCGGTGGGCGAAGGCCGTACGAACGCCGCAGGGTCCACCGCGAGGCGCTCCATCCGGGTCTTGTCGCCCAGGATCGAGCCGCCCGTACGGGTGGACGACGGATCGACGGCCAGCACCGCGACCCGGTGCCCGAGCCCGGTGAGCAGCGTGCCGAGCGCGTCGATGAACGTCGACTTGCCGACGCCCGGCACTCCGCTGATGCCGATCCGCCGCGCCTTCCCGCTGTGCGGGAGCAGCGCGGTCAGCAACTCCTGTGCCAGGGCCCGGTGGTCGGGGCGGGTGGACTCGACGAGGGTCACGGCGCGCGCGATCTGCGCGCGCTTCCCGTCGAGTACGCCCTTCACGTACGTATCGAGGTCGATCGCCATGGGGCTCAGAGGCCGTGGCCGAGATCGGCGGCCAGTCGGCGTACGAGGTCGTGCGCCGCGTCCGGGATCACCGTGCCGGGCGGGAAGACGGCCGCGGCGCCCATCTCCAGAAGCGTCGGCACATCCTGCGGCGGGATCACCCCGCCGACCACGATCATGATGTCCTCGCGTCCCTCCAGGGCGAGTTCCTCGCGCAGCGCGGGGACGAGCGTGAGATGCCCGGCGGCCAGCGAGGAGACCCCGACGATGTGCACGTCCGCCTCGACGGCCTGACGGGCGACTTCCGCCGGAGTCTGGAAGAGCGGGCCGACGTCGACGTCGAATCCGAGGTCGGCGAAGGCGGTGGCGATCACCTTCTGGCCGCGGTCGTGGCCGTCCTGGCCCATCTTGGCGACCAGGATGCGCGGGCGGCGGCCCTCGGCCTCCTCGAAGGCGTCCACGAGGGTGCGGGTGCGCTCGACGGACGGGGAGTCGCCTGCTTCGTTGCGGTACACGCCGGAGATCGTACGGATCTGGCTGGAGTGGCGCCCGTACACCTTCTCCAGGGCGTCCGAGATCTCCCCGACGGTGGCCTTCGCACGGGCCGCGTCCACGGCCAGCTCCAGCAGATTTCCGGAGCCGTCGCCCGCGGCGTGCGTCAGGGCCCGCAGCGCGTCCTGGCAGACGCTCTCGTCGCGCTCAGCGCGCAGTCGGCGGAGCTTTTCGATCTGCTGCACGCGCACCGAGGAGTTGTCGACCTTCAGTACGTCGATCTTCTCGTCGCCGTCCAGCCGGTACTTGTTGACGCCGATGACCGGCTGGCGCCCCGAGTCGATACGGGCCTGGGTGCGGGCCGCCGCCTCCTCGATGCGCAGCTTCGGAATGCCGGCGTCGATGGCCTTGGCCATGCCGCCCGCCGCCTCGACCTCGCTGATGTGCTGCCAGGCCCGGCGGGCCAGGTCGTGGGTCAGCTTTTCCACGTACGCGCTGCCGCCCCACGGGTCGATGACCCGCGTGGTGCCGGATTCCTGCTGGATGAGCAGCTGGGTGTTGCGGGCGATGCGCGCGGAGAAGTCCGTGGGCAGGGCGAGCGCCTCGTCGAGGGCGTTGGTGTGCAGGGACTGGGTGTGGCCCTGGGTGGCGGCCATCGCCTCCACGCACGTACGCGTCACATTGTTGAAGACGTCCTGCGCCGTCAGCGACCACCCGGAAGTCTGCGAATGGGTGCGCAGCGAAAGGGACTTGGCGTTCTTCGGGTCGAACTCCTTGACCAGCTTCGCCCACAGCAGGCGCGCCGCACGCAGCTTGGCGACCTCCATGAAGAAGTTCATGCCGATCGCCCAGAAGAAGGAGAGGCGGGGCGCGAACGCGTCCACGTCCAGGCCCGCGCCCAGACCCGCCCGCAGATACTCCACGCCGTCGGCGAGGGTGTAGGCCAGCTCCAAGTCGGCTGTCGCGCCCGCCTCTTGGATGTGATAGCCGGAGATCGAGATGGAGTTGTAGCGCGGCATCCGCTGCGAGGTGTACGCGAAGATGTCGGAGATGATCCGCATCGACGGCTTCGGCGGATAGATGTAGGTGTTGCGGACCATGAACTCCTTGAGGATGTCGTTCTGGATGGTCCCGGCCAGCTTCTCCGGCGGTACGCCCTGCTCCTCGGCGGCCACGATGTAGAGGGCGAGTACCGGAAGGACGGCGCCGTTCATCGTCATCGACACGGTCATCTTGTCGAGGGGGATGCCGTCGAAGAGCTGGCGCATGTCGTAGATCGAGTCGATGGCCACGCCCGCCATGCCGACGTCGCCCGTCACGCGCGGGTGGTCGCTGTCGTAACCGCGGTGGGTGGGCAGGTCGAAGGCGATGGACAGGCCCTTCTGGCCGGCCGCCAGATTCCTGCGGTAGAAGGCGTTGGACTCCTCGGCGGTGGAGAACCCCGCGTACTGGCGGATCGTCCACGGCTGATTCACGTACATCGTCGGGTAGGGGCCGCGCAGATACGGCGCGATCCCCGGGAAGGTCCCCAGGAAGTCCAGGCCCTCCGTGTCCTGCCCGGTGTAGAGCGGCTTGACGGCGATGCCCTCGGGGGTCTCCCACACCAGGTCGTCACCGCCGGTCGCCTTCTTCATGGCCGTACGCCACTCGTCGGGTCCGCCACCAGCGGCAGGTGCCCCGAGATCGATCCCGGAGAAGTCGGGGATTGCCATCAGGACACGCCCATTTCGTCGAGGGTGGCGGACAGGATGCCGACGGCGTCGCAGCCCGCGAAGACATAGGAGTCGACGTCGCCGTCGTACGAACCGGGGCGCCCGGCGAGGAACACCTGGGCCGCGCCTGCCGACCTGAGGGCCTCGGCGGCACCGGCCGCCTGCTCTTCGTACAGCGCGTCGCTGGAGCACAGGCAGGCCACGATGGCGCCGCTTTCCGCATACGTGCCCTCGGCGACCGGCTCGATGCCACCGGCCTGGAACAGGTTGGAGGCGAAGGTGAGGCGGGCGGTGTGGGCGGCGGCGGGCCCCAGCGCGGCCAGGTAGATCCGCGGCCGGGCGCCGGTCGCCGCGAGGTGTGCGTCGGAACGGGCGCGCAGCGCCTCGTACGCCTCGTCGCGCCGTACGCGGGGGAGCCCGCCGGAGCGCGGCGCCGGAGCGGGCTCGCGCTCCACCGGGGGCTCGGCGAGATGCGGGAACTCGCTGACGCCGGTGACGGGTTCACGCCGGGTGGCGAGCTTCGCGCTCCTCGCCTCCCAGGTGGCCGCCAGCTCCTGGCCCAGCCGGCCCGAGCGGAGGGCCGCGGCCATGCCCCCGGTCCGCTCGATCTCCTGGAAGAACTCCCAGCCCGCATGGGCGAGTTCGTCGGTGAGCTGCTCCACGTACCAGGAGCCGCCCGCCGGGTCGATCACCCGCGACAGATGCGACTCCTCGATCAGGATGGTCGAGGTGTTGCGGGCGATGCGCCGCGCGAAGGCGTCGGGAAGGCCGAGTGCGTGGTCGAAGGGCAGCACGGTGACGGAGTCCGCGCCGCCCACTCCGGCGGCCAGGGTGGCCACCGTGGTGCGCAGCATGTTCACCCACGGGTCCCGCCGCGACATCATCACCGGCGAGGTCACGGCGTGCTGGGGCGGCGCCCCGGCGCCTGCCGCCCCGCACACCTCGGCGACCCGGGCCCACAGGCGGCGGGCGGCCCGCAGCTTGGCGATGGTCAGGAACTGGTCGGCGGTGGCCGCGTAGCGGAACTCCAGCTGGCCGCAGGCCTGTTCGGCGGTGAGACCGGCCCCGGTCAGCTCGCGCAGATAGGCGACGCCGGTCGCAAGGGAGCAGCCCAGCTCCTGCGCGGCGGAGCCACCGGCCTCGTGGTAAGGCAGTGCGTCCACGGTCAGCGCCCGCAGCCCCGGATACCCCTCGGCGCACTCGCGGGCGAGGCCCGCTACGGGCTCGAAGCCGAACGCCTCACCCGTACGGGCCTCATGGCCCAGCGGGTCCGCCCCGAAGCTGCCGCGGGCCGCTTCGGGCGCGACGCCCTGCTCCTCGTACAGCCGCAGCAACTCCCGTGCGGCGCGCTCCACATCCCGTCCCGCGTCGAGGGCGACGGCCACCAGGTCGAGGTAGACGCCGTCGAGTGCGCGGGGAAGCGAAGCGACCGGAAAGCCGCCCTCGCCGACGACCAGCCACAGCGAGGTGACACCGTTCTCCAGGTCCGCGAGGACGGTGCCTTCACCGAACGCCGCGTACTGCTGCCGTACGTCCCAGCCGCTGATGGCGTTCGCCTCCGCGCGGGCACCACGGACGTACGGGGCGAAGCCGGGAAGCCCGGCATCGGATGCGGCGTCGCGCGCGGTGTAGAGGGGCCGGGTGATGAGCCCGTCCTCCAGTGCGGTGGACAGCGCCGCCTCGGCGGCCGGGCCGGCGAGATCCTTGCCCGACTTGTGCAGTACGCCCTCCACGAGGCGCTGCCATTGCTCATGGGCTGCGGCCGGGAACTCGGCAGCCAGGGGAAGTTCGTCGTCAGGCAGGACCGTCATGCTCGGATGCTAGGACAGCGCCACAAAGGAGCGGCAGGCCGAAGGGCTGTGACCTTGCCCTCTTCTGTTTTCGGACACGGCGGCGCGTTAACGTGCGGGGATGCCAGACTCCTTCGTACCCGACGGCTTCGTCGTGCCACTGCGCCTGGACGGCGACGGCTTCCGGCTCGAGCCGCTGGGCCCCGAGCACAACGACCGCGATCTCGCCGCCTGGACCTCCAGCATCGAGCACATCCGTGCCACCCCCGGATTCACCCGGCGCTGGCCGCCCGCCGAGGGCATGGGGAGCGCGGAGAACCTCGCCGATCTCGTGCGGCACGCACAGGACTTCGCCGCGCGGAGCGGCTTCGCCTTCACCGTCCTCGACGGCGAAGAGGTGATCGGGTGTGTGTACCTGTACCCGGACTGGGACGACCCGACCGTCACCGAAGTGCGTTCCTGGGTGCGCGCGGACCGTGCCGCGCTGGACCGTCCGCTGTACGAAGCGGTCGGCGCCTGGCTCGCGGCCGACTGGCCTTTCAGGAAAGTGGCGTACGGAGCACGCTGACCCGATTGCCCCTTTTTATCCTCAACTGACGGAGAACCATCGCATGTTCACCACCCGGCCGACCCTCCAAGGCACCTTCGGCATGGTGTCGTCCACCCACTGGCTCGCCTCCCAGTCCGCGATGGCCGTCCTCGAGGACGGCGGCAACGCCTTCGACGCCGCCGTCGCCGCCGGCTTCGTCCTCCATGTCGTCGAACCGCATCTCAACGGCCCCGCGGGCGACCTCCCCGTCATCCTCGCCCCGGCCGGCGGCGACGTGCAGGTGCTCTGCGGCCAGGGCGTCGCCCCGGCGGGCGCGAGCGTCGCGCACTACCGCTCGCTCGGCCTCGAACTGGTCCCCGGCACAGGGCCGCTGGCCGCCGCCGTGCCCGGCGCCTTCGACGCCTGGATGCTCCTGCTGCGCGACCACGGCACCAAGTCCCTGGCCGACGTGCTGAAGTACGCCATCGGGTATGCGCAGGACGGGCACGCCCCCGTCGAGCGCATCGGCGCGACCGTCGAAGCCGTACGGGAACTCTTCGAGACCGAGTGGCCGACCTCGGCCGAGATCTACCTCCCCGGCGGCAACCCGCCGCAGCCCGGCGAGCTGTTCCGCAACCCCGCACTCGCCGCGACCTGGCGCCGGCTCATCGAGGAGTCCGCCTCCGACGACCGCATCGAGCAGATCGAGGCGGCACGGAAGATCTGGAGCGAGGGCTTCATCGCCGCGGCGCTCGTACGCCAGTCGGACCGCCCCACCCTCGACACCAGCGGCAAGCGCCACACCGGCACGCTGACCGCGGCCGACCTGGCGGGCTTCTCCGCGACGTACGAGACCCCGGCGACGTACGACTGGAAGGGCTGGACGCTCTGCAAGGCGGCCGGCTGGAGCCAGGGCCCGGCCTTCCTCCAGCAGCTCGCGATCCTCCCCGAGGAGCTCCCGCGGTACGGCAGCGCCGAGTACGTCCACCTCCTCGTCGAGGGCTGCAAGCTCGCCATGGCCGACCGCGAGGCCTGGTACGGGGACGCCGCCGAAGTGCCGCTGGCCGCGCTGCTCTCGGACGCGTACAACGCCGGACGGCGCGCCCTCATAGGAGAGAAGGCCTCGCACGAACTGCGCCCCGGCAGCCCCGAAGGCCGCGAGCCCCGTCTCAGCAGGCAGGCGCATGCCAGCATCGCCGGAGAGCCCGGCTTCGACGCCATGGGGATCGTCGCCGGTGCGGGCGAGCCGACCGTCGCCCCGGACGGCGCGACCCGCGGCGACACCTGCCACCTCGACGTCGTCGACCGCTGGGGCAACATGGTCGCCGCGACCCCCAGCGGCGGCTGGCTGCAGTCCAACCCGGTCGTCCCCGAGCTCGGCTTCCCGCTCGGCTCACGCCTGCAGATGGCCTGGCTGGACGAGGGCCTGCCCAACTCCCTGACCCCCGGCGCCCGCCCGCGCACCACCCTCACCCCGTCCCTCGCCCTGAAGGACGGCGTCCCGGTCATGGCGTTCGGCACACCGGGCGGCGACCAGCAGGACCAGTGGCAGCTGCACTTCTTCCTCGCGGTCGCACTGCGCGGATCCGTACGCGGCGGACTCGACCTCCAGGGCGCGGTCGACGCCCCGAACTGGCACAACGACTCGTTCCCCAGCTCCTTCTACCCGCGCGCGACGCGCCCCGGCTCGCTGACGGTCGAGTCGCGCATCGGCGACGACGTGGTCGCGGAACTGCGCCGCCGCGGCCACGACGTGACGGTCGGCGACGCCTGGTCGGAGGGGCGGCTGTGCGCGGTCGCCCGTGACCCGCGGACCGGTGTGCTGAGCGCGGCGGCCAATCCGCGCGGCATGCAGGGGTACGCGGTCGGGCGCTGAGCCCAAGCGAGAGGGGCCCTTCCCGTACGCAACGGAAGGGCCCCTCTCGTGCTCTGCGCGCCTACTGCCCGTCGGGCAGGGTGATCACCCAGCGGCTGTCCTGCCGGGGCCGCAGGTAGAACAGCCAGTAGAGACAGGCCGCGGCGATCACACCGCCGGCGATGAGCAGGTCCTGCGCGGTCTGCTGCGTCAGTACGTACGCGAGGACGGCGATCAGCGCCACCGGCACGACGGGCCACAGCGGCATCCGCCAGACCGTGCGCCCCCCGGCGGGCTTGCGCCGGGCCGCGAGAGCCCCGACCGCCACCACGAGATAGAGGGCGGCCACGCCGACGCCCGTGACGCCGCTCAGCGTCTCCACGGGGACGAAGCACAGGACCGCGCCCGGGACGCCCACGAACAGCGTCGCCACCCACGGGGAGCCGTACCGCTTGCTCAGCGAGGCGAAGGCGCGGTTGACCGGCTCGGGCCAGGCGCGGTCGCGGGCCGATGCGTACAGCACACGGGAGTTCTGGATCACCATCACGATGCCCGCGTTGATGATGGCGAGCGCGATGCACAGGCTGATGAAGGTGCCGACGGTGCTGTTGCTCCACTGTTCGACCATCGCGGCGAGATTGCCCTCGCCCAGCGTCGCCAGGTCGGGTGCGCCGAGCGTGATGGCGATCGTCGGGACGAGGATGACGAGCGAGCCGATGGCCAGGGTCCACATGACCGTGCGCGGGACGGTGCGGTGCGGCTGCTCCATCTCCTCGGAGAGATAGACGGCCGTCGAGAAGCCCTGGAGCACGAAGAGCGCGAGCGCGAGCCCCGAGATGACGGCGGCCGCGGTGAGCGGGCTGGTCGCGCTGCCCGAACCGACGACCGGGTCGACGAGGACCGAGGCGGGGCGCGAGACATGGCTGAAGCCGAGGAAGGCGACCGCTGCGGCGGCGACCACTTCGAGCACCAGGAAGATGCCGGTGATCCAGGCGTTGGCGCGCAGATCGAAGAGGCCCACGACGGTGGCCAGGAGCATCACGGCGGCGCCCGCGAGCTGCCCGTCGATGTGCACGATCGGGGCGAGGTATTCGGCGGTGCCGAGCGCGATGATCGGCGGAACGATCATGACGACGACCAGAGAGAGGACGAAGACCAGCCAGCCGGCCATCCGCCCGAGCAGCGTGCCGACCATGGCGTATTCGCCGCCGGCGCTCGGGACGAGCGTGCCGAGCTCGGAGTAGCAGAACGCCACGGCGACGCAGAGCACGGCCGCGATGGCGATGGTGAGTGCGGTGCCGGTACCCAGATCGGCGAAGAACGGCGGGACGATCACGAAGAGCGTCGAGGCGGGAGTCAGGCAGGACAGGGTCAGCAGAGTGCCGCCGACGACCCCGATGGAGCGGGTGAGCGTACGGGGGCGGGCCTCGGCGTCGCCTACGGCCGCCGGAGGGGCAGCGGGCCGGAGCGTGTCGGTCATGCGGGAGATCCGATCTGGGTGGAGCGGGGTGGGGAAGGGGGCTATCGCCTCCGGGTCGCGTGCGGCCGGGGGTCCGGGGGAGTCCCCCGGGAAATGCGGTACGGGCATCAAACGGTCGGCGACAAGATCCCGTCAAGACCTCCAGGCCGACGGAATCCGCACCCGTCAGGCGCGATCGCCGCGATAACCATCACCATGTGACCTACGTCGCAACGGATTTCGCCAGGTGCGCCATCCGAAGCGGAGAGTGGAAAACCGACCCGCAACTTTCTCTGTCACCGGTCCGTGCTGAGATGGGGGGCATGATCACTGAACTGCTCGCGGGGAATCTGTCCGAGGTCGAGGAGGCGGTCCGCACGGCGGCAGCCGTGGAGATCCTGCCGCGCTGGCGTCAGCTCGCCGCGCACGAGATCGCGGAGAAGTCGGGACCGCACGATCTGGTGACCGTCGCCGACCGCGGCGCGGAGGAGCACCTGACGGCGTCCCTGACGGCGCTCCTGCCCGGCTCGGTGGTCGTGGGCGAGGAGGCGGTGGCCGCCGACCCCTCGTCGTACGAGGCACTGCACGGCGACGCCCCGGTCTGGATCGTCGACCCGGTCGACGGCACGCGTCAGTTCGTACAGGGCGAACCGGGCTTCTGCACCCTGGTCGCCCTCGCGCACCGGGGCGAGCTGCTCGCCTCATGGACCTACGCGGCCGCGCTGGACGAGATGGCGGTGGCGGTGCGGGGCCGCGGCGCCCGCCTCAACGGCGAGGTGCTGCACGCGGGAAGCCCCGCGCCCGGAGCGGTCCTCGAGATCGCCCACTCGCACCCGGACTACACCACGCCCGAGCAGAAGCGCTCCCTGCTGTCCCTGCAGTCGGCCGAGGGCGTCGCCGCCCGCCCGTGCGGATCGGCGGGCCTGGAGTACCTGGCCGTCGCGCGCGGAAACGTGGACGCCGTCGCCTTCAACTGGGAGCTGGCCTGGGACCACGCGGCGGGCCTGCTCCTGGTCGAGGAGGCGGGCGGCGCGCACCTGACGCTGACGGGCGAGCCGTTCCGTATCACCGGCGGAAACACGCTCCCCTTCACGGCGGCCAGGGACGCGGCTACGGCGCGCCGGGTGGCGGTGATCCTCTCCGCGGGGGCCATCGACTGAAGCCGTTCACCGGGCGCGGTACCTCACGCCCGACCTCCGTCCAGTACGGCCCGTACGTCCTTCACCAGGGCGTCGGCCACGTCGACCGCTTCCGGGCCCGCGCCCGTCAGCGCCGCCGTCGCCCGCGCCATGAAATCCGGCGGGGTCCGCGGAAGCCGGGCCGCCGCGGCCAGGGCCCCCTTTTCGTTGAGGCACCAGGTGCGGTGGTCGGCGTGCAGCGACTGGGTCAGGATGCCGATCGCCCGCGACAGGCACAGCGACACATGCAGGGCGTCGCCGCTCCCCGCCGACTTGCGGGCCGCGGCCACCGAGAACTCCGCCTCCCAGGACGCCTCGCACAACGACGTGCGCAGCGGCTCCGGGTAGACGGCCGTCTCGGCCTTGAGGGCCGTCAACTCGCCCTTGGGATCGGCCAGTACGCGACCGAGCGCCACCTCGCCCGGGTACGCGGGCGACCAGAAGCCGAGCGGGTGGCCGGGCTGGATCCCCACCTCGTACCGGCCCTCGCGGCACTGCGACCAGACCCGCTCCACCCGGTCGAGGTCACGCAGGATCCAGTCGACCGCGACACCGTCCACCCGCAGCCAGGCGCCGCCGTCGACCCAGGGGCCCCAGCCGCCGGGCCCGGCCACCTCGACCGGCTCGTCCGCGAACTCCGCCGCCAGAGCGCTGAGGGCGGAGACGTCGGGGGCGCCGCGGTAGTAGAGGCCCAGATCCCAGTCGGAGTCGGGGCGTTCGGTGCCTCGCGCGCGGCTGCCGCCCAGGGCCACCGCACGGATCGAGGGGAGCGCGGTGAGGCGTTCGGCCATGGCTGCGACAGACGGATTCATGGTCAGCGAGGCTACCGGCGGCCCGGCTGTCAGTGCTCAGGAATACCCTGGGGCTCTTGGCCACCGGCTGACGAAGGAGTCCCAAGGTGCCGTCGATGCTCGATGCCGTCGTCGTGGGGGCGGGACCCAACGGACTGACCGCTGCCGTGGAGCTCGCCAGACGAGGCTTGTCCGTCGAGGTCTTCGAGGCCCACGACACCGTCGGCGGAGGTGCGCGGACCGAGGAGCTGACGCTCCCCGGATTCCGGCACGACCCGTGTTCGGCCGCGCATCCGCTCGGCATCGGATCACCCGTCTTCGGGACCATGCCGCTGGAGCGGTACGGCCTGGAGTGGCTGCAGCACCGCTACCCCATGGCGCACCCCTTCGACGACGGCACGGCCGCGGTGCTGTCGCGCTCGGTCGCCGAGACCGCCGCCTCCTTCGGCCCCGCGGACGCGGGAACGTACCGGCGGCTCGTCGCCCCGTTCCTCGGCAAATGGGACACCCTGGCCCGCGACTTCATGTCGCTGCCGCTGACCGCGCTGCCCCGCGACCCCCTCACGCTCGCCCGCTTCGGACTCGCGGGGCTGCCGCCGTCGACGTGGCTGATGAAACGCTTCCGTGAGGAGCGGGCGCGGGCGCTGTTCGCCGGTCTGGTCGCCCATGTGATCGCCCCGCTCAGCGGATTGGCCACCGGCGCGGTCGGGCTGATCTTCGCGCTCGCCGCGCACGAAGGCGGCTGGCCGGTGGCGCGCGGCGGCTCGCAGTCGATCTCCGATGCGCTGGCCGGCTATCTGCGGGACTGCGGTGGCGTGGTGCACACCGGCTTCGAAGTGAAGAGACTGGACGACCTGCCGCCGGCCCGCGCGTACATCTTCGACACCTCGCCGACCGCGGTCGCCCGGATCGCGGACCTCGGACGCGCGTATGAGAACTACCGCTACGGCGCGAGCCTCTTCAAGATCGACTACGCGATGGACGGGCCCGTGCCCTGGACCGCGGAGGAACCGCGGTCCGCCGGGACGGTGCAGGTGGGACCGCTCAGCCGGGACATCGGCGCCGCGCTGAAGCAGGCGTCAGGCGGGACCGCCCCCGAGACGCCGTTCCTCATCACGGTCCAGCCGAGCCTCGTCGACCCCTCCCGCGCACCGGAGGGCAAGCATGTCTTCTGGGCGTACGGACATGTCCCCAACGGCTGGCAGGGCGACCTCACCGACGCCGTCGAGCGCCAACTCGACCGCTTCGCACCGGGATTCCGCGACCTGGTGCTCGCCCGCGCCACGGCGGGCCCGCCCGAACTCGCCGCCCGCAACGCCAATTACGTCGGCGGGGACATCGCCTGCGGCGCCGCATCCGGACTCCAACTGCTCCTGCGCTCCAAGATGTCGCTGTCGCCGTACACCACCTCCCACCCGGCCGTCTTCCTCTGCTCGTCCGCGACCCCGCCGGGCCCCGGCGTCCATGGCATGTCCGGGCACAATGCGGCGAAGGCCGTCTGGCGCCGCCTGCGCCAGGCATGATGAGCCCCATGACGGCCATCACGCTCGTACGCGGCTCCATCACCGATCAGCGGGTCGACGCGATCGTCAACGCCGCCAACTCCTCGCTCCTGGGCGGCGGAGGGGTCGACGGCGCGATCCACCGTCAGGGCGGGCCCGAGATCCTGGAGGCCTGCCGCGCCCTGCGCGCCTCGCACTACGGCAAGGGGCTGCCCACCGGGCAGGCCGTCGCGACGACCGCGGGAAAGCTCGACGCCCAGTGGGTCATCCACACCGTCGGCCCCGTCTGGTCGGGCCACGACGACCGCTCCGCCCTGCTCGCCTCCTGCTACCGCGAGGCCCTGAAGGTCGCGGCGGAACTGGGCGCGAAGACCGTCGCCTTCCCCGCCGTCTCGACGGGCATCTTCGGCTGGCCGATGGACGACGGTGCGCGCATCGCGCTGCGCACGGTGCGCGAGAGCGCGGGGCCGCCCGTCGACGAGGTCCGCTTCGTACTCTTCGACGAATACGCGTTCGGTGAGTTCGCGGAGGCCCTGGCAGTTCAAGGCTGATGTCGGATTTCCGCCAGCCGCAGCGGCCCGGGTGCCGGATGCTTGAACCATGCACACCGACACCGAGCGCTGCGTACGCGCCGTCCAGTCGAAGGACGCCCGCTTCGACGGCTGGTTCTTCACGGCCGTCCTGACCACCAGGATCTACTGCCGCCCCAGCTGCCCGGTCGTGCCGCCGAAGGTCGAGAACATGACCTTCCTGCCCAGCGCCGCGGCCTGCCAGCAGGCCGGATTCCGTGCCTGCAAGCGCTGCCGGCCCGACACGACCCCCGGATCGCCCGAGTGGAACGCCCGCGCCGATTCGGTCGCCCGCGCGATGCGGCTGATCCGCGACGGGGTGGTGGACCTGGAAGGCGTGCCGGGCCTCGCGGCCCGCCTCGGCTACTCCACCCGTCAGATCGAACGCCAGCTCCTCGCCGAACTGGGCGCGGGCCCGCTCGCCCTGGCCCGGGCCCAACGCGCCCAGACTGCAAGGCTGTTGATCGAGACGACCCCGCTGCCCATGGCGGAGGTGGCCTTCGCCGCCGGCTTCTCCTCGATCCGTACCTTCAACGACACGGTCCGCGAGGTCTTCGCCCTGGCCCCCGGCGAACTCCGCACCCGCGCCGCACGCGGCATCTCCGCCCAGACCCCGGGCGCGATCTCGCTCCGCCTCCCGTACCGCGCCCCCCTCAACCCCGACAACCTCTTCGGCCACCTGGCCGCGACCGGCATCCCGGGGGTCGAGGAGTGGCGCGACGGCGCCTACCGCCGCACGCTGTCCCTCCCGTACGGGCACGGAATCGTGGCGCTCACCCCGGCCGCCGACCACATCGGCTGCGTGCTCTCCCTCACCGACCTGCGCGACCTCACCCACGCGATCAGCCGCTGCCGCTGGATGCTGGACCTCGACGCCGACCCGGTCGCCGTCGACGACCAGCTCCGCACCGATCCGCTGCTCGCCCCGCTCGTCGACAAGGCCCCGGGCCGGCGGGTGCCGCGTACCGTCGACGCGGCGGAATTCGCGGTACGGGCGGTGCTCGGCCAGCAGGTGTCGACGGCCGCGGCCCGTACGCACGCGGCCCGCCTGGTCACCGCGCACGGGATGCCGGTCGACGACCCGGCGGGCGGCCTCACCCACCTCTTCCCCACCTCCGAAGCCCTGGCCGCGCTGGACCCCGAGACCCTCGCCCTGCCGCGCAGCCGCCGCACGACGCTGACCACACTGGTCGGCACGCTGGCGGAAGGATCGCTCCGACTGGGCATCGACAGCGACTGGGACAAGGCCCGCGCCCAGCTCATGGAGCTGCCCGGCTTCGGCCCCTGGACGGTGGAGGTCATCGCGATGCGGGCGCTGGGCGACCCGGACGCGTTCCTCGCCTCGGACCTGGGGGTCAGGCGCGCGGCGGCCGGCCTCGGCCTCCCCTCGACACCGGCGGCGCTGACCGCGCGGGCGGCGGGGTGGCGGCCGTGGCGCGCGTACGCCGTCCAATACCTGTGGGCGACGGACGCCCACCCCATCAACCACCTGCCGGCGTAAGGGAGTTCACAGATGCCCGACAAGCAGCACACGATCGTCGAGAGCCCGTACGGCCCGCTGACCCTCGTCGCGACGGACGGGGTCCTGAGCGGCCTCTACATGACGGCCCAGCGCCACCGCCCACCGGAGGAGACCTTCGGCGTACCGGACCCGGGCCCCTTCGGGGAGACGGCCCGCCAGCTGGAGGCGTACTTCGGCGGCGAGTTGAAGGATTTCGACCTGGAGATGCGGCTGGAGGGGACGGAGTTCCAGCGCTGCGTGTGGGGGCAGTTGCGGAAGATCCCGTACGGCGAGACGCGGACGTACGGCGAGCTCGCGGAGGAGCTGGGCAAGCCGGGCGCCTCGCGGGCGGTGGGCCTGGCGAACGGCAAGAATCCGATCGGGATCATTGTGCCGTGCCACCGCGTGATCGGATCGACGGGAAGCCTCACGGGGTACGGCGGCGGCCTGGACCGCAAGCAGCGGCTGCTGGCGTTCGAGGGCGGGGCGGAGGACGACGCGCTGTTCTAGGCGTTCGACTCCTTCACCCAGCGCTCGTGCTCGGCCTTCGATTCCAGCAGCTCGGCGTACGACTTCAGGAGGCCCGGGCGTGTGCCGCCGAGGGACCGCTGGAAGCCCCGCACGGACTGTTCGGGCCGGATGTCCGCGAGCAGCAGGGCCTTCATGTGGTCGGGCAGGGCCCGGTACTCCTTGCCGAATGTCGCGGAGAGGTCGGCGTCCGTGTGCTCCATGCGGTGCTCCTGCCCTGGCTGGGTGCTGCAACCGTCAGCTGCCGTTCCCAGTCTCGCGGAGATCGGCGGACCCCGCCCGGCCACAGCGGGGTCACCCCAGCCGGTAGCCCGCCAGCAGCTTCGGCAGCGCCGTCCCGATCGGCTCCCGTACGACCTCCGCGGCCATCGCGTCGTACGGCGTGGCCTCCGCATTGACGATGATCAGCCGGGCCCCGCCCTCCGCCGCGATCCCCGCCAGCGAGGCCGCGGGATGCACCTGAAGCGTCGTGCCGACCGCGATCAGGACCTCGCACGCCTTCGCGATCCCCATTGCCTCGCCCAGCACCGCGGGATCCAGCGCCTCCCCGAACATCACCGTCGCCGACTTGAGGATGCCCCCGCACGCCAGGCACGGCGGATCGGCTTCCCCCGCCTCCACCCGCGCCAGCGCATCGGCCATCGACGACCGCACCCCGCAGTCCGTGCAGAGCACCGACCGCGCCGTGCCGTGCAGTTCGAGGACCTTGCGCGGCGGCAGCCCCGCCATCTGGTGCAGTCCGTCGACGTTCTGCGTGAGCACCCGGACCGGGGTACCGGAACGCTCCAGCTCCGCGATCGCCACGTGCGCGGCGTTCGGCTCGGCGCCCCACGTCTCGGCGTCCCGCCGCATCAGCCAGGAGCGGCGCCGGATCTCCGGATCGGCCATGTAGTAGTCGTACGTGACGAGCTTCTCGGCCCCGGGATCGCGCCGCCACAGCCCGTTCGGGCCGCGATAGTCGGGGATGCCGGAGTCCGTGGAGATCCCGGCACCGGTCAGCAGGGCGATGAGCGTCATGGGGCGAGCGTACGCACGGGACCTGGAGCGGTGCGCGTGCATTTACGGGCACCGCTCCAGGCCCCCGCCCTCAACTGTCCGATTCGCTGCGGGACTTGGCGGCCCTGCGCAGCCGGTGATGGTGCGAGCCTCCTGCCCCGCCCGCGGCCCCGCCGACCATCACCCGTGCCGCGTCACGCAGTCCGTGCGCCGCGTGATGGCGTGCGGGGCCCGCGCCCGGGTCCTCGCGGAGGTCCTTCACCAGGGCCCAGCACAGCAGCAGCATCACGACCACGAAGGGCAGCGCGACCAGGATCGTCGCCGTCTGGAGCGAGTTGAGGCCGCCTGCGACCAGCAGGACCGCGGCGACCCCCGCCATCAGCACGCCCCAGGTGATGACCAGCCAGGTCGGCGGGTGCAGCGAGCCGCGGCTGGTGAGCGAGCCCATGACCAGGGAGGCCGAGTCCGCGCTCGTCACGAAGTACGTCATGACGAGGACCATCGCGATGTACGAGGTGACCGTCCCCAGCGGCAGCGCGTCGAGCATCGCGAAGAGCGAGGCCTCGGCGCCGTCCTTGACCGTGGACGCCATGTCGGCGGCGCCCGTCGCGTCGAGCCGGATCGCGGTGCCGCCCATCACGCAGAACCAGATGACGGTCGCGCCGCTGGGCACCAGCAGGACGCCCATGAGGAATTCGCGGATCGTACGGCCCTTGGAGATCCGGGCGATGAACGTGCCGACGAAGGGCGCCCAGGAGAGCCACCACGCCCAGTAGAAGATCGTCCACGAGCCCAGCCACTTGGCGTCCGTGAAGGCGCCGGTGCGGCTGGCCATCGGGAGCAGGTTGTGGAGATAGCCGAGGACCGAGGCCGGGATGGCGTCGAGGATGTAGACCGTCGGGCCGAGTACGAAGACGAAGACCATCAGGGATGCGGCCAGCACGATGTTGAGGGTGCTCAGCCACTTCACGCCCTTGTTGAGCCCGGAGAAGGCGGAGAGCACGAAGGCCGCCGAGAGCGCGCCGATGATGATCAGCTGCGTGGTCTGGGAGTCGGTGACGTTCGAGGTGATGTGGAGGCCCTCGGAGACCTGGAGGGTGCCCAGGCCCAGGCTGGTGGCCGTACCGAAGACGGTCGCGAAGACCGCGAGCAGGTCGATGGCCCGGCCCAGCGTGCCGTTTGCGCGGCGGGCGCCGATGAGCGGGACGAAGGCCGAACTGAGGCGGTTTCCGCGGGACTTGCGGAAGCCGGCATAGGCGAGGGCGAGCCCGGCGATGCCGTAGATCGCCCAGGGGGTGAGGGTCCAGTGGAAGAAGGAGTACTCCAGCGCGGTGCGGGCCGCGGCGCCCGACTGCGCGGCGACACCGGACGAGGGGGGCGGGTCGACGTAGTGCTGGAGAGGTTCGCCGACACCGTAGAACATCAGGCCGATCCCCATGCCCGCGCTGAACATCATCGCGATCCACGCCAGGTTGGTGAACTCGGGCTCGGATCCGTCGGGGCCGAGCCTGATCCGTCCGTAGCGGCTCACGGCGAGGACCACGCAGAGCACCAGGAAGAAGTCGGCGGCCGTCACGAAGAGCCAGGCGAAATTGGAGAGGACCCAGGTCAGGGCGGTGGACGAGGCGCTGTCGAAGGAGTCCTTGCCGAGGGCTGCCCAGGCGACCACCGCGATCACGGCGAGCACGCCGATGGTGACCAGAGTGAGGTCGGGGGAGTCGTGTGCGGGGTCCTCGATCGGTTCCGTATCCGTGGTCATGCCGCACCACTATGGGTCCCATAACGGGATATATCGGCCTGGCTCGCCGTTCGGTGTGCCGTCAGCCATGGGCAGCGGGCAGGTCGTGCGGATAGGGTCGGCTCGGCGCGACTGTCTGTTCGAAAGCAAGGGATCAACAAGGTGACGACGACGGACGGAGCAGTGGCCGGGGCCCCGCAGGTACTGGTGGCGGCGGACAAGTTCAAGGGTTCGCTCACGGCGGTACAGGTCGCCGAGCGGGTGACGGCCGGGCTGCACAACATCGCCCCCGGCGTACGGGTCGAGGCACTGCCGGTCGCCGACGGCGGCGACGGTACGGTCGCGGCCGCGGTGGCGGCCGGTTTCGAGCGCCACGAAGCAGCGGTCACCGGGCCGCTGGGCGAGCGGCGCACTGCCGCCTTCGCCCTGCGCGACGGGGTCGCCGTGGTCGAGATGGCGGAGGCCTCGGGCCTCCAGCACCTGCCCGAGGGGGTCTTCGCACCGCTCACCTCGACGACGTACGGCTCCGGGGAGCTCCTGCGCGCCGCTCTGGACGCGGGCGCCCGCTCCATCGTCTTCGGCGTCGGCGGCAGCGCCACGACCGATGGCGGCGCGGGGATGCTGGCCGCGCTCGGAGCGCGGTTCCTGGACGCGAACGGGCAGCCGGTCGGCCCCGGCGGCGGCGGACTGCGCGATCTCGCGTCCGCCGATCTTTCCGGGCTCGACGAGCGCCTCGCGGGTACGGACATCGTGCTGGCCAGCGATGTCGACAACCCGCTGACGGGGCCCAAGGGTGCCCCCGCCGTGTACGGCCCGCAGAAGGGCGCGTCCCCCGAGGAGGTCGCGATCCTGGACGAGGCGCTCGCCCACTTCGCGGCCGTACTGGAGAAGTCGATCGGCCAGAAGGCCGCCGACGCCGCCCTCTCGCCGGGCGCGGGTGCGGCCGGCGGCATCGGTTACGGGGCGCTGGTCGGCCTCGGCGCGAGCTTCCGTCCCGGCATCGAGGTGATGCTCGACGTGCTGGGCTTCGCCCCGGCGCTGGAGCGCGCGACGCTGGTCATCACCGGCGAGGGTTCCCTTGACGAGCAGACCCTGCACGGCAAGGCCCCGGCGGGAGTCGCCGCGGCGGCCCGTGCTGCGGGCAAGGAGGTCATCGCGGTCTGCGGCCGTCTCGCGCTGCGGCCCGAGGCGCTCGGGAAGGCCGGGATCCGGCGGGCCTACGCACTGACCGACATCGAGCCGGACACGGCACGCTGCATCGCCGAGGCGGGACCGCTTCTGGAGCAGGTCGCGGAGAACATCGCGCGCGACTTCCTGAGCTGATCCGGCCGTACATCGGAACATGGATGCGGGGCCCGCGCCGAGCGCGGGCCCCGCATCCATGTGCGCGCTCAGACCGAGGCGGTCTCCCGTACCTCCGCCTTCGGAGCCGCCGCGGCGGCGGCCACCGTACGCGGCGCGTGCCGCGCGTTCAGGCCGACCAGGGCGACGACGACCACACCGATGAACGCCACTCCCGCCAGGGCGAAGCTCAGCGTGAACTGGCTCTCCTGGGGCAGTGCGGGCACTCCGGCGGGCAGGTTCGCGATGGTCTTGGAGGCCAGCAGCGAGGTGATCACCGCGCTCGCGACGGCGCTGCCGACCGAGCGGGAGATCGAGTTGATGCCGTTGGCGATGCCGGTCTGGTGGGCGGGGACGCTCGCGACGATGAGCGCGGGCATCGAGGCGTACCCGAAGCTGATCGCAAGCCCGATGACCATGCCCGCGCCGATCACCGAACCGGTGGTGTCGTGCGCCAGCGTGAGCCAGGTGAAGCCGATGACACCGAAGGCGGCGCCGGCGGCGAGGGTGAAGCGCGCGCCGATCCTGCGGACGAGGATCCCGCCGAACTGGGCGGCGAAGAGCGAGACGATCGTCGTCGGCAGCAAGTACTCGACGGAGGCGCGGAGCACCGAGGCGCTGAAACCGTAACCGGTGACCGCGTCAGGGACCTGCACCAGGTACGAGACGCCGATGAACTGCGAGAACATCGCGAAGCCGAGGAGCAGTCCCGCCAGGTTGGTGAAGAGCACGGGCCGGTGCACGAACATCTTCATGTCCACCATCGGCTCGCGGACCTTGAGCTCGATGAGCACCCAGACCCCCGCCATGACGACCGCGGCGGCGAAGAGCCCCAGCGTGCGGCCGGAGGTCCAGCCCCACTCGTGGCCCTGCGAGATCGGCAGCAGGACGAAGGTGAGCACCAGGGCGAGTGCGGATGCGCCGAGCCAGTCGGTGCGGCCGCCGGTCTTCGTACGGGAGGCGGGTACGGCGAAGAGCACACCGGCCAGCGCGACGACGGCCAGCACGACCGCCAGCCAGAAGACCCGGTGGTAGTCGGGGTCCGAGCCTTGCGTGAGCAGTCCCGCACCGACCAGCGCGAGCCCGCTGCCGAACGCGAGCGTGCCGCTGACCAGGGCCATCGCGCCGTGCAGCTTCTCGGGCTTGATCTCCTCGCGGAGCACGGAGAGCGCGAGCGGGAAGATCGCGGTGGCCGCGCCCTGCATCACCCGGCCGACGATCAGCCAGGTCAGCGAGGTCGTGGTGGCGGCGAGCACGGAGCCCGCGATCATCACGACGAGGACGCCGACCAGGGTGGGCTTCTTGCCGTGCATGTCGCCGAAGCGGCCGAGCAGCGGGGTGAAGACCGCGGCCGACAGCAGGGTGGCCGTGGTCACCCAGCTGACGTTCGCCGTCGTGGTGTGGAGATCGCTCTGGATGGTCCCGAGGATCGGGACGACCAGGGTCTGCATCATCGAGACGACCATGGCGGCGAGCCCGAGGACCAGGACGAGCGAGGTCTGTCCGGTCCTGCGGGGCGCGGTGGCCGCGTGCTGTGCGTGAGTCACGGGGAAAGCTCTTCCAACTACTTGAGAACCTTGATGCTTGAGGACTTCAAGCAATGAGTAGACCGTAAACATCAAAGGTTGAGAACGTCAAGTTTCTAGGAGTAGAGTGGGTCACATGCCAGGAACAGCCAGCACCGCCAGCAAGGCCGAACTGATCGAGCTGCTCTCGGTGTCGCTCGCCTCCTACTACGGCGACTTCACCGCCGCGGCCGCCGGCGAGGGCCTCACCGCCAGCCAGGGCAAGACGCTCACCGTGCTGCGCCGCGAGCCCGCCGCGATGCGCTCGCTCGCCACCACGCTGGCCTGCGACGCCTCCAACATGACCGGGATCATCGACCGGCTCGAGAAGCGCGAACTGGTACGCCGCGAGGCCAGCCCCACCGACCGCAGGGTCAAGATCGTCGTCATCACGGACGAGGGCGCCCGCACCGTCGACGCCGTCCGGGCCCGGATGCACACCACGCTCGCCGGTCTGGACGCGCTGAGCGCCGAGGACCGCGGCACCCTTTACGAACTGCTGGAGCGCGTCTTCGTCAAGACGCCCGCCGCCGCCTGAGTCTGCTCCTCAGGACGTCAGCCGGAAGGCATCCAGTGCCAGCGTCAGCGTGATCAGATCGCGCGGCCGCGACAGTGAGCGCGCCGTCAGATGCTCCAGGCGCCGCAGCCGGTTGAAGACCGTGTTGCGGTGGCAGTACAGCCGCGAGGCCGCCCGCCCCGCCGACCCCTCGCACTCCAGCCAGACGTCCAGCGTCTCCAGGAGCACCGCCCGGTCCGCCGGATCCAGTTCGAGCAGCGGCCCCAGGACGTCGGTGACCAGCCGCTCCGCCAGCTCGGGCTGACTCACCACCAGGGCCGCGGGCAGCCGCTCGTCGAGTCGTACGATGCCGGAGCCCGCCGAGCCGTCGGGCGCGCAGGTGCGCAGCGCCGTCTCCGCCAGCCGCCGCGCGAGCCCCAGATCCGCCAGCCCCTCCACCACCGGGCTGATCCCGCCGGGCCCCGCGCAGCGTCCACCCAGCACCTCCGCCAGCTCCGACAGGCCCGCCGTGTCCCCGAGGGCGATCACCCCCACCTCGCAGTCCGTACGCATCCGCCAGAAGAACCGCATCCCCGGCGCGGCCGTGACCCGGTGGAACGTCTCCCGCCCGCCCTGCCGCTCCACGCGCAGCACCACCACCGCGTACCGCCCCTGCTCCGGCAGATCGAGCCCGGCGGCCGCCCGCGCCGCGAGCCCCGGCGCCGCCCTGCCCTCCAACAGGGCGTCCAGCAGGGCCTGTACGCGCTCGTCGCTGCGCCGGTTGAGCTCCTGTTCGGTGGAGCGGTACGCCTCCGCGACCGTCGTCGCCTGCCGGTCGACCGCCGCCCACATCTGGGCCGCGGTGTGCACCAGCACCGTCAGGGCCTCGGGCTCCTTCTCGGCGACGATCGCGAGGAGTTCGTTCCAGACCAGATAGCCCGCGTGCCGATAGGCGTGGTGCAGCAGATCCAGCGGAAGCCCCTGCTCGGCGCGCCGCCGGCCGAGCTCCTCGGCGTACGCCAGATCCCGGCGCGGCGCCGAGCGCGGTGCCGCGATCGCCTCGATCCCGTACCGCAGCGCCTCGCTGATCTGCTGCCAGTGCTCGTCGCGGGGCACCGCGAGGTCGAACTGGGGCGAATGTGCCTGGAGTTCCCCGATCAGCTGGTCCGTCAGCTGCGGTATGCGGTCCAGGAGCAGCCGGGAGGCGCTCACCAGGACGGACCACTCCTGATCGGTGCGCGCTCGGCGGCGACTCATGGCTGGTGAGGATGCCACCGGCGGGCGAGCGGCGACACCCCTTGTGCAGTGCTTGTGCGCGCGCACAGCCGAGGCCTCCCGCCGCTGGTCATCGGCAGCGATTCGGCTCTGGGCCGTGGACTACGGGCCTGCCCGGTGCTGGTCTGTGGGGCCAACAGGGCAGTGGATGGAGGATGCATGGCCTCGCTCGACGTGCGTGGTCTGGTCGCGGGCTACGGCCCGGTGCGGGCGCTCAGGGACGTGTCCCTGGAGGTCCCTGACGGGGCTGTCGTCGCTGTGCTCGGGTCCAACGGCGCAGGTAAGTCCACTCTGCTGCGGGCGATTTCCCGCACCCTCGGCTTCCACCGGGGCGCGGTGACGGGCGGTTCCGTGACGCTCGACGGGCAGCCGGTCCACCGGCTGAGCGCGGCCCGGATGGTGGCTGCCGGAGTGGTCCAAGTCCCCGAAGGGCGCCAGGTGTTCGCCCGCATGACGGTGGCCGACAACCTGCGGGCAGGGGCACTCGGCGCCTCGGGAGGCCGCCGCGAGACCGCCGCGGCGCTCGCCCGGGTGCACGCGCTCTTTCCCGTACTGGCGGACCGGGCCCGTCAGCGGGCCGGGCTGCTCTCCGGTGGCGAACAGCAAATGCTGGCGCTGGGCCGGGCGTTGATGGCAGGCCCGCGCATCCTGCTGCTCGACGAGCCGTCGCTCGGTCTGGCCCCGCTGATGGCCGCGCGGATCGCCGAAGCTGTCCAGGAGATCAACGAGGCGGGCACCTCGGTGCTCCTCGTCGAACAGAACGCGGCGCTCGCGCTGCGGCTCGCCTCCACCGCGTACGTACTGGAAGTCGGCGAGGTCACCCTCTCCGGGCCGGCCGCATCGCTGGCCGCGTCCGACGAGGTGCGCCGCAGGTATCTGGGCGTGGTCGACGAGACGGCCGCCGAGGACGCGGGGCGCGCCGAGGCCTCCCACCCCGTCCTGCGGAGGTGGTCCGCGTGAGCACCCTGACCGTAAGGGAGTTGACCGTCCGCTTCGCCGGGCTCACCGCACTCGACGCGGTCTCCTTCACCGTCGAGCCCGGCAGCGTGCACGCCGTCATCGGGCCCAACGGGGCGGGCAAGTCCACCTGCTTCAACGTCCTGTCCGGCGTCTATCGCGCCACCGCGGGCAGCGTCCGCTTCGGCGGGCAGGAGCTCACCGGACTCGCCCCGCACCGCATCGCGGCGCTCGGCGTCGCCCGTACGTTCCAGAACATCGCCCTGCCGCCGCGCGCGACCGTCGCCGAGAGCCTGCTGCTCGGCCGCCACCGGCTCACCCGCACCGGCTTCGTCTCCGCCGGACTGCGGCTGCCCGCCGCGGCCCGCGAGGCACGCCAACACCTGGAGCGGGTGAGGGAGATCGCCGCCTTCGTCGGCCTCGAAGACGACCTGGAGCGGCCCGCCGGGTCGCTCCCGTACGGAAAGCAGAAGCTCGTCGAGCTCGCCAGGGCGCTGTGCATGGAGCCCGAACTGCTCCTCCTGGACGAGCCGGTGGCCGGAATGAACGCCGAGGAGCGGCGGCGTACGGCGGCCGTGGTGGCCGGTGTGCGCGACAGCCTCGGGATATCGATCGTGCTCGTCGAACATGACATGGGGGTGGTGATGCGGCTCGCCGATGCGGTGACCGTGCTCGACTTCGGACGCCGGATCGCGGGCGGTTCCCCGGCCGAGGTACAGAACGACCCGGCCGTGGTCCGGGCCTACCTGGGGGCCGCGACATGACGACGTTCCTCGAACTCCTCATCAACGGCGTCTCGGTCGGATCGGTCTACGCCCTGATCGCGCTCGGCTTCGTCGTGATCTTCAAGGCCACCGAAGTGGTCAACTTCGCCCACGCCTCGCTGCTCCTCGCGGGCGGCTACGTCACCGCGAGGCTCCACGACGACCTCGGCTTCTGGCCCGCGCTCGCCGTCGGCATCGCAGGGGCTGCGGTGGTCGGCGCGGCCGTCGAGTTCCTGGTGATGCGCCGCTACCGGGGCAGCGACCACAGCGTCCTGGCGATCGTCACCATCGGCGTCGACATCCTGCTCACCACCGAGCTGACCCGCCGCATCGGCACCGACGTACTGGCCCTCGGCGACCCCTGGGGCGACCACGTCGTGACCCTCGGCTCGGTCTCGGTGGCCCAGACCCGTATCGCGGCCTTCTGCGCGGCAGCCGTCCTCATCGGGGCCTTCCTGCTGGCCTTCCGCTACACCTCCTGGGGAGTCGCGATGCGCGCCGCGGCCGAGAACCCGCAGACCGCGGCCCTCATGGGCGTCCGCCTGGGCAGGGTCTCGCTCACGGCCTGGGCGGTGGCCGGCGCACTGGCCGCGGTGGCCGCCCTCTTCCTCACGGTCTTCCCGACACCGGGCCTGGAGCGGGCCACCTCGCTCTCCGCGCTCAAGGCGTTCCCCGCGGCGATCCTCGGCGGCCTGGACTCCACGACGGGCGCGCTCGTCGGCGGCCTGGTCGTCGGCGTCACGGAATCGCTGGCCACGGGCTACCAGAGCGACCTGACCTTCCTCGGCCGGGGCATCGGCGACCTCGCGCCGTACCTGGTGATGGTGGCGGTCCTGCTCCTGCGCCCCGCAGGCCTCTTCGGCACGAAGGAGCCGGCCCGTGTCTGACACCGACCGCACTCCCGACCCCGCCCGCTCCCGGGCCACCACCTCCGGCGACACCCGTGTCCCCGCGCCGCGCGACGCGGGCGGCGTACGCGGACCCGGCGACGGCGCGGACAAGCCCACCGGCACCAAAAGCGGCCCCGGACCGCTGGCCCCACTGCGCAGTCCCCGTACGTACGCATGGATCGCCGGCGGCGTCCTCATGCTCGCGCTGCCCTTCTACGTCGACCGGTTCTGGCTGCAGGCCGGAGTCTTCGCGATGGCCGCGGCCATCGGCGCCATCGGCATCAACCTCCTCACCGGCGCCACCGGGCAGCTCTCCATGGGGCACGCCTTCTTCCTCGCCGTCGGCGCCTACGGCTACTGCGTCTTCGCGGGCGAATCCACCGTCGAGTCCGGACACCGGCTGACCGGACTCGGGCTGCCCAGCTGGCTCGCGGTCATCCTCGCCGTACTCCTCGCAGGCGTCGCAGGAGGGCTCTTCAGCCCCATCGCGGGACGGCTCAGGGGCGCCTACCTCGGCATCGCCACCCTCGCGCTGATCTTCATCGGACAGCATCTGCTGTTCAACGCGCGCGGTCTCACCGGCGGCTTCAACGGACGGGCCGTCCCCCCGCTCTCCCTCTTCGGCTTCACCTTCGACGACAGCGAGACCGTGATCGCCGCCGTCCCCTTCCAGTCCTCCGAGAAGCTCTGGTACGCGGCCCTGCTCGCCCTCCTCGCCGGCGGTCTCTTCGCCCGCGGAGTCCTGCGCAGCCGCCCGGGACGGGCCATGAACGCCATCCGCGACCACCGCATAGCAGCCGGCGTCATGGGCGTCCCGGTCGCCCGCTACCGGGCCGCCGTGTTCGTCCTGTCCTCGATGTACGCGGGCCTCGCCGGCGTCCTGCTCGCCCTGATCTTCCAGCGGACCGTGCCCGAGTACTTCGGCATGACCCTCTCCCTGGAGTACCTCGCCATGATCGTCATCGGCGGTCTGGGCACGGTCAGGGGAGCGGTCGCGGGCGCGGTCTTCGTCTCGCTGCTGCCGCAGCTCCTCACCCGCTACAGCGACTCCCTCCCGCTGGTCTCCACCCCGGGCACCGGCGGCGGGCTCGCACCGGGCGAGGCTGCCCGCTATCTGTACGGCGCCGCGATCGTCGCGGTGGTGCTGTTCCTGCCGGGAGGCCTCACCCGTCTCACCATGACCAGGGAGAAGAAATCATGAAACCAAGGCCGAGGATCTGCGCGGCGGCAGTGGCCGCGCTCGCCCTGACCATCGGGGCGGCCGGATGCAGCAGCAAGGCCAACAAGGACGACGGGGCGCAGAAGAGCTCGGGGGGAGTGAAGACCGGCGACGGGGTCACCGCCACGACGATCCCGCTCGGCGTCCTGACCGACCTCACCGGCGTCTACGCCTCGCTCGGCAAAAGCGTCACCCAGGCCCAGCAGCTCTGGGTGAAGCAGACCAACGACGCGGGCGGCATCTGCAACCGCAAGATCGAGCTGACCGTACGTGACCACGGCTACGACCCGCAGAAGGCGGTCGCCGCCTACACCGAGCTGGAGCCGAAGGTGCTGGGCTACGTCCAGTTCATCGGCTCCCCGTTCGTCGCCGCCGTCAAGCAGCGCATCGACGGCCAGGACAAGGGCCTGGTCCTGCCGCAGGCCTGGTCGGCGTCGCTGCTCGGTAGCCCGTACATCCGGGTCCTCGGCGCGACGTACGACGTCGAGACGATCAACGCGGTCGACTATCTCCTCACCCAGAAGAAGATCGCCAAGGGCGACAAGATCGGCCATGTCTACTTCGAGGGGGACTACGGGGAGAACGCCCTGGCCGGGTCCAAGTACGCGGCCGAACAGGCGGGCCTCACCGTCGTCGAGCAGAAGATCAAACCGACCGACAACGACATGTCGGCCCAGGTCGCCGCCCTCAAGCAGGCAGGCGTCAAGGCCATCGTGCTCAGCGCGGGCCCGCGCCAGGCGGCCTCCCTGGTCGGCGTCGCGGCGGCGGTGAAGTTCAACGTCCCGATCATCGGCAACAACTCCGCCTTCGCCCCGCAGCTCCTGAAGACGGCCGCGGGCCCCGCCCTGGCGAACAACTACTACATCGCGGCCTCCACGCTCCCCATCGGCTCCACGGAACCGGCCCCCACGAAGCTCGCCAAGGAGTACGCGGCCGCGTACCCCAAGGACGGCCTGGACAATGGCGTGGTGGCCGGCTGGTCGGCCGCCTCCGTCTACGGCGAGGTGCTGAAGAAGGCCTGCGCGGACAAGAACCTCACCCGCGAGGGCATCGACAAGGCGCTGCTCACCATCAAGGACTACGACAACGGCTTCGGCATGGCGCACGACCTCTCGGACCCGAAGTCCCCGTCGACCCGCGAGTCCGTGATCATGAAGCCCGACCTTCAGGTCCCCGGCGGCCTGAAGGTCGTCCAGGAGGCGGCGGTCGCCAAGGCCGCCGAGTCCTTCACACCCGGTTCCTGACCGGTTCCCGGCACGACGAAGGGCCCCGGGTGCGAGATCCGCACCCGGGGCCCTTCGATTCGTTGCGTACGCCTACGGAGCCGCTACGGCAGCTGCGCCGTCCGCGCCTCGCGCCGGTTCCCCCGGAAGGTGTTCACCCGCCGCGCCGTGGCGAAGAGCGGGATCACCGCGCCGAGCACCACCTGCAGCGCACAGCCGGTCTGCAGCAGCAGCGTGCCGCCGGGAGCGTCGAACGCCCAGGCCGCGAGCAGGCCCATCGCGCCCACGATCCAGCTGAGCATCGCCACCGCGAGGATGCCGCGCGGCTTCGGGTACTCGACCCGGCTCACCATCAGCCAGGCGACGCCGAGAACGGCCAGCAGCGTCGGGACGAAGCGGAGCTCCAGGAGCACGATGGAGACCACCGTGAGCGCCCCGAAGGGGCTCGGCATGCCCTGGAACATGCCGTCCTTCAACGTCACGCACGAGAAGCGCGCGAGTCTGAGGACGACCGCAAGGAGCACGACCACCGCCGCCACGGCCGCGACCCGCTGATGGGCGTCGTCCGCGACCATTCCGTACACGAGCACGAAATAGGCCGGGGCGAGCCCGAAGCTGATCAGGTCGGAGAGGTTGTCCAGCTCCGCGCCCATCGGCGAGGACCGCAGCTTGCGGGCCACGAGTCCGTCGCAGAGGTCGAAGATCGCTGCCATGAGCATCAGGATCACGGCGGTCGCGGCGGAGTGCCGCGCCATGCCGGACTCGGTGCTGCCCTGGAGGTGCGGGATGAGGATTCCGGTGGTGGTGAAGTACACCGCCATGAATCCGCACGTGGCGTTGCCGAGCGTGAGGGTGTCCGCTATCGACAACCGCATGGAGAGCGGCATGTCCTCGGCGTCGTCCTCGAGCTCGGACTCGGGCACCCAGCCCGCCTGTGTGTCGGGATCAACCACGGTCAATGCGAGTCACCCCCGCGGTGGTGGCCTGGCCGACCTCGACCGCGACCTCGACACCCTCCGGAAGGTAGATGTCGACGCGCGAGCCGAAGCGGATCAGGCCGATCCGCTCACCCTGCTCCACCTTCGTGCCCTGCGGGATGTAGGGAACGATGCGCCGCGCGACCGCGCCGGCGATCTGGATCATCTCGATGTCACCGAGCTCGGTGTCGAAGTGCCAGACGACGCGCTCGTTGTTCTCGCTCTCCTTGTTGAACGCCGGTACGAAACCGCCGGGGATGTGCTCCACGGACGTCACCGTGCCCGCCAGGGGCGCGCGGTTGACGTGGACGTTCAGCGGGCTCATGAAGATCGCGACGCGGGTACGTCCGTCCTTCCACGGCATGATGCTCTGCACCACGCCGTCGGCCGGCGAGATCACCCGGCCCTGGGTGATCTCACGCTCGGGGTCGCGGAAGAACCACAGCATGCCGGCCGCCAGAGCGGTGGTGGGCACGGCGACGGCAGCCCAGCGTCCGGACCTGCGGGCCCGGGTCAGGCTGAACGCCGCAGTGGCGACGGTCGGCAGAAGCCACGGCGATGCTCCGCGAGCAAGGCGGCCCTTGAGGACGCCGTCGCGTGGTGCAGAGGTTTTGCTGTGGGGCATGGATGACCTTCGTAGCGGATGATGCCGCGCTGCAACGGGGGACGGCGGCTTTCGGGCGATGTTATCGGTTGCGGGCCACAACTGGGCAAGCCAGGAAGCCCATTCGGCGGCCGGAACAAGATGACTGGGTGTGATCTTCTTCGCGTCTAAATCGCCTCGAACCGGACAATTAGCCCTGGAATCGGTACTCTTCGAGGAGTCGCCGCCCAATGATCATTTTCTGGATCTCGGCGGTACCTTCACCGATGAGGAGCATCGGGGCCTCTCGGTAGAGGCGCTCGATCTCATACTCCTTGGAGAACCCGTAGCCGCCATGGATACGGAAGGCGTCCTCCACGACTTCTTTGCAGTATTCGGAGGCGAGGTACTTCGCCATCCCTGCTTCGAGGTCGTTTCGTTCCCCAGAGTCCTTTTTGCGTGCTGCATTGACCATCATCGCATGAGCGGCTTCCACCTTGGTAGCCATCTCGGCCAGTTTGAACTGGATTGCCTGGTGCTGGGCGATCGGCTTTCCGAAGGTGTGCCGTTGCTGTGCGTAATCGACACCCAGCTCGAAGGCACGCTGTGCGACACCGCACCCACGCGCTGCGACGTTGACCCGGCCGACCTCCACGCCGTCCATCATTTGGTAGAAGCCGCGGCCCGTAACACCACCAAGTACGCGATTGGCCGGAATTCGCAGCCCGTCCATGATCAGCTCGGTGGTGTCGACCCCCTTGTAACCCATCTTGTCGATCTTGCCGGGGATGGTCAGTCCGGGGCGGACCTCACCGAAGCCCGGCTCCTTCTCGACGAGGAAGGTCGTCATCGACTTGTGGGGCGCGGTGCCCTCAGGGTGTCCTTCGTCACTTCGGCACAGAACAGCCACCAAAGTCGAGGTTCCGCCGTTCGTCAGCCACATCTTCTGGCCGTTGAGGACGTACTCGTCGCCGTCCTTGACGCCCTTGGACGTGATGGCCGACACGTCGGACCCGAGCCCCGGCTCGGACATCGAGAACGCGCCACGCACCTCGCCGGCCGCCATCCGCGGCAGGAAGGTGTCCTTCTGCTCCTGGGTGCCGTGCTGCTTGAGCATGTACGCCACGATGAAGTGGGTGTTGATGATGCCCGAGACGCTCATCCAGCCGCGGGCGATCTCCTCCACGCACAGCGCGTACGTGAGAAGGGACTCACCGAGGCCGCCGTACTCCTCCGGGATCATCAGCCCGAACAGGCCGAGCTCCTTGAGTCCCTCGACGATCTGCGTCGGGTACTCGTCGCGGTGCTCCAGCGCGGTGGCGACAGGGAGGATCTCCTTGTCGACGAAATCACGGACCGTGGCCAGGATTTCCTGCTGGATGTCGGTCAGACCCGCGGTCTGGGCGAGACGCGCCATGACTGTTTCTCCCTGGGCTCTGCGTAGTTAGTGGGAAGGCGACGGGCGGCCGGGCTGCTCTCCGCCGCGCTCCTTGATGTACGTCTCGGTCGGGACCATCACCTTGCGCCGGAACACGCAGACGACGGTGCCGTCCTGCTTGTAGCCCTTGGTCTCCACGTACACGATCCCGCGGTCGGACTTGGACTTCGACGGCGTCTTGTCGAGGACCGTCGTCTCGCCGTACAGGGTGTCGCCGTGGAAGGTCGGCGCGATGTGCTTCAGCGACTCGACCTCCAGGTTGGCGATCGCCTTGCCGGAGACGTCCGGCACGGACATGCCCAGGAGGAGCGAGTAGATGTAGTTCCCGACGACGACGTTCTTCCCGAAGTCGGTCGTCTTCTCCGCATAGTTGGAGTCCATGTGGAGCGGGTGGTGGTTCATCGTCAGGAGGCAGAAGAGGTGGTCGTCGTACTCGGTGACCGTCTTTCCGGGCCAGTGCTTGTAGACGTCCCCGACGGTGAACTCTTCGTAGGTGCGGCCGAACTGCATGATCCTCAGGCCTCCGGGGCTTCGAACTTCGAGGTGCGCTGCAGGCCCGCGGCACGGCCCTTGCCCGAGATGACGAGCGCCATCTTGCGGCTGGCCTCGTCGATCATCTCGTCGCCGAGCATCGCCGAGCCCTTCTTGCCGCCGGCCTCGGACGTGCAGTAGTCGTACGCGTCCAGGATCAGCTCGGCGTGGTCGAAGTCCTCCTGCGAGGGCGAGAAGATCTCGTTCGACGCCTCGACCTGACCGGGGTGCAGGACCCACTTGCCGTCGAAGCCGAGCGCGGCGGCGCGCTTGGCGACCTCGCGGTAGCCGTCCACGTTGCGGATCTGGAGGTAGGGGCCGTCGATCGCCTGGAGGTCGTTCGCGCGGGCCGCCATCAGGATCTTCATCAGGATGTAGTGGTACGCGTCGGCGCCGTAGCCCGGCGGCTGCTCGCCGACCACCAGGGTCTTCATGTTGATGGACGCCATGAAGTCGGCCGGGCCGAAGATGATCGCCTCGGTGCGCGGCGAGGCCTCCGCGATCGCGTTGACGTTGTTGAGGCCTCGGGCGTTCTCGATCTGTGCCTCGATGCCGATCTTCCCGACCTCGAAGCCCATCGTCTTCTCGATCTGGGTGAGCAGGAGATCGAGGGCGACGACCTGCTGGGCGTCCTGCACCTTCGGCAGCATGATGCAGTCGAGGTTCTGCCCGGCGCCCTCGACGACGGTCACCACGTCGCGGTAGGTCCACTCGGTCGTCCAGTCGTTCACCCGCACCACGCGCGTCTTGCCGGTCCAGTCGCCCTCGTTCAGGAACTTGACGATGGTGTGGCGGGCCTCCGGCTTGGCGAGCGGCGCGCAGGCGTCCTCCAGGTCGAGGAAGACCTGGTCGGCGGGGAGGCCCTGGGCCTTCTCCAGGAAGCGCGGATTGGAACCCGGCACAGCAAGGCAGGATCGACGGGGGCGGAGACGGTTGACGGTCATGCGGGGACCTCCAGAGGGTCGAGCTTGTTCGCTGTCCGGATCTCGTCGACGATACGGCCGATGATCTCGGTGATGCCGAAGTCCTTGGGGGTGAAGACGGCGGCGACTCCCGCGCGCTTCAGGTCCTCGGCGTCGCTGTTGGGGATGATGCCGCCGACGATCACGGGGATCTCGGACGCGCCCGCCTCGCGGAGGCGGTCCAGTACGTCGGGCACCAGGGCGGAGTGCGATCCGGAGAGGATCGACAGGCCCACACAGTGCACGTCCTCCGCGAGGGCCGCGGAGACGATCTGTTCGGGCGTGAGCCTGATGCCCTGGTAGACCACCTCGAAGCCGGCGTCACGCGCACGCACCGCGATCTGCTCGGCGCCGTTGGAGTGCCCGTCCAGGCCCGGCTTGCCGACCAGGAGGCGGAGCCGGCCGCTGCCCAGGTCCTCCGCGGTCCTGGTGACCTTCTCCCGTACGACGGCGAGCGGGGTGCCCTTCTCGGCGGTGACCGCCACCGGGGCCGAACTCACGCCGGTCGGGGCGCGGAACTCGCCGAAGACCTCGCGCAGCGCGCCCGCCCATTCGCCGGTGGTGACACCGGCGCGGGCGCACTCCAGGGTGGCCTCCATGAGGTTCGCGTCGCCGGCCGCGGCCGCCTTCAGCTTCTCCAGGGCCTTGCACGGGCGCGGGTGGTTGAAGGGCGGCTGGTAGCGGGTGTCGCGCCAGGTGGTGAGGGAGGCGGCGACCCGGGCCTCGACCGCGGGGTCGACCGTCATGATGGCGCCGTCGAGGTCCGAGGTGAGCGGGCTCGGCTCGGTCGCCTCGTAGCAGTTGACGCCGATGATCTTCTCCTCGCCGCCCTCGATCCGGGCCCGGCGCTCGGCGTGCGAGGCCACCAGGTTCGACTTGAGGTAGCCCGACTCGACGGCCGCCATCGCGCCGCCCATCTGCTGGATCCGGTCGATCTCGGCGAGCGACTCCTCGACGAGCTCCTCGACCTTGGCCTCGATGACATGCGACCCGGCGAAGATGTCCTCGTATTCGAGGAGGTCGCTCTCCAGGGCGAGGACCTGCTGGATGCGGAGCGACCACTGCTGGTCCCAGGGGCGGGGGAGCCCCAACGCCTCGTTCCAGGCCGGGAGTTGGACGGCGCGGGCGCGCGCGTCCTTGGAGAGGGTGACGGCCAGCATCTCCAGGACGATGCGCTGGACGTTGTTCTCCGGCTGGGCTTCGGTCAGGCCCAGCGAGTTGACCTGGACGCCGTAGCGGAAGCGGCGCTGCTTGGCGTCGGTGATGCCGTACCGCTCCCGCGTGATGCTGTCCCAGATGCGCGAGAAGGCGCGCATCTTGCACATCTCCTCGATGAAGCGGACGCCCGCGTTCACGAAGAAGGAGATGCGCGCGACCACGTCGCCCTTGCGGTCCTCCGGGATCTGCCCGGACGCGAACACCGCGTCCAGGACGGCGATCGCGGTGGACATCGCGTAGGCGATCTCCTGGACCGGGGTGGCTCCCGCCTCCTGGAGGTGGTAGCTGCAGATGTTGATCGGGTTCCACTTGGGGATGTGGTTGACCGTGTACGTGATCATGTCGGTGGTCAGCCGCAGGGACGGACCGGGAGGGAAGACGTGCGTCCCGCGCGACAGGTACTCCTTGACGATGTCGTTCTGCGTCGTCCCCTGGAGCTTGGTGATGTCCGCGCCCTGCTCCTCGGCCACCACCTGGTAGAGCGCGAGCATCCACATCGCGGTGGCGTTGATCGTCATCGAGGTGTTCATCTGCTCCAGGGGGATGTCCTGGAACAGCCTGCGCATGTCACCGAGATGGGAGACGGGGACACCGACCCGGCCGACCTCGCCGCGGGCGAGGATGTGGTCGGGGTCGTAGCCGGTCTGGGTGGGCAGGTCGAAGGCGACCGAGAGTCCGGTCTGGCCCTTGGAGAGGTTGCTGCGGTACAGCGCGTTCGACGCCTCGGCCGTGGAGTGGCCGGCGTACGTGCGCATCAGCCAGGGGCGATCCTTCTGACGGGCTGTCATCAGATGTCCCTGAAGCGGTTGATGGCGTCGATGTGCTGGGCGCGCATCTCCTCGTCGCGGACGCCGAGACCCTCCTGGGGGGCCAGCGCGAGCACGCCGACCTTGCCCTGGTGGCGGTTGCGGTGGACGTCGTAGGCGGCCTGCCCGGTGTCCTCCAGGGAGTACACCTTGGAGAGCGTCGGGTGGATCTTGCCCTTGGCGACCAGCCGGTTGGCCTCCCACGCCTCGCGGTAGTTGGCGAAGTGCGAGCCGATGATCTTCTTCAGCGACATCCACAGGTAGCGGTTGTCGTACTCGTGCATGTAGCCCGAGGTCGAGGCGCAGGTGGTGATGGTGCCGCCCTTGCGGGTGACGTAGACGCTCGCACCGAAGGTCTCGCGGCCCGGGTGCTCGAAGACGATGTCGATGTCCTCGCCGCCGGTGAACTCGCGGATGCGCTTGCCGAAGCGCTTCCACTCCTTCGGGTCCTGGGTGTGCTCGTCCTTCCAGAACTTGTAGCCCTCGGCGCTGCGGTCGATGATCGCGGTCGCGCCCATCGACCGGCAGATGTCGGCCTTCTGCTCGCTGGAGACGACACAGATGGGGTTGGCGCCGCCGGCGAGGGCGAACTGGGTGGCGTACGAGCCGAGTCCGCCGCTCGCGCCCCAGATCAGGACGTTGTCGCCCTGCTTCATCCCCGCGCCGTTGCGCGAGACGAGCTGGCGGTACGCGGTGGAGTTGACCAGTCCGGGCGCCGCCGCCTCCTCCCAGCTGAGGTGGCCGGGCTTGGGCATCAGCTGGTTGGACTTGACGAGCGCGATCTCGGCGAGGCCGCCGAAGTTGGTCTCGAAGCCCCAGATGCGCTGCTCGGGGTCGAGCATCGTGTCGTTGTGACCGTCGCTCGACTCCAGCTCGACGCTCAGGCAGTGCGCGACGACCTCGTCGCCCGGGTGCCAGGCGTTGACACCGGGGCCGGTGCGCAGCACGACGCCCGCCAGGTCGGAGCCGATGACGTGGTAGGGCAGGTCGTGGCGCTTGCTCAGGTCGCTGAGCCTTCCGTACCGCTCCAGGAACCCGAAGGTCGAGACCGGCTCGAAGATCGAGGTCCAGACGGAGTTGTAGTTCACCGAGCTGGCCATGACGGCGATCAGGGCCTCGCCGGGGCCGAGTTCGGGCACGGGCACGTCGTCCAGGTGGAGCGACTTGCGCGGGTCCTTGTCGCGGGACTCCTGGCCCGCGAACATCTCCGCCTCGTCCTTGTGCACGGTGATCGCGCGGTAGGACTCGGGGAGGGGCAGGTTGGCGAAGTCCGCGGACTTGGCTTCGGACGACTGGATCGCGTCCAGGATTTCCTTCACGGTGATGCCTCCGGCGAAGCGCGTTCGAGGGGAACACGTTTGAGGGGTACGTCGGGATTGCTGCTGTGGAGGTGTGCCGTCGGTTCGGCGAAGGTGGTGCTGTGGCAGCGCCGGGTAGGGCGCGGGAGGTTGCCTGTGACGCAGGCGTCCGGGCGCGCATTCACGTGGATTGCGGGGACAGCCGGCGTACGAAAGGTTTCTGCACGCCGGCCGCCCGGACAACATCAACGTATGACACCCCGTGCCAGGTGGCAAGACACTGAGTGCCAATATCTCCGCTCAGGTGAAATCTTTACGTAACAAGTGAGCGATGATCGATCGTTTGTGGGCACAAAAAAGACGGCCGCCCCGGAAGGGGCAGCCGTTTGTGGTGATGCTGTCGCGGTCAGCGCTTCTTGAGCGCCTGCTCGATGGTCCGCATGACCTCGCTGAGCGGTGCGTCGGTACGCGCCACGGTCACCAGGACCTCGCCGGTGGTGTGTGCGGTGACGGCGGCGGGCCTGGGCGTCTCCGCCGTACGCCCCGCGCCGATGCCCGTGCCGAAGGTGTCCCGCACGATGGCGAAGGCGTGGTCGAGCTGGGTCTCCACATCGCCCTGGCCGCCGGCCCGCAGCCAGCGGCGCAGCACGTGGTTGTGGGCGGTGACGACCGCGGAAGCGGCGACCTCGGCCAGCAGCGGGTCGTCGTTGCCGTCGTGGTGCGCCTGCTCGTCGAAGTGGCCGAGGAGATAGCGGGTGAACAGCCGCTCGTAGCGGGCCACCGAGGCGATCTCGGCCTCGCGCAGGGTGGGGACCTCGCGGGTGAGCTTGTAGCGGGCGACGGAGACCTCGGGCGAGGACGCGTACATCCGCATGACTTCCTTGATGCCCCGGCAGACGGTGTCCAGCGGGTGCTCGTGCGGCGGGGCGGCGTTCAGCACCGCCTCGGCGCGCACCAGGGTGTCGTCGTGGTCGGGGAAGATCGCCTCTTCCTTCGAGCGGAAGTGGCGGAAGAAGGTCCGGCGGGCGACGCCTGCCTGCGCCGCGATCTCGTCGACCGTCGTCGCCTCGTACCCCTTGGCCGAGAACAGCTCCATCGCCGCGTTCGCCAGTTCCCTGCGCATCTTCAGCCGTTGGGCGGCGGCGCGGGTGCCTGCGGCACTTTCAGGTACGTCGGGCGTCGCGGCGGAGCGGGATGACCTGGCAGGCGTGGGCATGGTCCGAACGTACTGCATATGCGCAGGAAGGTGCGCCTGTGGGGGCAGGCCGCTGTCGGGTTCCAGCAGCCCGCCCCACCCGGCGCTCTCGTCAGCGACGGGCATACTCGCGGAATCCCCGGCCCGTCTTGCGGCCGAGGCAGCCCGCGGCCACCAGATGCTCCAGGAGCGGAGCCGGGGCCAGGCCCGGGTCGCGGAACTCGCGGTGCAGGACCCGCTCGATGGCGAGCGAGACGTCGAGACCGACGACGTCCAGGAGCTCGAAGGGACCCATCGGGTAGCCGCCGCCGAGCTTCATCGCGGCGTCGATGTCGTCCAGCGTCGCGTAGTGCTCCTGGACCATCTTGATCGCGTTGTTGAGGTACGGGAAGAGCAGCGCGTTCACGATGAATCCGGCCCGGTCGCCGCAGTCCACCGGGTGCTTGCGGACCTTCGTGCAGACCTCGCGGACGGTGGCGTGGACGTCGTCGGAGGTGAGGACGGTACGGACCACCTCGACCAGCTTCATCGCGGGAGCGGGGTTGAAGAAGTGCATCCCGATGACGTCCTGCGGGCGCGAGGTGGCGCGGGCGCAGGCGACGACGGGCAGCGAGGACGTGGTGGTGGCGAGCACCGCGCCCTGCTTGCAGACCTTGTCGAGCGTGGCGAAGAGCTGCTGCTTCACCTCCAGCTCCTCGGCGACCGCCTCGACGGCCAGGTCGACCTCGGCGAAGGCGTCGAGCGAACCGGCCGGGGTGATGCGGGCCAGGGTCTCGTCGCGCGCCTCCGCGGTGATCCTGCCCTTGTCGACAGAGCGCGAAAGAGACTTGGTGATACGGGACTTGGCGGTCTCGGCCTTCTCCAGGGAGCGGGCCGCGAGCACGACGTCGTACCCCGCCTTGGCGAACACCTCGGCGATCCCCGAGGCCATCGTCCCGGAGCCGGCGACGCCGACGGAGCGGATCTCACGGCCGGGCGCGGACTGCGCGGAGTCGAGCGGCGTGAGGGCGTCGCGGACGACGTCCGCGCTGCCCGGCTGCTCGTACGTGTAGAAGCCGCGCCCCGCCTTGCGGCCCGTGAGCCCCGCGTCGCTGAGCTGCCCCAGGATCGGGGCGGGGGCGTGCAGCCGGTCCTGGGACGAGGCGTACATCGCTTCGAGGACCGTGCGTGCCGTGTCGATCCCGATCAGGTCGAGGAGTGCCAGGGGGCCCATCGGCAGCCCGCAGCCCAGGCGCATCGCGGCGTCGATGTCCTCGCGGGACGCGTACTTGGCCTCGTACATCGATGCGGCCTGGTTGAGATAGCCGAAGAGCAGCCCGTCGGCGACGAACCCCGGCCGGTCGCCGACCGCGACCGGCTCCTTGCCCAGCTCGCGGGCGAGTGCGGTGACCGCCTCGACGGCGGGCGGTGCGGTGAGCACGGAGGAGACGACCTCGACCAGCTTCATGGCCGGTGCCGGGTTGAAGAAGTGCAGGCCCAGGACGCGTTCGGGGTGGGAGGACTCGGCGGCGAGACGGGTCACCGAGAGCGCGTTGGTGCCGGTCGCCAGGACGGTCGTCGGCGAGACGATCGCGTCCAGCGCGCGGAAGACCTGCTGCTTGATCTCGTACGACTCCGGGACGACCTCGATGACGAGCTCGGCATCGGCGGCCGCCTGCAGGTCGGAGAAGGTGCGGAACCGGGCGAGGACGGTGCGGCGCTCCTCCTCGGTGATCCGCTCGCGCTGCACGGCACGTGCGGTGGAGGCTTCGAGCGCGGCCACGGCCCGGCGGGCCGCCGCGTCGCTGACGTCGATGCCGATGACCTCACGGCCCGCGCGGGCCAGGACTTCGGCGATACCGGTGCCCATGGTGCCGAGACCGACGACGGCGATGGTACGGAGAGGGGTGTCCATCAGGGGACTCCAGGGATGAGTGACGACTGAGGGAGTGTCGTTGAGCGTCGTGAAAAGGAGCCGACGGGCCCTGTCCCGGGCCGCACGCCGTACCTGCGCATAAAGAACGTGCGCATAAAGAAACTGCTGAACCGACGAACACTCTTGGCGGCTGCGTCACCAGGCCGCCCTGAGGAACTGCTCTTGCGCTCTTGCGGGGTGTGCCCCGCTCACATGAGGTTAACCGGCGAGTAACGAGCGCGCCAGCCCTGGAGAGATGTGATCTGGATCGCGATTAATCTTCGGTGCATGGACGAGGAGTTGAGGTCGCTCGGGGACCGGCTGCGGGACGAGTCGGGCGGCTCGGAGGATTGCGCGCGGCTGCTGGAGACCGAGGACCGTGAAGAGCTGGCGCGGGTGCTGACCGAGGCGGGGCGGCCGCTCTGGGCGCGGGAGGCCGCTGCTTTCCGGCTGGGCTGTGCGGGCGACCGGCGGGCCTTCGAGGCGCTGGTGCTGTTCCTGAACCACCGGGACCCGGAGCGCTGTGTCTCGGCCGCGTACGCCCTGGCCCGGCTCGGCGACCCGCGTTCGGCACGGGCCGCGGCCGCGCTGGCCACCAATGAACTGCGTACGGCCTACGCGCTGCAACCGGTGCGACTGCTGGCCGAGTTGCGGGCGCCGGAGTCCGTGCCGGTGCTGATCGCCACGCTGGGCCGGCTGCTCGCACCCGGCGACCCGTACTGGCGTGTGGCGCTGGCCTGTGTCGAGGGGCTGGGGCGGCTGGGGGACGGGCGGGCGCGCACCGTGCTCGAAGACGCCCTGGGTCACCCGAAGTTGAGCGGGGCGGCGTCCGTGGCGCTGAGCGGCCTGGAGTAGCGCAGCTCGGGGACGAGGACGCCGTCCACCTCGAAGGGCTCCTCGGCGCCGTCGGCGGCGAAGCCGGCCTTCTCGTAGAAGCGGCGTGCGCGGGCGTTGCCCTTGAGGACCCACAGCCGCAGTACGGGGAAGCCGGCGGCGGCCGCGCGGGCGGTCAGCTCGGTGGTCAGGGCGCGGCCCGTGCCGGTGGAGAGGTGTTCGGGCAGGAGGTAGAGCGCGTACAGCTCGCCGTCCGCCGTGCGCGTGCCGTCGTCCTCGCGGTACGGCCCGCAGCAGCCCCAGCCGATCACTTCGCCCTCGCGCTCGGCGACCACGTTGACCACCGTGGAACGGCCGGCGTCGAAGATCTCGCGGCGGCGGGCCGCCTGCGCCTCGATGTCCAGGGAGTCCAGGTACGGCTGCGGCATCAGCCCGGCGTAGGCGTACTGCCAGCCGCGCACCCGGACGACCGCCACCGCGTGGCAGTCGTCGGCGGTCATGTCCCGGATCCGTACGTCCATGCGGTGCACGATATCCAGGGCGTCAGAGCAGCGTCAGCTGGGTCTGCCCCGGCAGGTCGGGCTCCCTGACCGACGGGACCCGGCGTGCCACGCCCCGCTGGGACGGGCCGATGCCGAACTCGGCCGCCAGTGCGTGCACTTGGCCGGTGATGCGCCGCTGGTACCACTTCGGCGCGTACGCCCCCTCCGCGTACAGCCGCTCGAAGCGCCGTACGAGATGCGGATGGTGCGTGCCCAGCCAGGCCATGAACCACTCCCTGGCACCGGGCCGCAGATGGAGCACGAGCGGGGTGACCGAGGTCGCCCCGGAGGCCGCGATCGCGCGCACGGTCGCCCGCAGCTGGTCGGGGCGGTCGCCGATGAAGGGGATGACGGGGGCCATCAGCACCCCGCAGCCGATCCCGTGGTCGGTGAGGGTGCGCACCGCGTCGAGGCGGCGCTGCGGCGAGGGTGTACCGGGCTCGACGGTGCGCCACAGCTCCTCGTCGACGAAGCCGGTGGACACGGAGACGCCGACCTCGGTGACCTCGGCCGCCTGCCGCAGCAGCTCCAGATCGCGGAGGATCAGCGTGCCCTTGGTGAGGATGGAGAAGGGGTTGGCGTGGTCGCGCAGGGCCGCGATGATCCCGGGCATCAGGCGGTAGCGGCCTTCGGCGCGCTGGTAGCAGTCGACGTTGGTGCCCATCGCGATGTGCGCGCCCTGCCAGCGGCGGGAGGCGAGGTGGCTGCGCAGCAGCTCCGGTGCGTTGATCTTGACGACGATCTGCGAGTCGAAGTCCAGACCGGTGTCGAGGTCCAGATAGCTGTGGGTCTTGCGGGCGAAGCAGTAGACGCAGGCGTGGGTGCAGCCGCGGTACGGGTTGACCGTCCACTCGAACGGCATCTGTGAGGCGCCCGGCACCCGGTTCACGATCGAACGGGCCCTGACCTCATGGAAGGTGACGCCACGGAATTCGGGGGTGTCGAAGGTGCGCGTCGTCACGGACTCCGCGTCGAAGAGCCCCGTACGGTTCTCTGCGCGCTTTTCGGCCAGATTGTCCCAGCGCATGGTGCCTCCTCGGTTGCTCGCGCCCCACAATAGAACATGTGTTCCCATGATCGTGCGGGCCCCGCGGCGGTGGAGAATGGGGCATCCCCCGTACGCACCACGAGAGGAACAGGCATGGCGCAGGTAGAGGCCACCACGGAGCGGACCATCGCGGCGGATGCGGAGACGGTGTTCGACGCGCTGGCCGACTACTCCGGGACGCGTGCGAAGCTGCTGCCCGAGCACTTCAGCGAATTCGAGGTGCGCGAGGGCGGCGACGGTGAGGGCACCCTCGTCCACTGGAAGCTCCAGGCGACCAGCAAGCGCATCCGCGACTGCCTGCTCGAGGTCTCCGAGCCCACCGACGGCCAGTTGGTGGAGAAGGACCGCAACTCCTCGATGGTGACCACCTGGACGGTCACCCCGGCCGGCGAGAAGCAGTCGCGGGTCGTCGTCTCCACCGTCTGGGACGGCGCGGGCGGCATCGGCGGATTCTTCGAGAGGACCTTCGCCCCCAAGGGACTTGGCCGCATCTACGACGCGATCCTCGACAAGCTTGCAGCCGAAGTGGGCAAGTAACCCGTCCGGGTGGACATGATGCTCACCGGTTCGAGTGGTTTTCTGTACGGCTCCGTTGTACGCCGTAGGGGCTCCCACCGGCGGTAAAGCCCCCGGCGTGCGCCTGGCGCGCCAATCGTCTCGCTTGCACCCTCTTGTCTTGGAATGCGAAAAATTCCGGGAAGGCGGGGCGCAGGCGCGACGAAGGGGAGCAGCAGGTGGGCGGGATCACGCTGGTGAAGGACGAACTGGCCGAGGCGGAGCGGGTGGTGACCGCGGTCGAACCTCCGCCGCCGCCCGAGGGCGACCGGCCCTCGTACCAGTACGACGAACTCAGCCCGGCCCGTGTGCGGATGGTCTTCCTCGCGCTGATGCTCACCCTGCTGCTCGCGGCGCTGGACCAGATGATCGTGGCGACCGCGCTGCCCAAGATCGTCGGCGAGCTGCACGGCCTGGACAAGATGTCCTGGGCGGTCACCGCGTATCTGCTGGCCTCCACCATCGGCCTGCCGATCTACGGGAAACTCGGCGACCTCTTCGGACGCAAGTCCATCTTCATCTTCGCGATCGTCGTCTTCGTCATCGGCTCGGCACTGGCCGGCTGGTCACGGTCGATGGACGAACTGATCGCCTTCCGCGCCGTCCAGGGCATCGGCGGCGGCGGACTCATGATCGGCGTGCAGGCGATCATCGCGGACATCGTGCCGCCCCGTGAGCGCGGGCGCTTCATGGGCCTCATCGGCGCCGCCTTCGGGCTCGCCTCGGTCGCGGGTCCGCTGCTCGGCGGCTTCTTCACCGACCATGCCTCCTGGCGCTGGTGCTTCTACATCAATGTGCCGTTCGGCCTTCTCACGCTGGTGATGATCGCCCTCGTACTGAAGCTGCCGAAGCCCACCGCGAAACCCCGTCTCGACGTGCTCGGCGCGCTGCTGCTCGCGGCCGCGTCGACCTGCCTGGTGCTGCTGACCAGTTGGGGCGGCACCGAGTACGCCTGGGGTTCGCGCACCATCCTCGGGCTCGCGGCCGGCGCGCTGGGAACCGCCCTGCTCTTCGTGGTCGTCGAGCACTTCGCGCCTGAACCGATCATCCCGCTGCGGCTGTTCCGTGACGGGATCTTCAATGTGACGGCGCTCGTCGGCGCGGTCGTCGGCGTCGCGCTTTTCGGAGCCGCCAGCTATCTGCCGACCTTCCTGCAGATGGTCGACGGGGCCAGCGCCACCGAATCGGGGCTGATGATGCTGCCGATGATGGGCGGCATCGTCGGCGCCTCGGTCGTCTCGGGACAGCTCATCAGCCGCACCGGACGCTACAAGGCCTTCCCGGTCGTCGGCAGCGCGGTGTCCGCCGTCGGAATGTGGCTGCTCTCGCGCCTCGAAGTGGACACCTCGCGGCTGGAGTACAGCATCGGGATGGCCGTCCTGGGGGTCGGGATCGGCCTGATCATGCCGGTGCTCGTGCTGGCTGTGCAGAACTCCGTACCGCCCTCGGACATCGGCACCGCCACCAGTGCCAACAACTACTTCCGGCAGATCGGCGGCAGCGTCGGCGCCGCCGTCTTCGGGACGCTCTTCGCCAACCGTCTCGCGGATGCGCTGGCCGACCGGCTCCCGGCGGGCGCGCACCTGCCCGACCCCGAGTCGATCACCCCGCAGCTGGTCCACTCGATGCCCGCCGCACTGCGCGACGGCTACATCCAGGCGTACGCCGACGCGATGCCCCGGATCTTCCTCTTCCTGGTGCCGGTGCTCGTCCTCGGCCTCTTGATCGCCTTCTTCCTCAAGGAGAAACCGCTGGTGTCCCACAACGCCCCCACCGCCGAGCCCGACGCCGCCGTCCCGCAGGCCCGTACCGCGGCAGCCCCGGCGCCCTATCCCTCCTACGGGGCGGGAGTTCCGGTCTGCGGCCATGTCCACCACCACGACGGATCGACCGTCCCGCGTGCCGCCCTCACCCTCATCGACGTCACCGGGCGGCAGATCGGGCGGGGCGCGAGCGGCGAGGACGGGCGGTATGCGCTGAGCGTTCCGGGTTCGGGTTCGTACGTACTGATCGCGGCGGCCGGCGGGCACCAGCCGCAGGCCGTCACCGTCACCGTCGGCGAGCGTCCGGTCGACCTGGACGTGGTGCTCGGCGGGGCCGGACGGCTCGCCGGAACCGTCGTCACGGCCGACGGGACGCCGGTGCGCGACGCCGCCGTGACGCTCACCGACGTCCGGGGCGAGGTCGTCTCCTCGACCCGGAGCGGGCGCGAAGGCTCGTATGTGATCACGGAGTTGGTGGCCGGGGAGTACACCCTGGCGGCCAGCGCACCCGCCTTCCGCCCCGCCGCACTGCCGGTGAGTGTGCAGGCGGCCCGTGAGACCCGGCAGGACATCGAGCTGGCCGGCGGGGCGGTGCTGCGCGGCACGGTGCGGGCCGGCGGCGGGCGTCCGGTGGAGGACGCGCGGGTCACACTGCTCGATGCGGCCGGCAATGTGGTGGACACGCTCACCACGGGCCCCGACGGCACCTTCCGCTTCGTGGATCTGTCCTCCGGCGAGTACACCGTGATCGCGGCGGGCTACCCGCCGGTGGCGACGGTCCTGCAGGTCGCGGGCGGTGGGAGGACCGAGCGCGATCTCCAGCTGGGGCACGAGGACTGACTAATTGTCAGAATGTGCGCGGGCGCACGACCTATTCGGTCCTTCGCCCGCGCACTGCTCCGTGAGGGTCGTACGGTGGATCCATGGAGCGTGATACTCCGCAGTACGCAGTGGCAGGGCGCATTCCGCTGGCCGTCGTCGTCGTGGACGGGCAGGGCCTCGTCTCGCACTGGTCCACCGGTGCGCGGCGGCTGTTCGGACGTTCCCGGCAGGAGGCGGTGGGGCAGCCCGCCGTCGAGCTGATGCCGGTCTCCGGTGCGCTGGGCGAGGACGAGGCGTCCGACGGGTTCGGGCCCGACTACGGCGAGCTCGGGCCCGGTCTGGACGCCACGCTCAACGGACTGACCGCCTATCCGGCCGCCGGGCGTGCCCGCCTCTCGGAGCCGGGGCACGCACGGCTCGATGTGCTCTGGTGGGCGTATCCGCTGGTCGGTCCCGGTCCGGAGCGGCTGCTCGTACTGGCCGCCGACGCCTCCGAGTTGCGCGCGGACTCCGCGGACTCCGCAGACGGCGGCATGGAGCGGATAGCGCCCGGATTCGCGCTGCACACGGAGTTCCTCGGCTCCGAGGAACTGGCCGGGCGGCTGCCGGAGATCCTGCCGAGCATGAGCGTCGGCGAGAGCCGCCGTATCGTTTCTCAGGTGCTCGAACTGGGCTATCCGGTCCTGGAGTTCAGCCAGCACGACCGGGTTCCGGTGACCCCGGACTGGGGCGTTCCGCAGCGGACCGGGGATACGGGGCGCCGGCAGCGGTCCGCGGCGGTGGTGGCGGGACAGCCGGTGGCACCCGCGGACCCGGAGCAGGACCTCGAATACGCCGCCGTGCGCGAACGGCTCGAATTCCTCAACGAGGTGAGCGGCCGCATCGGTTCCTCCCTCGACCTCGCCCGTACGATCCACGAGGTGAGCGCCGCCGTCGTGCCGCGCTTCACCGACGTCGCGGGCACCTATCTGCGCGAACAGGTCATGGCGGGCGAAGGTTTCCCCGACGGGCCGCCCGACGAGACCACCATGTGGCACCGGGTCGCCCTCGAGCACGTGGACGCACCCGGACGCTGGGACGACGTGGTGCCGGTCGGTGAGTCGATGCCCTTCCCGTCCCACACGCCGTTCTTCCAGTGCATGACCTCCGGGGAGCCCGTACTCGTCCCGCGGATCAGCGAGCAGATGGGCACCGCCATCGCCTCGCAGTTCGAGAAGCGCGACATCAGGCCGCTGATCAGCGGCCGTTCCATGCTGGTCGTGCCGCTCAAGGCGCGCAACGTGGTGCTCGGCTTCATGATCCTGCTGCGTCACCCGGGCCGCGCCCTCTTCAACGACATGGACCGCTTCACCGGCGCCGAACTCGCCGCCCGTGCCGGTCTCGTGCTGGACAACGCCCGTATGTACACCTACCAGGAGAACGTCGCCGACACCCTCCAGGACAGCATGCTTCCGCAGGTCACCCCGCGGATGACCGGGTGCGACACGGCGACGCGCTATCTGCCGGGGACGCTCCTGGGACGGGTCGGCGGCGACTGGTTCGACTCGGTCAAGCTGCCGGGATCGCGCATCGCGCTGGTGGTCGGCGACGTGATGGGCCACGGGCTCAACTCGGCTGCGATGATGGGGCAGTTGAGGACCGCCGTACAGACGATGGCGGCCCTCGACCTGCCGCCCGCACAGCTCCTGCGCAACCTCGACGACCTGGCGCAGCGGCTCGGCGAGCACTATCTGGCGACCTGTCTGTACGCCGTCTACGACCCGGTCCGCGGCGAACTGCTCATGGCGAACGCGGGCCATGTCCCGCCGGTGCTCGTCCGGGCGGCGGACGGCCGCAGCGAGCTGCTCGAACTGCCGTCAGGCGCGCCGATCGGAGTGGGCGGGGTGCCCTTCGAGACCGTACGGATCACGGTGGCGCCCGGGGACCGGCTGGTGATGTGCACGGACGGTCTCGTGGAGGTGCGCGGGGAGGACATCGGGGTCGGGCTCGCCACGCTCTGCGAATCGGCCGCCCACCCCGCCGCCTCCATGGACGACGCCTGCGACACGATCATCCGCGCCCTCAACACGCGCGGCGGGCGCAAGGACGACGTCGCGCTGCTGATGGCCAGGCTGAACGGCATCGCGACCGAGGACGTCGCGCGCTGGGAGCTGGCGTCGGAGCCCCAGGAGGTGGGCAGGGCGCGGCGGCTGGTGCGCGCACAGCTGCTGGAGTGGGGCCTCGACGCGGTGTCGGAGAACGCGGAGCTGCTGGTCGGCGAGATGGTGACCAACGCGGTACGGCACGCGGGAGGCCGCCGTGTCGGGCTCCGGCTGGTGCGGTCCGAGACGCTGCTCTGTGAAGTGGTCGACGACAGTCATGCCCTGCCCGACCTGCTGAGCGCCGGTCCCGGGGACGAGGCGGGGCGCGGGCTGCGGGTGGTGAGCCGCCTGGCGCGGGAGTGGGGATCGAGCCGCAGCGGGGACGGGAAGACCGTCTGGTTCGAACTGTCGCTGCCGCGGGGCGCACGCCCGGCTCGAACTGCGCGTGAAGGTATGCGCTGACGGGTTGTGCGGGCAACTGGGGCGCGGTAAACCGATCTTGACGTTGTGCGCGCCGCATCCTGGGGAGCTGGCCATGAGTGTGACGAGTCGGTACAAGGACGCCTGGGAAGGGTTCTGGAGCGAGGCGCCCGATGAGCCGGGGGCGGTGTTCTGGGACGCGGAACCCGCGCTCACCGCCCTCCTGCATCTCGCCCTCTTCGAGAGGCATTTCACCGATCAGGGGCTGCCGGTGGTGGACCTGGGATGCGGGAACGGCACGCAGACACGATGTCTCGCCGGGCGGTTCGAGCGGATCCTGGGCGTCGACCTGTCGTCGGCCGCCATCGAGCACGCCCGCCACCAGGACGCCTCGGGGCAGGTGCGGTTCGAGCAGCTCGACGCGGTGGACGAGAAGGCCGTACAGCAGCTCCACGCCGAACTGGGCGACGCGCATGTCTATATGCGCGGGGTGCTGCACCAGAGCGAGCCCGCCGACCGCCAGTCGCTCGCCGACGCGATCGCGACGCTCGTGGGGGAGCGGGGGCGGGCGTTCGTGGTGGAGCCCTCGCAGGAGGCGAAGCCGCTGATGATGGGGATCGCGCAGGGTCCGGCCGGACCGCCGGCCAAGATGCGGCCGATCTTCGCGCACGGCATCGCGCCGGGTGAGGTGGCGGACGCGGAGCTGCCCGAGTACTTCAGGACGGCGGGTCTGGCGGTGGTCGCGGAAGGCGAACTGCCGCTGACGACGACCGAGCACCGGTCGGACGGCTCGCTGATCGAGTTGCCGTCGAAATGGCTGGTCGTGGGGCGTGCGGGGCGGAGTTAGAGGTCTAGACCTCTAGTACTTATCCACAGGCCTGGATCGGAGGATCCCGACCGCGTACGGTTTCGAGGCATGAAGATCCTCATCAGCGCCGACATGGAGGGCGCGACGGGGGTGACCTGGCCGGCCGATGTGCTGCCGGGCACCCCGCAGTGGGAGCGCTGCCGCTCCATGTTCACCTCCGATGTGAACGCGGCCGCGCTCGGCTTTTTCGACGGAGGCGCCGATGAGGTGCTCGTCAACGAGGCCCACTGGTCGATGCGCAATCTGCTGCTCGAGCAGCTGGACGAGCGCGTACAGATGCTCACCGGCCGCCACAAGTCGCTCTCGATGGTGGAGGGCGTGCAGCACGGAGACGTCGACGGCATCGCCTTCATCGGGTACCACACGGGTGCCGGGATGGAAGGCGTGCTGGCGCACACGTATCTGGCCAACCAGATCACCGGCGTGTGGCTGAACGGGAAGCGCGCGAGCGAGGGCTTGCTCAACGCCCATGTGGTCGCGGAGTACGGCGTGCCCGTGGTGCTCTTCACCGGTGACGACCTGGCCTGCGAGGACGCTCTGGGGTATGCGCCCGAGGCCCGCAAGGTCGCGGTGAAGGACCATGTCTCGCGGTATGCGGCGGTGTGCCGCACCCCGGCCCGAACCGCTGCCGACATCCGCGCGGCGGCCAAGGACGCGACATCGCTGGCCGTACGGCACGCACCGGTGCAGGGCCGGGAGTTCACCGTGGACCTCGAGTTCGACGCCGAGCATCTGGCGGACGCCGCGACCGTGGTGCCGGGGGCCGAACGGACCGGTGAACGGCGTGTCGCGTACACCAGCGAGACGATGTATGAGGCCATTCGGACCTTCAAGGCCGTCACGACGATCGTCTCGGCCGCAGTGGAGGAGCAGTATGGCTGACATGAGGGACGTCGATTCCCAGGCACTCGACGAGGTGGTCGCCTTCACCTCGGACCTGATCCGGATCGACACCACCAACCGGGGCGGCGGTGACTGCCAGGAGCGCCCGGCCGCGGAGTACGTGGCGGAGCGACTGGCCGAAACCGGCCTGGAACCCGTCCTGTTGGAGCGGACACCGGGGCGCACCAACGTGGTCGCCAGGATCGAGGGCACGGACCCCTCCGCGGACGCCCTGCTCGTCCACGGGCACCTGGACGTCGTCCCCGCCGAACCCGCCGACTGGACCGTCCACCCCTTCTCCGGGGAGGTCAGGGACGGGATGGTGTGGGGCCGCGGGGCGATCGACATGAAGAACATGGACGCGATGGTGCTGTCCGTCGTACGGGCATGGTCGCGGGCCGGAATCCGGCCGCGGCGCGACATCGTCATCGCGTACACCGCCGACGAAGAGGCCAGCGCGATCGACGGGTCGGGCTTCCTCGCCGATCACCACCCCGAACTCTTCGAAGGCTGCACCGAAGGCATCAGCGAATCCGGGGCCTACACCTTCCACCCCGGCCAGGGCATGGAGATCTACCCGATCGCGGCCGGCGAGCGCGGCACGGGCTGGCTGAAGCTCACCGCCCACGGACGTGCGGGTCACGGCTCCAAGGTGAACCGGGCGAACGCGGTGACCCGGCTGGCCGCGGCCATGACCCGGATCGGCGAGCACGAGTGGCCCGTGCGGCTCACCCCGACGGTGCGGGCCGCGCTGCGCGAACTCGCCGCGCTGTACGGCATCGAGACGGACGTCGAGGCCGCCGGATTCGATGTCGACACGCTCCTGGAGAAGCTCGGTCCGGCCGGCGCACTCGTCGAGGCGACCGTGCGCAACAGCTCCAACCCGACGATGCTGGACGCCGGTTACAAGATCAATGTGATCCCCGGTCACGCGTCCGGGTTCGTCGACGGCCGGGTGCTGCCCGGCGGCGAGGACGAGTTCCGCGAGGCGCTCGACCGGCTCACGGGGCCCGACGTGGACTGGGAGTTCGCGCACCAGGAGGTCGCACTCCAGGCGCCGGTGGACTCCCCGACGTTCGCCAAGCTGCGGGAAGCCGTGGAGCGGTTCGCTCCGGGGGCGCACGTGGTGCCGTTCTGCATGTCGGGCGGAACCGACGCCAAGCAGTTCTCCCGGCTCGGCATCACCGGCTACGGCTTCTCGCCGGTGCGGATGCCCGCCGGGCTCGACTACCAGGCGCTCTTCCACGGAGTGGACGAGCGCGTCCCGGTCGACGGTCTGCACTTCGGAGTCAAGGTGCTCGACCACTATCTGCAGTCCGCCTGAGGGGAGTCGAGGGAACATGGTGCCCACAGGGCCGTACGGAACCTGGCCGTCGCCGATCGACGGGGCGCTCGCGGCCTCGCACGACGGGATGCCCGAGTACGTCGGAGTGGTCGGCGACGAGATCTGGTGGACCGCGCCGCGGCCCGCCGAAGGGGGCAGGCGTGCGCTGATGCGGCGACGGGCGGACGGCGCGGAGGAATCGGTGCTGCCCGCCCCCTGGAACGTACGCAGCCGTGTCATCGAGTACGGCGGCCGGCCCTGGGCCGGAGCGGTGGGCGGGACCGGCACCCCGCTGGTCGTCTTCGTCCACTTCCCCGACCAGCGGCTGTACGCCTACGAACCGGACGGCGACGCCGCGCCCAGGCCGCTCACGCCCCTCTCCCCGGTCGGCGGCGGGCTGCGCTGGGTGGATCCCACGATCCACGCCGGTGCGGGTGAGGTCTGGTGTGTCCTGGAGGAGTTCACCGGCGAGAAGCCGACCGATGTGCGCCGGGTGATCGCCGCCGTACCGCTGGACGGATCGGCCGCCGACGACCGGGGCGCGGTACGCGAACTCTCCGACGGGCGGCACCGTTTCGTCACCGGACCCCAGGTCTCGCCCGATGGGCGCCAGGCCGCGTGGATCGGCTGGGACCACCCCAGGATGCCGTGGGACGGCACCGAGGTGATGCTCGGCGAGGTCGCCGCGGCGGGCCCCTTCACCGGGGTGAGGAGCGTGGCAGGCGGCACCGAGGAGTCCATCCCGCAGGTCGGCTGGACGGCGGACGGCCACCTGCTGTTCGCCTCCGACCGCAACGGCTGGTGGAACCTCTACCGGGGCACGGACGAAGCCCCGCTCTGCCCGCGCGAGGAGGAGTTCGGCGGACCTCTCTGGAAGATCGGACTGCAGTGGTTCCAGCCGCTGGCCAACGGTCTGATCGCCGTCGTCCACGGCGCGGGCACCACCACCCTGGGCATCCTCGACCCCGAGACCGGTGAACTGGTCGACGCCGCGGGCCCGTGGACCGCATGGGGCTCGACCCTCGCGGTGCACGGCACCCGGGTCGTCGGCGTCGCCGCCAGCCCGCGCAGCGGGCACGAGATCGTGGAGCTCGACACCCGTACGGGCCGGACCCGCGTCATCGGCTCGGCGCACCAGGACGCCGTCGACCCGGCGTACTATCCCGAGCCGCAGATCCGCCTCTTCACCGGCCCCGAGGGCCGCGACATCCACGCCCACATCTACCCGCCGCACAGCCCCGACCGGATCGCGCCCGGCGACGAGCTCCCGCCCTACGTGGTGTGGGCGCACGGCGGGCCCACCGGTCACGCACCGCTCGTACTCGACCTGGAGATCGCCTACTTCACCTCGCGCGGCATCGGCGTCGCCGAGGTCAACTACGGCGGATCGGCAGGCCACGGACGCGAATACCGCAACCGGCTGCGCGAGCAGTGGGGAGTCGTCGACGTCGAGGACTGCGCGGCGGTCGCCCGGGCGCTCGCCGACGAGGGCACGGCCGATTCCGGCCGGCTGGCGATCCGAGGCGGCAGCGCCGGCGGCTGGACCACGGCCGCTTCGCTCGCGTTCACCGACGTCTACGCCTGCGGCACCGTCCTCTTCCCGATTCTCGACCTCACCGACTGGGCATCGGCGGACGGCACGCACGACTTCGAATCGCAGTATCTGGAGAGCCTGATCGGGCCCTTCGCCGAGGTCCCCGACCGCTACCGCGACCGCTCGCCCGCCCAGCACGCGCAGAGCGTCACCGCACCCTTCCTGCTCCTCCAGGGCCTGGACGACGTGATCTGCCCGCCCGTGCAGTGCGAGCGCTTCCTCGCCCGGATGACCGGACGCGGCATCCCGCACGCGTACCTCACCTTCGAGGGAGAGGGGCACGGTTTCCGCAGGGAGGACACCCTGATCCGCGCGCTGGAGGCCGAACTCTCCCTGTACGCACAGACGTTCGGCATCGCTCGCCCCGACATCCCCGTATTGGAGCTCGACAAGTGACCCTCACGCCCCTGACCCGGCCCGCGCGACTGAGGCCGGGGGCGAGGGTCGCCGTCGTGGCGCCCAGCGGGCCGCCGCCCGAGGACCGCCTTCAGGCGGGGCTCGACGTCCTGCGCGGCTGGGGCCTGGACCCCGTCGTCATGCCCCACGTCCTGGACGGGCACCCGCGGTTCGACTACCTCTCCGGTACGGACGAGGCGCGGGCCCGGGACCTCCAGGAGGCGTGGTGCGACCCGTCGGTGGACGCGGTGTTCTGCGCCCGCGGCGGGTACGGCGCCCAGCGGATGGTGGATCTGGTCGACTGGACGGCGATGCGCGCCGCAGGACCCAAGGCGTTCGTCGGCTACAGCGACATCACCGCCCTGCAGGAGGCGTTCGCCGTCCGGCTGGGGATCTCGACCCTGTACGGACCGATGGTCGCGGGCCTGGCCTTCCTCAAGGACGCCCACTCCCAGGAGTCTCTGCGGGCCACCCTCTTCGAGCCCGAATCGGTGCGTACCCTCGGGCTCGGCACCGCCCGCACCCTCGTTCCCGGCCAGGCCCGCGGCGTCACGCTGGGCGGCTGCCTCTGTCTGCTGGCCGCCGATGTCGGAACGCCGCACGCCCGTCCGTCGGCGCGCGGCGGGCTGCTGCTGATCGAGGACATCGGCGAGGATCCGTACCGCCTCGACCGCATGCTCACCCAACTCCTGCGCTCCGGCTGGCTGGACGGCGTCGCCGGGATCGCGCTGGGTTCCTGGGAGGAGTGCGAACCGTACGACGATGTGCGCGCCGTGCTCCTGGACCGGCTCGGCCCCCTGGGCGTACCCGTCATCGAGGCGTTCGGTTTCGGCCACTGCCCCACGATGGAGACCATGCCGCTGGGTGTGCCCGCACTGCTCGACGCCGACGCCGGCACTCTCACCCTGGATGTGCCGGCCCTGAGCTGATCCGGAACTTCCCCCTCCTCAACAACTCTTGTCACGAGCGTTGACACAGGTGAGACACGTGTCACAGCATGAGCGCGGCGCCGTACCTACCGGTCGGTACATGGTCCTCAGTGTGGAGGTCGTCCTGTCCAGATCCCGTAAAGCGCTCGCGATGGCCATGGGTGCGGCGGCCATCGCCGCACCGCTGACGTTCTCCGGTCCGGCCAGCGCCACGACAGCCGAATACACCGTCACCCCGCTGAAGTTCACCGTCGAGGCGGGCGGCCGCAGCTGCACTGTGGACGCCGACCTCTACCGCCCGGCGGGCGTCGACAAGCAGCACACCGCACCCGCCATCCTCACCACCAACGGTTTCGGCGGCTCCAAGTCGGACGGCTCGACCGACGCCACCGCCAAGGCCTTCGCGGCCCGCGGTTATGTGGCGCTCGCCTACTCGGGCCTCGGCTTCGGCAAGTCCGGCTGCCTGATCTCCCTCGACGACCCGCGCATCGACGGCCGGGCGGCCTCCAAGCTCGTCGACTTCCTCGCGGGCAGCCTCGCCGCGGACGACGGCACCAAGGCCGACTACGTCACCCGCGACGGCCCGGGCGATCCCCGGGTGGGCATGCTCGGCGGGTCGTACGGCGGCGCGGTCCAGATGGCGGCGGCCTCGGTCGACCACCGTATCGACGCACTCGTCCCGATGATCACCTGGAACGACCTCTCCTACGCGCTCGACCCGAACAACGCGGGCCAGCGCAGGGGAGTCAGCTCCAACACGGCCGGAGTCTTCAAGTACCAGTGGTCCAACGGCTTCTACCTCATCGGGGAGAGCCAGCCGATCCTCGACCCCGGCAGCCTTGACCCGTCCCGCATCAACTCGCTGGCCTGTCTGCACTTCGTCACCCAGGCCTGCGACACGATGCGGCTGCTCAACTCCGGCAGCTACCCCGGCGACAAGACCGAGGCGATGCAGGACTACGCCCGCAGCGTCTCCCCGGTCTCGTACCTCAAGGGCGTCAAGGCACCCACGCTCCTGATCCAGGGCCAGACCGACAGCCTGTTCAACCTCAACGAGGCGACGGCGACGTACCGGACGCTACAGGCGCAGGGCACCGAGACCAAGATGATCTGGCAGTCCTGGGGCCACAGCGGCGGCCAGGCGCCGGGTGAACTCAACCTCGCCCAGGGCAATTTGGAGACCAGTTACACCGGGCAGCGGATCCTGTCCTGGTTCGACCGCTACCTCCAGCACAAGCGCTCCACCGACACCGGAGCGGAGTTCGCGTACTACCGCGCCTACCAGAGCGGCTACGGCGAGGCCCGCTCCGTCCCCGCCCTCTCCCAGAAGCTCTACCTCTCTGGTGACGGAAAGCTCGTCGACAACCGGCACAAGGTCGCCAGGGGCGCCCGTACGTACGCGAACCTGCTGATCCCCACCAGCCACTCCGAGTTCTCCCTCGGAGGGTCGCTCGGCATTCCCGACCCCAAGCCGTTCGACACCCCCGGCACCTACCTCGGCTGGTCGACGGCCCCGCTCACCGAAGCGGTCGACGTCGTCGGCTCGCCGAAGGCCACGCTCAAGGTCCTCTCGCCGGTGGCCGCGCACACCCAGCGCTCCGGCGACGCGGCGGACAAGCTGGTCCTCTTCGCCAAGGTCTACGACGTGGCGCCGGACGGCACCAAGACGCTGGTCAACCGGCTCGTCGCACCGGTTCGCGTGCCGGACGTGAACAAGCCGTTCACGGTGAACCTCCCCGCCATCGTGCACCGCTACGAGGCCGGGCACCGCCTGGAGTTCGTGATCGCCGCGAGCGACGACGCCTATGTCGGCAACCGGGGCATCAAGCCCGTGACGGTGGTCGGCGCCCCCGGACACGGATCCACGGGGGCGCTCGAACTCCCCGTCGTCAGCGGGTCGTTGAAGAACTGAGCGCCGAAGAACCGGGCGCCGAAGAACCGAGCGCCGCGTAGCCGGGGCGGATCACCTCGTCGATGATCCGCCTCCGCTCCGGCAGCGGCAGGAACGCCGCCTCGACGGCGGCGACCGTGAGCTCCTCGAAGACCTCGGGTCCGTAACCGAAGGCTTCCGCCATGTGCCGGAACTCCTGGCTCATGGTGGTGCCGGACACGAGGCGGTTGTCCGTGTTGAGCGTGACCCGGAAGCCGAGCCGCCGCAGCAGGTCCAGCGGGTGCGTGGCGTAGCTCTTGGCGGCACCCGTCTGGAGGTTGGAGGTCGGGCAGATCTCCAGGGTGATGCCGTTGTCGCGGATGTACGCGGCCAGGTGCCCCAGCGTGCCGTCCTCGGCGATGTCGTCGGTGATCCGCACCCCGTGCCCGATGCGCTCGGCGCCGCACACCTGCACCGCCTCGTGGACGGATTCGGCGCCGACGGCCTCGCCCGCGTGGATGGTGAAGTGGCAGTTGGCGCGCTTGAGGTGCTGGAAGGCCGGCAGATGGCGGGACGGCGGGTTGCCGATCTCGCCACCGGCGATGTCGAAGCCGGCCACCCCGTGCTCGCGGTGCGCGACGGCTCGCTCGGCTATCTCCAGCGACCGGTCGGTGTGCCGCATGCCGGTCAGCAGCGCGCGGACGGTGATCCGGCCGCCGCTGCGCCGCTCGCCCTCCCGGAACCCCGCATTGACGGCCTCGATGACCTCGTCCAGGGTGAGCCCGCGCTCCAGGTGCTGCTCGGGGGCGTACCGCACCTCGGCGTAGACGACACCGTCCGCCGCCAGGTCCTCGGCGCACTCCGCCGCGATCCGCTCCAGCGCCTCGCGGGTCTGCATCACCGCGCAGGTGTGGGCGAAGGTCTCCAGATACCGCTCCAGCGATCCGGAGTCCGCAGCGTCCCTGAACCAGAGCGCGAGCGCGTCGGGCTCCTCGGTGGGCAGAGCGGTGTATCCGGCCTCGCGGGCCAGCTCGACGATGGTCGCGGGGCGCAGTCCGCCGTCGAGGTGGTCGTGGAGTACGGCCTTGGGTGCGCGGAGGATGTCAGACAAGTGCATGAGCGGGGAGTGTAGAGCACGACATGGGAACTCCGCCGTGAGGGGCGTCTCAGTTCGACTGCAGCACCGGCAGGGCGGGCGCCCCGGTCGGCAGCATGTGCTTCGCCGCCAGTACGGGGACCTCCGCGCACCGTACGACCTGGGTGACCAGTACGGCCGGGGTGTCCGCCGCGCGCCCCAGCTGCTCACCGCGCCGCTGCCCCAGCAGCGTCGCGCTCACGCTGCTGCGCGCGGTCAGCCGCACCCCGCGCGAGGCCCCCACGAGCACGGCCAGCAGGGACGAGGCGGGCCCCTGCGCGGATGCCAGCGCTCCCGCGAACCCCGGATGCACCTTCTCCAGTACGTCGCCGGGGGCCGCCCACTCCTGGCTGAGCACGGCCGCCGCATCGTCCCCGGCCAGCAGGGACTCCCAGAAGGGGAGCACCGAACCGGCGGGTGCGAGCAACTGCTGGGTGGTGAAGTCGGTGGGCTCCTCCAGCGTGCGCAACAGCGGCCGCACCCTGGCCGCCAGCAGCTCCTCCAGAGGCTGGATGTGTTCGTAACCACGCCTGGGCGGGCTGTCGTTGACGGTTCGGCCGACCCCGCGGCGCACCGAGAGCAGCCCGTCCTCCTGGAGCAGCAGCAGCGCCTCGCGCAGCGCGGGCCGGCTCACGCCCAGCTCGGACGCGAGCTTCGGTTCCGAGGGCAGGGTCGAGCCCGGCGGGTAGGTCCCCGCGTTGATCGCGTCCGCGATCCGTTCGTACAGGACGACGACCGGCCTGCGCTGCTGTCCGCCGACTGCCACTGGAGCTCCTCACGCACCGGATGAAGCCACCATCTTCCCGGGCGCGCACTTGTCTGACAAGGAGGCTCGCGTTCGGATCGCTTCACCCGTACGGCCCGCTACCTGCCGCGCCCCGGCCCGTGGTCTGTCCATGCTGAACCCGGGGGCAGTGCCACACCCAGGAGAAGGGCCTGACCATGAGCCCCAAGGAAACGACGAGCAGCGGCAAGAGCGGCCTCAGCGGTCAGTTCACGCCGGCCAGGATCGCTGTGATCGCTCTCGCGGTCCTCGCGCTGATCTTCATCTTCGAGAACACCCGCCAGGTCAAGATCCGGCTGCTGATCCCCGAAGTCTCCATGCCGCTCTACATGGCCCTGCTCGCGATGTTCGTGGTCGGCGCGCTCTGCGGCGGCTATTTCTTCAGGAGGCGGAACAAGTGAAGCGTGCGGCAACGGTGACGGCGGGCATAGTCCTCGCCCTGACGGCCTCGATGGGCGCGGCCTCGGCGGCAGTGGCCGAATCGGGACCGCCCATGCCCGACTTCAAGGGCAGAGGCCTGATGAGCGTCTTCAACAACCTCGACTACCGCACGCATGTGGAGGTCCGCGACGTCAGCGGCACCCATCGCAATGTGCTCTGGCCCTTCAGCTGGAAGGTCTGCTCGCAGTCCCCGGCCGCCGGCACCAAGCTGGACGACCAGTCGGTCAGCATCGGTGTGGTGAAGACCGACGAGAAGTGCCCCAAGAAGGCCGCGCCGACCGGCTGAGTAACCTGGCGCCATGTCTGAAAACGTCGTGTATCTCGCCGAGGGCCCACGCGTGGGCATACGGACCTTCTCGCTCCAAGACGCGGAAGAGTTCACCGCGCTGGCCCGGGAGAGCCGTACCCTGCACCACCCGTGGCTCTTCCCGCCCACCGAGGACGCGGCGTACACGAGCTACGCGAAGCGGCTGATCGAGGACCCCACCAAGGCAGGGTTCCTTCTCTGCGAGCTCGACGGCGGAGCCCCGGGCCGTATAGCGGGCTTCATCAACATCAACAACATCGTCGAAGGCGCCTTTCTGAGCGGAGCGCTCGGATACGGCGCCTTCGCGCATGCCTCGGGCCGCGGCCTGATGGGCGAGGGGCTCGGCCTGGTGGTGCGGTACGTCTTCGGGACGCTGCGACTGCACCGGCTCGAGGTCAACATCCAGCCCTCCAACGAGGCGTCGATCGCCCTGGTGCGCAGGGCGGGCTTCCGGCTGGAGGGCTACTCGCCGGATTTCCTGCACATCGACGGGGCCTGGCGGGACCACGAACGCTGGGCGATCACCGCTGAGATGGTCACCGGCTGACCTCGTCCGGATTTGTGTTCGGGCCGTACCCACTGGTAAATCAACCGGGTTGACCGATCAGCCTGTGGGGGGCCCGAGATGACCGCAAGACCGCCAGCGCCCGAAGACGAACCGTCCCTGCCCGACGACGTGTGGGAGCGGTTCGAGCGGGACACCGAGGGGGCGATACGCACCTCAGCGCCCAAGGAGCCTTCGGCGCGTGCGCGCATGGTGACGGAGCGGCTGAGGCAGCAGGAGGCCGCCGGGGTCAGGCCCGAAGCCTGGCGCGCCGCACCGCTGGGCGGTACGAGGAAGCGCCGTCCCTGGCTGGCGGTGGCCGGATGCGTGGTGGCGGCGGGAGTGCTGCTGTTCGCACTGAACCCGTCGAAGGCGCTCGACCTCATCGACGGCTCGGGCGGCTCCGACGGCGCCGCGGGGGCGGGCGCCACGAGCGCACCGTCGCTCGGCGAGGAGACCGCACAGCCCTCTTCGGCGCCGACCGAGAAGTTCCCCGGGCAGCCGACCCTCGACGCACCGTTCACCGGCTCGCCCGCCCTGTCGTACGCCGACGGGGCCGCCGGGATCGTCGTGCCGAAGGGCCGGCCGGTCGGCGGCCTCTCCACGAAGCAGGTCGACTTCGCGCTGCGCAAGACCAAGGAGTTCCTCGTCGCCGCCGACCTCGACCCCCGCACCCTGCGCGGCGAGCGGCCCGCGAAGGCCATCTCCCTCCTCGACCCGCTGCAGCCCGAGATGCACACCCGGATCGAGACCGCGCTGCGTGCACCGGACCAGAAGCACGATCCGGTGACCCTCTTCAGCCGGTTCGATCCGAGCGAGGTGCGGCTCGTCGGCGATGTGGTCAAGACGCGCGGCCGGATGACCTTCTCCACCGGCAAGCAGGGCGGCGTCTACGTCCATGCCGACTACACCTTCGTCTACCCGCTGGTGAAGGCGGCCGAAGGGGCCGACCGGGTCGAAAGGACCGTGGTGCGCCGCGTCCTGGACGTGTCGCTCCTCGACCCGGCCCGCTATCGGGTCACTCCCGGCAAGCTGCAGATCGTCGAGTACCAGCAGGACATCGGAAATTCGGCGTGCGAGGTCTGGGACGGCTATCTGCACCCGCAGTTCGACGCCGACCGGCAGACGGGCCCAGCCCCGAGCGGACCGGCCGTCGATCCGTACGACCGCAGCAAGGGGATCGCAGCCGGGCAGACCGGGGGATGCGGCAGGCTCGCCCGTTCCTGAGGCGCTGGGGTCAGGGTTCAGCGGCCCTTGCGGTTGATCTTCATCGTGTCCATGTCGGTGACCGTCGAGCGCAGATCGCGGAAGCCGTGGCCGAGAGCCGTGAGCGAGGTCTCGGCGCGGTCCTCGGCGATCGCGCCGGCCATCTCCTCGCCGTCCGCCGCGTCCGAGACGACGACGTAGCGGTACGAGAAGTGCTTGAGCACGGCGTCGTAGGTGAGCGAGCCCTCCTCGGTGAACTGCATCCCGGCGAGGCCGTGTTCACCGGCCTCGGCGAGCAGCGTGCTGCGGGACGCGTCCGTCAGGCCGTCCCAGACCCCGCGGACGATCACCCGGTAGGTGTGGCTCGTGCTCATGCTGTGCTGCCCTCTCGTGGTCATCCGCCGTTGACGCACCAGGGTACGGCGCAGACGATGGGCCCCATGCGACGCATCGTGGTCATCGACGCCCCGTCCAACCTGGGGCTGCGGCCCCCGGCGCCCGGAACCGTCCCCGGCTGCTACAAGCTGGCCGGAGCGCTGCGCGAGCAGCGCCTGGTGCAGCGGCTCGGTGCGTACGAGGGCGGGGTCGTCGTGCCGCCCCGCTACGACCGCGGGAACTGGCAGGAGGGCGACGGCGTCTTCAACGCGGCCGCGATCGCCGCGTACACGCCCCGCCTCGCCGACCGCATCGAACACCATGTGCGGGCCGGGGACTTCCCCCTCGTCCTGGGCGGCGACTGCTCCATCCAGCTCGGCGCCTCGCTCGCGCTGCGCCGGATCGGCCGGTACGGCATCGCGGTGATCGACGGTTCTTCGGACTTCCGCCACCCGGGGAACTCGGACGGGGTCGGAGCGGCGGCGGGGGAGGAGCTGGCCATCGCCACCGGGCGCGGGCAGCGCGATCTCACCGACCTGGAGGGGCTCCGTCCGTACGTACGCGACGAGGACGTCCGGGTCTTCGGCATCCGTGACTACGACGAGGAGCGCGCGGAACTGGCCGAGTTGAAGATCCCGGTCATGACCGTCGGCGAACTGCGCCGGTGGGGTCTGTCCGAGCTCACCGACGGTGCCGTGCTGAGCCTCGAAGCGCCGGTGACCGAGGGCTTCTGGGTCCATCTCGACGCCGATGTCCTCGACCCGAGCATCATGCCCGCCGTCGACAGCCCCGACCCGGAGGGGCTGCTCCCCGACGAACTGCGGGTGTTGCTGGCGAGGCTGCTGCGCTCCGAGCGCTGCGTGGGCCTGAATCTGACCGTTTACGACCCGGACCTTGACCCCGAAGGGGTTGCGGGCGCCCTGCTCGCCGACCTCGTGGTGGACGCTTTTGCGCAATCCTGACCAGGGGAACCCCTGGTCAGCAGGGAGCGGCCAGTGTTCCATGGTCACCAAGGCAATGGATCGAGGAGGCTGCCTTGGCCACGACTGTGCGACATGCCGTACTGACCCTGCCCGCCGCCGCGTTGGGGCCGGAGAACCCGCTGCCGGCGCTCCGGCCGCTCGACGAGGCGCACGGTGTCGACACCGAGGGCCGCAGCGATCTCCCCCGGGACATGGCGCGGCAGATCGGCTACGAGCCGCTGCGCACCCTGCTGCCCGTCCGCGTCCTCGACGGATACGGACGCGAGCGCACGCCGACCGGCATCGATGCGATCGTGATCGAGAACGACCGTCTGCGGGTCACCGTCCTGCCCGGTCTCGGCGGCCGCATCCAGTCCCTCTTCCACAAGCCGACCGGCCGTGAACTGCTCTACCGCAACCCGGTGCTGCAGCCCGCCGACTTCGCCCTCAACGGCGCCTGGTTCTCCGGTGGCATCGAGTGGAACATCGGCGCCACCGGCCACACCACCCTCACCTGCGCCCCGCTCCACGCCGCCCTGGTCCCCGCCCCCGACGGCGGCGAGATGGTCCGCCTCTGGGAGTGGGAGCGGCTGCGCGACCTTCCGTACCAGATCGACCTGTGGCTCCCCGCCGACTCCGACTTCCTGTACGTCGGCGTCCGCATACGCAACCCGCACGAGCACGCCGTCCCCACCTACTGGTGGTCCAACATCGCCGTCCCCGAGGACGAGACGACGCGCATCGTCGCCCCCGCCGACGAGGCCTGGCACTTCGGCTACGAACGCAGCCTGCGCCGGGTCCCCGTACCGGAACTGGACGGCATCGACCGCAGCTACCCGCTGCGCAGCGAGCACGCCGCCGACTACTTCTACGAGCTCCCCGACGGCGCCCGCCGCTGGATCACCTCCCTCGACGCGACCGGCCAGGGCCTCGTCCAGACCTCCACCGACCAACTGCGCGGCCGCAAGCTCTTCCTGTGGGGCTCGGGGTCCGGCGGCCGCCGCTGGCAGGAGTGGCTGACCGAACCGGGCACACCGGGGTACGCGGAGATCCAGGCCGGCCTCGCCCGCACCCAGCTGGAGCACCTCAAGCTGGAGGCGGGCGCGGAGTTCAGCTGGCTGGAGGCGTACGGGCCCCTTTCCACCGACCCCGCGACAGTGCACGGCGCCGACTGGACCGCCGCCCGCGGCGAGGCCGAGGCGAGCCTGGAGGCGGCACTGCCCCGCGCCCAGGTCGACGCGGCGTACGAGGCCTGGCTTCCGTACGCCGACCACGAGCCCACCGAGACCCTGGCCACCGGATCCGGCTGGGGTGCGCTGGAGGTCCTGCGCGCGGGACACAAGCTCCCCGGCACCCCCTTCGAGGAGTCCACGCTCGACGAAGAGCAGGCCCCCTGGCTGGAGTTGTACCGCTCGGGGACCTTCCCCGTGCCCCGGCGCGTCATCCCGCCAGGTCCCACCCTGGTGGCCCCGCACTGGCGCGACATGCTGGAGACCGCCCCCGCCGAGCCGCTCACCGAGTACCACCTCGGTGTCGCCCAGTGGCATGCGGGCGACAGCGCTCAGGCGGTGCGCAGCTGGGAGCGCGGCCTCCAACTGGCCCCATCCCGCTGGCCGTTGCTCCGCTGCCTGGCCGTCGCCGACCAGTGCGAGGGGAATCCGGGACGGGCCGCGGACCGCTACACCGAAGCGTTCGACGACTTCTGCGAGGAGCGCCGCGAGGCGCCCGTCTGGCGGGCGGTCGCTGCGGCTCTCGGCCGGGAGGCGATCGAGGCGCTGCTGACCGCGGGCCGCACCGCCGAGGCCCGTACGGTCTTCGAACGCCTGAGGCCGGCCGTCACGGAACGAGGCCGGTTCCGCTTCATCGAGGCCCAACTCCTGCTCGCCGAAGGCGACATCGAGGCGGTACGCGCGATCTTCGAGGCGGGCTTCGAGGTCGCCGACCTCCGCGAAGGGGCCGAGATCCTGGGCGACATGTGGTCCACGGTCTCCGGCGAACCGCTGCCGCAGGCGTACGACTTCCGGATGCGCCCGGGGTCCTGAGCCCGGGCGCCGTCGCGGCTCAGCCCCAGCGGGGATCGCGCCCGAGCAGGGTCAGGATCCGGTCGAAGGCCTTCGCGCCCGGCGCGTTGTCCAGCCCGGGCGCGAACGACGCGCCCGGCGCCTTGCGGGAGGCGTCGTCAGGGACCGCCTCGGCGATCGGGATGCCCGCCGCGAGGACCTCTTCGTCGAACGTGATCGGGGCGCCGACCGACACCGCGACGTCCCAGCCGTGGACCACGTAGTCGATGAAGTGGAAGCCGACCGCGATCCGGCCGGGAAGCGTGATCCCGTCACGGACCTCGGGAAGCCAGAAGTCCCTTTCCAGGACGCCGGGTTCGCCGAAGGCGGCGAGCACGTCGGCGGCCGATGCGGCGAATCCGGCGGGCGGGTCCTCGTCCACCGGGCGGTCGGCGAAGACCGAGGCGTCGGAGCGCTCGCCGCGGGCCACGGCGGCGAATCCGTGGTTCTGGCCGGTCATATGGGCCAGCAGCCGGGAGAGGTTCCACTCCCCGCAGGGGGTGGGGAGCGCCAGCTGGTCGGGGCGGACCGTGGCGACGACCTCCGTCGTGGTCTCCATGACGCGGCGGTGGAGTGCGATGAGGTCGCTCATGAGGTGGGCGCCTTCCTGTCGACGTACTCGAAGACGGATCCGTCGGGGTGCACCGCTATCAGATTGCGGCCGACCGGAGTCGCGACCGGACCGACGAGGATGTGCGCGCCGACGTCGGTGAGGGTGGCGCGAGCGTCGTCGACGTCCTTCACCGCGATGGTCGCCGTCACCTTGCGGAGGATCTCCAGCTCCGACTCGGGGCCGCTCATCAGGAGGAAGCAGCCGATCGCGGCGACCGAGACGCCGCCGCGTTCGAAGCGCAGCGCCCGGGCGCCGGTGAGGCGTTCGTAGAAGAACACCGAAGTCTCGAGGTCGTCGACGCAGATACGCAACGTGGTGCCGAGAATCTCCATGCCCGCCAGGGTAGTTGGCGGGGACGGACCGCGTGATCGAATGGTCCGGTCCGGCCCCGCACCGCCACCTCAGACGCGGCAGAGGATCTCGCCGTGCGGGACCATGTACCAGGCGTCGTCGTCCGCCGCCCAGGTGTGCCAGGCCCCGGAGATCGCCTCCAGCCCGTCCGCCGTCGCGTGCCCGCCGTCGACCGCCAGCTGTGCGTAGACGGATGCGGTCGTACGGTCCGCCCACAGCCCGCCCCACCAGGCGCGCTCATCGGGAGTGGCGAAGACCCAGGTCGAAGCGGTGGACGTGATGTCCTCCAGGCCGGCCGCCCGCGCCCAGGACCGCAGCCGGCGTCCGGCGTTCGGCTCGCCGCCGTTCGAGCGGGCCACCTTCTGGTAGAGGGCGGCCCACTCGTCCAGGCCCGGAGACTGCGGGAACCAGGTGAAGGCGCCGTAGTCGGAGTCGCGTACCGCGATGATGCCGCCCGGCTTGGTCACCCGGCGCATCTCGCGCAGCGCCTGCACCGGGTCACCGACGTGCTGCAGCACCTGGTGGGCGTGGACCACACAGAAGGTGTCGTCGGGATAGTCCAGCGCGTTGGTGTCCGCGACGGCGAAGTCCGTGTTGTCCAGGCCGCGTTCGGCGGCCAGCGCCCGTGCCTGCTCGACGATCCCGGCGGCGATGTCCACTCCGGTGACATGGCCCTGGGGGACCAGTGCGGCCAGATCGGCGGTGATGGTGCCGGGGCCGCAGCCGATGTCCAGGATCTTCATATGGGGCTTCAGCTCACCGAGCAGGTACGCCGCCGAGTTCTCCGCGGTGCGCCAGGTGTGCGAGCGCAGTACGGATGCGTGGTGGCCGTGCGTGTATACGGCTGTCTCCTTCGACATGGCCGGACTCCCTTTCGGTGAACTCCCTTTGTGGTGCACTCACTTTATGACCTTGCGCCAAATAATGAGATCCCCATCTCGCGATGTGGACCGAGCGGGCTTCGTCGCGTTAGCCGCCGGACGCGGCGGGTACGCGTGCTCCATGGATACGAACCTGTCGGAGAACGTCGCCCAGGTCGTCCGCGAGACGCTCAAGGACGAGCTGCGCGAACAGACCAGGAAACAACGTCACACGGCACGGCTGTACGCCGGCGCGGGTGCGGCGGGGCTCTATGGAGGGGCCGCCCTCATCGCCTTCCTCGTCCTCGCCCTGGCCATCGTGCTGCCCGCCTGGGCGGCCGCGCTGATCGTGGGCGCCCTGCTGCTCGGGGCGGCCGTGATGCTCAAGCAGGCGGCGAAACAGGAGTCCCGTCCGGCCGTCGCCGACGCGCCGCCCATGCCGTCCGAGGCCCCGCCCATCCCCACCCAGGCACCGCGCAGGACCTGACCTGCGCGGGAACAGCGGGGCCCGCGGCCGCGTTGCGTCGGGTATGAGCCAACTGAGCGTGCAGTACGTCGGCGGCCCGACCGCCCTCCTGGAGATCGGTGGCACACGCCTGCTCACCGACCCCACCTTCGATGCCCCCGGCGACTACCCGCTCGGTGACCGCAAGCTCGTCAAGACGGCGGGCCCCGCGCTCACCGCCGAGGAGACCGGAGCGGTCGACGCGGTGCTGCTGTCGCACGACCAGCACCCCGACAACCTCGACCGCGCGGGCCGCGCCCACCTCTCCCGTGTTCCCCTGGTGCTGACCACGGCCGCCGCACGCGAGCGCCTCGGCGACGTGGTCACCGCGCTGCCCAACGGCGAGACGTACGAGATAGGCGACGTGCGCGTCACCGGCGTCCGCGCCCAGCACGGCCCCGACGGCACCGACCACCTCACCGGCGAGGTCACCGGTTTCGTCCTGCACGGCGACGGGCTGCCCACGGTCTACGTGAGCGGGGACAACGCCTCGCTCGACGTGGTCCGTGACATCGCGACCCGCTTCGGGCCTGTCGACGTGGCCGTCCTCTTCGCCGGCGGGGCACAGACCCCGCTGCTGGGGGACGCCTATCTCACCCTGCCCAGCGCGGCGGCCGCAGAGGCCGCGCGGATCCTGGGCGCGCGCCATGTCGTACCGCTGCACTTCGAGCAGTGGGGGCACTTCAGCCAGGGCCCGGACACGCTGGTCGACGCCTTCGCGGAGGCGGGCCTGAGCGACAGGCTGCACCTGCTGAAGCCGGGGGAGACCTTCGCGCTGTAGCTGTGGCCGGCGTACTCCGGCTAGGCGATCCGGTACGGCTCGGCGGCCTCATGGCGCAGGGACAGGCCATGACCCGGCGAGCCGCCCGGCGCCACCGTGCCACCCGTCGGGTCCAGCACCCCGTCGAAGAGCATCGCCTCGACCCTGGCATGGTCGTGGAACCACTCCAGATGCCGGAGATTGGGGACGGCCGCAGCCGCGTGCACATGCGCGTGCGGGGCGCCACGGGTGGACACCTGCAGACCGTGCGCCTTGGCGACGGCCGCCGCGCGCAGGAACTCCGTGAGCCCTCCGCATCGCGTCGCGTCGATCTGCAGGCAGTCGACGGCTCCACCGCCCGCGAGCCGGGCGAACTGCGGCGGAGTGCAGGCGTGTCCGCCCGCCGTCACATCGCAGGACACCGCGTCGCGCACCAGGCGCAGCCCCGCGAGGTCCTCGGGGTCGACCGGCTCCTCGAACCAGTCGACGCCCTGCTCGGCGAGGGCCAGGCCCACCCGTACCGCCTGCTTGCGCTGGTAGGCGCCCGCCGAGTCGACGTACAACTCGGCCTGCCTGCCGATCACTTCACGCGCCAGCCTGGTCCGCTCCAGGTCGCGCCGGACGGACCGCCCGCAGGACTCGCCGATCTTGATCTTGACGCGGGGGATGGACTGGCCGTGCACCCAGCCGTTGAGCTGGGAGGCGAGATGGGTGTCGTGGTACGTGGTGAACCCGCCGCTGCCGTAGACCGGCACGGACGCGCGGGCCGCGCCCAGGAGCCGTATGAGCGGCAGGTCCAGGAGCCGGGCCTTGAGGTCCCACAGAGCCAGGTCCACGGCGGAGATCGCACAGGAGGCGACCCCCGACCGGCCGGCGGCGTGGACCGTGCGGCACATCACCTCGTGCAGCGCGGCGATGTCGAAGACGTCCGATCCCATCAAGGCGGGGCCCAGTTGCTCCTGGGCGAGGGCGCCGGCGGACAGCGGCGCGTAGCTCCAGCCGGTGCCGTACGTCGTGCCCGACCGTGCCTCGACGATCACCACCTTCGTGGTGTCCCAGGCGGACGTGCCGTCCGCTTCCGGGGCGTCGGTGGGAACGGTGTACGCCGACACCATCATTTGTTCCAGGGGGAGTTGATGCTTCATGGCCTGCTCGCCAGACGTGGGGGAGGTGTCTCTGGTAGGCGGGTGTCCGCGTCCGGCGCGCGGAAACCCGCCCGGCACGGTGTTTGACGGCCGCTGCCCCGGGCACGCGGCAAGTCCGTCCGTACGACCCCAAACCGTCACCCGGAGTCGAACGTGAACCGACCGCGCGTCGTCGTCGTAGGAGCCGGATTCGCCGGCTTCGAAACCGCCCGCACTCTCTCCCGGCTCGTCCGCGACAAAGCCGAGATCGTGCTGCTCAACTCGACCGACTACTTCCTCTACCTGCCCCTGCTGCCGCAGGTCGCCGCCGGAATCCTGGAGCCGCGCAGGGTCACCGTCTCCCTGCCGGGGACGCTGCCCCACGTGCGCCTGGTTCTCGGCGAGGCGGACGGCGTCGACCTCGACGCCCGGCAGGTGCGCTACACGGGCCCCGAAGGGAACACCGGCACGCTGGAGTACGACCGGCTCGTCCTGGCCGTCGGCAGCGTCAACAAACTTCTGCCCGTGCCGGGGATCGCCGAACACGCCCACGGCTTCCGCGGGATTCCCGAGGCGCTCTACCTCCGCGACCACATCACCCGCCAGATCGAGCTCGCCGCCGGGGCCGCGGACCCGGACGAGTGCGGCGCGCGCTGCACCTTCGTGGTCGTCGGCGCCGGCTACACAGGCACCGAAGTCGCCGCGCAGGGCAAGCTGTTCACCGATGCGCTGGTCCGCAAGCAGCCGGGGTGGAAGGGGCGCGAGAAGCCGCGCTGGCTCCTCCTGGACATCGCGGACCGGCTGCTGCCCGAGCTCGACCGGCGGCTCTCCACGACCGCCGACCGGGTGCTGCGGCGGCGCGGCGTGGACGTCCGTACCGGAACCTCCGTCAAGGAGGCGACCGCCGACGGAGTCCTGCTGGACGACGGCGAGTTCATCGACACCCGGACCCTGGTCTGGTGCGTGGGCGTACGCCCCGATCCGCTCGTCTCGGACGTCGGGCTGCCCGTCGAGCGCGGGCGGCTGCTCGTCGACCCGCAGCTGAACGTCCCCGGCCGCTCCGAAGTCTTCGCCTGCGGGGACGCGGCGGCCGTCCCCGACCTCACCCGGCCCGGCGAGTTCACGCCGATGACCGCACAGCACGCCGGCCGCCAGGGAAAGGTGGCCGGCCGCAATGTCGCCGCATCGCTCGGATTCGGCGAACGGCACACCTACAAACACAACGACCTGGGCTTCGTGGTCGACCTCGGCGGGGTGCAGGCCGCCGCCAACCCGCTCGGCGTGCCGCTCTCCGGGCCGCTCGCCTCCGCGGTGACCTACGGCTACCACCTCGCCGCCATGCCGGGAAACCGGGTGCGCGTCGCGGCCGACTGGATGCTGGAGGCGGTACTGCCGCGCCAAGCGGTCCAGTTGGGCCTCGTGCGCTCCGGTTCGGTGCCGCTGGACAGCTCGGCACCGGAACTCGCGCGCGTACCCGGAGCCCCCGGAAAGGACTGAGATGAGCACCACCGACCCCGCCGAGAACCTCGAACTCACCGAACTGGGACAGCAGTTGCGCGTGGACGCCGTACGGGCGGCGGACGCGGCAGGCTCCGGCCACCCCACCTCCTCCATGTCGGCGGCCGACCTCGCCGCCGTGCTCCTCACCCGCCACCTCCACTACGACTTCGACCAGCCCGAGCACCCCGGCAACGACCGCTTCGTCCTTTCCAAGGGCCATGCGTCGCCGCTCCTGTACGCGATGTACCGGGCGGCCGGAGCCGTCGACGACGAGGAACTGCTCACCTTCCGCCGCCACGGCAGCCGGCTCGAAGGCCACCCCACACCGCGCATCCCGTGGGTGGACGTGGCGACAGGCTCGCTCGGCCAGGGACTTCCCGTCGGGGTCGGCATGGCGCTCGCGGGCAAGAGGCTCGATCAACTCCCTTACCGCGTATGGGTGTTGAGCGGAGACAGCGAGATGGCCGAAGGCTCCGTCTGGGAGGCGGCCGAGCATGCGGCGTACGAGAACCTCGACAACCTCACGCTCGTCGTCGACGTCAACCGTCTCGGCCAGCGCGGCCCCACCCGTCACCAGCGCGATCTGGCGGCGTACGGCCGCAGGCTGCGCGGTTTCGGCTGGCACACCATCGAGATCGACGGACACGACGTCGATGCGATCGACCTGGCATACGCGGAGGCCCGCTCCACCGAGGGGCAGCCCACCGCGATCATCGCGGGCACCCGCAAGGGGCGCGGTGTCGCCGCCGTGGAGGACCGCGAAGGCATGCACGGCAAACCGCTGCCGGACGCGGAGGCCGCGATCGAGGAGCTCGGCGGCCCGCGCTTCGTCCAGGTCGACGTCGCGAAGCCGGACGCGGCACACCTGCCCCGCACGGACCGCAGCGGCCATCTGACGCTTCCCCGCTACGAGTTGGGGGAGAAGGTCGCCACCCGTGATGCCTACGGACAGGCGCTCACCGCCCTCGGCACGGCCTACAGCGATGTCGTCGCCCTCGACGGCGAGGTCGGCGACTCGACGCGCACGGAGTTCTTCGCCAAGGAACACCCCGACCGCTACTTCGAGTGCTACATCGCCGAACAGCAGTTGGTCGCCGCGGCCGTGGGCATGCAGGCACGCGGCTACACTCCCTACGCCTGCACCTTCGCCGCCTTCCTCACCCGGGCGCACGACTTCGTCCGGATGGCGGCGATCAGCGGCGCCGAGCTGAACCTGGTGGGCTCGCACGCGGGCGTCGCCATCGGCCAGGACGGGCCGTCCCAGATGGGCCTGGAGGACCTGGCGATGTTCCGCTCGGTGCACGGCTCCACCGTCCTGTACCCCTGCGACGCCCCGCAGGCGGCCAAGCTGGTCGCCGAGATGGCCGGGGCGCGGGGCATCCGCTACCTCCGTACCGACCGGGGCGAAACCCCGGTGATCTACGGCCCCGACGAGACCTTCCCCATCGGCGGCAGCAAGGTGCTGCGCTCCGGGAGCGAGGACGCCGCGACCCTGATCGGGGCGGGCCACACGCTCCACGCCTGCCTGCGCGCGGCCGCGATCCTCGCCACGGAAGGCATCGAGGTACGGGTGATCGACCTCTACTCGGTCAAGCCGGTGGACGAGGCGACCTTGCGCACGGCGGCGGACGAGACGGGCGCTCTGGTGACCGTGGAGGACCACCACCCCGAGGGAGGCATCGGCGACGCGGTGGCCGAGGCCTTCGCGGACGGCCGCCCCGCGCCGCGCCTGGTGCGTATGGCCGTACGGAACATGCCGGGATCGGCCACACCCGAGGAGCAGCAGTCCGCGGCGGGCATCGACGCCGACAGCGTCGCGGCCACGGTCCGGCTGCTGGTCGAACGCGCGGTGGTGGCCTGACGGCCGCGCCCACCGTGTTTGGGCGCGGAGAGTAGGGCTACCCGCAAGGGCGAGGGGGTGGCGAAAACGCCATGACGAACTCAGCCGACACGAACAACACAGCGGACGAAGCGCCGAAGAAGAGGACCCAGAGCCGGCACCGGCCCGCCCGGCAGCGCCGGGCGAGCGCCGTGGAGGTGCTGCGCGAAGCGCGCAAGCAACTCGAGGAACTCACCGGGATGCAGGCCGAATCGGTCTCGTCCTTCGAGCGCTCCGAGGACGGCTGGCTGCTCAAGATCGAGGTCCTGGAACTGGCCAGGGTTCCCGACACGATGAGCCTGCTCGCCTCGTACGAGGTCGAGCTCGGCCCGGACGACGAACTCGTCGGCTACCGGCGCATCCGCCGCTACGAACGCGGCCGGGCGGACCGAAACGCCTGACCGCACCCACCATCGTCAAGAAGGTAAGGAGGGCCGGTCCATGACCGTTGTCCCGGCACAGCAAGGAGGAGGCGGAGGCGGCACCAGCGGCCTCTACGACGTCCTGGAGCTAGTTCTCGACCGAGGTCTGGTGATTGATGCGTTCGTGCGTGTCTCGCTCGTCGGTATCGAGATTCTGAAGATCGACATCCGCATCGTGGTCGCCAGTGTCGACACCTATCTGCGGTTCGCGGAAGCGTGCAACCGACTCGACCTGGAGACCGGCGCCAACAAGAGCCCGGGGCTGCCCGAGATCGTCGGCGACATGACCGAGTCCGGTGCGCGCGGCAAGACCAAGGGCGCCCTGTCGGGAGCCGCGCAGACCGTCTCGGACGCGTTCCAGCAGGCCCGTGACGGGGGCGGCGAGCGCGAGGAGCGCCCGCGTGCCCGTCGTACGACCTCCCGCCGGAAGGAGGAGCAGGAATGAGCACCTACGTCTACGGAATCGCCCGCGCCGACCACCCCAACCTCCCCGAGGCGATGGGCGGGGTCGGCGACCCGGCACAGCCGGTGCGCGCCCTGAAGCAGGGCAAGCTGATCGCCCTGGTCAGCGACGCACCCGACAATCTGCGGCCCAAGCGCCGCGATCTGCTGGCCCACCAGAACGTCCTGGCCGAAGCCGGCGCCGCGGGCCCTGTCCTGCCGATGCGCTTCGGCGGCGTCTCGACCGACGACGACCAGGTCAAGTCCGTGCTCGCCGAGCGCGAGCAGCACTACCTGGAGCGGCTCGACGCCCTCGACGGCAAGGTCGAGTACAACCTCAAGGCGTCCCACGACGAAGAGGCCGTACTGCACCAGGTGCTCGCCGAGGACCCGGAGCTGCGCACCCTCAGCGAGGCCAACAGGGCCGCCGGCGGAGGAACGTACGAGCAGAAGCTGCGGCTCGGCGAGCGCGTCGTCGCCGCCGTCCAGCTGCGCGAGGCCAAGGACGCCACCCTGGTGCAGCAGGCACTGGAAGGCACTTCGGAGACCGTCAACATCGGTCCGGAGAGCACAGGTTGGCTGGCGAACGTGTCGTTCCTGGTGAAGCAGGACAAGGCGGATGAATTCGTCGCAGCCGTCGGCGCGCTCCAGAAGGAGCAGCCGCAGCTGATCATCCAGATCCACGGTCCGCTGCCTCCGTACAGCTTCGTGGAATGAGCTGACATGGGCCTGCTGGGAGAGCTGCTGCTCCTGCCCGTCGCACCCGTCCGCGGCACCGCCTGGGTGCTGCGGCAGGTGGTCGACGAGGCGGAGCGGCAGTACTACGACCCCTCGGCCATACAGCGCGAACTCGCCGCCCTGGAGCAGGAACTCCTGGCGGGCGAGATCGACGAGGCCGAATTCGACCGGCGCGAGGACGAGCTTCTCGCGCGACTGGAGAACAGGAATACCCAAGCATGAACAATCGACTGGTACTCGGACTCGCCGTCGGCGGGGGCTATCTGCTCGGCCGGACGAAGAAGGCGAAGCTCGCCTTCGGCATCGGCACCCTGGTGATGGGCAAGAAGCTGCAGCTCAGCCCGCGTGCGCTCGCCGAGTTCGCGACACAACAGCTCCAGAACAACCCGCAGTTGAAGGTGATAGGCGACCAGCTGCGCGGCGACCTGCGCGGTGTCGGCAAGGCCGCCACCGGCGCGCTCGTCACCCGCCAGGTCAACGGTCTCGCGGACCGGCTGCACGACCGCACGCTGGGTGTGCAGGACCGGATCTCCGGTGTCTCCGACCAACTGCCCGACGTCCCCGGCAAGAGCAAGAAGAAGGACGCCGAGCCGCAGGCGGAAGACCAGGAACAGGAGCAGGACCAGGAGCGGGACGAAGGCCGGGAGGAACAAGAGGACCGGGAGGAGCGCAAGGAGCGCCCCGCCCCGCGCAGGGCCAAGAAGACGGCGTCCGCATCCTCCGGTACGGCCAAGAAGACCGCCCGCTCCACCGCGAAGAAGACCACCGCGAGCAGGGCCCCGGCACGCAAGACAGCGGCCAAGAAGACCGCGTCGAGGGGAGGCCGGGACCATGGCTGACGCCAAGTCGATGCTGGGCGTGGACCAGGACGCCGCCCAGAAACTGAAGAGCGAACTGCAGGGATATCTCGCGGCCCAGGCCGTGAACCTGCTGACCTCGGCGGGCCGCAAGCTCGGCGAGTCCACGCTCAAGCTCAACGACATCGCCGAGGGCAACAGCCCCGGCTTCGCCAAGCTCGCTCTCGAAGGCGGACGCAAGTTCGCCGAGGGCAAGGGCCCGGTGCGCGGGGCCCTGGAGATCGGAGCGTCGCACTTGAAGGACAACGTCAAGAACGTCTTCAAGAACATCGGCGGCAAGAAGAACCGCAAGGGCGGCGGTGGCAAGAAGCCCGTCGTCATCATGGAGTCCATCGACGTCGGTGTGCCGGTACGCGACGCCTACGACCAGTGGACCCGCTACCAGGACTTCTCCACCTTCGCCAAGGGGGTCAAGAGCGCCTCCACCGCCGACGACACCACGTCGGACTGGCAGCTCAAGGTCTTCTGGTCCAGCCGGAGTTACAAGGCGCACGTCAAGGAGCAGATCCCGGACGCGCGTATCTCCTGGACCTCCGAGGGCGCCAAGGGAACCACCAAGGGCGTCGTCACCTTCCACCCGCTGGGCGACAGCATCACCCGGATCCTGCTGGTCATCGAGTACTACCCCAAGGGGCTCTTCGAGAAGACCGGCAACATCTGGCGCGCCCAGGGCCGGCGGGCCCGGCTCGACCTCAAGCACTTCGCCCGGCACATCGCGATGCGCGGAGAGGCCGACGAGGGCTGGCGCGGCGAGATCCAGGACGGCGAAGTGGTCCGCACGCACGAGGACGCGGTCGCCGAAGAGGAGGAGCAGAAGGAGCAGGAGGAGCAGGAGGCTCTGGACGCGCAGGGCGAGGAGGAGGAAGACGGCGAGCCTCGCGAGGAGTACGACGAGGAGGAAGCGCCGGAGGAGGAGTACGCCGACGAGGAGGAGGGCGAGGAGCCCGAGGCCGAGGCGTACGACGACGAAGAGGGCGAGTACGAAGAGGAAGAGGAGCCCGGCGAGGAGGACACGCGCAAGCAGCGTGAATACGCCGGCTCGACCGGTCGGGGCCGTCGATGACGAGCCCGGCCAGAATGTCCGACCCGTACGGCTCCGGAGGCAGCGCGAATCTCGCCGACATTCTGGAGCGCGTACTGGACAAGGGCATCGTGATCGCGGGAGACATCAAAATCAATCTCCTCGATATCGAGCTGCTCACGATCAAACTCCGATTGATCGTCGCTTCCATCGACAAGGCGAAGGAAATGGGCATCGACTGGTGGGAGGACGACCCGTCGCTCTCCTCCGGCGCCCGGCGCCGTCAACTGGCCGACGAAAACGACCGGTTGCAGCACCGCATAGCCGAGCTGGAGGCGGCTCGGGAAACAACAGAGGACCGCGCATGAACGAAAACCATTTGCGCTATGTGTACGCCGTGACCCGCTCCTTCGACTCCGTCCTCCCCGACGGTGTCCGAGGGCTCGACGGCGAGCCGCCCCGGTTCCTGCACCACGGCGACCTGGTCGCCGTGGTCAGCCCGGTGCCGGCCGACGACTTCAACGAGATTCCCCTCCGGGCCCATCTGGAGGACCTCGACTGGCTCACCACGACCGCCCGCACCCATCAGGCGGTCGTCTCCGCGCTGACCACCGTCACCTGTCCGCTGCCGCTGCGTCTGGCCACGGTCTGCCGCGACGACAGCGGGGTACGGCGGCTGCTGGAGGACGGCCACGACCGTTTCGTCCAGACGCTGGAGCGCCTCGACGGGCGGGTCGAGTGGGGTGTGAAGGTGTACGCCGACAGCCTCCCGGGCGCCGACGCGCAACCGGAGCCCGAGGGGGAGCCGGCGCCCGTACTCAAGACCGGCGCCGGCAGCGGCCGCGACTATCTGCGCCGCCGCCTCCAGGAGCGGAACACCCGCGAGACCGGCTGGGAGCGCGCCGACGAGGTGTCGCGCCGGCTGCACGCCGAGCTCAGCCTGCGTGCGGAGGCCGACACGCTGCACCGCCCCCAGCAGGCCGATCTGCCCGGCGCGAGCGGCCACAACGTCCTCAACGCCGCCTATCTGGTGGCGCGCGAGAGCAGCGAGGCGTTCGTCGAGGAACTCGACCGCCTCAGGTCGCAGACGCCCGGCGTACGCGTCGAACTGACCGGCCCCTGGGCCCCGTACTCCTTCGCCGGCACTCCGGAGGACCGGTGACCTCCCCGCTCGCGCAGCGCGAGCTGGCGCTGGTCGACCTGCTGGACCGCCTGCTGGCGGGCGGCGTGGTGATCGCGGGGGATCTCACCCTGCGGATCGCGGATGTGGACCTCGTACGGATCGACCTCAACGCCCTGATCAGCTCGGTCAACGCCGAGGTCCCCTCACCCTTCGAGGAGCCGCTGTGAGCAAGCGTGTGGAGCTCGACCCCGACACCGTGGAGCGCGACCTGTCACGGCTCGTGCTGACCGTCGTGGAGCTGCTGCGTCAGCTGATGGAGCGCCAGGCCCTGCGCCGCATGGAGACCGGCGAGCTCACCGAGGAGCAGGAGGAGCGGATCGGCATGACGCTGATGCTGCTCGACGACCGCATGGGAATTCTGCGCGACAAATTCGGCCTGGAACCGGAGGACCTCAATATCGATCTGGGGCCTCTCGGGCCCCTGCTCCCCACACAGCAATGAACACGGCAGCACGAAAAGGGCGGCGACCCGGAGGCCGCCGCCCTTTTCGCTTGCTTTCATTACCACCTGTACCAGCGGGACCGTGTACCTGTATGCGAAGTGCTCCGCATCACGAACCCCAGCAGCCAGACGACCAGTACGGCGATCGCCACCCACCAGAGAATCTTCACGGCGAATCCGACACCGAAAAGCAGCAGTGCGAGAAGCAGAACGAGTATGACGGGAACCATAGTTGTACCTCCTTGGAATCATCGAGTGCCCGCAATTCCCCCTCATACACGGAGAGTTGATGTGACCGAGAACTCCTCCGACCGGAAAACACGGATCACCGTGCTGGTCGCACTCATCGCGAATCTCGTCATCGCCGTCGCCAAGGCGGTCGGCGGGGCATTCGCCGGATCACCCGCGCTGCTCTCCGAGGCGGCGCACTCGGTCGCCGACAGCCTCAACGAGGTCTTCCTCCTCGCCGCCCTGCGCCGCAGCCGCAAGCCCGCGGACCGCAAACACCCCTTCGGCTACGGCAAGGAGCGCTATTTCTGGTCGCTGCTCGCCGCCGTGGGCATCTTCGTCATGGGCGGCTGCTTCTCGGTCCTCCAGGGGATCGAGGCGCTGCGCGGAGGCAACCACGAGGAATCGACCGGTGCCTACATCGCCGGCCTGATCGTCCTGTTCGTCGCCCTGCTCGCCGAGGGCACCTCGCTCGCCCGCGCGATCTTCCAGGTGCGCGGCCAGGAGGGCGGCATCGGCAAGGACCCCGCCCTGCGCACCGTCATCGCCGAGGACGGCACAGCGGTGCTGGGGGTCCTGCTCGCCATGGGCGGCATGGCCCTGCACATGGTGACCAAGCAGGTCGTCTGGGAGGCCTCGGCCTCCCTCGCCATCGGTGTGCTCCTGGTGTACGTCGCCTACCGGCTCGGCAAGGACGCCAGGACGCAGCTCATCGGCGAGGCCGCGGACCCCGAACTGCGCGGTCGCATCGAGGAGTTGCTGAAGGCCCAGCCGGAGATCGACGTGGTGGAGACGCTGCTCACCATGCGGCTCGGGATGGACTCGACCCTGGTCGCCGCGCGGATCGACCTGGTGCCGGGAATGGACAGCGAGCACGTGGAGGAGGTCTCGATGCGGATCAGGAGCTCCATCCAGAACACCTGGCCGGAAGCCGACCAGGTGTTCCTCGATGTGACGGACGCGCCGACCGCCGCTACAGCGGAAGCGGCCGGTACACCGTGAGTGCCTCGATCTCCTTGTCGATGGTCAACTCCGAGGGCGCGGCGGTCACTTCACCGTCGTAGGCGAGAGAGGTGCCCGGCGCGAGGCCCGCGATCCGTACCCGGCGCAGCCGCTCGGCCGCATGGACGGGCGAGCGGGAGAGCGGACCCGCGAGCGCGGCGGCCAGCAGCCGCAGTCCGGGCAGGCGGCCGCCGCGCACCACCCGTACGTCGAGCAGCCCGTCGGCCAGGTCGAACCGGCGCCCGGGCGTCGGCCCCATCCGCTGGTACATGCAGTTGCCCGCGAAGAGCATCCACAACGCGACGCGCTTGCCGCGCAGTTCGGCCTCCAGCGGCCGCTGGTCGGTGAGTGTCTTCACCGCCGCGAGCACGCCGGCCGGCCAGCCCCCGATCCGCGGCGACCAGTGCTCGCGCACCCGCACCATCTCGGGGTAGACGCCGATGCTGAAGGTGTTGAGGAAGTAGCCGTGCGCGGTGTCCTCGGGGCCGGGGGAGAAGCGCCCCAGATCCACCTTGACGGCGTCCCCGGACGCCAGCGCCCGGCAGGTGTCGTGGACCTCCTCGATCCCGATGTCGTACGCGAAGTGGTTGAGCGTGCCGCCAGGAAAGACCGCGAGGGGAACACCCTCCCGGGCGGCGACCACCGCGGCCCGGTTGACCGTTCCGTCGCCGCCGCAGATCCCCAGCGCCCGGCCGCGCCGCGCGGCCTTCTCGAGCGCGGCGGTCACCTCCTCCGGCGCACACTCCAGGATCTCGGCGGCCGGCAGCGCGTCCCGTACGAGGGCGGCCTTGGCCGTCGCCGAACCCGACGCCTTGTTGACCACGACCACCAGGTCCTTGCCCGCGGGCAGCTTCGGGGCGTCGGTGTGCGGTCGGCCCGGCGCGGGGATCTGGTCACGCGTGGGGACGAGTCCCCGTACGGCGAAAGCGGCGCCCACGCCCAGCGCGGCACCGATCAGCACATCGCTCGGATAGTGCACCCCGGTGTAGACACGGGACGCGGCCACCGAGAACGCGACCGGCGCGACCACGGCGCCCCAGCCCTTCGACTCCAGGGCGACACCAGTGGCGAAGGCGGCCGCCGACGCGGCGTGCCCGGAGGGGAAGGACGTGGTGATGGGCTGGCGCTTGAGCTGTCGTATCACCGGTACGGCGTCCAGTATCGGCCGGGACCTGCGCACCGAACGCTTGGCGACGGTGTTCACCACCGCGGAGGCCACCGCCAGCGAGGCGATGCCGCGCACCGCGGCCCGGCGGGCCCGGGTGGAGCCGCCGACAGTGGCGATGCCCGCCGCCGCCCCGGCCCAGAGCAGCCCATGGTTGGCGCCCCTGCTGAGCCGGGGCAGCACACGCTCGGCGCCCGGCCAGTGCCGGCTCGCCGCGAAGTGGAAGAGCGAGCGGTCCTGCGTGCTGAGCCAGGCCGCCGGAGTGACATTGGGAGACATGGTGACCAGCCTCTCCCGCGACCGCGTATCCATGCCGGTGGCGGGGCCGCGTGAGAGGTACGCCACGACGGCGTCACCCCGGTTCGGACGGGGCGCCGCTGATCTCGCCGAGCACGGAACCCGGTTCGAGGTCGCGGGCGAGGTCGCCCAGGCTCACCAATCCCAGCGGCCGGCCGTCCTGCACCACGGGCAGCCGCCGCACCGCATGCTTGCGCATCAGCGATATCGCCGCAGCCACCTCGTCGTCGGGGCTCACGTACACGGGCAGGGGAGTGCAGACCGCCTCGGCGCTGACCGTCAGCGGATCCACCCCCTCGGCGACCGCCCGCAGCGTGATGTCCCGGTCGGTGAGTATCCCGATCAGCCGGTCGCCCTGGGCGACCAGCACATTGCCGATGTCCTGCGCGCGCATCAGCTGCGCCGCTTCGACGAGCGAGGCGTCGGGCCGTACGGCTGCGACGCCTGCCGTCATGACTTCCCGGACCAACGTAGCCATCGCTTCCGCCTCGTCTCTGGGCTGGGGTGACCTTGCCCGGAGTACCCGAATCGGACGGCGTCATGCAGGACGGGCCGGTGATGCGTCATCGCTGACCGCGGTCGCCCGGCAGGAACTCCTGGAGCTTCGCCTTCACGCCCTGCCTGACCATCGCCACCCGGTCCGCATCGCCCTTCAGTACGGCCTGCGCCGTCGCCTCCATCTGCTCCCAGGTGGCGTGCGGGGGAATCGGCGGCACCGCAGGGTCGGTGACGAACTCCACGACCACCGGGCGATCCGCACCGAGCGCCGCCTGCCACGCCGCCTCCACCGCCTCCGGCTTCTCCACGCGGATGCCCTCCAGGCCCACCGACTCGGCGATCGCCGCGTACGACACATCGGGCAGCGACTGCGAGGCCAGGAAGGACGGCGCACCGCCCATCGCGCGCATCTCCCAGGTGACCTGGTTGAGGTCGCGGTTGTTCCAGACGCCGATCACGAGGCGCGGATCCTCCCACCGGTGGTAGTACTTGGCGGCGGTGATCAGCTCCGCCATCCCGTTCATCTGCATCGCACCGTCCCCCACGAGCGCGATCGCCGGACGGTCCGGGTGCGCGAACTTCGCACCGATCGCGTACGGCACACCGCACCCCATCGTGGCGAGCGTCCCCGACAGCGAGCCGTTCATCCCCGGGCGCAGACGGATGTGCCGGGCATACCAGTTGGCGACCGAACCCGAGTCGGAGGTGACGATCGCACGGTCGGGGAGCAGCGGGGAGAGCGTGCGCGCGACGTACTCCGGGTTGACGGGATCCGCCGACAGACCGGCCCGGCGCTCCATGACCTGCTCCCAGCGGACCACGGAGGCCGCCAGCTCCTCCTGCCAGTCGCGGGCCTCGTTGCGGCGCAGCAGCGGGAGCAGTCCGCGCAGCGTGGCGCGGGCATCGCCGACCAGATTCACCTCGTACGGATAGCGCATCCCGATCATGTGCGGGTCGATGTCTATCTGCACCGCCCTGGCCTTGCCGAACTCCGGCAGGAACTGCGAGTAGGGGAAGCTGGATCCGATGGTGAGCAGCGTGTCGCAGTCGCGCATCATCTCGTACGAGGGCCGGGTGCCCAGGAGCCCGATCGACCCGGTGACATAGGGGAGTTCATCACCGATCGCGTCCTTGCCGAGCAGCGCCTTCGCCACCCCCGCGCCCAGCAGCTCGGCCACCTCCTGGACCTCGGTGCGCGCACCCGCCGCACCCTGCCCGGCCAGAATCGCCACCTTGTCACCGGAGTTGAGCACATCGGCCGCCCGCTCCAGCGCGTCCGGCGACGGCATCGCGGTCCAGCTGGTGCGGTCGATGCTGGAGGGCACCATCTTGAAGTCGTGGGTCGGCGCGGAGTACGTCAGCTCCTGTACGTCGGCCGGGACGATGATCGCGGTCGGGCAGCGGCGCGCGTACGCGGTGCGGATCGCCCGGTCGATGACGTTCGGCAGCTGCTCGGGGACGGTCACCGTCTCCAGGAACTCCGAGGCGACGTCCTTGAAGAGCGAGTGCAGATCGACTTCCTGCTGGTACGAGCCGCCCATCGCGGAGCGGTGGGTCTGGCCCACGATCGCGAGGACCGGGACGTGGTCGAGCTTGGCGTCGTACAGGCCGTTGAGGAGATGGATCGCGCCGGGCCCCGACGTCGCCGCGCACACGCCGAGCCGGTTGCCGAACTTGGCATAGCCGACCGCCTGGAACGCCGACATCTCCTCGTGCCTGGACTGGATGAAGCGCGGCTGGTCGTCCGCGCGCCCCCAGGCCGCGAGCAGACCGTTGATGCCGTCGCCCGGGTAGCCGAAGACACACTCCACACCCCACTCGCGCAGCCGCGCAAGGATCACATCGGCGACATCGGTGCTCATGTACGGACCTCCAGAAGCGGGTTGCGCGCCGGATCCGGCCGCACCGGTCGGGTACCTGGCTGCGTACGGGCAAAACCCGGCGGCCGGAGGCCGGTTGCGTTTGTCCCGAAGGAAGCCGGGCACGCGATCCTCGTGCTTCGGACCGGAGGCACGTCCGTGGGAGCGGTGTACGACGCTCCGGGCGTGACCTGGCCGAAGCCGGACCCCTCCCGCGGTGAACCCATCCGTCCGCACTGTTCACAGGGAGCTGGAACCCGATGCGTCACCCCGTCACTGCGAAGAAGCATCCGCACCATGACGCCCCCGACACCGCCGCCCGTTTCCAGCGGCTGTCCGGTCTGCCCGAGGGGCCCGAACGCGAAGCGCTGCGCCAGGAACTGATCCGTGTCTGGCTGCCGATGGCGGACCGGCTGGCCGGCCGCTTCCGCAACCGCGGTGAGAGCCTGGAGGACTTGCGTCAAGTGGCGGCACTCGGCCTGGTGAAGGCGGTCGGCCGCTACGACCCCGCACACGGCGCCGCGTTCGAGAGCTTCGCCGTCCCCACCATCAACGGCGAGATCAAACGGCACTTCCGCGACCACATGTGGACCCTCCATGTGCCGCGCCGCGTCCAGGACCTGCGCAACCGGGTCCGCACCGCGCGCCGCGACCTCGCCCAGACCTCGGGCCGGCCCCCCACACTCGCGGAGATCGCCGAGCGCGCGGGCATGACCGAGGAAGAGGCCAAGGCGGGCCTTGAAGCGCTCGACAGTTTCAGCGCGCTCTCGCTCGACGCCGAACTCCCGGGCGGCGACGGCGGTTACACACTGCAGGATTCGCTGGGCGGCCCCGACGCCGCCCTGGACGTGGTCATCGACCGCGAGGCGGTCCGCCCGGCACTGCGCAGCCTGCCCGAGCGGGAGAAGAAGATCCTCTACATGCGGTTCTTCCGCGACATGACACAGAGCAGCATCGCAGAGGACCTGGGCATCTCACAGATGCACGTCTCCCGGCTGATCAGCCGGTGCTGCACCCGGCTGCGGGATCAGGCGATGCGGGATCAGCAGACCCGCCCTGCCCCGGCACAGGCACAGCTGCGGGACGCCGCATAGCCAGCGCCGCGTGACGTGACATCACGTCCATGGCCTGGGCCTCGGCCATGGAGAAGGCCCGCCGGGCGCCCGTACGGAACAGCGTGAGCACCCCCTGTACGGGACCGCTCGGCAAGGTCAGCGGCACACACAGCAGCGAGGTCACCTCGGCCCGCACGAGGATGGCCGCGCCCGCCTCGTCGCGGCCGAAGCCCTCGGTGTCCTCGGGCCGCACCTGGAGGCTGGCGGAGCCTCCGCGGGCGGCCTCCGCGACCAGCGGGCAGCTCTCCGGGTCCTGCGCGAGCAACGCATCGCGCAGGGCCGCGGCGTCCGCCCCCTCCGGGCCGCAGACCGCCGTACGCCCCAGCGGCCCCGACAGGTCCGCGACCACCCAGTCGGCGAACCGCCCGTGCAGGACGTGCGACGCCGCCACCAGCACGCCGCCGCGGTCACCGCCTTCCGTGCCGAGCAGAGCGGTTGTCATCGCGTCGAGCAGGTCCATCAGCTCCGCGTGCCGCGTCGTCCCCGTGAGATCGGGCAGCGGCGGCCGCCGCTCGCCGCCCACGGCGACGGCCCCGCGGGCGGTGCGCGAGAGCCCGGCCTGGAAGGCGACCAGCACCGCCGGGTGCGGCTCGTCCGGCGGCCGCAGTGCGCTCAATGTCGCCAGCAGCGGTTCTCCGGGACGCTGTTGCAGACGCACGGTCAGGCTGCGGTCGCCCTCGCCGCGCGCGACGGCAGCCGCCTGCGAGCGGAAGGCCGCCCGGTCGCCCGGCGTCAGCAGAGCGGCCAGCGGCCGGCCCGTCGCATAGCCGGCGCGCACGTTGGTGAGCCGGGTCGCCGCGAAGTTCATCCGCCGTACGACGGTCTCGCGGTCGACCAGGACCACCGGCAGCGGCATCCGCTGGAACAGTGCCTTCAGCAGCCGTGTCTCCTGCCGGTCGCCGCCCTCCGCGCCTGCGGTGGCCGCGCTGCCGGTGACCGCGGCCGCGAGCTGCTCGTAGCGCGGCCACAAGTTCTCGGCCGCGTGCTCCAGTTCGAAGAGCGCGGCATCCAGCACCGTCTGCTGTTCCTGCGCGGGCAAGGCCCGCGCGGATCTCAGTTCCCCCACGCGTCTGACGAAGTCCGCCAGATCTCCGCCGAACTCGTCCATCTGTGTCATGGGGAGAAAGTTAGCTGGTACGGCCGTTTTGCGGGGCGGGCAGCGGGAAGCCGGACCACAGGGAAGGAAGGGCGATTTTGATGCTGTCCCAGACCGGACGACAAGGCTCCGAAACCGCTGCCACCGTATGGAAACTGACCGAGCTCGCTGAACAGTCCGTGCGGCACACCGCAGCCTGCTGCGGTGCCGTGGTGACCGTCGCCGACGCGGGCGCGGAGCGCCGCACCACTGCCACCCATCCGGACCTGGTGGCCCTCGCCGCCGTCCAGCTGGCAGCAGGCGAAGGGCCCATTCTGACTGCGCTGGACAGCGGGGAACCCGTGGACGCGTGGGATCTGCTGGCGGAGGACCGCTGGCCCGACTACCGCGCGGTGGCGCTGGATTCGGGCATCAGGTCCGCCGTGACCCTCCCCTTCCGCCGCAGCGGCATCGAGGTCACGCTCAGCCTCTACAGCTTCCGCCCGGGCGCCCTCGACGACGCCGTCCGCGGCCCGGTCGCCCTCCTCGGCGAACAGGCCACCGCGAACCTCGTACGCGAACGCCACTACCGAGCCGTCCTCGCCGAGGTCGACCAGCTGGAGAACGCCCTGCGCTCGCGCCCGGTCATCGACCAGGCCAGCGGCATCGTGATGCATGTCCTGGGCTGCGACGCGGCCGAGGCCTTCCAGATCCTGCGCCGGATCTCGCAGCGCACCAACCGCAAGCTGGCGGACGTCGCCGAAGCGGTGGCCGACTCGGTCGGCGAATCCGGGGGAAGCGCTCTGGAACAGGAGCTGACCCGGTTCGCCTGATGTCCTAAATGTGCATATAAAGGGCTCTGGGGTACGCGGTACAGGCGAGCACCGGAGGCACAGGCATGCAGCGGACGGCGAGATCGGGCCGGCAGAGCCGTGGCCCCGTCCGTTACGGTCCCCCGGCGCCCGAGCCGGGCCTGCCCGTACTGCCCGAACTCGCCGCGGTCGTCGCCGCCGCGGCCTCCCGCACCGAACCCGAGCCGCCCGGCGGCTCGACCGTGATCCGCGAGGCCGCCGCCGGGTACTGGGACCGGCGCGGACTGCACTGCGAACCCGAGTACGTCGTGTCCGCGCCCGGCGCCGGCCCGCTCCTGTTCGCCCTGCTCGCCGCCGACGGCGGGGACATCCTGCTGCCCCGCCCGTGCCCCGCCTGGTGGACCCCGCAGGCCCGGCTCCTGGGGCGCCCCGCCTACCACGTGCCGACCCCGGCCGAGTGCGGCGGCGTGCCCGACCCGTACGCCCTCCTGGAGACCGTGCGCAGGATCAGGGCCGAAGGCGGCGACCCGCGCCTGCTGCTGCTCTCCGTCGTCGACGACCCCACCGCGACCGTCGCCCCGCCCGAGCTCGTCCACGAGGCCTGCGAGGCGGCCGTCGCCGAGGGCCTGCACATCATCAGCGACGAGACCTGGCGCGACAGCCTGCACCGGCCGCAGGAGACCATGCTGCTCAGCCCCGCCGAGATGTGCCCCGACGACGTCACCGTCCTCATGGACCTCTCCGGGTCGCACCTCCCCACCGCCTGGCCGGCCGCCGTGGCCCGCTTCCCCGACACCGCCGACGGGGCCGCCCGAAGGGCCCGTACCCTCGACGTCCTCACCGCGATCGGCGCCCGCATCGGCGGTCCGGTCACCGCCGCGGCCGCCTACGCCCTGGGCGAGCCCGAGCCCGCGGCCGAACGCGTCCGCAGGGCCGCGGTCCTGCACGGCGTGGTGACCGCCGCCGCCCACCGCGCGGTCCTCGCCTCCGGGGCGCTCGCCCGCCCGCCCCAGGCGGGCCGCCACTTCTACGCCGACCTGTCCCCGCTCGCCGGGGGCCTCGCGGAGCGCGGCGTCGGCGACGCCATGGAACTGGAGGACCACCTCTCCGCCCGCATCGGTGTCCCCGTCCCCGGCGGCCACCGGTTCGGCGACGATCTGGCCGCGCTGCGCGTCCGGTTCGGATCAGGACAGCTCCTCGGGTCAACCCAGGAGCAGCGTCTGGAGTCCCTCACCGCAGGGGAACCGCTCGAATTGCCGCATGTGATCGAAGCGTTGAGCATTTTCGGATCGGCCCTCGACGAACTGCGATGACCTCACCTCCGGCACCGAATGGAGCCCCCTCGATGACGGAACAGACCGAGCGGACCCTCGCCGAGCCCCAGCCGGCGACCAGGCCGCTCACCGGGACACGCCCCCTCGGCGAGAGCAGGCGCTGGCCCAAATCCTTCGCCGACCGCCTCACCGCCCCCCTTCCGGGCGTACGCGCCTTTGCCCGCCTCGCCCGCGAGGGCGCCATGCGGCCCGGCCCCGAAGGTCTGCGCGACATCCCGCAGCTGCCGTACGCCCCGGGACCGATGCCCGTCGTGGACACCACCACCGTCGCCGTCACCTGGGTGGGCCACGCCAGCTGGGTGGTGCGCATCGGCGGGCTCACCGTCCTCACCGACCCGGTGTGGTCCCGGAAGATCCTCGGCACCCCGGCCAGGGTCACCCCGGTCGGGGTCCGCTGGGAGGACCTTCCCGCCGTCGACGCGGTGGTCATCAGCCACAACCACTACGACCACCTCGACGCCCCCACCCTCAAACGCCTCCCGCGCGACACCCCGCTCTTCGTCCCCGCGGGCCTCGGCCGCTGGTGCAGGCGCCGCGGTTTCACCCGGGTCACCGACCTCGACTGGTGGGAGGCCGCGGAACTGGACGGCGTCCGGTTCGATTTCGTCCCCGCCCACCATTGGTCCAAGCGCACCCTGACCGACACCTGCCGTTCCCTCTGGGGCGGCTGGGTCCTCACCGACCAGCAGGGACAGCGCGTCCACTTCGCGGGCGACACCGGCTACGGCCACTGGTTCGAGGAGATCGGCCGCCGGTACCCCGGCATCGACCTGGCGCTCCTGCCGATCGGCGCGTACGACCCGCGCTGGTGGCTCGGTCCCGTGCACATGGACCCCGAGGAGGCGGTCCAGGCCTGTCACGACCTGGGCGCGCGCCGGATGGCGCCCATGCACTGGGGTGCGTTCCTGCTCTCCGCGGAGCCGGTCATGGAGCCGCTGACCCGGGTCCGCAGGGCATGGGAGAAGGCCGAGCGCCCGCGCGAGGACCTGTGGGACCTCCCGGTGGGCGCCTCACAGCTGCTCTAGGCGCTCTTGGCCGCAGTGGTCTCCGTCTTCTCCGTCTTCCCCGCGGGTCTGCGGATCCTGCGCCACAGCGCGGGTGCGCCGCTCACCAGCAGGGTCAGCGCGATCGCCACCACGACGCCCTTCCACGGCTCGTCGAAGAGCGAGCCGCCGAGGATCCCGATCAGCTGGTACGCCGCCGCCCACGCCAGGCACGCCACGATGTCGCCGCGCGCGAAGGCGCGCAGCGGCATCTTCCCGAGCAGACACGCCAGCATCACCGGGATACGGCCCGCGGGCAGGAGCCGGGAGAGCACCAGCACCGACTTGCTGTGCGCGTCGAGCTTGGACTGCGCCTGTTCGAGGCGCTCCTGCGGCACCCGCCTGCGCAGCGCCTCCAGCCACCGCGAACCGTTCTTGGAGCGGACGCCGCGCTGTCCCAGCCAGTACAGGCCCAGGTCCCCGAGGAACGCGGCGAGGGCCGCGACGCCGAAGACGCCGAGCAGGGAGAAGGGATCCGTCTGGTGGAAGGCGACCACGGCGGCCGAACTCACCAGCGCTCCCGTGGGCACGACAGGCACCAGGGATCCGAAGGCGACGAGCAGGAAGAGCGTGGGATAGCCGACAGCCTGCTGGGCGTCCTCGGACGGCACCGTACGGGCGAGCTCCGCGAGGATCATCGGGCGAACACCTCGGGACGTACCCGCTCGCCGTGCGCCGGCCGGTGCACCGTCACCTGGGGCGCCAGCCGCCTGGCCTGCCGTACGAACTCCTCGCCCGGTGCGTGGAACTCGTGCGGCCGCACCCCGTCCATCCCGATCGGCCAGTACGTGCCGTAGTGCACCGGCACCGCCGAGCGCGGCGCCAGCTGCAGCAGCGCCTCGGCGGCACGGTGCGCGTCCAGATGACTGTGCCCGAGGAAGGGACCCCAGCCGCCGACCGGGAGCAGCGCCACGTCCACCGTGCCCACCTCGTCGGCCATGGTGTCGAAGAGACCGGTGTCGCCGGCGAAGTACGTACGGGCCTCGCCCTCGATCACATAGCCGAGGGCCGGCGAGCGGTGCGGCCCCACCGGCAGTCTGCGTCCGTCGTGCCGGGCGGGCACCGCACGGACCAGCAGCTCGTCGATCTTCACCTCGTCGCCCGCGGTGACCTCCGTGACATCGAGCCCCAGCCGCCGCAGCCCGGGCACCGCACGCACCGCCCCGTCGGGCACGAGCAGCCGGGTGCCGGGCGCGAGACGGGCCAGCGAGGGCAGATGCAGATGGTCGGAGTGCAGATGCGAGACGAGAACCGCCTCGGCGACAGCGGCCTCGGGCGGTGGCACCGCACCGCGGCGGCGGCGCAGATGCGCCAGCCTGCGGACGAAGAGGGGGTCGGTCAGCACCCTGACCCCGGAGTCCTCGACGGTGCAGCTGGCATGTCCCCACCAGGTCACTTCGACCGCCACGTGCCGCCTCCTCGCTGTTGCCTTCCGCCCCGAGCCTATGCGCCGACGGCCCCGGACAACGTGTCCCACTTGTCATGCCTGACCCGGCGTTCATTGGGTAGCGGTTCCGGCAAAGGGTTGGGAGGCGGGGCCGATGGCCATGCACTCGGCGCAGTGTCCGCGCTGCGGAGGAGTCCTGGCGGTCACGCAGGACGGCTGGAAGATCTGCCATTCGTGCGGGTACTCGGCACCTCCGTGAGCCGGAGGTGAGAGTAGGGTCGGCGCACAGGAATGAGCGGCGGGGCGGGGGCGGACCATGGGCGAAGTACGGGTGGCGGTGATCGCCAGCCTGACACCGCTGGAAGAGCTCGACCTCGACCCCTTCCTGGTGGACACCCGCAGCCAGCAGGCCATGTGCGCGCGCTGGGCCGCCGACAACGGCTACATCGTCACCAGACAGCTGCTCTTCTACGGACTGCGGCCCGATCACTCCGCTCTGTGGGCGGATGTCGAAGCGGGTGACGTCGATCTGTTCGTCGCCCCCAACGACCGTGTCCTGGGAAGGGCGTTGACCTCCCCGAGCGCCTTCGCCCAGGAGTGCGAGCGACGGGGCGTACGGCTGGAGACCGCCGGCCTCGACGAGCCCGAGTACAACGCCCGCATGAAGGCCAGCATCCACCGCCGTCTCTCCATGCCGACGGCGGGTTACGACGGTTGCTGATCGTCCTATGACACGCTGAGCAGCGTGGATCAGAGGCGATGGCGTACGGCGGGCAGTGCGGTTCTGCGAGTGGTCGCGGTGTGGGCGGTCTCGACCCTCACCATGCTCGCCCTCGCCGGGATCCTGCCCGACTTCCAGCTGGAGTCCGACGACGGCGACAGCCTCACCCGGGTCGCCATGACCGCGGGCTGGGGCGCCGGAGCCTTCGGGCTGCTCACCGCGCTGGTGTGGCCGCTGGCCGTACGGGCCCTGCTCCTCGTCCCCGCCCTTGTCCTCGGACTGCTGGTCTTCTTCCTCAACGGCTCGCTGCTGCTGCTCGCGCTGAGTCTGATCCCCGACGGCCGCGGCGAGGCGAACGCGGAGACCGCCGTCGTGGTCGCCGCCGTGATGTCCGCGGTCGCCTCGGCCACCGGTGCGGCCCTGGCCGTACGCGACGACACCGCCTACCGGCGCAGACTCTCGCGCCTCGCGGACCGGCGGCGCAGAAGGAGCGGCGAGGACGGCGGAGGCAGCGGAGCGCCCGGCACGCTCTTCCTCCAGCTCGACGGGGTCGGTCACGCGGCACTGAGCCGGGCCGTCGACGAGGGGCTGATGCCCACCGTCGCGTCCATGATCGGCGCCACCCACCGCCTCGACGCCTGGCGCACCGACTGGTCGAGCCAGACCGGCGCCAGCCAGATCGGCATCCTGCACGGCTCCAACCACGACATCCCGGCCTTCCGCTGGTACGAGAAGGACACCGGCGAGCTCATGGTCTCCAACCGGCCGGCCAGCGCGGCCGAACTGCAGCGCCGCGCCATCGAGCGGACCGGCGACGGCGGGCTGCTCACCGTGGACGGCGCCAGCCGCGGGAATCTCTTCAGCGGGGGCGCCGACCAACTCGCCCTGGTGCTGTCCAAGGCGGCGCGCCGCGAGAAGCACAACCGCTCCAGAGCGGGCTACTTCGCGTACTTCTCCGACCCGGCGAACGCGGTGCGCACCGCCATGTCCTTCGTCGCCGAAGTCGGCCGCGAGATCGGCGAGTCGACCCGTTCACGGCTGCGCCGCGACAGCCCCCGCATCCCGCGCGGCGGTCTCTACCCCTTCATCAGGGCCTTCGCGACCGTCATCGAGCGGGACGTGGTCGTCGCCGCGGTGATAGGGGACATGCTCGCCGGACGTACCGCCGTCTACGCCGACCTGGTGGCCTACGACGAGGTCGCCCACCACAGCGGCCCCCGGAGCGGGGACGCCGCGAAGGTGCTCCGCCGCCTCGACCGCTCCCTGGCGCTGCTCGCCACGGTCGCCGAGCACGCCCCGCGCGCCTACCGGATCGTGCTGCTCTCCGACCACGGGCAGAGCCCCGGCGAGACCTTCGAGGGCGCGTACGGACTCACGCTCAAGGACCTGGTCCGAGCGGGCAGCGGGCTCCCGGTGCCACGCCGCGCGCAGCGCACCAGGAGCGGCGCCGAGGCGCGGTACGCGGTGCGTGTCGCCCTGCACAGGCCGGTCCTCGACGGCGAGGAGTCGCGTCCAGGACCCGAGTCCGACCCGATCGTCCTCGCCTCCGGCAACCTCGGCCTGATCTCCTTCCCCGACGTCCCCGGCCGGATGACCCGCGAACAGCTGGACCGCCGTCACCCGGCACTGCTGTCCACCCTCGCCAACCACCCCGGCATCGGCTTCCTCCTCGTACGGAGCGAAGAGCACGGCTCCGTCGTCCTGGCCGCGGACGGGGTGGAGGTCCCGGTCGTCGAACTGGCCGACCACGCAGGCCCGTTGAAGCACCTCGGGGAAGGTGCGGCCGACGCGGTGCGCCGCACGGACTCCTTCCCGCACGTCGCCGACGTCATGGTCAATTCGAGCTACGACCCGCACACCGGCGAGGTGCACGCCTTCGAGGAGCAGATCGGCTCGCACGGCGGCCTCGGCGGCGAGCAGTCGCACCCCTTCCTGCTCTCCCCGCTCGACCTCTCCGCACCGGGAGAACTGGTCGGGGCGGAGCAGATCCACAGCACCCTCCGAGGCTGGCTGCGCGAGTGCGAAGGCCCGCAGGTGCCGCTGGATCCACCTCATCAGGTGACGGAACGCGCCGTACCCGGTAAAACCGCCTGAAGTGGTGCAGCGTTTCCCGCATGACAGCACCAGAGGCGGCAGCGCCACCGGAACAGAGCAGGCACGCAAGAACCTTCGGGCTGCCGGTCGCCAGTGCCCTCGTCCTCGGCAACATCATCGGCGGCGGCATCTTCCTGCTGCCCGCCTCGGTCGCCCCCTACGGCACGATCGCCCTGGTCGCCTTCGTGGTCCTGACGCTCGGTGCGATCGCGCTCGCCCTGGTCTTCGGGCGGCTCGCCGAGAAGCACCCCGAGACCGGCGGGCCCTACGTCTACGCACGGGAGGCGTTCGGGGACTTCGCCGGTTTCCTCGCGGCCTGGTCCTACTGGATCACCACCTGGGTGTCGAACGCGGCGCTCGCCGTGGCGGCCGTCGGTTATCTCGACGTCCTCATCCCGGTGAACGACCACAAATGGTCCGCGTGCCTGGCCGCCCTGGTGATCCAGTGGCTGCCGGCGCTCGCCAACTTCGCGGGCACTCGCTACGTGGGCGGGGTCCAACTCGTCTCCACCGTCCTGAAGTTCGCCCCGCTCCTGCTGGTCGCGGTCGGCGGACTCTTCTTCTTCGACCCGGCGAACCTCGGCCCCTTCCAGGCCAGTGACGACTCCGCTCTCGGCGCGATCTCCGCCTCCGCGGCGATCCTGCTCTTCAGCTACCTGGGCGTCGAGTCGGCGGCCGTCAGCGCGGGCGAGGTTTGCAACCCGCGCCGCAACGTCGGCCTCGCGACGATCATCGGCACGGTCGGTGCGGCCGTGATCTACCTTCTGGGCACGCTCTCCGTCTTCGGTACGGTCGCCCACGCGAAACTGGTCGACTCCACAGCACCCTTCTCCGACTCCGTCAACGCGATGTTCGGCGGCTCCTGGGGCGGCACGGCGGTGGCGTACGCCGCACTGATCTCGATGGTCGGCGCCCTCAACGGCTGGACGCTGCTGAGCGCCCAGACCCCGTACGCGGCAGCCAAGGACGGGCTGTTCCCGAAGGCCTTCACCCGCAAACGGCGCGGAGTCCCGACGGTCGGTGTCCTGGTGACGGTCGTCCTCGCCTCCTCGCTGACCGTCTACAACTACGCGGCGGGCTCGGCGGGCGTCTTCGAGATCCTGGTCCTGGTCACCACCTTCATGGCGACCGTCCCCTACCTCCTGGCGACAGCGGCCCAGATCTTCTTCCTCGCCTCGGGCCAGAGCAGCCGCGTCGACCGCTCCCGGCTGACCCGCGACGCGGTCCTGGCCGTCCTCGCCTTCGTCTTCTCGATGTGGCTGGTGGCGGGCTCCGGCTACCAAGCGGTCTACCAGGGCGTGCTGTTCCTGTTCGCCGGCGTGCTGGTCTACGCGTGGATGGCGGCCCGCAGGGTCCGGGCCGGCTGAAAACCAGCTGCACTCGGGGGGCGCGCCACGCACACTGGGCGCAACGGACATCCCGTACCCATGGAAAAAGGAGCGCCCCCTCTTGCAGGCCGCCGTCACCGTCACGCCCGCCCAGATACCCGAGCTGCTGCTCGGACTCGCGACCGTGCGGCCGGTGTTCCTCTGGGGCGCTCCCGGCATCGGAAAGTCGTCGCTGGTACGGAAGTTCGCCGATTCGCTCGGCCTGGAGTGCGTCAGCCTGCTCGGTACGCAGCTCGCCCCCGAAGACCTCATCGGCGTCCCGCAGATCCGCGACGGTCGCTCCGTCTTCTGCCCGCCGGAGGCCATCGCGCGCGACGAGCCGTACTGCCTCTTCCTCGACGAGCTCAACGCCGCGACCCCCGACGTCCAGAAGGCCTTCTACTCGCTGATCCTGGACCGGCGCATCGGCTCCTACGAACTTCCCGAGGGCTCCATCGTCATCGGCGCCGGAAACCGCGCCACCGACAACGCCCTCGCGCGCCCCATCGCCTCCGCCCTCGTCAACCGCCTCACCCACGTCCATCTCCGCGCCTCCGCGGGGGACTGGCTGGTGTGGGCGGGCGAGAACGGCATCCACCCGTGGATCGTGGACTACCTCGACGACCGGCCCGACCACCTCTGGTCGCAGCCGCCCAAGACCGAGGAGCCCTTCTCCACACCCCGCTCCTGGCACATGCTCTCCGACGCCCTGCACTCCTTCGGTCCTGCGCTCGACGAGGAGACCCTCAAGGTCATCGCGCACGGCACGCTGACGCCCGCGCACGCCGTGTCCTTCTGCGGCTACATCAAGATCGTCCGCCATGCGTACGGCATCGAGGCGATCATCAAGGGCGACGCCTCCTGGCCCCAGCGCATCGAGGACCGTGACCTGCTCTACTACCTCGCCGAGGCGTTCCGCGGGCGCCTCGTCAAGGAGCTGCCCGCGCGCAAGGAGCATGTCTCGCCGGCCATGCAGCAGACCGCGTACCGCGCCAAGTCGCTGCTGGTGCAGCTCGCCGAGATCTCCGTCGAGGTGGCCCAGACCGTCATCGCGGACGACACGGACGGGCAGCCCGTGCTGCCCGCCTGGTTCCTCGTCGAGGCCGCGCGCGACATGCCGCGTCTCGTCGAGGCACGGCGGTGAACAGCGGTCCTCGCAAGGCCGCGAAGGCCAAGGCCGATCCGGCCACCGAGGCTTTCGCCGCCGGGCTCGCACTGCTCAAGCGGAACCCGGCGCTGGGCGCGCTGAACGTGAAAATCTGCCGTACGACGACCTGCACCCGCGTGCCGCCGCAGGGGCTCGCGGCCGTCGACTCCGCCGGCACGATCCACGCCCATGCCACCCGGCGGGCCGAACCCGCCGACTGGGCCTGGGCGTTGGCCCACTGCACCCTTCACCTCGGGTTCGGGCACGTCCCGGCCGCGAAGGGCGAGCGCGTACAGCCCGACCGCTTCGAACTGGCCGCGCGCTGCGCCGTGGTCAACCGCTTCCTGCTCACCTTCCCCGTGGGTCAGGCGCCCGACGACCTTCCTGCGGCCTACCCCGGCGGCGACGAGGAGCAGCTGGCCGCGCGGTGGCGGCGCGACGGAATTCCGGTCGCGTACGAGAACTGCGGCACGGCGGGCGGCGGCCCCGACCAGGTCCTCGTCTCCTGGCAGGGATGGCAGGGGCAGGGCACGCCCACCGACTGGCAGCTCGTCTTCGCCCACGCCCTGACCGCCGCCATGTCCGCTGCCATGGATGTCGCCGGCGGCCGCCGTGACTCCCTGAGCGGCGCGCGCGTACGGCTGCGTCCCTGGGAGCGGGCGCTGAGCTGGTTCGTCTCCTCCTATCCGCTGCTCGGCGGGATCGCATCCGGCATGAGCCTGGTCGCGGACGCCGAACTCGCCCGCGCCCAGGGCATTTCCGTCGCCGCGGTCAATGCGGCGGCCGGCGAGATCTACCTCAACCCGCTCTGCCAGTACACCGACGAGGAATGGCGTTTCGTCCTCGGCCACGAGATGCTGCACGCCGCCCTGCGGCACGGCGAGCGCCGCGGCGCCCGCGACCCGTACCTCTTCAATGTCGCGGCGGACTACGTCGTCAACGGCTGGCTGTGCGAGATGGGCGTGGGCGAGATGCCCGAAGGGCTGCTGTACGACGCCGGGCTGAAGGGCCTCTCCGCCGAGGAGGTCTACGACCGCATCGTCACCGACCAGCGCCGTCACCGGCGCCTCGCCACCCTGCGCGGAAAGGGTGTGGGCGACATCCTCGGCGAGCCGCTCGCCCACCAGGCGGGCCGCACCGTCGATCTGGACGAGTTCTACCGCCGCGGTCTCGCCCAGGGATTCGACCTGCACACGAGCGGAGACCGGGGCTTTCTGCCCGCCGGGCTGATCGAGGAGATCAGGGCGCTCGCGCATCCTCCGGTGCCATGGGACGCCCAACTGGCGCGCTGGTTCGACGAGTTCGTGCCCCGCCCGCAGCCCGTACGCAGCTTCGCCCGCCCCTCCCGCCGGCAGGCCGCCACCCCGGACATCCCGCGGGCGGGCCGCTACCATCCGCCCGAGGAGATCGCCCGCTGCACCTTCGGCGTGGTCCTGGACACCTCGGGTTCGATGAGCCGCACGCTGCTCGGCAAGGCGCTGGGTGCGATCGCCTCGTACGCGGAGGCCCGCGACGTGCCCGCCGCCCGCGTCGTCTTCTGCGACGCGGCCGCGCACGACGCTGGCTATCTGCCGCCGACGGAGATCGCCGGGCGGGTGCGCGTGCGGGGCCGGGGAGGCACCGAACTGCAGCCGGGGATCGATCTGCTCCAGCGCGCGGAGGACTTCCCGCCCGGCGCGCCGGTGCTCGTCATCACCGACGGCTGGTGCGATGTGCTGCGGGTCCGGCGCGAGCACGCCTATCTGGTGCCCGAGGGAGCCTCGCTGCCCTTCACCGCGCGGGGCCCTGTCTTCCGTATGCGCTAGCTAGTGGGCGTGCGGTGCGTCCCTGTGCACGGGGCCGTGCGGATCGCCGCAGTGGGCCAGGTCCGGGGCCGCGGTGTGGTCCACCTGGAGCGTGGTGTGGTCGATGCGGTAGTCGTGGCTGAGGAGCTTCTCCAGGTCGCGGCGGACCGCGTGGCAGTCGCCGCCCGGGTCGACGAGGACGTGCGCGGAGAGGGCGGGCTGGCCGGAGGTGATCGCCCAGACGTGCAGGTCGTGGACCTCGGCGACGGACGGGTTGCCCACGAGGCGGTCGCCGATGGCGTCGGGGTCGAGGTCGGCGGGGGCGGCCTCCAGGAAGATCCGGCCGGAGTCGCGGACCAGCCCGTAACCGGCCCTGACCATCAGGACGACGACGGCGAGGGTGGCGATGGCGTCCGCCTGTACGAAGCCGGTGAGCACCACGACGAGTCCGGCCACGGCGGTGCCGATGAAGGCGAACAGGTCGTTGAGGATGTGCTGGTAGGCGCCCTCGACATTGAGCGAGGTGCGGTTCGCCTTCGACAGGCACCAGGCCGCCGCGACATTGACGGCGATCCCCGCCAGCGCGGTGACCAGCACGAGCCCGCCCGCCACCTGCGGCGGGTCGATGAGCCTGCGCACGGCCTCGTATCCGAGCCAGGCGGCGAGCAGGAGCAGGGTCAGGCCGTTGGCCTGCGCGGAGAGGATCTCGGCGCGTTTGAGGCCGTACGTGAATCCGCCGCGCGCCGGGCGGGCGGCCAGCCGCATCGCGATGAGGGCCAGCACGATCGAGGCGGCGTCGGTGAGCATGTGCGCCGCGTCCGAGATCAGCGCGAGGGAGCGCGCGAGGACGCCGACGACCACCTCGACGGCCATGAAGCCGGTGATGAGCGCGAGCGCCGTGGCCAGCCAGCGGCGGTCCGCGTCGGCGGCCACCCCATGGGAGTGGGAGTGGCCGCCATGATCGTGGCCGTGCTCTTCGGTCATCGCCCTGCCCCCGTCGGTCGTGTGCTCCGGCATCCGAAGTGAAGCGCACCGGGCGACGATCGGCAAAGGCTGCACTGGTGACCGTTGTCAACACCAGTAACAGGGCTCTGACCTGCTGTTTTCTCTCGGCGGTCAGCTGGTGGCGATCGCCGGGTCGCTGACGCCGGGTGCTCCGTTCTCGACGTGGCCGGCCAGCCGGCGCAGGAAGCCTGCGTCCTTGTCGGAGACGACGCTCACGTCGTACCAGCGGGCGGTGCGGCTCAGATCCACCGTACGGACGACCTTGCCGCCCGCGGGCACCGAGACGGTCTGCGACGCCCCGCCGTAAGCGTTGGTGATCTTGAGGCTGACGGCGGCGGTGCCCGCGTTCGTCAGGGTCAGCTCGACATTGCCGCTCGCGGCGATGTGGCGTGCCTTCACCTCGGGTCCCGCCGTGGAGCCGGGGCCCTTGAAGGTGCGCAGGAAGCCGTTCGGGCCGTGCGCGGTCAGGTCGTAGCTCCCCTTGGAGTAGGCGGCGTTCCAGGTGTCCGAGATCGTCTTTCCGGCCTCGGCGGTGTACGTCCACGGGCCGTCCGTGCGGTTGGCCGAGGTGACGTAGAAGTGTGCGCCGGCCGCGGTGCCGCCGCTGAAGGTGAGCGTGAAGCGGCCGGTCGAGGGGGTAGCCGCGCCGTCCACCAGCGGGGCGTACCGCAGCGGACGCGAGGGGCGCGAGCCGCGCTCCTGCTTGGGCAGGGAGGGGCTGGCCGGCGGCTTCGGTACGTAGCTGGGGTGGCGCACCTTGTCCGGCGGCTCGTAGGCGTCGGTGTCCGGCAGGGTGGCGGGCGTGGTGTTGCGGCGGCTGAAGTCGAAGGCGGAGGTGAGGTCGCCGCAGATGGCACGGCGCCAGGGCGAGATGTTCGGCTCGCCGACGCCGAAGCGCTTCTCCATGAAGCGGATGATCGAGGTGTGGTCGAAGGTCTCCGAGCAGACGTAGCCGCCGGTGGACCAGGGGGAGACGACGGTCATCGGGACGCGCTGGCCGAGGCCGTAGGGGCCCGCCGCGTAGCTCACGTTGCCCGGGAAGTAGTCGAGCGTGGTGTCGACCGTCGAGAGGCCCTGGTTGGCGGATGCGGGCGCGTACGGCGGGACGACGTGGTCGAAGTAGCCGTCGTTCTCGTCGTAGGTGATGAACAGGGCCGTCTTGCTCCACACCTCGGGATTGGAGGTGAGTGCGTCCAGGACCTGGGAGACGTACCAGGCGCCGTAGTTGGCGGGCCAGTTGGGGTGCTCGGAGAAGGCCTCGGGGGCGGCGATCCAGGAGATCTTCGGGAGCTTCCCGGCCTTTACGTCGGCCTTGAGCACGTCGAAGTAGCCGTCGCCCGCCTTGGCGTTCGTGCCCGTACGCGCCTTCTCGTAGAGCGCGTCACCGGGCTTGGCGTTGCGGTACTTGTTGAAGTAGAGCAGGGAGTTGTCGCCGTAGTTCCCGCGGTACGCGTCGTCGATCCAGCCCCAGGATCCGGCCGCGTCCAGACCGTCGCCGATGTCCTGGTAGATCTTCCAGGAGACCCCGGCCGCCTCCAGGCGCTCGGGGTACGTCGTCCAGTCGTAGCCCGCCTCCTGGTTGCCGAGGACCGGGCCGCCGTTCTTGCCGTCGTTGCCGACGAAGCCCGACCACATGTAGTAGCGGTTGGGGTCGGTCGCGCCGATGAACGAGCAGTGGTAGTCGTCGCACACCGTGAACTTGTCGGCGAGCGCGTAGTGGAACGGAATGTCCTCGCGCGTCAGATGGGCCATCGTGCCGGCCGACTTGGCGGGTATCCACTGGTCGTACCTGCCGCCGTTGAACGCCCGGTGGCCGCCCGCCCAGTCGTGGTCGAGGCCCGCGATGAACTGCATGCCGAGGTCCTCGGCGTCCGGGTGGTACGGCAGCACGTCGGCGACGCCGTTCGACTGGTTCCAGACCGGCTTGCCGCTGGGCAGCGTGACGGGCCGGGGGTCCCCGAAGCCGCGTACGCCCTTCATCGCACCGAAGTAGTGGTCGAAGGAGCGGTTCTCCTGCATCAGCACGACGATGTGCTCGACGTCCTTGATGGAGCCCGTGGTCCGCGTGGCAGGGATCGCGGCGGCACGGTCGATGGAGCCGGAGAGAGCGGTGAAGCCCGCAGTACCGCCCGCGATCTGAAGGAAGCGACGCCGATTCAGCTCTGACATGTGTGGGGGCCTCTTGAGGTGTGAGGGGGAACAGTGGCTAGCGGAATGTTCCAAGAGCATCGAGAGGAAGGGAAGGGGGCGTGTCGGCTGTATTACGGCGCGGGGTATGCATCACGAACAGCCGCGTCACAGGCGGGTATCGGTGCCCAGCAGCGAGTGGACGATCATGTCCCGCCGCTCCCCGTCGATCTCCTGCCAGCTCCGCAGCAGCCCCTCGCGCCGGAAACCGGCCCGCTCGGCGGTGCGCAGCGACGCCGCGTTCCACGGCTCCACATGCAGTTCGACGCGCGGGATCCGCAGCTCGTCCAGCGCCCAGGCGGCGACCGCCGCGAGCGCGGCGCCGGCGGCGCCCCTGCCACGCGCGGACTCCACGGTCCAGTAGCCGATCGACGCCCGGCCCTGGCCGAGATCCCGCAGCCAGAGGCCGACCGAACCCACGGGCCTGCCGTCGTCACCCACGACGACGAACGGGTACCCGCTGCCCGTGGCCGCCCGCTCCCACTGCCGCTCCACGAAGGCGGTGCCCTCCTCGTCGGAGTACGGCGAGGGCACGGTGGTGACCAGCGGGATGTATGGGTCCCGCGCCGCCTCGCGTACGAGGTCCAGGTCCGTGAGCGCCCACGGCCGGAGCAGATGCCCGCGGGCGTCGAGTTCGGGAACGTCGAGAGGGTGGTCCATCCGGGCCATCCTGCCCGGTCGGACACCGGGCCGTCGGCGCGGGAGGCGGCGGGCGCGTCGCATGAAACGCCCTGCGAGGGGCACGCGACCAGACCTGCCCGCGTTTGCGTGCCCGTGCCGGGCGCGGGAGGGTCGGAGAAGCGAGTGCGAGGAGGAGTTCCCGATGGCCATCGCTACGGTCAACCCCGCGAACGGCGAGACGCTGCTGACATTCGATGCGCTGGGGCCCGAGGAGACCGAGAAGCGGCTCACCACCGCGGCAGCGGCCTTCCGGACCTATCGCAACACCGGCTTCGACGAGCGGGCGCGGCTCCTTGAGCGGGCCGCCGACCTCCTCGACCAGGACCGGGACGAGATCGCCCGCACGATGACCACCGAGATGGGCAAGCCCGTGGCGGCGGCCCGCGCGGAGGCGGCGAAGTGTGCGAAGACGATGCGCTGGTACGCCTCCCACGCCGAGGAGCTGCTCGCCGACGAACTGCCGTCGAAGGCCGACGTGAAGGACGCCGGCGCCTCCCGCGCCTACACCCGCTACCGGCCGCTGGGCGTGGTGCTGGCCGTGATGCCGTGGAACTTCCCGCTCTGGCAGGTCGTACGGTTCGCCGCCCCGGCCCTCATGGCGGGCAACGTGGGCCTGCTCAAGCACGCGTCGAACGTCCCGCAGACCGCCCTCTACCTGGAGGGGCTGTTCCAGCGGGCCGGCTTCCCCGACGGCTGCTTCCAGACCCTGCTGGTCGGCTCCGGCGCCATCGAGGAGATCCTGCGCGACCCCCGGGTGGCGGCGGCGACCCTCACCGGCAGTGAGCCCGCCGGACGCTCGGTCGCCGCGATCGCGGGGGACGAGGTGAAGCGGACCGTCCTGGAGCTGGGCGGCAGCGACCCCTATCTCGTGATGCCGTCGGCCGACGTCGAGAAGGCCGCCGACACCGCGGTCACCGCACGTGTACAGAACAACGGCCAGTCGTGCATCGCGGCCAAACGCTTCATCGTGCACGCGGACGTCTACGAGGCCTTCGTGGAGCGGTTCACCGGCGGGATGGCCGCACTGACCGTCGGCGACCCGATGGAGGAAGGGACCGACGTGGGCCCGATCGCCACCGAGCAGGGCCGCGCCGACCTGGAGGAGCTCGTCGACGACGCCGTACGCCTCGGAGCGAGCGTGCTCTGCGGTGCGGAGCGGCCCAAGGGGCTCGACCTCGGCTGGTACTACGCACCGACCGTGCTCGCCGGGATCACCCCGCAGATGCGCATCTACGCGGAGGAGACCTTCGGCCCCGTGGCGACGGTCCATCGCGTCCACAGCATCGACGAGGCGATCGTCGTCGCCAACGACACGCCGTTCGGGCTGAGTTCGAACGTCTGGACACGGGACGAGGCGGAGACCGAGCGCTTCATACGGGACCTGGACGCCGGCGGAGTCTTCTTCAACGGCATGACCGCCTCACATCCCGCTCTGCCTTTCGGCGGCACCAAGCGCTCCGGGTACGGGCGCGAGCTCGCCGCTCACGGGATCCGCGAGTTCTGCAACATCACCACCGTCTGGCACGGCTAGCCGGTCAGCCGCCCGGCGACTGAAGGTACTTGACGGTCGCCGGGTCCGCCGGGAGGAACGTCTCGATGGCCAGCTCGGCGACCGTCACGTCCATCGGGGTGTTGAACGTCGAGATGGACGAGATGAACGACAGCGCATGTCCCTCGTGTTCGATGCGCAACGGCAGCGCGAAGTACGGGTAGGGGTCCGGGTCCTCGCGGTCGTCGGGGCCCGTGGGCTCCGGGAGCGGATAGGCGGACACCTCCTCGTACAGCTCCCGCAGCGGCTGTGAGCGGGCCAGCGCGATCTGGCGCTCCATCTGGTGCAGCAGATGCCCGCGCCACTCGCGCAGGTTGAGGATCTTGGGGGCCAGGCCCTCGGGGTGGAGGGTCAGGCGCATCGCGTTCAGCGGCGGTGCGAGGAGGTGTTCCGGTACGCCGTCCAGGAGCATCGCGATGCCGCGATTGGCCGCGACCACCGTGTACGTACCGTCCACCACCAGCGCCGGGTACGGCTCGTATCCGGTCAGCAGCCGCTCGATCCCCTCGCGCAGGGCCCCCATGGACGGGTCGTCGAGTGCGGTCTGGGCGTACTGCGGTGCATAACCCGCGGCCAGCAGAAGGGAGTTGCGCTCGCGGACCGGGATGTCCAAGTGCTCGGCGAGGCGCAGGATGAGCTCTTCGCTCGGGCGGGAGCGGCCCGTCTCGATGAAGCTGATGTGGCGCGCGGAGGAATCGGCGCGCAGCGCCAGTTCCAGCTGGCTCACCTTGCGCTGTTCGCGCCAGCCGCGCAGCAGCGGCCCCAGTCCCGTGCCGGTCGCAACAGTCGTCATAACGACTACCGTAAAGGGCACGCACGTCAGCACGCGGAGAAAGGACCGGCCGTGCCCACACAGCCTTTGTCGCAGAAGGAGATCGAGGACCGGCTGCGCGAGCTGCCCGGCTGGTCCCTCCAGGGCGACCGCATCGCCCGCACCTACCAGCTCTCCACCCATTTCGGTGCCACCGCGATGGTGGTCCATGTGGCGCAGATCCAGGAGGAGTTGGACCACCACTCCGACCTCACCCTCGGCTACAACACCCTCTCTCTGACCGTGCACACGCACGATGCGGGAGGTGCCGTCACCGAGAAGGACTTCGCCCTGGCGCAAAGGGTCGAGGCGATCGCTTCCGCGCACAGCGCAGTCTGAGCGATCATGGGGGCATGCTGGACTACGACATTCAGGCCGCCCACTACGACGCGACGCGCGGCGGCGTGCCCCGCGCCGAGGCCGCGGCGCAGGCCGTCCTGCGCCTGATCCCCGACGGCGCGCACACCCTGCTCGACATCGCGTGCGGCACGGGGATCGTGACCGAGCGCCTGCACCGGCCGGGACTGCGGGTGCTGGGTGCGGACGCCTCGTACGGCATGGCCCGCAAGGCCGCCGACCGGGTGCCGGGTGCGGTCGTGATCGGCGACGTACGCCGACTGCCGTTCCCTGATGCCTCGTTGGACGCGGTCAGCGCGGTGTGGCTGCTGCATCTGGTGCCGGAGGCCGAGGCGGTGGTGGCCGAGGCCGCGCGGGTGCTGCGGCCCGGCGGGGTGTTCGTCACCACCGTCGACAAGGACGCGGGGCACGACGTCGGGTGCGACATCGACGCCGTGCTGGCGCCGTACCAGACGACGGCGGCTTTCGACCGGGGCGACCGGATCGAGGCGTACGGAGCCGCGGCCGGGCTCTTCCCCGCAGAGCAGACGTACTTTCCGGGATGCGGTCAGGGCCGCTCCCCGCGGCGCACGGCCGAGGCGATGCTCGCCGGCCAGTACACCTCGCGGCTCAGCGCCCGCGGCGCCGAGGCCGAGGCGCTCGCGGAGCGGCTCATCGCACTCCCCGACCCGGACGCGCCGCGCCCCGACCCGGTCTTCCGGCTTGTCGCGCTCAGGCGCGCCGCGTGAACTCCATGATCCAGTTGGTGACCCAGGTCTTCTCGCCGTCCACGGAGAAGGCCTGCTCCCAGCGGGCGGTGGTCTCCGAGATCCCCGACCAGATGAAGCGCGCCCTGATCTCCTTGCCGTCATGGGTGTCGTCGCCGTAGAACTCGCCCCGTCCGTCCTCGGTGAACCGCCCCGTCACCGGCGGGAAGAGCGTGCCGGTGCGCTTGCTCGCCCAGTACAGCGACCACTCCTTGCGCTCGGTGTCGAACAGCCGCAGCGTGAGGCCCGCGAAGCCCTTCGTCGGGAAGTCGATCTCGTCGAAGTTGGCGCCGCCGTCGAAATGGCGGCTCCCGTGGGACGTGGCAGGGAACTCCTCCCATGCGCCGGCCTCGTCGAGGAAGTCCGTACGCCAGCGGTTGGCGACGTCCCAGTCGCCGACGAGGAAGTCGAAGTCGTTCATGAGCGGTCTCCAGTGGTGCCGGCGGGAAGGGAATCTGCGAGATAGGCGTCGAGGTCGGGGCGGTCGGGGGCGAGCATGTGCCGTACCCAGGCGTCGCGTTCATGGACGAGCGGCGGCAGCTCCCACACACAGCCGATCCAGGACCGCTCGCGGTCGAGCCTGATGAAGTGGGCGGGGTCGAGGTCGGGGCAGTCGAGCTCCGGCTGCCCGGCCGCCGCCCCGCCGAAGTGCAGGACGTTGTCCCACACCCAGCTGTACGCATTGAGGTACGCGCCGGTGTCGCCGCCCCGGTGCACCACCACGAAGGTCGCCGGGGGAGTGGTGTCGGGCGGCGGGAGCAGCTCGGGGAGCACCGCGTACGCGGCCTTCTCCACCTCCGGCTCGATGCCCGCCGGGTTCGCGGTGACGTGGTAGCGCTTGATGCGGCGGCCCGCCACCTCGATGGGCGGGAGCACGGTCAGGAACTTCTCTGCGAAAGCCATGAGTGGAAGGTAGGACCCCTTCACTGACATCCTGTGTCAGTGAAGTCCAGCCGACTTGTCTCGATCCTTCTGCTGCTCCAGACCCGGGGGCGGATGACCGCCGCCCAGCTCGCCGACGAGCTGGAGGTGTCGGTCCGTACCGTCTACCGCGATGTCGAGGCGCTGCACGCCGCGGGCGTCCCGCTGTACGGGGACGCGGGGCACGCCGGCGGCTACCAGGTCCTGGCGGGCTACCGTACGAAACTGACCGGCCTCAACACCGGCGAGGCCGAAGCCCTCTTCCTCTCCGGCATCCCGGGCCCCGCCGCCGAGCTCGGCCTCGGCTCGGTCCTCGCCGCCGCCCAGCTGAAGCTGAGGGCCGCGCTCCCGGCCGAGCTGCGCGGGCACGTCGACCGTATGCAGTCGCGGTTCCATCTGGATGCGCCCGGCTGGTACGCGAAGGACGAGCCCGTGCCGTTCCTCCAGGACGTCGCCGACGCCGTCTGGAACGGCCGGGTCATCGACGTCCGCTACCGCCGCTGGAAGGAGCCGACCGAGGTCGACCGGCGCCTGGAGCCGTACGGCCTGGTGCTCAAGGCAGGGCGCTGGTATGTGATCGCGGGGCCCTGGCCGCGCACCTTCCGCGTCGACCAGATCCTGCAACTCACCCCACGGGACGAGCGGTTCACCGTCCCCGATGAGTTCGATCTGGCCGCCTACTGGCAGCAGTACCAGGAGGACTTCCGGGCGCGGCTCCAGCGCGGGGAGGCCGTCGTACGGATCACGGAGCGCGCCGCCGAGGCGCTCTCCGTCGTCTGGGCGCCGGGGGCCGACAGCCGTACGACCGCCACCGTGCCCATCGAGTCCCTCGACCACGCCCACGGCGAATTCCTCAAACTGGGCGCGGACATCGAGGTCATGGAACCCGCGGAGCTGCGCGACCGCCTCGCAGGGACGGCCGCGCAGCTCGCCGCGCTCTACGCCTCCTGAGCGCCCTCGCTGTCCCAGGCCCCCGAAGCCGCCGCGTCGCGGGCGAACTCCGTGAAGTCCCGCGGCTCCCGGCCGAGGACCCGCTTGACCCCGTCGGTCGTCGCCGCGTTGTGCCCGTCGAGCAGCGTCGTGAACAGCCCGGCCAGCCACTCCGCCTCGCCGCCCGGCATGCCGTACTCCTGGAGCGCGTGCGCGTACTCCTCCTCGGAGACCGGCACGTACCCGACCTCACGCCCCGTCGCGCGCCCGATCTCCGCCACGACCTCCGCGAAGGTCAGCAGCCGCGGTCCCGTCACCTCGTGCACGAGCCCCGTGTGTCCCTCCTCGGTGAGCGCCGCCACGATCACGTCGGCCAGATCGTCGGCGTCGATCCACGGCTCGGCCGTGTCACCGCCGGGGAAGGCGACCTCGCCGGCGAGCACGCCCTCGATCATGGGGCCTTCGCTGAAGTTCTGGGCGAAGAACGCGGCCCGTACGACAGTGAGTTGGGGGTACGACTCCCGCAGCGCACTCTCCGCCCTGGCCGCCTCGGGCTCACCGCGCCCCGAAAGCAGCACCAGCCTCCCCACTCCCGCCGCGAGCGCGATCCGCCCCAGACTCCGCATCGCCGCATCCGCGCCGGGGGCCGCGAGGTCGGGGTAGTACGCCACGAAGGCCGCGTCCGCGCCCTGGAGCGCCGGACCCCAACTCCCCTCGTCCTCCCAGTCGAAGCGGACCGCACCCTGCCGCGAACCGGCAAGCACCCGCACCCCGCGCGCGGCGAGCCGCTCGCTCACCCGGCGACCGGTCTTCCCGGTCGCGCTCGTCACCAACACCGTCTCCTGCTGCGTGTTCTTCGTCATGCGTCCAGCTTGGCCGCCCGCCCGCGCCGATCCCATGTCCCAGAGACGCACCCCCATGTGCGTGCGTCTACGCTTCCTGCCCATGGACGCACTCGCCGGACTTCTGGACGGACCGAGGGCCCGGGGGGCCTTTCTGCTGCGCATGGTGATGGAGCCGCCCTGGTCGGTACGGATCGAGGACGAGGCACCGCTCTGCCTGATGACCATGGCCCGCGGCGAGGCCTGGGTGATACCCGGGACCGGCGAGGCCGTACGGCTGCGCCCCGGCGACGTCGCCGTCGCGCGCGGCCCCGCCCCGTACACCGTGGCCTGCGCGCCGGACGCCGAGCCCAGCTGGCTGATCGGCCCCGGCGGGACGTGCTCCACGCTGCGCGGGGAGCCGCTCTCGGTCTCGATGGACCTGGGGGTGCGGACCTGGGGCAACGCCCCCGACGGCTCGGCCACCATGCTGGTGGGCACCTATCTGATGGGCGGTGAGCTCACCCGCAGGCTCCTCGACGCGCTCCCCGGTCTCCTGCTCCTGCCCGCGGAGGTGTGGAACTCCTCCCTGATGCCGCTGCTCGACGAGGAGATCTCCCGGGACGAGCCGGGCCAGAGCGTGGTCCTCGACCGGCTGCTCGACCTGCTCCTGATCGCGGTGCTGCGCTCCTGGTTCTCCCGGCCGCAGGCCGAGGCCCCCGCCTGGTACCGGGCGATGGGCGACCCGGTGGTCGGCCAGGCGCTGCGGCTGATGCAGGACGATCCCGCACACCCGTGGACGGTGGCGCTGCTGGCCACGAAGACGGGGGTGTCGAGGGCCCAACTCGCGCGCAGATTCAGTGAGTTGGTGAGTGAGCCGCCGATGTCGTACCTCACCGGATGGCGGCTCGCCCTGGCGGCGGACCAGCTCCGTACGACGGACGCGACGATCGAGGCGGTTGCCAGGAAGGTGGGCTACAGCGGTTCGTTCGCGCTGAGCGCCGCCTTCAAACGGGTGCGCGGCATCAGCCCGCAGGAGCACCGCGCGCAGGGCTGAACGACGAGACGCCGCCCGGCTGTTGGGCCGGACGGCGTTCGGGGCGGGCGGGTGCTGTGATCAGCTGCCGAGGTTGAACTCGGCCGGGTCGGGCCCCAGACGCTTGCCCTCGTCGAGCGCGGTGATCGCGGCGAGGTCGTCGGCGTCGAGCTCGAAGCCGAAGACGTCGAAGTTCTCCTGGATCCGGGACGGGGTCACGGACTTGGGGATCACGACGTTGCCGATCTGCAGGTGCCAGCGCAGGACGACCTGGGCCGGGGTGCGGTCGTGCTTCCGGGCGATCGCGACGATCGTCGGGACCTCCAGGAGGCCCTTGCCCTGACCCAGCGGCGACCACGCCTCGGTGGCGATGCCGTGCTGGGCGTGCAGGGCGCGCAGGGCGGACTGCTGGAGCTGGGGGTGCAGCTCGATCTGGTTCACGGCCGGCACCACGGAGGTCTCGCCGATCAGGCGCTCCAGGTGGTCCGCGGGGAAGTTCGAGACACCGATGGCCTTGGCGCGGCCGTCCGCGTAGATCTTCTCGAAGGCCTTGTACGTGTCCACGTACGCGTCCTTGGCCGGGACCGGCCAGTGGATCAGGTACAGGTCGACATGGTCGAGGCCGAGCTTGGCGAGGGAGTCGTCGAAGGCGCGGAGGGTCGAGTCGTAGCCCTGCTCGGTGTTCCACAGCTTGGTGGTGACGAAGAGCTCGTCACGGGCGATCCCGGAGGAGGCGATGGCCTTGCCGGTGCCCTCCTCGTTGCCGTAGATCGCCGCGGTGTCGATGGAGCGGTAACCCGCCTCGAGTGCTGTGCCGACGGCCTTCGTGGCCTCGTCGTCGGCAACCTGCCAGACACCGAAGCCGAGCTGGGGCATCTGAACGCCGTTGTTGAGGGTGATGAAGGGGACCTTGCTCACGAGCGGTCGGTTCCTTACGTCGTCGTCGGTTGGTACTCCCATGGTCAACGAAGATGCGGATCCGCGCATTCCCCTCGTGTGGCAGTCCTGTGCAGGTCCCGACATTGGCGCGATACAGCTCCGACCTTCTTGGTGCGAACCATTGACCGTGTACCAACAAGACGCAACCCTATGGCAGATAGCTGAACGCGGTACACCCTTGTGAACAACCGCGCTTGGCCGAGCCCCTCAAATGCACCACATCGCTCGCTCCTGAACCCCGACCTCGGGAAGGCAGGCTCTGTCCATGTGGAATGCCCCCAATACATCGGATGAAAGTCCGGGACGGCCACGGCGGGGCGCTCCGTGCGCGCTGCTGCTGGCCGGAGTCCTCGCCGGCACGGGACTGGCCGCGCCCCACGCGGCCTCCGCGCATCCCGCCGGGCCGCAGGCCCGATGGAGCGTCCCGGCCGCCGCCACCGACTGGTCGACGGCGATGGTCGACTCCACGACGGCCCGCTACACGCCGACCACCATCGGCAGCTGGTCGTACCCGGTCGGCCTCTACCTCTACGGCCAGTACCTCACCTACAAGCGGACCCACAAGCCGGCGTACCTCTCGTACATCAAGAGCTACGTCGACCGCTTCGTGGACGCGAACGGTGTCATCAACCAGTCCTTCAACAGCCTCGACTCGATGCAGGCCGGGCGGCTCCTGGTGATCCTCCACCACGAGTCCGGCGACCCGCGCTACGCCACCGCGGCCAAGACCATCCGCGACCGCCTCAAGACCTACCCGCGCACCGCGGACGGCGGTTTCTGGCACGCCGACACCAGCAGCCGGGCCCACCAGCTCTGGGCCGACGGCGTCTACATGGTCAATCCCTTCCTCGTCGAGTACGGCAAGGAGTTCCACGACTCCGCGTACACCAACGACGAGGCGGCCAAGCAACTCGCCGTGTACGGAAGCCACTTGCAGGTCTCCGGCGGTCTCCTCAAGCACGCCTGGGACGAGTCGCGCACGGCGGCCTGGTCCGATCCGACGACCGGCCTCGCGCCCGAACACTGGTGCCGCGCCGTCGGCTGGTACTCGATGGCGATCGTCAACGTCCTCGACGCGATCCCGGCCGACGCCCCGCGCAGGCCCCAGCTCCTGACGATCCTGCGCAATCTGGCCGCCGGCCTGGAGCGGACCCAGGACCCGGTCACCGGCCGCTGGTTCCAGGTCATGGACAAGGGCGACCGCAGCGACAACTGGACCGAGACGTCCTGCTCCTCGATGTTCACCTACGCGCTCTCCCGGGGCGCCCAGCAGGGCTACGTCGACCAGCGCTACGCGACCGTCGCCCAACGCGGCTACCAGGGAGTGCTCGCCAAGCTGTCCCTCGGTGCGGACGGCCGTACCAGCCTCAGCGACATCACCGTCGGCACCAACGTCGGCGACTACGCGTACTACGTCGCCCGCACCCGGGCCACCAACGACTTCCACGGCCTCGGCGCCTTCCTGATCATGAACGAGCAGATGAGGACTCGATGAACCCGGTCAACGGCCATCACCCCACCCGAAGAACGGTTCTCGGCGCGGCACTCGGCGGCGCGGCAGCGGCGGCGGGACTGCCGCTCCCCGCGCACGCGGCCACCGCGCCTGGCGCCGCTTCCGCCGCCGGCGCCGGCGCGCTCGCCGTTTCCAGCTGGCAGCAGCGCTGGGCGCCGTCCGCCGCCGTCGACGGCCTCGCCGCCTTCGAGTCGATCGAGGACGACCGCGCCGACTCGCATCCCGCCGGGCAGCCGCACATCTTCACCGAAGGTGCCAACTATCGCTGGAACATGCACATGGTCGACCGGGACACCTCGACCGACCGTCAGCGCCAGGAGGTCACCGGGATGCGTACCCCGGCGGGCGGCCCCTACCTCCAGTGGACCGCAGGGCAGACCTGGCGCACCACCTACTCGATGTACATCCCTGGCTCGCTCAAGGCGACGACCCCAGACCATCGAGCTCCAACTCCCCATCGCCGGAGTGCTGGTGGGCCGTACCAGTCTGGATCCGCTGCACGACCGGTGGACGGACGTCGACTTCACCATCCGTGTGGGCGACGGTACGTCGGGAATGGTCCGCTGGGTGCTGCGCGACAGTACGGGAGCGACCCTCGTCGACGTCACCAAGAACGGCGTCGACACCCTCATCACGGAACGCACCCGTCCCAAGTGGGGCATCTACCGCTCGCTGGGTGACACCTCGGGCTCGCTCCAGGACACCTATCTGCTGACCACCGCCATGCGCGGCTATCAGCTGGTCTCCGGTGCGTCGGGCGTCTACCAGGCGGAGGAGGCGCGGATCTCGCAGGGGGTCGTGGAGTCCGACCACACCGGGTTCAACGGCAGCGGATTCGTCAACTACACGAATATCTCCGGCAGTTACGTCGAGTGGAATGTCGAGTCCGCGGCCGCCGCCAGTGCGACGCTCGGTCTGCGGTACGCCAACGGCACCACCGCCAACCGCCCCATGGACATCACGGTCAACGGCACGGTCGTCTCCGCGGGGCGCGCCTTCAATCCCACGGCCGACTGGGACACCTGGGCCACCAGCTCCCTCGCCATCCCTCTGAAGTCCGGGACGAACATCATCCGCGCGACCGCCACCACTGCGGGCGGCGGACCCAACGTCGACCAGATCACCATCAGTTGAGGTAGGGGGCGCGCGGGCCGGCGGGGCGACGGGCAGTGGCCGTCGCCCTCCTGGCGCTGCCGTGAAATATCCCAACACGACTGAATGGCCGGTCAGTTGAGTTTGCCGGGGCCATTGACAACCGTGGGCCGAGGCGCTGCTATGCAGGGATGGTTAGGAACCTTTCCTAACGGTGACTCAGAGAGGCCCCATCCACGTGCAAACGACCCTGCGTCCCCGGCTCCTGGCTGCCGTGCTCGCCACGGCGCTCGGCCTGGCGGCGCTGCTCGGCGCCGCCCGTACCGCATCGGCGGCCACGACCCGCTACGAGGCCGAGAGCGCCACGCTCTCGCAGGCCGCCACGGCCACGAACCACACCGGCTACTCGGGCAGCGGCTTCGTCGACTACACCAACATCGCCGGCGGCTACATCGAGTGGACGGTGAACGCTGCGGCCGCGGGCAGCGGGGATATCACCCTGCGGTACGCCAACGGCACCACCGTCAACCGCCCCATGGACATCTCCGTCAACGGCACCCCGATAGTCACGGGCAAGGCCTTCAATGGAACGGGGTCCTGGGACACCTGGGTCTCGACCAAACTCACCGCGACGCTGAAGGCCGGCGCCAACACCGTCCGGGCCACCGCCACCACCGCCAACGGCGGCCCCAATGTGGACTATCTGGATGTCGCCCCGCAGGCCGCGACCGGGCCGGGCGCGATGGCCGCAGCCCCGTACGAATACCTCGGGTGGGGCAATCCGCAGAAGCCTACGGATGTCATGACCGCGACAGGAGTGAAGTGGTTCACGCTCGCCTTCATCCTCTCCGACGGCACCTGCAACCCCAAGTGGGACGGCGACCGCGCGCTGACCGGCGGCACCGATGAGGCCGCGATCAATTCCATCCGGGGTGCGGGCGGCGACGTCGTCATCTCGGTCGGCGGCTGGAGCGGCAACAAGCTCGGCGAGAAGTGTTCCAGCGCTTCGGCGCTCGCCGGGGCGTACCAGAAGGTGATCTCCGCCTACCACCTCAAGGCGCTCGACATCGACATCGAGGACACCGAGTTCACCAACGGCACCGTCCGCCAGCGGGTGGTCGACGCCCTGAAGACCGTCAAGGCCAACAACCCGGGTCTCGTCACCTACGTCACGATGGGCACCACCCCGACCGGCCCCGACTCCACGGGCACGGACCTGATCAAGAAGGGTGCGGCAGCCGGGCTGGCCAATGACGGCTGGGTCATCATGCCGTTCGACTTCGGCGGCCACAGTGGCACCATGGGCCAGGCCACCACAGCCGCACTCGACGGCCTGAAGGCCGCGGTCAAGTCGGCGTACGGCTACTCGGACGACACGGCCTACCGCCACATCGGGGTCTCCTCGATGAACGGCAAGACCGACGAGTCCGACGAGACGGTCACGGCGGCGGACTTCCGCACGATCCTCGCGTACGCGCAGACGCACCACATCGCGCGCTTCGCCTTCTGGTCGGTCAACCGGGACCGCGCGTGCGGCTCGGGCACCGACGGCGACGCCTGCAGCGGGGTGGCGCAGTCGCCGTACGACTTCACCAAGATCGTCGTCCAGTACCAGGGCTGACCCTTGGGCTGATGGACCATCAGGAGAGGATGATCATGCACAGATCCAGATCCAGATCCAGTTCCAGATCTCGATTCAGGCACCCCGCGGTCTTCGGCACGGCGGCCGCGGTCGCCCTCCTCGGACTCGCCGCACTCTCGCCCGACGCACACGCCGCCACCACCCGCTACGAGGCGGAGAACGCGGTGATCTCCTCGGGCGCGGTGGCAACGAATCACCTCAACTACTCCGGCACGGGCTTCGTGGACACCACCAACGCCGCAGGTGTGTATGTGGAGTTCACGGTGAACTCCGCGACCGCCGGCACCGCGAACCTCCGGCTGCGCTACGCGAACGGCACCACCGCCGACCGCACCGCCGGCATCGCGGTCAACGGCACGACCGTCTCCGCCGCCCGCTCCTTCCCGGCCACGGCGAACTGGGACACCTGGGCCGACTCCACGCTCTCCATACCGGTCAAGGCGGGCGGCAACACCGTCCGGCTCACCGCGACGACCGCGGGCGGCCTCGCCAACCTGGACTACGCCGACCTCGACGCCCCGGCCGTCTCCGCCGACTACCAGGCCGAAGACGCCGTCGTCGGCCAGGGCGCCATCGCCACGAACCACCTCGGCTACACCGGCACAGGATTCGTCGACTACACCAACGTCGCAGGTTCGTCGGTGGAGTTCACGGTCGACGCGAGCGCGTCCGGCCAGGCCGGGCTGATCTTCCGGTACGCCAACGGCACGGCCGCCGACCGTCCGATGGACATCTCCGTCAACGGCACGGTCGTCGCCCCGGCCGCCTCCTTCCCGGCCACCGCCGACTGGGACACCTGGGCCACCAAGACGGTCAACGCCTCGCTCAACTCCGGTACGAACACGATCCGGGCCACCGCCTCGACGGCAGGCGGCGGCCCCAACCTCGACAAGCTCACCCTGGGGGCTCCGGCGACGGGCGGAAGCGGCCCCGCCGTGCCCTTCGGCAGCCACCAATTCCCGTACACCGCCGGGATATTGAAGCCAAGCGGCACCCAGTCCGCGCTCGACCAGGCCGTCATCGCCAAGTACAACGCCTGGAAGTCCGCCTTCGTGAAGCAGAACTGCGGCAACGGCTGGTACGAGACCATCTCGCCCGACGCCGACCACCCCTATGTCGCCGAGGGCCAGGGCTACGGCATGGTCGTCACCGCGACCATGGCCGGCGCCGACCCCAACGCCAAAACCGTCTTCGACGGCATGGTCAAGTACGTGCTCGCCCACCCCTCCGTGCACAACTCCAACCTCCTCGCCGCCGAGCAGGACTCCTCTTGCAAGAGCGTGGACGGCAGCGACTCGGCGACCGACGGCGACATGGACGTGGCATACGGGCTGCTGCTCGCCGACAAGCAGTGGGGCAGCACCGGCACGTACAACTACAAGGACCTGGCCGTCCGCCACATCAACGCGATCAAGTCCAACGAGATCAACTCCTCGACGCATCTGCTGCTGCTCGGCGACTGGTCGACCTCCGGCGACCAGTACTACAACATCTCCCGCTCCTCGGACTGGATGATCGACCACTTCCGCGCCTTCCGGCGTGCGACGGGCGACACCGCCTGGGACACCATCCGCACCGCCCACCAGAGCCTGATCACCTCCCAGCAGGCGAAGTACGCGTCATCCACCGGGCTCCTCGCCGACTTCGTCGTCAACACCAACACCACCCCCGTACCCGCCCCGGGCCAGGTCCTCGAGAGCCCCAACGACGGCGACTACGGCTGGAACGCCTGCCGCGACCCCTGGCGGATCGGCACCGACGCCGTCACCAGCGGCGATCCCGCCTCGCTCGCATCGGCCCGCAAGCTCAACTCCTGGATCAAGTCCAAGACGGGCTCCAACCCGGGCAGCATCGTCACCGGCTACCACCTCTCGGGCACGGCCTTCGACACCGGCCACGACATGGCGTTCACCGCGCCGTTCGTCGTCACCGCCATGACCGACCCCGGCTCCCAGGCCTGGCTCGACGCGCTCTGGACCAAGCTCGCCGGCACCGCGATCGACCCCTCGCTCTACTACGGCGGCAGCGTCCAGTTCCAGTCCATGATCGTCGCCTCCGGAAACTACTGGGTGCCGTAATGCCGACCCCCGATCCCCTCACCAAGGAGGGCCCCATGCGGTCCGCACGAACCAGAGCGGTGGCGGCGGCGGCCGTCGCCATGCTCCTCGCCTGGCTGGTCCAGGCGGTCCCCGCGAGCGCGGCCGCCACGCGCTACGAGGCGGAGAGCGCCTCGATCTCCTCGGGCGCGGTGGCCACCAACCACCTCAACTACTCCGGCACCGGCTTTGTGGACACCACCAACGCCACTGATGTGTATGTGGAGTTCACCGTGAACGCGGCGACCGCCGGCACGGCCACGATCTCCATCGGCTACGCCAACGGCACCACGGCCGACCGCCCCGCCGATGTCGCGGTCAACGGTGCGAACGTCTCCGCGGGCCGCTCCTTCCCCCCGACCGCCGACTGGGACACCTGGGCCGTCTCCACCCTGACCGCCCCCGTCACCGCGGGCAGCAACAAGATCCGGCTCACGGCGACCACGGCCACCGGCCTGGCCAACATCGACTACGTGGACTTCGGGGTCGCCGCCCCGGCCGGCACCGCCTACCAGGCCGAGGACGCCACCGTCGGCCAGGGCACCGTGGCCACGAACCACCTGGGCTACACCGGCACCGGGTTCGTGGACTACACCAACATCACCGGCAGTTACGTCGAGTTCAACGTCAGCGCCGCCACGGCGGGCAGCGCCTCGCTCGCCCTGCGGTACGCGAACGGCACCGCGGCCGACCGCCCGATGGACATCTCCGTCAACGGCACGGTCGTCGCCCCGGCCGTCTCCTTCCCGGCCACCGCCGACTGGGACACCTGGGCCACCAAGACCGTCAACGCGAACCTCGTCGTCGGTGCGAACAAGATCCGCGCGACCGCCACCACAGCGGGCGGCGGCCCCAACCTCGACAAGCTCACCGCCGGCACGGCCGCCGACACCCAGGCCCCCACCCAGCCCGGCACGACCAGCTGCACCGGGGTCACCGAGGACTCGATCACCTTCAACTGGGCTGCGTCCACGGACAATGTGGGCGTCGCCGCGTACGACATCTATGAGCACGGCAACAAGCTCGCCGAGGCCCCCGGCACCGCCACCGGCAAGACCCTGACGGGGCTCACCGCCAACACCACGTACAACCTCACCGCGATCGCCCGCGACGCCTCCGGCAACACCTCCCCGGCGTCCGTGGCAATCGACTGCACCACGCTCGCCAGCTCCGACACCACCGCACCGTCCGCCCCCGGCACCCTCACCACCAGCGGCCTCACCGCCAACAGCGTCACCCTCAGCTGGGGTGCGGCGACGGACAACAAGGCCGTGACCGCGTACGAGGTGCGCAGTGGCGCCACCGTCTACAAGACGGTCACCGGCACCCCGCCCGCGACCACCACGACCCTCACCGGACTCGCCTGCAACAGTCCCTACACCCTGACCGTGGTCGCCAAGGACCAGGCGGGCAACGTCTCGGCACCCAGCAACGCCGTCACCTTCACCACCCCCACCTGCTCGTCCGACGGCGGAGTGCCCTCGTCGATCTCGACGCTCTCCAGCGGCTGGACGATCCCCTGGGGCACGTACTGGATGCCCGACTCCTCCAGTGCCCTGGTGACCGAGCGGGACAGCTTCAAGGTCTTCAAGGTCACCCCGGCCGGCGCCAGGACCCAGGTCGGCACCGTCCCGAACGTCGTCACCACCGACGGCGAGGGCGGGCTGCTCGGGGTCGCCGTGGACCCGAACTGGTCCACCAACCACTACGTCTACTTCATGCACACCGCGTCCGAAGGCAACCGCATCGCGCGGATGACCTACGACGGCACCACCCTGACCGGGTACAAGAGCCTGCTCCAGGGCATCAAGAAGAACCGCTACCACAACGGCGGACGCCTGCTCTTCGGCCCCGACGGCTACCTCTACGCCTCCACCGGCGAGGCCCAGACCCCCGACCTCGCGCAGGACAAGGCCTCGCTCAACGGCAAGATCCTTCGCCTGACGACCGCGGGCCAGCCGGCCCCCGGAAACCCCTTCGGCACCTACGTCTACAGCTACGGCCACCGCAACCCGCAGGGCCTGGCCTTCGACCGCAACGGCCGCCTCTGGGAGGCGGAGTTCGGCGACAGCAAGTTCGACGAGCTCAACCTCATCAAGCCGGGCGCCAACTACGGCTGGCCCACCTGCGAAGGCACCTGCTCCACCTCGGGCATGACCAACCCCAAGAAGACCTGGGCCGTCTCCGAGGCCTCGCCCAGCGGCATCGCGATCGTCCGCAACGTCATCTACATGGCGTCCCTGCGCGGCGAACGCCTCTGGCAGATCCCGATCTCGGGCGACACCGAGAACGTCGGCACCCCGGCCGCGTACTACGTCGGCACCTACGGCCGGCTGCGCACCGTCACCAAGGTGCCCGGCCAGGACGCGCTCTGGCTCTCCACCACCAACTGCGACAACAACGGAAAGGAACCGGCGGGCTCGGACAAGATCTTCAAGGTCGCGATCAAGTAGCGCTCCCGAGATAGGCGTCGCGGACGGCGGGATTCTTCCGTACGTCCGCGGCGTCGCCCTCGGCGAGCACCGTCCCGAGATCGAGAACGACGACGCGGCTGCAGAGCTCCATCACGAAGGCGACGTTGTGCTCGACGAGCAGCACCGCGCACCCCTCCTCGTCGGCCAGATGCCGTACGACGGCCGCGAGTTGGGCCCGCTCCTCGCCGGACATCCCCGAGGCCGGCTCGTCCAGGAGGAGCACCCGGGGAGGGTCGGCGAGAGCGCGCGCCAGCTCCGCCATCCTGGCCTGGCCGACGGGCAGCACGCCCGCGTACGTACCGGCGAGCGCGTCCAGACCGCACTCGCGCAGTACGGTCGCCGCCCGCGACCGGCGACCAGCCGTCTTCCGCCGCCCGCCGCGCCACTCCTGCGCGACGAGGAGATTGTCCGCAAGGCTCAACTGGCCGAAGAGCTGCTGGCGTTGGAAGGTGCGGCGGATGCCGTGTCTGGCCCGCCAGACGGGGGAGCGGCGGCTGATGTCGGCGCCGTCGAGCAGGACGCGCCCGTCGTCGGGCCTGCGGATCCCCGACACCACGTCGAACAGGGTGGTCTTTCCGGCCCCGTTGGGCCCGATCAGCCCGCACACCTCGCCACGGCGCACCCCGAGGTCGACGCCGTCCAGGGCGCGTACGCCCCCGAACCGCACGCCGACCCCCGTGGCCTCCAGCAGATGGCTCATACGGTCTTCGCCCCCACTCCCAGATAAGCCTCGGTCAGCCGGTCGTCCTCCACCTCGGCGCGCGGCCCGCACCAGGAGACCCGCCCCTGCGCGAGATACGCCACGGTGTCCGCGATCCCGAGCACCTCGGCGGCCTTCTCCTCGACCAGGAGCAGCGCGCTCCCGCGGTCCCTCAACTCCGTGAGCAGAGCGAACACTTCGTCGACGACGCGCGGGGCCAGACCCAGCGAGGGCTCGTCGGCGATGAGGACCGCTGGAGGCCGCTGGAGGAGCGGGGCGAGCGCGAGCAGCTGCTGCTCACCACCGGAGAGCGAGCCGGCGGTGACGCCGCGGCGGTTGGCCAGGGCGGGGAAGCGGTCGTAGACCGCGTCGCGTCCCTCCCTGTCCTCGACGTACAGCGCGAGGTTCTCCTCAATGGAGAGCCCGGGGAAGATCCCGCGCCCCTCCGGCGCCAGGACGACCCCGCCGCGCGAGCGGCGCACGGGTCCCTCGCCGGTGACGTCCCTGCTGCCCGCGTACACCGTCCCGGCCGAGGGTTTCAGTGCCCCGGCGGCGACCCGGCATGTGGTCGACTTCCCGGCCCCGTTGGGCCCGAGCAGCGCCAGGATCTCCCCGGGCCGTACGGACAGATCGACGCCGTGCAGGACGGTGGAGCCCTCGTACCCGGCGCGGACGCCCCGCAGCTCCAGCGCGGCCTCCGTGGCGGGCCCGGCCGCCTCGTTCGCGACCGGCCGGCGCGGCGAGGGCGCCGGCTCCGGGGCCTCGTCCGGGAGGGCCGCGGCCGCCGCCCGCCTGCGGTGCCACCGTGCGGACACCGCCGCGCAGTACCCGTCCGGATCGTTGGCCAGTGCCAGCCCCGCGAGCCCGAAGAGGATCACCGGGAGATGCGCCGAGGACGTCACGTACTCCGTCATCAGATGCGGTACGAGCGCGAACACCAGCCCCGCCACCACCGCGAACTGCGGCCTGCGCACCCCGGCGGCCACCACCACCGCGAGCCAGATCAGCCCCGACATCGCGGTGAAGTCGGTAGCGGTGATACGGGTGTTGTACGAGGCGTACATCACGCCCCCGAATCCGGCCAGCCCCGCCGACACCGTGAAGACCAGCAGCTTCGTGGCGATCACCGAGACCCCCGAGGCGAGCGCCGCCGCGGGAGCCGAGCGCACCGCCAGCATGGCCCGCCCGGCCCGCGAGTTCCGCAGCGCGCTCAGCGCGGCCACGGCGGCCGTCACCAGCACGACCAGCGCCACGCCCATCGCCCGGTCGTCGCCCAGATCCACCGGTCCGAAGACCGGACGCGGGATCTCCCACCCGGTGTCCCCGTTCCTCAACCACCGGAATTGGAACAGCACTTGGTCGGCGAGAAAGGCCAGCGCCAGCGTCGCGAGCGCCAGACTCCTGCCGCCCAGCCGCAGTGCGGGCAGCGCGACCACGGCCCCGAGGAGGGCCGCCACGCACGTTCCCACGGCGGCAGCGGCGATGAAGGGCCAGCCGTGGCTCATCAGCAGCCCGGCCACCAGCGCCGCCCCGGTCACAAAGGTGGCCTGCGCGAGCGAGACCATCGCGCCGAGCCCCGTCACCACGGTGAAGGAGACGAAGACCAGGGAGATCGTGAGCCCCTGGGCCAGGATTCCGCTCCAGAAGGGGGTGGTGACCGTATAGAACGCGGCAGCGAGCAGCACCGCACCCGCCGCCCACACACCCCACCTGCGCGCCCACGAGCGTCCTGCCAGATAGTCGACCGGCGGCGCGTCCACGGCTGCCGTGCCCGCGGCCCGCTGCCGCCGGGTCATGACTAGCAGCCCGGCGAAGAGGATCAGGAACGGGACCGCCGTACGGAAACCGGTGATGCTGTCGGCGAACGACGCGTACCCGGCGGTGAGATTCTGCAGAACGCCGAGCCCGAGACCGCCCGCGAAGGCCAGCGGCACCGACAGAAACCGCCCCAGCACGGCCGCCGTGGCCGATACGAACAGGAAGAGGGTGAAGTCCTGTGCGGAGAGCCCAAGGAGAGGTGTGGCGAGCACCCCCGCCAGACCGGCGAGCCCCGACGACAGCATCCACGCCACCGACGAGAGCCGGTCCGCGCTGATCCCGCGCAGTTCCACCAGCGACCGGTCGTCGACCGAGGCCCGCAGCCGGAGCCCCAGCCTCGTGTGCCGCATCAGCACCCACAGCCCCACGGCCACCACGGCCGTGGCGATCCAGGTGATGAGCTGGTCGGAGTCGATGCCGACCCCGTCCATCAGCTGCCAGGACTTCGCCGGGCTCGGCCCGACCCCCGGCAGCCCGAACTGGTTCTCCGCGGGGACCACGGAGGCGCCCGCGTCGTCCAGCAGTTCGACGGCCCACAGCCCGGCGGCCGGCAGCGCGACGAGCAGCCCGATCGTCGCCACGATCTGCGCGGTCTCGCCCACCCGGGCCAGTTTGCGGAACATCAGCCGGTCGAGCCCCCACCCGATCCCGGGCGCGACCACGAACACGATGAGCACCGCGGTCGGGACGGCGGGCCAGCCCAGCCCCGAGTGCAGTTCGTAGAAGCCGAGCGCACACAGATACGCCGTCGCGCCATGCGCGAAGTTGAAGAGCCCGGACGCGGAGTACGACAGCACGAGGCCGGTGGCCAGGAGCGCATAGAGCGCCCCCGACACCAGCCCGCTCAGTACGAAGCCCAGCAGATCACCCATGGCAGCCGGCCGTCCCCACTACTTGAAGGGAATCGCGGGATAGCACTTGAAGGGCGAAGTCACCTGGTACGCCCCGTCCTTGAGCTGCACCAGCGCCCCGCACCCGAAGCTCTCCTTCTGTCCCTTGGGTTCGCTGCGGTCGCCCACCAGCGTCCCGGTGTCGGAGAAGGAGGCGGCCGCCTGCTGGAAGGACTCGGCCGTCAGGTCCTTTCCGGCCTTCTTGGCGATCGAGAGGAAGAGATCCGCCGACATGTAGCCGGTCATCATGTGCATGTTCAGCGGGACGTCCTTGCCGCCCGCGGCCTTCTTGATGTCGTCCTTGAACTGCTGCATCGCCGGGGCGGTGGACTCGAAGGGCTCGAACTGCAGCAGTACCTGCACCCCGTCCAGCGCCTGCTTGGTCGCGTCCTTCGCGAGCAGCCCCGGGTCGTAGTCGGTCGGGTCGGAGATGACGCCCTTGTAGCCGGCCCGCTTGAGCGCCGTGAAGAGACCGATGTTGTACGGGGTCTGCATGACGGAGACCACCGCGTCGGGAGCCTTGCCGCCCGCGCCGCTGCGCAGGATCTCCTTGGTGTACGCCGACCAGTCGCTCGGCAGCGTCGTCGCGGGCACCGCGGCCTTGGCGTAACCCACCTTGAACCCGGCCGCCTTGAAGCCCTGGACGAAGGTCCGCACCCCGAACTTGCCCGCGTCGCTGTCATTGGCGATCAGCGCGACGCTCTTGCCCTTCGCCCCGCCCAGTACCTTCGAAAGCCCCTCGGGCCAGGTCTGGTTGAGTGTCCCGCCCGGCATCGGCACCAGGCAGCCGTTGAAGCCGTAGATGTGCTTCGGGCCGCAGAAGGACGGCAGCGTGCCCCAGCCGAAGGTCGGCACCTTCTGCTGGTCGAGGAAGTCGGAGCCCGCGAAGGTGATCGAACTCATCGGGGCGACGGCGAACACCTTGTCCTGCTGCACCAGTTTGCGTGCCGCGGCCAGGTTCTTCGACGGGTCCTGGCCGTCGTCCTCCGCGCCCAGATAGTCGATCTTCCGGCCGTTGATCCCGCCCTCCGCGTTGGCGCGCAGATAGCGTGCCTTCGCCCCGAGGTCGGTGTCCTTCTTGCTGTAGCCGCTCGCGGTCGTCATCGAGACGATCCCGCCGACCTTGATGGAGTCCGCGGTCACGCCGCGGACCGCGCTCCCTTTGCTGTCGGAGTTGCCGGAAGTGCCGTTCGTCGAGGCGGAGTTGCAGGCGGTGGCGAGCAGCAGCACGGCGGCGGCCGTGGCAGCGGTGCGGACGGAACGCAACACAGTGGGGTCCCTCCCTCTGGGGTGACCCGCATTCTGCGTGGGTATCTGATGGACCGTCAATAACTGACGCAGCGCCAATTGACGGCCCGTCAGAAACGTCCTCAGCGGTAGAGCGCTTCCACTTCCTCGCTGTACGCCGTCTCGATCGCCCGCCGCTTCAGCTTCAGGGAGGGGGTGAGCAGCCCGTGCTCCTCGGAGAACTGATGGGCCAGGATCCGGAACGTACGGATCGACTCGGCCTGCGAGACCAGAGTGTTGGCCGCTACGACCGCCCGCCGCACCTCCGTCTCCAGATCGGGATCGCGGACCAGGTCGGCCGCCGAGAGCGGAGGTTTGCCGTGCATCGACAGCCAGTGGTCCACGGCCTCCTGGTCGAGCGTGACCAGGGCTGCGATGTACGGCCGGTCGTTGCCGACGGCCAGGCACTGGGCCACCAGCGGATGGGCCCGGACCCGCTCCTCCAGGACGCCGGGCGACACGCTCTTGCCGCCGGAGGTCACCAGGATCTCCTTCTTGCGCCCGGTGATCGTCAGATAGCCGTCCTCGTCGAGGGCGCCCAGGTCCCCGGTGGCCAGCCAGCCCTCGTTCAGTACGGCGTCGGTCTCCTTGGGGGAGTTGAGGTAACCCGAGAAGACGTTGGCGCCGTGCACCCACACCTCGCCGTCGTCCGCGATGTGCACCGTGGATCCGGGGATCGGCTGACCGACGGTTCCGTAACGGGTCTGCTCGGGCGGGTTGGCGGTCGCGGCTGCCGTCGACTCGGTCAGTCCGTACCCCTCGTAGATCGTGACGCCCGCACCCGCGAAGAACAGACCGAGCTGGCGCGCCATGCCGGAACCGCCCGACATCGCGTGCCGCACCCGCCCGCCCATCGCGTCACGGACCTTGGAGTACACGACCTTCTCGAAGAACTGGTGCTGCATCCGCAGACCCGCCGAGGGGCCGGGGCCGATCCCGAACGCCTTGTGCTCCATGGCTTCGGCATAGCGCACCGCGACGTCGACGGCCTTGTCGAAGGGGCCCTCCTTGCCGTCGGCCTGGGCTTTCCTGCGCGCCCCGTTGAAGACTTTCTCGAAGATGTACGGCACGGCCAGGATGAAGGTGGGCCGGAACGTGACCAGATCGGGCATCAGCGCCTTGGCGGCGAGCTCGGGCTGATGGCCGAGCTTGACCCGCCCGCGGATCGTCGCGACCTCCACCATCCGCCCGAAGACGTGGGCCAGCGGCAGGAAGAGCAGCGTGGACGCCTCGTCCCCGCGCTTCGAGTGGAACACCGGCTCCCACCGCTTGACCATGGTGTCGGCCTCGTACATCAGGTTCGCGTGCGTGATCACGCACCCCTTGGGGCGGCCGGTCGTCCCCGAGGTGTAGATGATCGTGGCGACCGAGTCGGGGGTCACCGCCCGCCGGTGGCGCTCGACCACCTCGTCGTCGATGTGCGAGCCGGCGGCGACCAGCTCGTCGACCACGCCGCCGTCCAGCTGCCAGAGTCTCTTGAGGTGCGGCAGGCGGTCGATCACCGAGCCGATGGTCATGGCGTGGTCCTCGTGCTCGACGACGCAGGCGGTGACCTCGGAGTCGTACAGCATCCAGAAGACCTGCTCGGCCGAGGACGTCGGATAGACCGGAACGGGCTGGGCGCCGATCGACCAGAGCGCGAAGTCGAAGACGGTCCACTCGTAGCGCGTACGGGCCATGATCGCGACGCGCTCGCCGAAGCGGACGCCCTCGGCGAGCAGCCCTTTGGCGAGCGCGAGCACCTCGTCGCGGAACTGTGCCGAGGACACGTCGGTCCAGCGGCCGTCGGCCTTCCGTCCGAGGGCGACCCGATGGGGGTCCGCCTCGGCATGGTCGAACACGACGTCCGCCAGTCCGCCTACCTGAGGCGCCGTCGCCATGGGTGGGACAGTGAACTCGCGCAAGATGACCTGCTCCTATGTGACGCTCCGCACAGCGCCGTGACGCTACCTCACCGCGCCGTCCGGCGGGAGAGGGGGCATTGTGCCCGGCGATACGGAATCCCCACAGGTCAGCGGCGGAAACCTGCCCACATGGGGAAGCGTCGGGCGCACTCCTGACCGAACGGTAAGTTCCCCGGACCGGAATCTCCACGGAATCTGTACGCCCGCATCACGGACGCGCTACCGGAGCGGCCGGCTGCAGCACGGGCCCGGCCTGCGCCGCGGCCACGGGTGCGGGCGTCCGGAGGAAGAGCAACACGGCGAACCCGGCGAGAATCGCGACCGCCCCCGCGGCCAGCAGCGCCGCGTCAAGACCCGAGGCGAACGCGGTGTGCAGGACATGATCGGGGATCCCGGGCCGCAGCGTCGCGGCCCCGCCGCCGGCCAGCGCGTGCGCCGCCCGGGCCGAACCGTCCAGATCATCCGTCATCCGTGAGGTGAGTACGGTCCCGAAGACGGCGACCCCCAGCGCGTAACCGAGCTGCCGTGCGGTGTTGACCGCCCCACCCGCCATCCCCGCACTGTGCGCGGGTACGGACGCGAGCGCGGCGCCCCCGAGCGCGGGCGAGACCAGCCCGACGCCGAACCCGGCCACGGTCAGCCCGGCGAGCAGCGCCGTCCAGTCGGACCCGGCCCCGAGCACCGCCTGCCCCAGCGTGCCTCCGCCGATCAGCAGCAGACCGCCCCCGATGAGGTACCGGCGCTCCACCCCGTGCAGCAGCCGCCCGCCGACCGCGGCCACCACGAAGGCGGCCCCGGCGAGCGGCATCAGGGCCAGACCGGCCTTGACGGGGCTCATGCCGAGCAGCGTCTGGAGCCAGATGGAGAGATACGGAAAGACACCGAACGCCGCGGCGTTGAAGGCCATCGCACCCGCCATGATCACGACGAACGACGGCCGGCGCAGCAGCGAGAGATCGAGCAGCGGCTGCGCGGCCCTGCGCTCGACCACGACGAAGGCGGCCAGGGCGAGGGCTGCGACGGCGAGGGTGGCCACGGTACGGAACGATCCCCAGCCGTCCTCCCCGGCCCGCACCACGGCGAAGGTCAGCGCGCCCGCGAACACCGCGAAGACCACCGTGCCCGCCCAGTCGACCCGGCGCCCCGCGGGGCTGCGCGACTCGCTCACCGTCCTCAGCGTCAGCCAGATCGCCGCCACGCTCACCGGGAGGTTGACGAAGAAGATCCACCGCCAGTCCAGCGCCTGGGTCAGCGCCCCGCCCAGAATCGGCCCCAGCGCCGCGGCCGCGCCGCTCACCGCACCCCAGATGCCGAGCGCGAACGAACGGTCCCGCCCCTGATAGGCGGCGCCGAGCAGCGACAGCGTGGTCGCGAGCATCCCCGCCCCGCCCACCCCCTGCAGCGTGCGCATCGCGATCAGCATCGAAGGACCGGTGGCCAGACCGCACGCCAGCGAGGCCGCGGCGAAGAATCCGGTCCCGGCCACGTACATCCGCCGCCGCCCGGTCACGTCCGCCGCGGCGCCCGCGCCGAGCAGCAGCGCGGCGAGCGCCAGCGCGTAGATGTCGATGACCCACTGGAGATCGGAGAGCGATGCGCCCAGCGACCCCGCCATGTCGGGCAGCGCGACGATCACGATCGACACATCGAGCAGCAGCATGAACGTTCCGAGACACACCGCGACGAGCGGCCCCCACTTACGCATGATGTTCTCCCTTTACGAATCCGAACCTGCCTCCGTACGATCGGGCCCTGACGCCGATAATCACCAGGCGCTTTCACGTTTTCGCCGGAATCCGACAGAGAGCAGGGACGGGTCAGTGGAATCCCACGCACCGGCCGCCACCTTCGACGACCTGGACCTGCAACTGCTCCAGGCCCTGGAAACCGACGGCCGGGCCCCGTTCAGCCGGATCGCGACGGTCCTGGGCGTATCGGACCAGACCGTCGCGCGCCGCTACCGACGGCTGCGCACGGAGACCGGACTGCGGCTGATCGGAGTCCGGGACATCTCCGCCCTCGACCGGGACAACTGGCGGATGCTGCGGCTGCGCTGCACCCCGGACGCCGGGGACTCCATCGCCCGGGCGCTCGCCCGCCGCCCCGACACCGCCTGGATCGTGCTGTCCTCCGGTGGAACGGAAGTGGCGTGCATGACGCTCGCCCGCACCCGCGAGGCGGACGACGAGCTGATCCTCGGCAAGCTCCCGCGCACCCCGAGCATCACCGACATCCGCGACCACCAGCTCATGCACCGGTTCTACGGCGGCCCGCAGGGCTGGCTCGGCAAGAGCGGCGCGCTGAGCGCCGAACAGGTGGCGGCACTCACCCCCCAGTACGCCGAAGGGACGGCCGGTGCTCCTCTCTCACCCGAGGACGAGCCGCTGGTGACCGCCCTCAAACACGACGGCCGCGCCACCTTCGCCGAACTGCAGAAGGCAACGGGCCGCTCGGAGACGGCCGTTCGCCGCCGTCTCGACCAACTGCTCGCATCCGGCGACCTCTTCGTGGACGTGCAACTGGACGCCGAACCCCTCGGCTTCCGCATGTTCGCCCTGCTCTGGATCACCGCGGCGCCCGCATCGCTCGACGCCGTGGGCCGCGCGATGGCCGACCACCCCGAGGTGGCGTTCGCGGCCGCATCGGCGGGGCCGTGCAACATCCTGGCGACGATCGTCTGCCGCGACTCGGCCGCCCTGTACGCCTACCTGAGCGAGCGGCTCGGCAAGCTGGAAGGAGTCCAGCACATCGAGACGTCGCCGATCCTGCGCCGCATCAAGCAGCTGAGCTACGAGGAGGGCCGCCCGGGCCGCGGCCTCTCCTAGGCCTGTCGGAGCCCAGGCCTGTCGGAGCCCAGACCTGTCCGAGCCCAGACCTGTCGGAGCCTAGAGCTGCCGGTGCAGCCGATCCGCGCCCGCCAGGATCGCCGAGGACAGCGCCCGCGCCGCCTCCCGCGCCCCGCCCGCCTCCCGCCCCTGCAGCAGTACGAAGTCCACGTCGCCCAGATCGGGAAGACCGGCCCGCGCCGGGAGCTGGGTCAGCCCCGGCGGGATGAGCCCGCGGGTGTGTGCCATGACGCCCAGGCCCGCGCGGGCCGCGGCGATCAGTCCGCTCAGGCTGGTGCTCGTACAGGAGATGCGCCAGGGCAGTTGGTGCCGCTCCAGGACCTCAAGGGCGCGGGCGCGGGTGATGCCGGGCGGCGGGAAGAGGATCAGCGGGAGCGGGCGGTCGGGGTCGATGCGCAGGCGCGGGGCGCCGATCCAGGTGAGCGGGGAGCGCCAGACCAGTTCGCCGTGGGTGTCGCCGGTGCGGCGCTTGGCGAGCACCAGGTCGAGGCGGCCCGCCTCCAGCTCCTTGTGCAGCGTGCCGGAGAGCCCCACGGTCAGCTCCAGGTCCACCTCGGGGTGGTCGTGGCGGAAGGATTCGAGGATCTCGGGGAGGCGGGTGAGGACGAAGTCCTCCGAGGCGCCGAAGCGCAGCCGCCCGCGCGGCCTGGATCCGGCGAAGAAGGCCGCCGCGCGCTGGTTGGCCTGCAGGATCGTGCGGGCGAAACCGAGCATCGCCTCGCCGTCCTCGGTCAGTTCCACGCTGTGGGTGTCGCGGGTGAAGAGGGTGCGTCCCGCCGCTTCCTCCAGCCGGCGCACATGCTGGCTGACCGTGGACTGGCGCAGGCCCAGGCGGTGGGCGGCCTGGGTGAAGCTCAGGGTCTGCGCGACGGTCAGGAAGGTGCGGAGCTGCGCGGGATCGTACATACGCCGACGTTATCGCAGAACGTGATGACAGTCAGAGTGGTATGCAGGATTCCCGATCATGGGCCGAGAGAGGAGGATGGGGAGGCCACGCACCTGTCCGAGGTCGTCACGAGAGCAAGTGGAGCTCATGAGTCGCCGCACGTTGCAGCTTCCGTCCTGGCTGCCGATCGATCCGTACATCCTCGCCCTGATCTCCACCGTGGCCCTGGCAGCACTGCTGCCGGCCGGCGGCGGGGCCGCCGACATCGCGGGCGGGGCCTCGACCGGAGCGGTGGCGCTCCTCTTCTTCCTCTACGGGGCGCGGCTCTCCACCCGGGAGTCGATGGACGGGCTTCGGCACTGGCGGCTCCATCTGACCGTACTGGCCTGCACGTTCGTGGCCTTCCCGCTGCTGGGGCTGGCGTCCAAGGGCCTCGTGCCCTTCGTCCTGACGCCCCAACTCGCCAATGGGCTGCTGTTCCTGTGCCTGGTGCCCTCCACCATCCAGTCGTCGATCGCCTTCACCTCGATCGCGCGCGGCAACGTCCCGGCGGCGATCTGCGCGGGCTCCTTCTCCTCGCTCGCGGGGATCGTCGTCACCCCGGTGCTGGCCGCGCTGGTCCTGGGCAGCAGTGGGGGAGGTTTCTCCGCGGACTCGCTGCTGAAGATCGTGGCGCAGCTCCTGGTGCCTTTCCTGGCCGGGCAGTTGCTGCGCCGCTGGGTCGGCGGCTTCCTCGTCAAGCACAAGAAGGTCCTCGGGTACGTCGACCGGGGCTCGATCCTGCTCGTCGTCTACACCGCCTTCAGCGAGGGCATGGTGCAGGGCATCTGGGGCCAGGTCAGCTTCGTACGGCTGCTCGGACTGCTGGCGGTGGAGGCGGTGCTGCTCGCCGCGATGCTCACGCTGAGCTGGTACGGGGCCAAGCGGCTCGGCTTCGGGCGCGGTGACCGGATCGCGATCCAGTTCGCCGGGTCGAAGAAGAGCCTGGCGGCCGGACTGCCCATGGCGAGCGTGCTGTTCGGGGCGCAGGCCTCCCTCGCCGTCCTGCCGCTGATGCTCTTCCACCAGATGCAGCTGATGGTCTGCGCGGTCATCGCCAAGCGACGCTCGCGCGACCCGCTCCCCGAGGTGGAGGAGACGGCCGCGCAGGTCCCCGCTATGGCCCGGTGACCAGCACCACCTTGCCGAGGTTGGCGCGCGAGACGATGAGCTCGTGCGCCTTCGCGGCGTCTTCCAGAGGGAAGCGGGCCGCGACGGCGGTACGGATCTTTCCCGCGCCGCGCAGATCCCAGAGCCCTTCGCGCCAGGCCGCGTAACGGGCGGGCTGCTCGCGGGCGATCATCGCCATCTGGAAGCCGATGACCGTCTTGGCGCCGACGAGCAGGTCGTAGGCCTGGATCGTGCCGCCTCCCGAACTGAACGCCACCAGGCGTCCGTTCGGTGCGAGAGCGGCGATCGCGGGGGAGAGCAGCGCTCCGCCGACGGCGTCCAGGACGACATCGACCGGCTCGCCCCAGTTCTCCTGTCCGTACGTCACGACCTCGTCGGCCCCGAAACCCCGTACGAACTCCGCCTTGTCCGGCGAGCCGACGGCGGCCACCACCCGCGACGCCCCGCCCAGGCGCGCCAGTTGCAGCGCGATGTGCCCGGTCGCGCTCGCGGCGGCGGTGACCAGGACCGACTCGCCGGCCAGATGCCCGGCGGCCTCGTACGCACCGCGGGCGACGAGCCCGGCCCGTACCAGCGCCACCGCGTCCACCGCGCTCGCGCCCTCGGGGATCTTGGAGGCCATCGCCTCCGTGAGGACGGTGAACTCGGCGTAGCCGTCCTTGAAGCAGAGCCCGGTGACCCGCTCGCCGACCGCGAACCCGCTCACCCCCGCCCCGACGGCGACGACCTCGCCCGCGACCTCTCCACCGAGCTCGGTGGGCTCGCCGGCCGCCACCTTCCGTACGACGGGGAGCGTGACGCCGATCGCCTCCGTGCGCACGAGGAGCTCGCCGGGGCCGGGCTCGGGTGGTGCGGCGTTCTCTATGTGCAGACCGTCGTCGTCATGCCGTATGTGTCGCATCGGCGCCTCCGCATCATTCGTTGGGAGCACCAACGGTAGTGGAGATTCGTTGGGAGGTCCAACGTTTTCCGCGCTAGGATTCCGGCATGGCATCCGACACTCCACCGCCCGGCCTGGAGCGCATCACCGCACTCCCCAGCTGGCTTCTCGGTCGCGCGTCCGCCCGCGGTCACCGACTGGTCGCGGAGGCCTTCGCTCAGGAGGGCATGCGGATGGCGCACCATGCCGTGCTCACCGCGGTCGCGGCACTCGGACCGGTCTCGCAGGCCGAGTTGGGGCGCACGGTGAAGATCGATCCCAAGGACATGGTCGCCGTCGTCAACGAGCTCCAGCAGGAGGGCCTGGTCACGCGCACTCCCGACCCCGCCGACCGGCGCAAGAACGCCATCACCGTCTCGGCCGCCGGGCGCAGACGGCTGAGGCGCCTGGAAGCGCTGGGCGACGCCGCCAACGACACCCTCCTCGCCCCCCTCGACGCACACGAGCGCGAGCAGCTCACCGCGCTGCTGGCCAGGGTCGTGCACGGAGCCGAAGGGCCAGAAGCGTCCGAAGGGGAGTCAGCTGCGACGGGGTGAGGCCAGCAGATACGTTGCGCCTGCCCGGCGGTCGAGGTGTGCGGAGGTCTGCCAGCCGGCCCCCTCCAGAGCCTCCGCGTACTCCTGCGCGTCAGGGCCCGCCACCCGCACCGCCTCAGGCTGCGCCGTCTCCGCCACCAGATAGCCGCGGCAGCCGGCCGCCTCCAGGGCGAGCGCCGCCGACTGTGTCAGATGCGTACGCTCCCAGGCGCACGGCCGGTCCGCGGTCCGGTCCGCATTGGTGACCCGCCGCATCTCCAGGAGTCCCGCCCAGGCGCTGCGCACCTCGCGCAGCCGCGCCGGATCGTCGGGCTGCGGCCCCTCGCCGCCCGTCCCGGTCCTGGCCGCGAACACCCCGGCGGTGTCCGCGGACTTCAACGGGACCGCCTCGTCGGCCAGTTGCTCGCGCAGTTGTTGCCCGGCCGGGGTGAGGTAGTGCCGGTGCGGCGGCCTCGGATGCCGCACCGCGAGCCCCTGGGCGACGAGCGCGGCCAGCGCGGGGGCCGGGCCCTGCAGCAGGCCGGACTCCGGGTCGGCGGTGCGCAGAACCCGGCGCTGGGCGGTGGACGGCTGGTGCGTCACGCCTCTGACCGTACCGCCGTGGTGCGGTGCGCGGGCACGGGTCCGGGAAGGAGCCGGGATATGTCTGCGAGGTCCATGTCCGGGACTCTAGAGGGTGTTCAACTGCCGTGCGGCCGCCTCGACGGTCTGGGCGAGCAGTACGGCGATCGTCATGGGGCCGACACCGCCCGGCACGGGGGTGATCAGGCTCGCCCGCCCGGCGGCGCTCTCGAAGTGGACGTCCCCGACATTGCCCGGGTTGTAGCCCGCGTCGATCACCACGGCGCCCGGCTTGATGTCGGCACCCGAGATGAACTCCGGCTTCCCCACGGCGGCGACCAGCACATCGGCCTGCCGGATGTGCGCGGCCAGATCGACGGTCCGCGAGTGGCAGTACGTCACCGTCGCGTCCCGCGCGAGCAGCAGCATCCCGGCGGGCTTGCCCAGGATGGCGCTGCGGCCCACGACCACGGCGTGCTTCCCGCTGAGGGCGACGTCGTACGCGTCGAGCAGCCGCATGATCCCGCCGGGCGTGCAGGAGACGAAGCCTGGCTCGCCGAAGCCCATCGCGGCGAAGGAGTGCATGGTCACCCCGTCGACGTCCTTGGCCGGGTCGATCGCCTCGAAGGCGGCACGCTCGTCGATGTGCGGGCCCACCGGGTGCTGCAGCAGGATGCCGTGCACGGTGGGGTCGTTCGACAACTCCGTGACCGCGGCGACGAGTTCAGCGGTCGTGATGGTGGCGGGGAGCGCGATGTGGCGGGACTCGATCCCGGCCTTGGCGCAGCGGTTCTGCTTCATCTTCACGTACGTCACCGAGGCCGGATCCTCGCCGACCAGCACGGTCGCCAGACACGGGGTCACCCCGGTGCGGCGGCGGATCCCGGCCGCGGAGGCGGCGGCGTCCGCGAGGGTCGTGCGGGCGAGGGCGGTGCCGTCCATGAGACGGGCGGCGTGGGCGGCCGGGGTCGGGGACTGCGTGGGGGACTGGGACATACGGGGCTCCTGGGGATCGTGGTGAATCGCCCAGGCGCGCGGCAGCGGACGGCACGGAGCCGACGGGTCCGCTCCCCGGTGGTGATCCACCTCAGCGCCAGTCACGGCCCGCGTTCACTCTAACGGGCGCGGGCCGTGGGCCGGCCGGCGCAGGGGGCGCTCCCCGCCGGCTCGGCCACCGACCCGTGCAGCGGGGCGCTCAGACCCCGGTGTGCAGGGCGATGCGCTCGTCGCCCGCGTACACGTTCATGTTCTGGCCGCGCAGGAAGCCGACCAGGGTGAGCCCGGTCTCGGCGGCCAGGTCCACGGCCAGCGACGACGGCGCCGAGACGGCGGCCAGGACCGGGATCCCGGCCATCACCGCCTTCTGGGCCAGCTCGAAGGAGGCCCGTCCCGACACCAGCAGGATGCATTGGGAGAGCGGGAGGTCATCGTTCTGCAGGGCACGCCCGACGAGCTTGTCGACCGCGTTGTGGCGGCCCACGTCCTCCCGTATATCCAGAAGCTCGCCCTGTGGCGAGAAGAGCGCCGCCGCGTGGAGCCCCCCGGTCCGGTCGAAGACCTGTTGCGCGGCGCGCAGCCGGTCGGGGAGTGCGGCGAGCAGCTCGGGCTCGACGCGGACCGGGGGAGTGTCGGCGATGGGGTGGCGGGCGGTGGTGCGGACCGCGTCCAGGCTGGCCTTGCCGCAGAGGCCGCAGGAGGAGGTGGTATAGACGTTGCGTTCCAGGGTGATGTCGGGGACGGGGGTGCCGGGCGAGAGCCTCACGTCCACCACGTTGTACGAGTTCGAGCCGTCGACCGTGGCCCCCGCGCAGTACACGATCGACTGCAGCTCCGAGGCCGTGGCGAGGACCCCCTCGCTCACCAGGAAACCCGCCGCGAGCGCGAAGTCGTCGCCCGGGGTGCGCATCGTGATGGCGAGGGGCTTGCCGTTGAGACGGATCTCCAGCGGCTCCTCGGCGACGAGGGTGTCGGGGCGCGTGGAGACCGCTCCGTCCCGGATGCGGATGACGCGGCGGCGCTCGGTGACCCGTCCCATTGGTGATCAGCCTCACTCTTTGAAATCAGCGCTGTTGTACGTGCTGGTAGCCGAAACGGCCCTTGATGCAGAGGTTGCCGTGGGTCACCGGGTTGTCGTGCGGCGAGGTGACCTTGACGATCTCATTCTCCTGGACATGCAGCGTGAGGTTGCAGCCCACCCCGCAGTAGGCGCAGACCGTGGTGGTCTCCGTCTGCTCCTCCTCCCTCCAGGTGCCCGCCTCGCGCATGTCGAACTCCGACTTGAAGCTGAGGGCTCCGGTCGGACAGACCTCGATGCAGTTTCCGCAGTACACGCAGGCGGAATCGGTGAGCGGGGCGTCGTGCTCGGTGGAGATACGGGCGTCGAAACCGCGGCCGGCGACCGAGATCGCGAAGCTGTTCTGCCACTGCTCGCCGCAGGCGTCCACGCACTTGTAGCATTGGATGCACTTGTCGTAGTCGCGGACATAGAGGTCGTTGTCGATCTTGGGCTCTTCATTGAGACGCGCGGCGTCGGCCCCGAACCGGCCGGGCTTCGCCTCGTACTCCTTGATCCACTCGGCGGCGCGGGGCGTCGTCGAGAGATCGGTGGAGGAGGCGAGGAGCTCAAGGACGACCTTGCGGCTGTGCCGGGCGCGCTCGGTGTCCGTGCGCACCTCCATGCCCGCCTCGGCACGGCGCGAGCAGGCCGGGGCGAGCGTACGGGCGCCCTCGACCTCGACGACACAGACCCGGCAGGCGTTCTTCGGGGTGAGGGTGTCACCCTCGCAGAGCGTCGGGATGTCCTTGCCCGCGCCCCGGCAGGCCTCCAGGAGGGTCGACCCTTCCGGGACGCGGATCTCCTGGCCGTCGAGGGTGAACTCGATGAGCCGGCGCGGGATTCCGAGGGGTGTGACGGTCACTTGTACGCTCCCAGTCGGTCGATGGCGGACTCGACGGCATTCCACGCGGTCTGGCCGAGACCGCAGATCGAGGCGTCCTTCATGGCCCGGCCGACCTCGCGCAGCAGGGCGATGTCGGTGGCGGCCTCGGCTCCCGTACGGTCCAGGATCCGGTGCAGCGCCTCCTCCTGCCGCACGGTCCCGACGCGGCACGGCACGCACTGCCCGCAGGACTCGTCGCGGAAGAACTCGGCGATGCGGAGGAGGAGCCGGGGCAGTGGCACGGTCCCGTCGAAGGCGAGCACGACGCCGGAGCCGAGGGTGGTGCCGGCGGCTCGAGTGCCCTCGAAGGTGAGGGGGATGTCCATTTCGTCGGGCCGTACGAAACCGCCTGCCGCGCCGCCGAGGAGAACGGCCTTGAGGGTCTCGGGCCTGCCCGCGAGGTCGAGGAGCTCGCCTAGCGTGGCGCCGAAGGGGAGTTCGTAGATTCCGGGGCGTTCCACATTGCCCGAGACGCAGAAGAGCTTGCTCTCGGCCGCGCGGAAAGCGGCTGCGCCCTGGCTGAGGATCGGCAGGACATTGACGAGGGTCTCGACGTTGTTGGCGGCGGTGGGCTTGCCGAAGAGGCCCTTCTCCACGGGGAAGGGAGGCTTGGAGCGGGGCTCGCCCCGGTACCCCTCGATGGAGTTGAAGAGGGCGGTCTCCTCACCGCAGATGTATGCGCCCGCGCCGCGCCGGAGCTCGATGTCGAAGGCGTAACCCTGCCCGAGGACGTCGTCGCCGAGGAAGCCGCGGGCGCGGGCCTGGGCGATGGCGTGCTCCAACCGGCGTGTCGCGCGCGGGTATTCGCCTCGGATGTAGAGGTAGCCGAGGTGCGCCCCGGTCGCGTATCCGGCGATGGTCATCGCCTCGATGAGGGAGTACGGATCCCCCTCCATGACCACCCGGTCCTTGAAGGTGCCGGGCTCCGACTCGTCGGCGTTGCAGACGACGTAGTGGGGGCCTTCGGCCTGGGACGCGGTGGCCTGCCACTTGCGCCCGGTGGGGAAGGCGGCACCGCCGCGCCCGACGAGCCCGGCGTCGGTCACCTCGCGGATGACGTCGGTGGGGCCGAGGTCGAAGGCGCGGCGCAGGGCGGTGTAGCCGCCGTAGGCGCGGTAGTCGTCGAGGGAGGCGGGGTCGACGACCCCGACCCTGCGCAGAAGGGTCAGGCCTTGCTGGCCGGCCTGGGGGACGGCCATGGTGGCGGCAGGTTCGCCCGGAGCGGCTTCCGGCGCGGTCGCGGCGAGGACGACGGCGTCGGGAGTGGCGGGTCCGATGACCGCGGTGGCGTACGGGCGGAGAGGCCCCGCAGGGACCCCCGCCTGGATCACCAGCGCCGCCGGGGCACGTTCGCAGAGCCCGAGGCAGGGGCTCTCCTGCCAGACCACACCGCCCCCGGCCGCCGCCCCGGCCGCACCCAGCCGGGCCTCAAGACCCGCACACACCTTCGCGGCACCCTTCGCCGCACACGCCAGATCCGTACAGACATGCACCACCTTCGCGGGCCGCGGCTTCACCGCGAACATCGCGTAGAACGTCGCGACCCCGTACGCCTCCGCAGGCGGCACCGTCAGCCGGCGGCACAGATAGTCCAGGGCCCCCTCGCTGATCCACCCCACCCGGTCGTTGATCGCGTGCAGCCCCGGCAACAGCTGGTCCCGGCGCTCGCGCGCCGCCCGCCCGCCGCGCGCCCAGCGCAGATCCGCATCCGTACGGTCCTCCGCGCCCTCCCACGCCGACTCGGGCGGTCCGAGCAGCGCATCGACGGCCGCTCGCTCCTCGTCCGTCGGCTTGCTGTCGCCGAAGTGCAGGTCCACTGGTTCAGCTCCTCTCGATCCGTATCGCGGACGCCTTGAACTCCGCCGTCCCCGCGATCGGGCAATTGGCCTCGATCGTCAGCTGGTTGGTGTCCACCTCATCCGGAAAGTGCATGGTCATGAAGGCCAGCCCGGGCCGTAGCGCGGGGTCCACCCACACCGGGGCGGTCACGGCCCCGCGCCGTGAGACGACGCGCACCTCCTGGCCCACCGCGACCCCGTAGTGCTCGGCGTCCTCCGGGCACAGCTCGACGTACTCGCCGCGCCGCAGCGGGGAGGCGAAACTCCCGCTCTGGACACCGGTGTTGTACGAGTCGAGACGCCGTCCCGTCGTGAGCCGGATCGGATACTCCTCGTCCGTCAGGTCGACCGGAGGATCGTGCTGGACCAGGCCGAAGGGGGCGAGGCGCCCGCGGTCGGCCAACTCGGGCTCCCAGAGCCGCCCGTGCAGGAAGGTCGAAGGGAGTTCCGACAGATCCGGGCAGGGCCACTGCAGACCCTGCTGCTCCTCGAGGCGGTCGTACGTCATCCCGAAGTGGTCGGGGGACAGCGCCCGCAGCTCGTTCCATACGCTTTCGGAGTCGGCGAACTTCCAGTCGTGGCCGAGCCGCCGCGCCATCTCGCAGATGATGTCGATGTCCTCGCGGGCCTCGCCGGGCGGGGTGAGCGCGGCACGCACCCGCTGAACTCGCCGCTCGCTGTTGGTCGTTGTGCCCTCTGTCTCCGCCCAGGCGGCCGTCGCGGGCAGCACCACGTCCGCCATCTCGGCGGTCTTGGTGAGGAAGATGTCCTGGACGACGAAGTGGTCGAGCGCGCGCAGCCGGCGCTCGGCCTGCTCGCTGTCGGCCTCCGACTGGGCAGGGTTCTCGCCGATGCAGTACACGGCGCGCAGGTCCCCGTGCTCCATCGCCTCGAACATCTCGGTGAGGGTCATTCCGTACCGCGGCTGGATGACGGTGTCCCACGCCACCTCGAACTTGCGCCGGTCGCCGTCGTCGAGGATGTCCTGGAAGCCGGGCAGCTTGTTGGGGATGGCACCCATGTCGCCGCCGCCCTGGACGTTGTTCTGGCCGCGCAGGGGCTGCACCCCTGAGCCGAACCGGCCGACATGCCCGGTCAGAAGCGACAGATTGATCAGTGCGCGCACATTGTCGGTGCCGTTGTGGTGCTCGGTGATGCCCAACGTCCAGCACATCTGCGCGCGTTCGGCCCGGGCGTAGGCGTGGGCCAGCTCGCGGATCGCGGCGGCAGGGACCCCGGTGACCTTCTCGGCGAGGCCGAGTGTCCAGGGCTCGACGAGGGCCGCGTACTCCTCGAATCCGGTGGTCGCGCGCTCCACGAACGCCCGGTTGTGCAGGCCCGCGTGGATGATCTCGCGGCCGATCGCATGGGCGAGCGGGATGTCGGTGCCGACGTTGAGGCCCAGCCAGCTCTCCGCCCATTCGGCGGTGGAGGTGCGGCGCGGGTCGACGGCGTACATGCGCGCCCCGTTCCTGATCCCCTTCAGCACGTGGTGGAAGAAGATCGGGTGGGCGAAGCGTGCGTTGGAGCCCCACATCACTATGAGGTCGGTGTGTTCCACCTCGGCGTACGAGGAGGTGCCGCCGCCCGAGCCGAAGACGGCGGAGAGGCCGGCCACGCTGGGCGCGTGGCAGGTGCGGTTGCAGGAGTCGACGTTGTTGGTGCCCATCACCACGCGCGTGAACTTCTGCGCCACGTAGTTCATTTCATTGGTGGCGCGGGCGCAGGAGAGCATCGCGAACGCGTCGGGTCCATGGGTCTCGCGCGCTTCCCTGAACCCTGCGGAGGCGCGCTCCAGTGCCTCGTCCCAGGTGGCCCGCCGCAGTGGGCCGCCCTTCTCGTCGCGTACGAGCGGGTGGGTGAGCCGGGCGTACGTCTTGGGTGTGCGGTCGCGTTTCTTCACCGATGCGCTCCTCATTGCATACAGTATTCTGTAGCCGCTTTCTGAACGGAAGCCTTGTGCAAGGGGTTTGTGATCAGGCGGCCGCCGCGATCGCGGCGGCCGTCGAGACGGACAGCAGATCCGCGATGGCGTGCACCGTCCGCAGCGTCGGCACCGCGACGCCCGTGACCTCGGCCAGCTCCACCACCGCGGCGAGCAGCACGTCGAGTTCGAGCGGCTTGCCCTTCTCCAGGTCCTGGAGGGTGGAGGTCTTGTGGTCGCCGACCCGTTCCGCGCCCGCGAGGCGCTTCTCGACCGAGATGTCCGGGCGGCAGCCGAGCGCGGAGGCGACGGCCAGGGTCTCGGCCATCATCACCTCGATGACCTGGCGGGTGTCGCGGTGCACGCACATCTCGCGCATGGTGGCGCGGGTCAGCGCGCTGAGCGGGTTGAAGGAGATGTTGCCGAGCAGCTTGATCCAGATGTCGTTGCGGATGTCGGGCTCGACCGGGCACTTGAGGCCGCCCGCCTGCATCGCCTCGCTGAACTCCAGGCACCTCTTGGAGACGGACCGGTCGGGCTCGCCGATCGAGAAGCGGGTTCCTTCCAGGTGCTGCACAACACCCGGCCCCGCGAGCTCCGTTGCCGCGTACACGACGCAGCCGATCGCCCGCTCCGGTGGGAGTACGGCACTGACGGCGCCGCCCGGGTCGACGCTCTCGACGCGATGGCCCGCGTGCGGGCCGCCGTACCGGTGGAAGTACCACCACGGGATGCCGTTCTGCGCGGCGATCACCGCGGTGTGTTCCTGGAGCAGCGGCTCGATCAGCGGCCCGCACGCCGCATAGGAGTTGGCCTTCAGGCCCAGGAAGACGTAGTCGACCGGGCCGATGTCGGACGGATCGTCGGTGGCGTGCACGCGCGAGGTGAAGTCGCCGCGCGGGCTGAGGACTTGGACGCCGTCCCGCTTCATGGCCGCCAAGTGCGGCCCGCGGGCGACGAGATGGACGTCGGCGCCGGCGCGGTGCAGCGCCGCTCCGACATAGGCGCCGATGGCTCCGGCGCCGAGGACTGCGACCTTCATGGTGAGGCTCCGAATCGGTTGAGGGATGCCGAAGGGGACGCTCGCACTCACGGTTGCGTCAATAAATATTGTCTACAGTATGCAAGTTCGGTCGACAAGGGGTGTCGCAGCTCTTCCCAACTCCTTTGGCTGTTCTTAGGGTTCATGGACATGACCATGCCGATCGCCCCACCCGGCTGGAGCCGCTGGCTCATTCCCCCCGCTGCCCTCTCCGTCCACCTCTCCATCGGCCAGGCCTACGCCTGGAGCGTCTTCAAACCCCCGCTCGAATCCGCACTCGACCTCTCCGGCACTCAGAGCGCGCTGCCCTTCCAGCTGGGCATCGTGATGCTCGGCCTCTCGGCGGCCTTCGGCGGCAGATGGGTCGAGCGCAACGGCCCGCGAAGGGCGATGGCCGTCGCCCTGGTCTGCTTCTCCTCCGGCTTCCTCATCTCCGCCCTCGGCGCCGCGACCAGCCAGTACTGGCTGATCGTGCTCGGGTACGGCTTCGTCGGCGGGATCGGCCTGGGCATCGGCTACATCTCCCCGGTCTCGACCCTGATCAAGTGGTTCCCCGACCGCCCCGGCATGGCCACCGGCATCGCGATCATGGGCTTCGGCGGCGGCGCGCTGATCGCCTCGCCGTGGTCCACGCAGATGCTCGACTCCTTCGGCCGCGACAGCCACGGCATCGCGCTCGCCTTCCTGGTGCACGGCCTCGTCTACGCGCTGTTCATGTCCCTGGGCGTGCTCCTGGTACGTGTCCCGCGCACCCCTCCCGCGGCCGCCCCCGCCGCCCCGGCCGCACCGTCGGTACGTAACGGCACAGGACCCCAGGTCTCCGCGAACAGTGCCATCCGCACCCCGCAGTTCTGGTGCCTGTGGCTCGTTCTGTGCATGAACGTCACCGCGGGTATCGGGATCCTGGAGAAGGCCGCTCCGATGATCACCGACTTCTTCTCCGGGACCGGCTCCCCGGTCTCGGTCTCCGCGGCCGCCGGATTCGTCGCGCTGCTCTCGGCCGCCAACATGGCGGGCCGCATCGGCTGGTCGTCGACGTCCGACCTGATCGGCCGCAAGAACACCTACCGCGTCTATCTGGGCGTCGGCGCCCTGATGTACCTGCTGATCGCGCAGTTCGGCGACTCCTCCAAGCCCCTCTTCATCATCTGCGCGCTGGTGATCCTCTCCTTCTACGGCGGCGGCTTCGCGACCGTCCCCGCGTACCTCAAGGACCTCTTCGGCACCTACGAGGTGGGCGCCATCCACGGCCGGCTGCTCACCGCCTGGTCACTGGCCGGTGTCCTCGGCCCGCTGATCGTCAACCGGGTCGCCGACGCGCAGAAGGACGCGGGCAAGAGCGGGGCCACGCTCTACGGGCTCTCCTTCACCATCATGATCGGCCTGCTGGTCGTCGGCTTCGTCGCCAATGAACTGATCAGGCCCGTGCACCCGCGCCACCACCACATCCCCTCCCCGAGGAAGGCAGCAGATGACGACAGCGGCGTCCGAACCGAGCAGCACCCCGCCTGAGCGGAGCCGTACCGGGCTGATCGTCTTCGCCTGGCTGTGGGTCGGGGCGCCTCTCGCCTACGGTCTGTACGAGCTTGTCCTCAAGGCCAAACAGCTCTTCACCGGATGACACGAGGGTGAGCTGCGGATAAGCGGTAAGTCGGAAGCCTCCAAGACCTTCGCCCGAATCCTGTTGCTTTACGCGCCCTCGTACCCGTGAGTCGCTGACGAGACTGGAGGGCTCCTGACGTCAGCAGCAGAGGGGCCCACGGGCATGACCGGTACCCGCATCACCGCACTCGGCCATTACCAGCCCGCCAAGGTGCTCACCAACGCCGACGTCGCCAAGATCGTCGACACCAGCGACGAGTGGATCCGTACCAGGGTGGGCATCGAGACCCGTCATGTCGCAGGCCCCGACGAGCCCGTCGACGAGCTCGCCGCGCACGCCGGGGCCAAGGCGATCGCCGCCGCGGGCCTCACCGCGGCCGACATCGACCTGGTGATCGTCGCCACCTCCACGGCGATCGACCGCTCCCCGAACATGTCCGCCCGGGTCGCGGCCCGCCTCTCCATGGGCTCGCCCGCCACCATGGACCTCAATGTCGTCTGCTCGGGCTTCACCCACGCCCTGGCCACCGCCGACCATGCGGTGCGCGCGGGAGCCGCGACCCGCGCCCTGGTCATCGGCGCGGACAAGATGACCGAGGTCACGGACTGGACCGACCGCACCACCTGCGTCCTGGTCGGCGACGGGGCGGGCGCCGCGATCGTCGAGGCGAGCCCGGACGGCAGCGAGGGCATCGGCCCGGTGCTGTGGGGTTCGGTGCCCGAGATGGGGCATGCGGTACGGATCGAGGGGACGCCCCCGCGCTTCGCCCAGGAGGGCCAGTCCGTCTACCGATGGGCCACCACCCAGCTGCCGCCCATCGCCCGCAAGGTCTGTGAGAAGGCCGGGATCACCCCCGAGGACCTGGCCGCTGTCGTACTGCACCAGGCCAACCTGCGGATCATCGAGCCGGTCGCGGCCAAGATCGGCGCGGTGAACGCGGTGATCGCCCGCGATGTCGTCGAGTCCGGCAACACCTCGGCCGCCAGCATCCCGATGGCGCTGTCGAAACTGGTCGAACGGGGTGAAATCGCCTCAGGCGAACCGGTATTGCTCTTCGGTTTCGGTGGAAATCTGTCCTATGCGGGGCAGGTCGTCCGCTGCCCGTGAGGCGCGAGTGAATGAAGCGTACATCACTCGCCGCAACCCATCGGCATACTGGCCATTGTGCTCGGTAGACTGTAGACGATAGCCAATTGCTCTACGCCGATGTGCTGTTGAAGGGGGATCGGGATGCTGACCACCGGACTGCCGCAGGGGACCGTGCCGAAACTGGAACGCCCTGGACCGTTGCGGGAGCGGGTGTACGAGGCGCTGCTCGAGCTCATCACGACGCGCGCCCTGCAGCCGGGTCAGCATCTGGTCGAGAGTGAACTGGCCGGACATCTCGGGGTGTCACGGCAGCCCGTCCGCGAGGCGCTGCAGCGGCTGAACACGGAGGGCTGGGTCGATCTGCGGCCCGCCCAGGGCGCGTTCGTGCACGAGCCGACCGAGGCGGAGGCCGACCAGCTGCTCTCGGTCCGCACGCTCCTTGAGGCGGAGGCCGCCCGGCTGGCAGCGGCCAACTCGGGCTCTGCGGGGATCGCGGCCCTGGAGGCGCTCTGCGCGAAGGGCGAGAACGCGGTCGCCGAGGACGACATAGACCTCGCCGTCGCCACCAATGCCGAGTTCCACGCGAAGGTGATGGAGCTGGCGGGCAATGTCGTCCTCAGTGAGCTCGCCGGACAGGTGGACCGGAGGGTGCGCTGGTACTACCAGCCCGTGGCCCGCCAGCGCGGCAGGCAGTCCTGGATCGAGCACCGGGAGCTGATCACCGCGATCGCCGACCGCGACGAACAGCGCGCGACGGCGGTCATGCGGGCACACACGGAGCACACCCGCACCACCTACCACCACCGCGAAGAGGGCTGAAGCCGCCGAAGGCGCTGAAGCCGCGGAACACCTACCGGGCGAACGCGTCCGCGTGGTCCTCGGCCCACTGCCGGAAGCTGCGCGGCTCGCGTCCGGTGAGGTTCTTCACCGTGTCCCGTACGGGCGACTCGTCGAGGGTCCCGTCGACGTAGAAGCTGAAGAAGGCGTCCACGTACTGCTGGGGCATCGCCGCCTCCATCTCCTTCCTGGCCTCGTCGTCCGTGAGGCCGGTGAAGGTCAGCTCCCGGCCGAGCACCTCGCCCAGGATGCGGAGCCGGTCGCCGGGGAGCAGCGATTCGGGGCCCGAGAGGGCAAAGGCGTGGCCCTCGTACTCGGGTCCGGTCAGTGCGAGGGAGGCGACGGCCGCGATGTCGTACGGATCGGTCGAGGCGACCCGCACCGAGGGGAAGGCGTCGCGCACCACGTCGCCCGCCTTCAACTGCGGGAGCCAGCGCAGGGTGTTGGACATGAAGGCGGCCGGGCGCAGGAAGGTCCAGGGCAGGCCCGACTCCCGTACCGTCACCTCCGACTCGATCATGTAGCGGGCGACGGCGTTGTTGAGGTCGCCGCCGGGGACCGAGCTGCTGGAGAGCATCACCACGCGCTCCGCGCCGGCCGATCGGATCTCGGCGAGGGTTTCCGCGAAGTTCTCGTACCCCGGCAGCAGGAACACCGCGCTCACCCCGTCGAGCTGTGCGGCCACGCTCTTGGGGTCGTTGAGGTCGCCGCCGGTGGAGCGGCTGAAGGGCCTGACCTCTTCGCCGGCCGCGGTCAGGATACGGACCACCTCGGAGCCGACGTTGCCGGTCGCGCCCGTCACCAGAATCATGCGGTTTTCCCCTCGCGCTGTGTGCAGTGGCCCCAGCGGGCCTCCGCCGCGAGCATAGCCACCAATACGGCTACCAGGGCGCAGAGTTGGACAAGTGCGGACACTGCCGTGCCGAGCGGGATCGTGGCGAGCACGGCCGCCGTCGCCGCCGCCCGGTAGCCGAGCGGGCTGATGCGCAGCGCCGCGCGGAAGGCGACGTTGCCCGCCAGGAAGAGTGCGATGCCGCCGGCCAGAGCGACGGCGGGTCCGGCCGGGAGGTGTTCGGGGAGGTGGCCGATGGACTTCTTCACACCGGCGGCCAGTACCGCGACACCGAGCAGCATCGGTACGAAGCAGTAGTAGTACGCGGCCATGGTGAGCCGGAAGCGGGCGAGGCCGGTGGCCCGGTGGAGTGCGGCCTCGGCGAGCGCTTCGTCCCGCAGGAAGTACGTCCACCACAGCGCGGTCGCCAGGGCGAGGGAGAGCAGGACGGTTCCGTACAGGCTCAGATCGAGGTGCAGGTTCCCGGTGCCGACTCCGATCGCGATGACGGACTCGCCGAACGCGACGATCAGCAGCAGACCGTGGCGCTCCACGAAGTGGGCGGGGTCCAGGGCACCGACCCGGTCGGAGACGACGCTGCGGCCACCCGCGTAATCGCCGTTGATCCGGCTGGAGAGGATGGGCGCGAGGTTCTGCACGGCTATCGCGACCAGCCACAGCGCCTCGGCCGCATGGCCGTCGAGGGTGCCCGCGACGGTGATGAGGACGGCGGTCGTCAGATTGGGCACCGCGAAGCTCAGTACGTACAGACCGTGGATCAGTGCGTAGAGCGAGCTCTGGACGATGACGACGAGCAGGAAGCCGAGGCCGAAGGCGACCCCGCCGCCGTCGAAGGCGCGGGGGATCGCCAGGGCGCAGATCAGGAAGCCGCTCATGCCCAGGACCAGGGGCAGCCGGCGGGCGTTGGTCTCGGGCGGCACCTGGTTGGTGAGGTAGGCGTACGCGCCGTACATCCAGAACAGCACGATGAAGATCAGCAGGACCCGGCCGGCCGTGCGGAAGGTCAGATCGTGGGTCAGCAGCACCGTCAGCTGGGTGAGAGTGAAGACGAAGACCAGGTCGAAGAAGAGTTCCAGGGTGGTGACCCGGCGCGCGGCCGGCTCTTCCGTCGGCATGTGTTCCCCCAGCGGTGCGTAGATCGAATATGCGCGCGACACGATAGTCGAGCGGTGTCTCGGGACGGCTTTGTCCTCAGTGTGGAGAAAGTGGTCACTGATTCATGCGCAACTTCTTCCCACTCCGGGCAACCGCTGCTACGTTCCCCTCCAAAGCCCAATGAGGACACGGCCGATGAGGCGGGGAGGGCACGTGAGGCGCATGACGGCACGACCTGCGAACGCGCATCAGGCGCGACTGCTCCGCCTGTTGCGCGACGGGGGGCCCAACTCCCGCGCACAGCTGGGCGATCAGGTGGATCTCTCGCGCTCCAAGCTGGCGGTCGAGGTCGACCGCCTCCTGGAGACGGGACTCGTCGTCGCGGACGGCCTCGCCGCCTCCCGCGGCGGCCGCCGCTCGCACAACATCCGGCTCGCGCCCGCACTGCGTTTCCTCGGCGTCGACATCGGGGCGACCTCGATCGATGTGGCCGTCACCAACGCCGAACTGGAAGTGCTCGGGCACCTGAACCACCCGATGGATGTCCGGGAAGGACCGGTCGCCGTCTTCGAGCAGGTGCTCGCCCTGGCGGCCAAGCTCAAGGCTTCAGGGGTCGCGGAAGGGTTCGACGGCGCCGGCATCGGCGTCCCGGGACCGGTCCGCTTCCCCGAGGGGGTGCCGGTCGCGCCGCCGATCATGCCCGGCTGGGACGGCTTTCCCGTACGGGAGGCGCTCAGCCAGGAGCTCGGCTGCCCGGTCATGGTCGACAACGATGTGAACCTGATGGCGATGGGGGAGCAGCACGCGGGCGTCGCCCGTTCCGTGGGCGACTTCCTCTGCGTCAAGATCGGCACCGGCATCGGCTGCGGGATCGTCGTCGGCGGAGAGGTCTACCGCGGTGTGACGGGCAGCGCGGGCGACATCGGCCACATCCAGGTCGAACCGGAAGGACGCCCCTGCGCCTGCGGCAACCGGGGCTGCCTGGAAGCCCACTTCAGCGGCGCCGCGCTCGCACGCGACGCCGAGGACGCGGCACGCGCCGGACTCTCCGCCGAACTCGCGGGACGCCTGGACGTGGCGGGGCGGCTCAGCGCCGTCGATGTCGCGGCCGCGGCGGCCGCGGGCGATGCCACCTCGCTCGACCTGATCCGTGAGGGCGGAAACCGGGTCGGGCAGGTCATCGCGGGACTCGTCTCCTTCTTCAACCCGGGCCTGGTGGTGATCGGAGGCGGGGTGACCGGCCTCGGTCATACGCTGCTCGCGAGCGTACGCACCCAGGTCTACCGCCAGTCGCTGCCCCTGGCGACCGGCAATCTCCCCATCGTCCTGGGGGAGTTGGGACCGCAGGCCGGAGTGATCGGCGCGGCCCGGCTCATCAGCGACCACCTTTTCTCGCCGGCGTAATCCGGAGAGCCGTACCGCACGGAACAGCACGTCGACGCACACCGCACCAGCACCGCGCTCTGCCCTGCCCTGCCCTGAAACCGGCCTGCACCCGCCCAAGGGGAACCGTCATGGCACCAGAACCACCGCTGCTCACCATGTCCGGCATCACCAAGTCGTTCCCCGGCGTGCGCGCCCTCGACGGCGTGGACCTGGAGGTCCTCGCCGGTGAAGTCCACTGCCTGCTCGGCCAGAACGGCGCGGGCAAGTCCACGCTGATCAAGGTCCTGGCCGGCGCACACCAGCCCGACGAGGGCAGGATCACCTGGCGGGGCGACACCGTCGCCCTCAAGTCGCCGATCGCCGCCATGCGCCTGGGCATCGCGACCATCTACCAGGAGCTGGACCTCGTCGAGCACCTCTCGGTCGCCGAGAACGTCTACCTCGGACACGAACCGACGGCAGCCGGTTTCGTCGTACGGGGGAAGGCGGCGAAGACCTCGGCCACCGCGCTGCTCAAGCGACTTGGGCACCCGGAGATCGACGCGGGAAGCCTCGTCGGGTCGCTCTCGGCCGCCCAGCAGCAGATCGTGTCGATGGCCCGCGCGCTCTCCCACGACGTACGCCTCATCGTCATGGACGAGCCGTCCGCCGCACTCGACCCCGACGAGGTCAACAACCTCTTCCGCATCGTCGCCACGCTCACCGCCGACGGTGTGGCCGTCGTCTACATCTCCCACCGTCTCGAGGAGATCCGCCGCATCGGCGACCGGGTGACCGTCCTCAAGGACGGGCGGGCCGTCGCCGTCGGGCTTCCGGCGAAGGACACCCCGACGCGGGACGTCGTGGCCCTGATGACCGGCCGCAACGTCGAGTACGTGTTCCCCGAGCGGCCGGTCGCCGACGCGAAGGCCGTCGAACCCGTCCTCAGGGTCGAAGGCCTCGCCAGGGAAGGCGAGTTCGAGTCGCTCGACCTCTCCATCGCACCCGGGGAGATCGTGGGCCTGGCCGGACTCGTCGGCTCGGGGCGCTCGGAAATCCTGGAGACGATCTTCGGAGCGCGCAAGGCGGGCAAGGGGCAGGTGTACGTCGACGGGCGCGCCCTGCGCCCAGGCAGCGTCCGCGCCGCCGTACGCGCCGGCATCGGGCTCGCGCCGGAGGAGCGCAAAGCCCAGGGGCTGCTGATGCTCGAATCCGTGACACGGAACGTCTCCGTGTCCTCCATGTCCCGCTTCTCGCGCGGGGGTTGGCTGGACCGGGGCGCCGAGCGCAAGGCGGCGCAGGCCGCCACGCGCGAGCTGTCGCTGCGGCCCGACAACCCCGACGCCCGGATCCGCACCCTCTCCGGCGGCAACCAGCAGAAGGCCGTCCTGGCCCGCTGGCTGCTGCGCGGCTGCCGGGTCCTGCTCCTCGACGAGCCGACGAGGGGCGTCGACGTCGGCGCCCGCGCCGAGCTCTATGCCGTGATCCGCCGGCTGGCCGACGAGGGCCTGGCCGTACTTCTCGTATCGAGCGAGGTCCCCGAAGTCCTGGGCCTCGCCGACCGGGTGCTGGTGCTCCGCGAGGGCCGCGTCGTGCATACGGCGGACGCCCGCGAGCTCGACGAGCACCGCGTACTCGACCTCGTGATGGAAGGGAGCCCGACGCCATGACTCCGCAGCCGCAGCCCGCATCGCCGGCGCAACAGGACGGTCCAGCCGTGACCACCACCGAGAAGACACCCCGGTCCCGCGGTTCGCGGCCGTCCCTCGGGCTCAGGCTCGACGTGCGCAATCTGTCGCTCGTCGGGGTGCTCGCCGTACTGATCGCGGTGGGCGGATTCACCAAGCCGGATCAGTTCATCGCCGTGTCCAACCTCCAACTCGTGCTGACCCAGGCTTCGGTGATCGGTGTCGTCACGGTCGGTATGACGTTTGTGATCATCGGCGGAGGCATCGACCTCTCGGTCGGAGCCATGGTTGCTCTCGCTTCTGTGTGGGCGACCACGCTGGCAACCCAGGAGTATGGCTTCCTGGGCATTCTGTTCACTGCCGTGATCGTCGGGCTGGGCTGCGGCCTCGTCAACGGGGTGCTCATCGCGTATGGGCGCATGGTGCCCTTCATCGCGACCCTTGCCATGCTCGCCTCGGCACGTGGCCTTGCGCTGCAGATCACCGACGGCAAGACGCAGATCGTGAGCCTGAAGTCGATACTCGACCTCAGCGTCCGAGACAAATACCCCCTGGGTGTTCCGCCGCTGGTCCTCATTTTCGCCGGGGTCACGATCGCGGGATGGCTCGTCCTGAACCGTACGACCTTTGGTCGGAGGACCGTTGCCACCGGAGGCAACGCGGAGGCGGCTCGGCTGGCAGGCATCGACGTGCGACGCCAGCGTCTCTATCTCTACCTGCTCTCCGGTCTGTGCTGCGGGATCGCCGCCTTCATGCTGATCGTCCTCTCCGGATCCGGGCAGAACACCAACGGAGATCAGTACGAACTGAACGCCATCGCTGCTGCGATCATCGGCGGCACCCTGCTCAGTGGTGGCCGCGGAACGATCGTCGGTTCGGTCCTGGGTGTCCTCGTCTTCGCGACGATCACCAACATCTTCTCCCTCAACAACCTGCAGACCGCGCCCCAGCAGATCGCCAAGGGCGCGATCATCGTCGTCGCCGTGCTGGTCCAGATCCACACCACGCGCGACAGCGAGGCTTGACGCTCGCGCTTGTTCCTGTTCCTCCCGTTTGAACGAAGGGGTTCAACTGCCATGCCAGAAAAGAGCGTTACTTCTCGCAGAGGGATGTTGTTCGGCACCGCCGCCGTGTCGGCGGGCGCCCTCCTCACCGCCTGCACCAGCAACGAACCGAAGAAGACCGAGAACACGGTCAGCAACCAGCCGGCCGCCACCGACGACAAGCCCGGCACCCCGGTCACCATCGGCTTCGCGGGGCCGCAGGCCGACCACGGCTGGCTCAACGCGATCAACGACAACGCCAAGTCGCGCGCCAAGAAGTACTCCGAGGTGACCCTGGAGATCACCGAGGGATCCAACGACACGGCCGCCCAGATCGGTCAGGTGCAGACCCTCATCAACAAGAAGGTCGACGTCCTGGTGATCCTCCCGGCCGACGGCAAGGCCCTCACCCAGGTCGGCCTCCAGGCCATGAAGGCGGGCATCCCCGTCATCAACCTGGACCGGGTCTTCGCGTCGCCGCAGGCCTACCGCTGCTGGATCGGCGGCGACAACTACGGGATGGGCTTCAACGCCGGCAGTTACATCGGCCAGCAGCTCAAGGACAAGCCCAACGCCAAGGTCATCGAGCTCGCGGGCATCGACAACCTGGAGCTGACCAAGCAGCGCACCCAGGGCTTCGACGACGCCCTGAAGAACTTCCCCAACATCAAGAAGGTGGCCCGCCAGGCCGCCGACTTCACCGTCGAGTCGGGCCAGGCGAAGATGGCCCAACTCCTCCAGGCGCAGAGCCAGTTCGACGCGCTCTGGAACCACGACGACGACCAGGGCGTCGGCGCGCTGCGCGCCATCGCACAGGCGGGCCGCAAGGACTTCCTGATGGTCGGCGGGGCCGGGGCCAAGTCCGCGATGGACGCCATCAAGGCCGACAACTCCGTACTGAAGGCCACGGTCCTCTACCCGCCCACCATGTCCGCCTCCGCCATCGACCTGGCGCGGGCACTGGGCCAGAAGAAGGGCATCGCGGGGATGTCGGAGCTGGAGATCCCCTCCTCGATCACCCTCTACTCGGCCGTCGTGACCAAGGACAACATCGACCAGTACCTGCCCACCGGCTTCGCCTGACCGGGCCGAGCAGGACCCCGCCCCCACCGCGTGAACGAACAGGAGGATCCCGCATGGACCAGACGGACAATGAGGCCCCGCCGCCGACGCTCGGCGTGGGCATGGTCGGGTACGCGTTCATGGGCGCCGCCCACTCCCAGGGGTGGCGCACCGCGAGCCGTGTCTTCGACCTGCCCCTGCGGCCGGTGCTCGCCGCCGTCTGCGGCCGTGATGCGACGGCGGTGAGGGCCGCCGCGCGGAAGCACGGCTGGGCGGCCACCGAGACCGACTGGCGGGACCTCATCGCCCGCGACGACGTACAGCTCGTCGACATCTGCACCCCGGGCGACAGCCACGCGGAGATCGCGATCGCGGCGCTGGAAGCCGGAAAGCATGTGCTCTGCGAGAAGCCCCTCGGCAACTCGGTCGCCGAGGCTGATGCGATGACCGAGGCGGCCGAACGGGCCAGGGGCCGAGGTCAGTTGGTGATGGCCGGCTTCAACTACCGCAGGGTGCCGGCCGTCGCGTACGGCCGCAGGATGATCGCCGAGGGGAGGCTCGGGGCGCTGCGGCACGTACGGGTCACCTACCTCCAGGACTGGCTGGTCGACCCGGAGTTCCCGCTGACCTGGCGCCTCAAGCGCGAGTACGCGGGCTCGGGCGCGCTCGGCGACCTGGGGTCGCACGCGGTGGACCTCGCGCAGTACCTGGCGGGGGAGTACCTCACGGGGGTCTCCGCGCTCACCGAGACGTTCGTACGGGAGCGGCCGCTGCTCGCCGGGGTCTCCAGCGGCCTCTCCGCGGCCGGTGGCGCCGAGCGCGGCCCGGTCACGGTCGACGACGCCGCCCTGTTCACGGGGCGGCTCGAAGGCGGGGCGCTCGCCTCCTTCGAGGCGACCCGGATGGCGTCGGGCCGCAAGAACGCCCTGCGGGTCGAACTCAACGGCGAGCGCGGCTCGTTGGCCTTCGACCTGGAGCGGCTGAACGAGCTCTCCTTCCACGACCACACCGAGCCGGCCGTCACCTCGGGCTTCCGACGCATCCTGGTCACCGAGCCCGAACACCCCTACCTGGAGGCCTGGTGGCCGCCCGGCCACGCGCTGGGCTACGAGCACACCTTCGTGCACCAGGCCCGCGACTTGGTCGAAGCGATCGCCGCGGGACGCGACCCGGAGCCCTCCTTCGCGGACGGACTGCAGGTCCAGCGGGTGCTGGCCGCGGTCGAGGAGAGCGCCCAGAAGAACTCGGTCTACACCCCCGTACAGCTCTAGGAGGTCTCGACTCATGTCACGCCCGTTCACACTCTTCACCGGCCAGTGGGCCGATCTGCCGCTGGAGGAGGTCTGCAGGCTCGCCCGCGACTTCGGCTACGACGGTCTCGAACTCGCCTGCTGGGGCGACCACTTCGAGGTCGACAAGGCCCTGGCCGACCCCGGGTACCTCGACTCCAGGCACCAGCTGCTCGACAAGTACGGACTGAAGTGCTGGACGATCTCCAACCATCTGGTCGGCCAGGCCGTCTGCGACTCGATCATCGACGAACGCCACCAGGCGATCCTGCCCGCCCGCATCTGGGGCGACGGCGAGGGCGAGGGCGTACGGCAGCGGGCGGCCCAGGAGATCAAGGACACCGCGCGCGCGGCCGCCGCCTTCGGCGTGGACACCGTCATCGGCTTCACGGGGTCCTCCATCTGGCATCTGGTCGCGATGTTCCCGCCCGCCCCCGAGCGGATGATCGAGCGCGGCTACGAGGACTTCGCCGAGCGCTGGAACCCGATCCTGGACGTCTTCGACGCCGAGGGGGTGCGCTTCGCCCACGAGGTGCATCCCAGCGAGATCGCGTACGACTACTGGACCACCCAGCGCGCCCTGGAGGCGGTCGGCCACCGTCCCGCGTTCGGGCTGAACTTCGACCCGAGCCACTTCGTATGGCAGGACCTCGACCCGGTCGGTTTCCTCTACGACTTCCGCGACCGGATCTACCACGTCGACTGCAAGGAGGCCCGCAAGCGCCTCGACGGCCGCAACGGCCGCCTCGGCTCGCACCTGCCCTGGGGCGATCCCCGGCGCGGCTGGGACTTCGTTTCGGCCGGGCACGGCGACGTGCCGTGGGAGGACGTGTTCCGGATGCTCAACTCCATCGCGTACAAGGGGCCGGTCTCCGTCGAGTGGGAGGACGCGGGGATGGACCGGCTGGCGGGCGCCCCCGAGGCGCTCGCCCATCTGAAGCGCCTCGATTTCGACCTGCCCACCGCCTCCTTCGACGCCGCATTCGGAGGCGGCGAGTAGGGGCGCGTCCGTAGTACCCGCAGGTCGCCGCCCGGCGGCCGATGCGCCGCCGGGCCGGTCCCTGCTGCCCGGGAACGGCTTTGTCCTGACCCTGGAAGAAGTTGACACAACTGCTGCGCAAGGGCTTTCGGTCCCGGACGAACGGGGCTACGTTCCCTGACGTGTACAGGACTTAAGCAACGTGTGGCACCTGAGTGACGGCGCACGACGGAAGCCACGGCAACCCGCCCCGTACGACCGACCGGTCATCCCGGAGGACACTCGTGCACAGAAAACGGCTCAGAGCCCGGAAAGCACTCGCACTCCTCACCGGCAGCCTTCTCGCCGCAGCCACCCTCACCCTCGGTGCCCCGCAGGGCGCATCCGCCGAACCGGCCCCCAAGGCCGCAGATGCCGCCGCGGCCGAGGACTTCCAGCAGGTCACCCTCGCCAAGGGCGGGGAGGAGACCGGTGAGCCCATGTCGCTCGCCGTCCTCCCGGACCGCACCGTGCTGCACACCTCGCGCGAAGGCGACCTGCGCTCCACCGACGCCGCCGGCAACACCCGGGTCGTCGGCACCATCCCCGTCTACTCCCATGACGAGGAAGGGCTCCAGGGGATCGCCATCGACCCCAAGTTCAGCGAGAACCGGGCGATCTACCTCTACTACGCGCCCCCGCTGAGCACTCCGGCAGGCGACGCCCCCGACACCGGCACCGCCGCCGACTTCGCCAAGTTCGACGGGATCAACCAGCTGTCCCGGTTCACCCTCAAGGCGGACGGCACCCTCGACAACGCCAGCGAGAAGAAGATCCTCGAAGTCCCCACCACCCGCGGCATCTGCTGCCACGTCGGCGGCGACATCGACTTCGACGCGCAGGGCAACCTCTACCTGTCGACCGGCGACGACTCCAACCCCTTCGCCTCCGACGGCTACAGCCCGATGGACCAGCGCCCGGGCCGCAACCCCGCCTACGACGCCCGGCGCACCGCCGGCAACTCCAACGACCTGCGCGGCAAGATCCTCCGCATCAAGGTCAACGACGACGCGTCGTACGCGATCCCCGACGGCAACCTCTTCGCTCCGGGCACGGCCAAGACCCGCCCCGAGATCTACGCGATGGGCTTCCGCAACCCCTTCCGCTTCAGCGTCGACAAGGCCACCGGCATCGTCTACGTCGGCGACTACGGGCCCGACGCGGGCGCGGCCGACCCCAAGCGCGGACCGGCGGGACAGGTCGAGTTCGCCCGGGTGACCAAGCCGGGGAACTTCGGCTGGCCGTTCTGCACCGGCAAGAACGACCCGTACGTCGCGTACGACTTCGAGACGAAGGTCTCGGGCGCGACCTTCGACTGCAACGCCCCGAAGAACACCTCGCCGTACAACACGGGCATCACCGACCTGCCGCCCGCGCAGCCGGCCTGGATCCCGTACGACAACGGCTCGGTGCCCGAGTTCGGCACCGGATCCGAGTCCCCGATGGGCGGGCCCGTCTACCACTACGACGCGAACCTGGACTCCCCGGTCAAGTTCCCCGAGGCGTACGACGGCGACTTCTTCGCCGGCGAGTTCGGCCGCCGCTGGATCAAGCGCATCTCCTCCACCGACGACGGCACCGTCGAGTCCATCAACCCGATCCCCTGGACCGGGACCCAGGTCATGGACATGGCCTTCGGCCCTGATGGAGCGCTGTACGTCCTGGACTACGGCACCGCCTGGTTCGGCGGCGACGAGAACACCGGCCTCTACCGCATCGAGAACGCCACCGGCGGGCACTCCCCGGTCGCCGAGGCGGCAGCCAACAAGACCTCGGGCCATGCCCCGCTGAAGGTCGCCTTCTCCTCGGCCGGCACCACGGACTCCGACGGCGACGCCCTCACGTACTCCTGGGACTTCGGCGACGGCGGCAAGTCCACCGACGCCAACCCCACGTACACGTACAAGAAGAACGGCACCTACACCGCGACCGTCACTGCCAAGGACCCCACGGGCCGCACCGGATCGGCGAGCGCGCACATCACGGTCGGCAACACCGCGCCCAAGGTCACCCTTGAACTGCCGGGCGATGGAGCGCTGTTCACCTTCGGCGACAAGGTCCCCTTCAAGGTGAAGGTCACCGACCCCGAGGACCCGGCGATCGACTGCGCCAAGGTCAAGGTGAACTTCGTCCTCGGCCATGACAGCCACGGCCACCTCATCACCTCCACCACCGGCTGCACCGGCACCATCAACACCGCCATCGACGGCGGACACGACCCCAACGCCAACGTCTTCGGAGTCGTCGACGCCGAATACACCGACGGCGGAGGCGGCGGCCAGGCCGCGCTCACCGGCAAGGACCAGGCGCAGCTCCAGCCCAGGCACCGCCAAGCCGAGCACTTCACCGGCTCGTCCGGCATCAAGACGTACGACAAGGCGGCCGCGGAAGGCGGCAAGACCGTCGGCGACATCGACAACGACGACTGGATCTCCTTCAAGCCCTACATCCTCGCCGGCTCCACCAAGCTCACCGCACGGATCTCCTCCGGCGGCGCGGGCGGATTCATCGAGGTACGGGCAGGATCGGCGACCGGGACCCTGCTCGGCTCCGCGCCGGTGCCGGTGACCGGCAGCTGGGAGACCTTCCAGGACATCGACGTACCCCTGCGGTCCGTACCCGGCAAGGCCACCGAACTCTTCCTGGTCTTCAAGGGCGGCGACGGCGCGCTCTACGACATCGACGACTTCGAGCTCTCCAACACCCCCGTCGACAAGACCGCCAAGCGGGTCCTGGTCTTCTCCAAGACCGCGGCCTTCCGGCACGATGCCATCCCCGAGGGCATCGCGGCCCTCAAGGAACTCGGCAAGTCCAGCAACATCACCGTCGACTCCACCGAGGAGGCGGCCCAGTTCACCACCAGCAACCTCGCCCGCTACGACGCGGTGGTCTTCCTCTCCACGACCGGTGACGTGCTCAACGCCGACCAGCAGAAGGCGTTCGAGAACTTCATCACCACCGGCGGCGGATACATGGGCGTGCACGCGGCGGCCGACACCGAATACGACTGGTCGTTCTACGGCGGACTCGTCGGCGCGTACTTCGCCGGACACCCACAGATCCAGCCCGCGACCGTACGCATCGAGGACCACACCAACCCGGCGACCGCGCACCTCGGCGACAGCTGGGAGCACACCGACGAGCTCTACAACTACCGCACCAACCCGCGCGGTACGGCCAAGGTGCTCGCCACCCTCGACGAGACCACCTACACCGGCGGCACCATGAAGGGCGACCACCCGATCGCCTGGTGCCAGGCCTACCAGGGCGGCCGCTCCTTCTACACCGGCCTCGGCCACACCAAGGAGTCGTACGCCGAACCGGCCTTCCGCCAGCACCTGCTGGGCGGACTGCGGTACGCGGCCGGACAGGTCAAGGCCGACTGCAAGCCCTCCACCGACTACCGCCCGCTCTTCAACGGCAAGACCCTGGAGGGCTGGAAGCAGGCAGGTCCCGGAAAGTTCAACGTCGTCGGCGGTGAACTGCAGTCCCAGGACGGAATGGGGCTGCTCTACTACCAGGCCAAGCAGTTCAACGCGTACTCGCTGAAGCTGGACTGGAAGATGACCGGCGACGACAACTCGGGCGTCTTCGTGGGCTTCCCCGAGTCGGACGACCCGTGGTCGGCGGTCAACAAGGGCTACGAGGTGCAGATCGACGCCACCGACGCCCCCGACCGCACGACGGGCTCGGTCTACTCCTTCAAGTCGGCCGACCTCAAGGCCCGCGACCGGGTGCTCAGGCCCCCGGGCCAGTGGAACAGCTACGAAATCCGGGTGCAGGGAGAACGGCTCACGATCTTCCTCAACGGCGTGAAGGTCAACGACTTCACCAACACCGACCCGGTGCGCAGCCTGAAGGACGGCTACATCGGCCTGCAGAACCACTCGGCCGGCGACCACGTGTCCTTCCGCAACATCCAACTCAAGGAACTGCCCTCCGCCTAGCCGAGGGCAGCCACCGGACGGCGGCGGGCAGGGGGACTCGCCGAACCCCTGCCCGCCGCCCCTCACCCCCGTCCGTACACCGGAGAGAACCCGCACCACCCCAGGGAGGCAGCCCGTGTCCGCAGCAGGCATTGGAGTCGGAGTCGGAGCCGGAGTCGGAGTCGGAGTCTGGTTCGTCGGAGCACGTGGCTCCGTCGCCACCACCGCGGTCGCGGGGAGCGCGGCGGTGGTCGCGGGACTCCACCCGGCGACCGGCATGGTCACCGAGACACCGCCCTTCGCCGGCGCGGGTCTGCCCGCCCTGGCCTCACTGGTCTTCGGCGGCCACGACACGGCGAGCTGCCCGCTCCCCAAGCGGGCCGAGGCCCTCGCCGAAGGCGGTGTGCTGCCCCACGGGCTGCCGTCGGCGGTACGGGCCGAACTCGCGGCGGCGGACGAGCAGATACGCCCCGGGGGCCCGCTCCCCGGCGACCCCCGCACCGACGACGAACTCATCACCGCCTTCGCCGCCGACATCACCTCCTTCGTCGCGAACCGCGGCCTGGCCCGCGCGGTGGTCGTCAACGTCTCCTCCACGGAGCCCGCCCCCGCGCCCGGCGACGCGAGGCTCCCCGCGAGCTCCCTCTACGCGGCGGCCGCCCTGCGGGCCGGCTGCCCGTACATCAACTTCACCCCCTCCACCGGGCTGCGCGCGGCGGCCCTCCAGGACGCCGTCGCGACCTGCGGACTTCCCCACGCGGGCCGCGACGGCAAGACGGGCCAGACCCTGCTGCGCTCGGTCCTCGCCCCCATGTTCGTCCAGCGCGCGCTGGCGGTCCGGGCCTGGTCGGGCAGCAATCTGCTGGGCGGCGGCGACGGGGCGGCACTGGCCGATCCGGGGGCCGCGGCCGCGAAGAACGCGGGCAAGGAGCGCGTACTCGCGGACACCCTCGGAACGACCCCCGAGGGCGAGGTCCATATCGACGACGTCCCCGCGCTCGGCGACTGGAAGACGGCCTGGGATCACATCGCCTTCGACGGCTTCCTCGGATCGCGCATGATCCTCCAGACGATCTGGCAGGGCTGCGACTCGGCGCTCGCCGCACCGCTGGTCCTCGATCTGGCACGGCTGGTGGCGCGGGCGCACGAGGTGGGCATGACCGGCCCGCTGTCCCGGCTCGGCTTCTACTTCAAGGACCCGGACGGAGGCGGCCCGGCGGGCCTCGCCGACCAGTACGGCGCACTGCTGGCGTTCGCGGCGGAGCTGGGGGAGTCCCGGTGACGGCGGGGGCATGGCTTGAACTCCTGCGTATATCGGCCCTGTTCACGGTGCCGGGAGACGCGCTCGCGGGCGCGGCGGGACACCCTCTCAACAGGGGTACGGCGTACGCGATCGCCTCCTCGCTCTGCCTCTACGAAGCGGGAATGGCCCTCAACGACTGGGCGGACCGCGAGGAGGACGCGATCGACCGCCCGCACCGCCCGATCCCCTCGGGCCGGATCAGCGCGGGCGCGGCGCTGGGCGCGTCGATGGCACTGACGGGAGCGGGCCTGGCCCTGGCGTCCCGGGCGGGAGGCCGGGCGCTGGGGGTGTCGGCGGCGCTGGCGGCGACGGTCTGGTCGTACGACCTGGTGTGGAAGCGGACTCCGGCCGGTCCTGCGGCGATGGGGGCGGCGCGGGCGCTGGATGTCCTGATGGGGGCGGTGGCGACGGGTCCGGGGGTGCGTCACGCGCTGACTCCGGCGGCGCTGATGGGGGCGCACACGTACGCGGTGACAACGGTGTCGCGGCACGAGGTGGAGGGCGGCTCGACGCGGGCGCCCCTGGCAGCGCTGGCGGTGACGTCCTTGATCAGCGCCGCCGCTGCGGGGCTTGCGAGCCGGTGTCGCGAAAATCAAGCCCGTCCGGCGATTGAGGACACGCGGCCGGAGGTCGCGTACGGGGGCGCAGGGGGCGAAGCCCCCGCTTACCGGGGCTCGGGGGTCTGGGGCGCAGCCCCCCACGCGGCGGAGCCGCACATGGCACAGCCGGGGAGGGGCGGGATTGGGGACATGGCCCGCGCAGCGGCCACCCCCGCCGCCCTCGCCTACCTCGCCACCGCGACCCGCCCCTACCTCCACGCCGCCCTCAACCCCTCCCCACCCCTCACCCAACGCGCAGTAGGCGCCGGCATCCGAGCGATGATCCCGCTCCAGTCCGCCCTCGCAGCCCGCACCGGCGCGACCGGAACCGCCGCAGCCATCGGAGCCCTCGCCCCGCTGGCCCGCAAGCTTGCACGGAAGGTGAGCCCCACATGACGCTGCGCCTCGGCTACGGCACCAACGGCCTCACCGACCTCCGCCTGGACGACGCGCTCCACCTCCTCGCCGACCTCGGCTACGACGGCGTCGGCCTGACCCTCGACCACATGCACCTCGACCCCGTCGGCCCGGGCCTCGGCGCCAGGACCCGCCGAGTCGCCCACACCTTGGAACGCCTCGGTCTCTCCGTCACCGTCGAGACCGGCGCCCGCTACGTCCTCGACCCCCGCAGCAAGCACGGCCCTTCCCTCCTCGACCCGGACCCCGAAGGCCGCGCCGCCCGCATACGCCTGCTGAAGACGGCCGTGCAGGTCGCCGCGGACCTGGGCGCCCACGCCGTGCACTGCTTCAGCGGGGTCACCCCCGAGGGCACCGACCCCGACACCGCCTGGAAGCGCCTCGCCGAAGCGCTCACCCCGGTCCTCGACACCGCCGCGGTGGCCGGCATCCCCCTGGCCGTCGAGCCCGAACCGGGCCACCTCCTCTCCTCCCTCGCCGACTTCCACCACCTGCGCCGGACCCTCGGGGACCCTGAATTCCTGGGCCTCACCCTCGACATCGGCCACTGCCAGTGCCTGGAAGAGGCCTCGCCCGCCGACTGCGTACGCGAGGCCGCACCCTGGCTGCGGCACGTCCAGATCGAGGACATGCGGCGCGGCGTCCACGAACACCTCCCGTTCGGGGACGGCGAGATCGACTTCCCGCCCGTCCTCGAAGCACTCGCCGCCACCGGCTATCAGGGCCTCACCGTCGTCGAGCTGCCCCGCCACTCCCACGCCGGCCCCGAACTCGCCCGCACCTCACTGGACTTCCTCCGTAAGGCGGCCCCGGCATGCCGATGACCCGCAAGGAACTCGACGCGCTGCTCCCCGGAGCGGCCCGCGCCTGGCTCGACGAAGCGCTCGCCGAGGCTGAACAGGCCGTACCCGTATGGGAGATGCGATTCGCGACCGCGGCCCGCGAGTGCAGCCAGGAGCACGCCGGCACGATCCGCACCCTCCTCCTCGCCGAGGCCCGCGCCGACACCTCCACCGTCACCCGCCTCTACCAACAGGGATCGGCCGCCGAACGCCAGGCCGTGCTCCTCGCCCTCCCGCACCTCCCCGCCCTCGGCCCCACCGCCCTCCCGCTCGTCGAAGACGCCCTGCGCACCAACGACACCCACCTGATCGCCGCAGCCGTCGGCCCCTACGCCGCTGCCCACCTCGACCCGCACTCCTGGCGGCACGCCGTCCTGAAGTGCCTGTTCACCGGCGTCGCAGTCGACGCCGTCGCGGATCTGGCCGCCCGCGCGCACGGCGACGCCGAACTCGCCAGGATGCTCCGCGACTACGCCGCAGAACGCACCGCCGCGGGCCGCGAGATCCCCCTCGACCTCCACCACGTCCTGTCCCTGACCGCCGCCGAGGAGTAGGAGTCCCGCCGATGCGCATCTTCGATCCGCACATCCATATGACCTCCCGCACCACCGACGACTACCAGGCGATGTACGACGCAGGGGTACGCGCCCTCGTCGAGCCGTCCTTCTGGCTCGGCCAGCCCCGCACCTCGCCCGCCAGCTTCTTCGACTACTTCGACGCGCTCCTGGGCTGGGAACCCTTCCGCGCCTCCCAGTACGGCATCGCCCACCACTGCACGCTCGCCCTCAATCCCAAAGAGGCGAACGACCCCCGCTGCACCCCCGTGCTCGACGAACTGCCCCGCTACCTAGTCAAGGACAACGTCGTCGCCGTCGGCGAGATCGGCTACGACTCGATGACCCCCGCCGAGGACGCCGCATTCGCCGCCCAGCTCCAACTGGCCGCCGACCACGGCCTGCCCGCCCTGGTCCACACCCCGCACCGCGACAAACTCACCGGCCTGCGCCGCACCATCGACGTCGTCCGTGAATCGGACCTCCCCCCGGGCCGTGTCCTTCTCGACCACCTCAATGAAACAACCGTAAAAGACGCCACTGACAGCGGCTGCTGGCTCGGGTTCTCCATCTACCCCGACACCAAGATGGACGAGGACCGGATGGTCGCGGTCCTGCGGACCTACGGAACCGAACGCGTCCTCGTCAACTCGGCCGCCGACTGGGGAAAGAGCGACCCGCTCAAGACCCGCAAGGTCGCCGACGCCATGCTCAATGCGGGCTTCACCGAAGGCGACGTGGAGAAGGTGCTCTGGGACAACCCGGTCGCCTTCTACGGCCTCAGCGGACGCCTCCGCCTCGATCCCGTCGCACCCCGACAGCCCACCCACGAAGGCAACTCCATCCTCCGCGGAGGTGCCTGACCATGCGCTTCCGCCATCCCGACGGCTCGATCGTCCACCTCGCGTACTGCACCAACGTCCACCCCGCCGAGACACTCGACGGCGTACGCGACCAGCTGCGCGACCACTGCGAACCCGTACGCAGACGACTCGGACGCGACCGCCTGGGCATCGGCCTCTGGCTCGCCAGGGATGCAGCCAGGGCCCTGATCACCGACCCGGCCGCCCTGCGCGGCCTGCGCGGCGAACTCGACCAGCGCGGCCTCGAAGTCGTCACCCTCAATGGATTCCCCTACGAGGGATTCGGCGCCGAAGAGGTCAAATACCGGGTGTACAAGCCCGACTGGGCCGATCCCGAACGCCTCGCCCACACCACCGACCTGGCCCGTCTCCTCGCCGGCCTGCTCCCCGACGACGTCACCGAGGGATCCATCTCCACCCTCCCTCTCGCCTGGCGCACGGAGTTCGACGACGCCGCGGCCGATACGTCCTACGCGGCCCTGACCACCCTCGCCGGCCGCCTCGACGCACTCGAGGAACTCACGGGCAAGTCGATACGCATCGCCCTTGAGCCGGAACCCGGCTGCACCGTGGAGACCACCGCCGACGCGATCGGCCCGCTCACCGCCATCGGCTCACCGCGTATCGGCATCTGCATCGACACCTGCCATCTGGCCACCTCCTTCGAGGACCCCGCAACGGCACTCCGCGCGCTCGGCGCAGCCGGCATCCCCATCCCCAAGGCGCAGCTCTCCGCAGCCCTCCACGCCGAACACCCCCACCTCCCCGAAGTCCGTGAAGCCCTCGCCGACTTCGCCGAGCCCCGCTTCCTCCACCAGACCCGCACCCGTACCCGTACGGGCCTGCGCGGAACGGACGACCTGGACGCCGCCCTCACCGGCGGCGACCTCCCCGACGCCACCCCCTGGCGCTCCCACTTCCACGTCCCACTGCACGCCCCACCGGCCCCGCCGCTCACCTCCACGCTCCCCGTGCTCCAGGACACGCTGACGCGGCTGGTCGGCGGCGAACACCCACTCACCCGCCACCTCGAAGTCGAGACCTACACCTGGCAGGCGCTCCCCGCCGAGCTGCGCCCGCGCAACCGCACCCAGCTCGCCGACGGGATCGCCGCCGAACTCACCCTCGCCCGCGACCTGTTGACCGACCTCGGACTGAAGGAGCTCCCGTGACCGCGACCACCCCGCAGCACCCCCACCCGCTCCTCGTGCTGGACGTCGTCGGCCTCACCCCGCAACTCCTCGACCACATGCCCCGCCTCAAGACCCTCGCCCGGTCCGGCTCCCAGGCCCCGCTCGGCACCGTGCTGCCCGCGGTCACCTGCGCCGCCCAGTCCACCTTTCTCACCGGCACCGCCCCTTCCGAGCACGGCATCGTCGGCAACGGCTGGTACTTCCGCGACATCGGCGAGGTCCTCCTCTGGCGCCAGCACAACGGTCTCGTCGAGGGCGACAAGATCTGGGACGCCGCCCGCCGCGTCCACCCCGGCTACACGGTGGCCAATGTCTGCTGGTGGTACGCGATGGGCGCCGACACCGACTTCACCGTCACCCCCCGCCCCGTCTACTACGCCGACGGCCGCAAGGAACCCGACTGCTACACCCGCCCCCCGGCCCTGCACGACGAACTCACCGAGAAATTCGGCACGTTCCCCCTCTTCCACTTCTGGGGCCCGGGCGCCGACATCGTCTCCTCGCAGTGGATCGTCGACGCGACCCGCCACCTCCTCACCACCCGCCACCCCGACCTGGCTCTCTGCTACCTCCCGCACCTGGACTACGACCTCCAGCGCTACGGCCCCGACGACCCGCGCTCCCTGAAGGCGGCCGCCGACCTCGACGCCGTCCTCGCCCCGTTGCTCGACGACGCCAAGGCCGAGGGCCGCACCGTCGTCGCACTCTCCGAGTACGGCATCACCCCGGTGAGCCGCCCCGTCGACATCAACCGGGCGCTGCGCAGGGCCGGACTCCTGGAGGTGCACACCCAGGACGGCATGGAGTACCTCGACCCGATGACCTCCCGGGCCTTCGCCGTCTCCGACCACCAGATCGCCCACATCTACGTCCGCCGCCCCGAGGACCTCGAAGCCACCCGCGAAGCCCTCCGCGACCTCGCCGGAATTGAGCAACTCCTCGACGACGAGGGCAAGAAGACGCACGGACTCGACCACCCCCGCTCCGGCGAACTCGTCGCCGTCGCCGACCCGGACGCCTGGTTCACGTACTACTACTGGCTCGACGACGCCCGCGCCCCCGACTTCGCGCAGCTCGTCGAGATCCACCGCAAACCCGGCTACGACCCGGTCGAGCTCTTCCTCGACCCCCTCGACCCGTACGTCAAGGTCAAGGCGGCCAAGGCCCTGGCCCGCAAGAAACTCGGCATGCGCTACCGGATGGCCGTGGTCCCCCTGGACCCCTCACCTATTCGCGGCAGCCATGGCCGCCTCCCTCTGAGCGACGCAACAGGTCCGCTCATCATCAGCTCCACCCCCCGCGCCTTCGGCGACCGCGTATCGGCCACCGATGTGAAGTCCCTGCTCCTCGGCCTGGCGGGCCTGGCCCGACCCGGCGGAGAAGCGGATACGGCAAGTGCAGCACACGCCACTGACAACGCGTCAACGGCACCCGCCCCGCACGCAGAAGAGAGGCAATCGTGAGCACCTTCGACTCCCACGACCACTCCGCCGAATCCCTCAGACAGCGCCTCGGCATCAACCGCCGCAACTTCCTCTCCACCTGCACGGCAGCCGCCGCCGGCGCCATCGCCGCCCCGGTGTTCGGCGCGTCACCCGCCTTCGCCCAGTCGCAGGCACGGCCGGAGAGCGGCACCGGCCATGGTCAGGGCCGCCGCAACGTCCTCGTACCCGCCCGCAAGCGCGGCATCATCATCTACACCGTGCGTGATGCCACAGGCCGTGACCCGCTCTCCACCGACCTGCCCTCCGGCTTCCGCGAGGTCTTCAAGGAGCTGGCCCGCTACGGCTACAAGCAGGTCGAGTTCGCCGGTTACGGCCAGCACGCCAACGCCCCCGGCGGCGCCAGCCTCGAATCCGTGGAGGGTGCCAAACTGCTGCGCTCCTGGCTCGACGAGTACGGGCTGAGCGCTCAGGGCAACCACGGTTTCATCCCCGGTTCCTGGCCCCTCAGCCAGCCCGACACCGACACCTTCAAGAAGCACCTGGAGATCGCCGGGATCCTCGGGATGGACCACATGGGCACGGGCGGCGACCCGACGAACAGTGCGTACAAGGCCGACTGGGACGTGGCCGCCGACAAGTGGAACGCGCTCGGAGAGATCGCACACCGCGCGGGGATCAAGCTGTACACCCACAACCACGACGGGGCGTACGACTTCCTGCTCGACGGCGGCCCCCTCGATGCCCAGGGCCGTCCGACCCGCAGTTCCGGCATCCGCAAGCTCGAGTACTTCCTCAAGGTCAGCGACCCCAGGACCGTGTGGCTCGAGATGGACGTCTTCTGGGCGCACGTCGCGCAGTACAAGTTCCACACCTACACCGCCCACGACGGCTCCACGCGGGAGAAGGTCTTCGACCCGGCGGCCCTGGTCCGCGCCCACAACAAGCGCTACCCGCTCTTCCACGCCAAGGACGGCACCCGTAACGACACCAATGGCATGGGCTACGACATGGTGCCCTTCGGCACCGGTGTCATCGACTACACCACCTTCCTCAGCCGGGTCGGCGAGCAGAACTACCGCAACCCGATGGTCGAGCAGGACAACGCACCGAGCGGCACGGACCCGGGCCAGTCCCTGAAGCACGCGAAGATCGGCTACGACCACCTGGCCGCGCTGCGCGGGAAGAAGTGCTGACCTTCCTCCCGCTCCGCTCACGCGTCTGAGGGGGCTGCGCGAGAGGAACTGCTGACGCGTCGCGCTCACGCCAAAGGCCCTCGGCCCCTGGACTCGGTCCGGGGACGAGGGCCTTTGGCACAGACCGTGGAGAAGGGGGTCAGACGACCTCCCTGCTCACGGGCTGCGGATTCGGGGTGATCTTGCGGATCTCGGACCTGCCCGGCTGCCTCAGCAGGAGGGCGATGGCCGCGGCCGCCATGGAGATGCCGCCTGCCAGGGCGTAGGCGCCGTTGTAGCCCCAGGAGTCCACGACCATGGAACCGAGCCCGCCGCCGAAGAGGCCGCTGACCAGCTTTCCGCTGTAGACCAGGCCGTAGTTGGTGGCGTTGTAGTTCTCACCGAAGTAGTCCGGGGTCAGTGCCGCGAACATCGGGTAGAACGCGCCGCCGCCGAAGCCCGACAGGAAGGCGAAGAACAGGAACAGCCACTCGCTGTGCATGTTCCCGGCCCAGATGATGCCGAACTGGGCCAGACCCAGTGCCACGATGACGAACACCAGGGTCAGCTTGCGGCCCCAGATGTCCGAGAGCCAGCCCACCACCGCACGCCCGACGCCGTTGACAACGGCCATGATGCCCATCGACGAGGCGGCGACCAGCGGGCCGAAGCCCACCTCCTTCGCGAAGTCCACCTGGAAGGAGATACCGAAGATGGAGACGCCCGCCGTCATCACCAGGGTGATCCACATGAGCGGCAGCGCACCGGACCTGATGGCCTCCTTGGGGGTGTACTGCTTCACCGCCGGGGGGTTCATGGCGAGGCTGGCGGCGGTCTTCGTGTTGCCGCTGTAGTTCAGCGGGTCGATCTCGGCCGGCCACCAGTTCTTCGGCGGGTCCTTGAAGAACCAGGCGCAGATGGCCACCACGATCAGCACATAGACGCCGATGAGGTCGAGGACTTCGTTGTAGTTACCGGTGTCGAACGCGTAGTTGAAGATGAAGATGAAAGGCAGTGCGCCGTAGGCGAAGCCGCCGTTGACGAAACCGGTCTTCGCTCCGCGGCGCTCCGGGAACCACTTGCCGACCATGTTGATACAGGTCGCGTAGATGAGCCCCGAACCCAGACCGCCGATGACGCCGAAGCCGCAGATCGCGGCGAATACGTTGTGGAAGTGGGAGAGCGCGAGGAAGCCGATGAAGCAGAGCCCGGCGCCCACGAACATGGCCCTGCGGGCCGTCAGTATCCCCTTCTCCCGCATCCACCCCGCGGGGAATGCGATCCCGGCCTGGAAGAACACCCAGACGCTCAGGATCCAGAAGGTGTTGCTCTGCGTCCAGCCATGCGCCTCCGAGAGCGTGTCCTCGGCCGAACCGTAGGCGTACTCGGACACGCTGATGGCCATCATGGCTATCCATGGCATGTACACCATGAATTTGCGGGAGTGCCCGAGGATGTCCCGGTCGGTTTCGCCGACCCGGTAGATGCGGCCCTTGCTGTCCGTCACTTCCCGGTACGCGACACCTTGCGCGCTCCGGCTTGCACCATCCGTGCTCATGTTCGTCCCCTTGACGTCGAAGGAACCTGGCCAGCGCCCCCTGTCCAGTGCCATTCGTCGGCCGAAGGCCGGGGGTGGCGGCCCGAATCGGGCCGGGACCACCCCTCATGACTCACGTCATCGGCCGCCTCCCCACAGCCCTGCGGCCCGCGGCCCCCCGGCCGGGTGGGGTGTCGGCGTCACAGGAGCCCCGCCGATCGCGCCCACCGGTATTTCGCGCCCAGCGCCGCGACCGGCTTCTCGGTCGTGTACGGGTAGGCCACGACCCCCCGCTCGAAGAGGTACTGGCAGGCCTCCTCGACCTCGACGTCGCCCGCCAGGGACGCCACCACCGGCTTTTCGATGCCGCGGGCCCTGAACTCCGCGACCACACGCGCCGTCAGCTCCGCGAAGACCATCGGGGGAGTGACGATGGTGTGCCAGTAGCCGAGGACCAGGGAGTGGATCCGCGGGTCCTCCATGCCCAGGCGGATCGTCGCCTCGTACGTGGAGGGCGGCTCGCCTCCGGTGATGTCGATCGGGTTGCCCGCCGCGCCGAAGGGCGGGATGAAGGCCTTGAACGCGGCGTCCAGGTCGTCGGGGATCTCCATCAGCGTCAGCCCGTTGTCGACGATCGCGTCGGAGAGCAGGACGCCGGAGCCGCCGGCCCCCGTGATGATCACGACGTTGTCGCCCTTGGGGGTGGGCAGCACGGGCAGCGACCTGGCGTACTCCAGCATGTCGCTCAGACCGGGCGCCCTGATCACCCCCGCCTGCTTGAGGATGTCCTCGTACACGGCGTCGTCCCCGGCGAGCGCCCCGGTGTGCGAGCCCGCCGCCTTCGCGCCGGCGCTGGTGCGGCCCGCCTTGAGGACCACGACCGGCTTCTTGGGCACGGTCGCCCGCGCCGCCTCGACGAAGGCGCGGCCGTCCTTGAGGTCCTCCAGGTGCATGGCGATGCACTGGGTGTTGGGGTCCTCGCCGAACCAGGTCAGCAGGTCGTCCTCGTCCAGGTCCGACTTGTTGCCGAGCCCGACGATCGCCGAGACACCCGTCTTGGTGGTGCGCGCGAAGCCGAGGATCGCCATGCCGATGCCGCCCGACTGCGAGGTCAGAGCGACGCCGCCCTTGACGTCGTACGGCGTGCAGAAGGTGGCGCAGAGGTCGTGCCAGGTCGAGTAGTAGCCGTAGATGTTCGGTCCGAGCAGCCGCACTCCGTACTGCTCGGCGATGGCCACGAGCTCGTCCTGCATGGCCTGTTCGCCGGTCTCGGCGAAGCCGGACGGGATGAGGACGGCGTTCGGTATGCCCTTGCGGCCGACCTCTTCGAGGGCGGAGGCGACGAACTTCGCGGGGATCGCGAAGACCGCCACATCAGGCTCACCAGGAACATCCATGACGCTCTTGTAAGCCTTACGGCCGAGTATGTCGTCAGCCTTGGGGTTCACCGGGTGGATATCTCCCGTAAAGCCCCCGGCCACCAGGTTCTTCATGACCGAATTGCCGATCTTCCCCTCCTCGTTGGAGGCGCCGATCACGGCGATCGAGCGCGGCTGCATCAGCCGGCGCATCGAGGTGAGGATCTCGTCGCGGCTGTACGAGCGCCGGGGCGCCGCCGTCTCCCCGCCGAGCAGGATCCGTACGTCGGCCGCCATCACCCCGTCCGCCGAGGCGAAGACCGGGTTGAGGTCGATCTCCGCGATCTCGGGGAAGTCCGCGGCCAGCCGGGAGACGCCGACGATCAGATGGGAGAGCGTGGTGCGGTCGACGGCTGCCCCGCCCCGGACACCGCGCAGCACCTCCGCGGCCCGGATCGAGTCCAGCATCGACAGGGCGTCGTCCTCGGTGGCGGGGGCGAGCCGGAAGGTGATGTCCTTGAGGACTTCCACCAGCACTCCGCCGAGGCCGAAGGCGACGATCTTGCCGAAGGTGGGGTCGGTGACCGTGCCGACGATCACCTCGGTCCCGGCCGGCACCATCTGCTGGATCTGGACGCCCAGGATGGTCGCATCGGGGTCGTGGCGGCGGGCGTTGGAGACGATCGTGGCGAAGGCCTCGCGCACCTCGGCATGGCTCCGCACCCCGATCCGTACGCCGCCCGCGTCCGTCTTGTGCACGATCTCGGGGGAGACGATCTTCATCGCGACCGGGAACCCGATCCGGTCGGCGAGCGCCACGGCCTCGTCCGCGCACTCGGCGAGCGCCTCGGCGGGGACCGGGATGTCGTACGCATCCGCGATCCGCTTGGCCTCGGGCGCCGTGAGGGCGCTGCGGCCCTCGGCGAGTGCGGCGTCCAGTACCTGCCGGACCGCTGCCTTGTCGGGTGACATCAAATGACTCCATCCGTCTTGAGAAGGCGCAATTCCTCGTCGCCCAGGCCGAGTTCACCCACGTACACCTCCGCGTTGTGCTCGCCGAGCAGCGGCGAGGTGAGCACGTCGACGGGGGAGTCGGAGAGCTTGATCGGGGAGCCGACGGTGGTGAAGGTGCCGCGCTCCGGGTGCTCGACCTCGACGACGATCTCGTTGGCGGCCAGCGAGGCGTCCTCGATGATCTCCTTGGTGGAGAGGATCGGTCCGCAGGGGACGTTGTGGGCGTTGAGCTTCTCCAGCACCTCCCACTTGGGAAGGGTCGAGGACCACTCCTCGATGAGCTGGAACATCTTGGAGAGCTTGGGCAGCCGCACTTCCGGCGTCGCCCACTCGGGGTCGTCCGCCAGCTCGGGCCGCCCGATGAGTTCACTGATCGGCCGCCAGCCGACGGGCTGCACGATGACGTAGACGTAGTCATTGGGCCCGCCGGGGGCGCACCTGACCGCCCAGCCCGGCTGTCCGCCGCCGCTCGCGTTGCCCGAACGCGGCACCTCGTCGCCGAAGTCCTCGTTGGGATACTCCGCCAACGGGCCGTGGGCAAGGCGCTGTTGGTCGCGCAGCTTCACCCGGCAGAGGTTGAGCACGGCGTGCTGCATGGCCACGTTGACGCGCTGCCCGCGCCCGGTGTTCTCCCGCTGGAAGAGCGCGGCGAGGATGCCGGCCACGGCGTGGATGCCGGTACCGGAGTCCCCGATCTGGGCGCCGGTCGCCAGCGGCGGGCCGTCCTCGAAACCGGTGGAGGTCATCGAGCCGCCCATGGCCTGCGCGACGACTTCGTACGCCTTGAAGTTGGTGTACGGGCCGTCGCCGAAGCCCTTGATGGAGGCGTAGACGATCCGCGGGTTGATCTCCCGGATCTTCTCCCAGGTGAAGCCCATCCGGTCGACGGCGCCCGGGCCGAAGTTCTCCACCATCACGTCCGAGCGGCGGATGAGTTCCGTGAGGATCTCCTTGCCGCGCTCCGACTTGGTGTTGAGGGTGATGCTCCGCTTGTTGCAGTTGAGCATCGTGAAGTAGAGCGAGTCGACGTCCGGGAGGTCGCGGAGCTGCTTGCGGGTGATGTCCCCGGAAGGTGCCTCCAGCTTCACCACGTCCGCGCCGAGCCAGGCGAGGAGCTGGGTGGCCGAGGGCCCGGACTGTACGTGGGTCATGTCGAGGACGCGTACGCCTTCTAGAGCTTTGGTCATGCCAAGGGCCCCTCACTGCGTGAACTTGGTTCTGGAACAGGGGAGTTGAAGCAGTCGATGCTCCGCTCGGTACATTGCATACAGTCGACGAATACTGTATGAACCTTGTTATCCCCCATTCGAGGGGTGGTGTCCAGGGGGCGTGCGGCACTTTTCCCACCGAGTCAGGAGCCGGCATGGATCTGTATGAGCACCAGGCAAGGGAACTCTTCAAGGACCACGGCATCGCGGTGCCGGACGCGGCAGTTGTGGCCGCACCGCGCGAGGCGAGGGCGGCCGCCGAGGCGCTCGGCGGCCGGGTCGTCGTCAAAGCACAGGTAAAAACCGGAGGCCGGGGCAAGGCGGGCGGCGTCAAGTTCGCCACCGACGCCGCATCGGCGGAACTCACCGCCCGTCAGATCCTCGGGATGGACATCAAAGGCCATACCGTCCGCAAGGTGATGCTGGCCCAACCGGTCGACATCGAGGCCGAGTTCTATGTCGGCTACGTACTGGACCGCGCGGCCGGCACCTTCCTCGCCATTGCCTCCGCCGAGGGCGGCATGGAGATCGAGGAAGTGGCGGCCACCCGCCCCGAAGCCGTCGTCCGCGTCCCCGTCGACCCGGCCGAGGGGGTCACCGCCGAGAAGGCCGCCGACATCGCCGCCGCGGCCGGACTTCCCACGGAGGCGGCGACCGTACTGCAACAGCTCTGGCAGGTCCTGGTCCGCGAGGACGCCCTCCTCGTCGAGGTGAACCCCCTGGTCCGCACCACCGACGGACGGATCCTCGCCCTCGACGGCAAGGTCACCCTCGACGACAACGCGGCCTTCCGGCAGGCCCGTTGGGGCTCCGACCACGCCGACCCGCACGGCGACGCACTGGAGGCGGCGGCAGCCGCCAAGGGCCTCAACTACGTGAAGCTCGACGGCCGCGTCGGCATCATCGGCAACGGCGCCGGCCTGGTCATGTCCACCCTCGACGTCGTCGCCGGATGCGGCGCGAAGCCCGCCAACTTCCTCGACATCGGAGGCGGCGCCTCCGCCCAGATCATGGCCGACGGCCTCTCCGTCATCCTCTCCGACCCCCAGGTGAGCTCCGTCCTCGTCAATGTCTTCGGCGGCATCACCGCCTGCGACGCGGTCGCCGACGGCATCGTCCAGGCCCTGGAATCGGTCCACTTGACCAAACCCCTGGTCGTACGGCTCGACGGCAACAACGCCGCCCGCGGACGCGCGATCCTCGCCGACCGCGACCACCCCCTCGTCACACAGGTCACCACCATGGACGGCGCCGCGCGCCGCGCGGCCGAACTCGCGACGCAGACCCAGGGAGTCCGATAAAGATGGCCATCTTCCTCACCAAGGAGTCCACGGTCCTCGTCCAGGGCATGACCGGCGGCGAAGGCATGAAGCACACCCGCCGTATGCTCGCCGCGGGCACCGAGATCGTCGGCGGGGTCAACCCCCGCAAGGCGGGCCAGGTCGTCGACTTCGACGACCGCACCGTCCCCGTCTTCGGTTCCGTGGCCGAGGGCATGGCCGCCACCGGCGCCGACGTGACCGTCATCTTCGTCCCTCCGCCCTTCGCCAAGGCCGCCGTCATCGAGGCGGCCGACGCGGGGATCGGCCTCGCGGTCGTCATCACCGAAGGCATCCCCGTCCACGACGCCGTGGTCTTCCAGGCGTACGCAAAGAACAAGGGCACCCGCGTCATCGGCCCCAACTGCCCCGGCCTCATCAGCCCCGGACAGTCCAACGCAGGCATCATCCCCGCCGACATCGCCACCAAGCCCGGCCGGATCGGCCTGGTCTCCAAGTCCGGCACCCTCACCTACCAGCTCATGCACGAGCTCCGCGACATCGGCTTCTCCTCGGCGGTCGGCATCGGCGGAGACCCCGTTGTCGGCACCACGCACATCGACTGCCTCGCCGCCTTCCAGGACGACCCCGACACCGAACTGATCGTCCTCATAGGCGAGATCGGCGGCGACGCGGAAGAGCGCGCGGCGGCGTACATCGGCGAGCACATCACCAAACCGGTGGTCGGATACATCGCCGGATTCACCGCCCCCGAGGGCAAGACCATGGGGCACGCGGGGGCGATCGTCTCCGGCTCCAGCGGCACGGCCCGCGCCAAGAAGGAAGCCCTCGAAGCCGCGGGCGTCTCCGTCGGATCGACCCCGTCCGAGACCGCCGCACTGGTCCTCGCGCAGCTCGATGCCGTAAGTGAAGTCACCCACAATTAAAGACAGTTACATAGCGCGACCGCACACCCCTCACTACCTTCACCGTACGGCTGCCCTGTGCGAGGGCAGCCGTGTGCGCCACTCACCTCGCCCCGCCCACCACGAGCGGAGAACCGTACCGATGGCACCCACCCTCATCATCAAGCCCGGAACCACCTGGTCCGACGCCTGGCAGCGCTGCCTCGCCGTCGCCCCCGAGGCCTTCCAGGGCGACCGCGTCCTCAACCTCTGGGGATCCGCGTGGCGGGCCGACGGCCGCGCCCTGCCCGCCACTTCACCCGTCGACGGCAGCCCCATCGCCGGCCCGCCCCGCCTCGACGCCGCCACCGCCCAGCAGGCGGTGGCCGCCTCGCTCGACCAGCACCGCGCCTGGCGGCACATCCCGCTGCCCGAGCGCCGCGCCCGCGTCTCGGCCACCCTCGACGCCCTGACCGAACACCGTGAACTCCTCGCCCTCCTCCTCGTCTGGGAGATCGGCAAGCCCTGGCGCCTCGCCCAGGCCGACGTCGACCGCGCCATCGACGGAGTGCGCTGGTACGTGGACGGCATCGACACGATGCTCGAAGGCCGCACCCCCCTCGCGGGCCCGGTCTCCAACATCGCCAGCTGGAACTACCCCATGTCCGTCCTCGTCCACGCGATGCTGGTGCAGGCCCTGGCCGGCAACGCGGTCATAGCCAAGGCCCCGACCGACGGCGGCGTCGCCTGCCTCACCCTGGCCGCCGCCCTCGCGGCCCGCGAAGGCATCCCCGTCACCCTGGTCAGCGGCAGCGGCGGCGAACTCTCCGAAGCCCTCGTACGCTCCCCGGAAATCGGTTGCGTCTCCTTCGTCGGCGGCCGCGACACCGGCGCCCGTATCGCCACCGCCGTGGCCGACCTGGGCAAGCGCCACATCCTGGAACAGGAGGGCCTCAACACCTGGGGCATCTGGAACTGCACGGACTTCGACTCCCTGTCCTCCGTGATCCCCAAGCTCTTCGACTACGGCAAGCAGCGCTGCACCGCCTACCCCCGCTTCGTCGTCCAGCGCAGCGCCTTCGACCAGTTCCTCGGGGCCTACCTCCCCGCCGTCAGCTCGCTGCGCACAGGTCACCCCCTGGCGGTCGAGCACCCGGACGACCCGCTCCCCGAACTCGACTTCGGCCCGCTCATCAACGCGGCGAAGGCCAAGGAGCTCGGCGACCAGGTGGCCGAGGCGATCGACCGCGGCGCCGTACCCCTGCACCGCGCGACGCCCGACCAGGCCCGCTTCCTGCCCGGCCAGGACACCAGCGCCTACCTCCAGCCGGTGACCCTCCTGAACCCGCCTCCCTCCTCCCCGCTGCACCACGCGGAACCCTTCGGCCCGGTCGACACGATCGTCCTGGTCGACACCGAGGCGGAGCTCCTGGCCGCCATGAACGCCTCGAACGGGGCGCTGGTGGCCACCCTGTCCACCGACGACGAGGCGACGTACGAACGCCTCGCACCCCAGATCCGCGCCTTCAAGATCGGCAGGTCGAAGCCCCGCTCCCGCGGCGACCGCGACGAACTCTTCGGCGGACTGGGCGCCTCCTGGCGCGGAGCCTTCGTCGGCGGCGAGTTGCTGGTGAAGGCCGTGACCGAAGGCCCTGCGGGCGAGCGGCTGCCGGGGAACTTCCCCGACTACCAGCTCATTCCGTAGGAACCCCACACGGGCGGCGCCTCCCAGGCCGGGGAGGCGCCGCCCACCTCAGCCGATGCCCTGATGATCGGGAGTGAGGGCGAAAACCCGGTCCGCCGGCTCGGGAACAACCCGCTCCACGGCGCGTACGAGCAGCTCACGATGGTGCATGAGCACGCCCCTGCGCCCGGCGGGCGCCAGCTCCACGAGATCGTCGAGCACCGCCATCAGCCGCCGCGTCACCTGTGGCGAGCCGATGGCGCACCCGCGCACCTCGGCCAGCCCCAGATTGACCAGGTCGGTCCACTCCGGCACGGGCTGCACCAGCCGTACGTCACCCTTCGCATCCCGGTGCTGCACCGCGCCCAGCGGCTGCATGGCGACCGACGCGAGCAGCTGCATGATCCGGTCCAGGCACTGCACGGCGGTGGTCGGATCGTTCACGGCGGGCGACAGGGCCTTCAGCGCGATGTCCGAGAGCTGACGCAGCCCGAACCCCAGGTCCTGGTGGAAGGTCCGCTCGGCCGCCACGGAAACCGACGACCGCACGGTCATGGACGCACGGCGGGGTACGGCCCCGCCGTGCACGGACAGCAGCGGAGCACCCGGCACGACGAAGTCCCCGATGCGCGGAATGAGCCGTACCGCCAGCCCGTGGCGCCGGGCCATCAGCACGAGCCGGGCGATGTTCACATCGCGCAGCACCCCGGCGCGCCCCGCGTGCCGTACGACTCCGGTCTCCGCAGGAATCTCCCACGCGGCGTCCCACGTCCCCGGCTGCAGCGCCAGCGTCCGGAAGGCCTCCCTGGCGATCCGGTCCACCACCTGCCCCACCCGCATCAGCCGCAGCGTGGAGTTCACATACGCCACGAACAGCAGCAGGCTGAGCGCCACCATGACCAGCGTGAGCAGACTCTGCACGAACGGCACCTCGGTCAGGAGCCGCGGATCGGTCTCGCTCTCGTACGACGACAGCACGGCGAGCGACAGCACGAAGGTGGCCAGGAACACCGCGAACGTGGACTTGGTGATCCGCGACCGCACGAAGATCCGCACCACCCGCGGACTGAACTGCCCGGCAGCCATCTGCACGGCCACCAGGGAGATCGAGAACACCACCCCGATGAAGGTCATCATGGCGGAGCTCACGGTCGAGATGACGGGCTTGACGTCCTCCGTGACCTTCGCGAACTCGGTGAGCGTGTCGTAGTCCCCGTCGGCCTGAAACTGCCGCACGAACTCCGTGTCCAGGTCGGACGCCACCGTCCAGGCCAGCATGACCAGCACCATCGCGGCCATGGGCGCGAACCAGAAGTTGTCCCGCAGATGCTCCCGCACGGGGGACAGGAGCCGGGGCCGGCGGTAGGCACTCATCGCATCGCTCACCCGGCGAAGGCTATGGGTCACACTCCGCCAACCCTCGGCAACACACAGCGACATCCGCTGGTCGCGCCACTCGTGACCACGGGAAATGCAGGTGAAGCCCACCCCGAACCCCTGGTATTGTTTTCCATGTCGCCGCGGGGAACACGCCGCGAACGACAGACACCTTGTCCGGGTGGCGGAATGGCAGACGCGCTAGCTTGAGGTGCTAGTGCCCTTTATCGGGCGTGGGGGTTCAAGTCCCCCCTCGGACACTTAGGAAAAACCCCTGGTCGATTCACCGACCAGGGGTTTCTTCGTGGAGACGCCTGATCACCACTCGAGGTCCCGGTGGGCCTGCGCCAGTGCGCCCACCTGCGCGTAGATCTCCGCTGCCTGCTGTCGCAGGAGTTCCGCGGCAGTACCGTCGGTCGCCCGTTCGGCGTGGGCCAGGGCCGTCAAAGCGCGGGCCTCGCCCAGGCGGTGGCCGGTCTCCCGCTGGATGGTGAGGGCCTCGCTGCCGAACTCCAGGGCCGTGGCGTACGCCGATTCGGAGCGCGCCGCGGCGCTCAGGACGGTCAGGGCCTGACCCTCCACCACACGGAATCCGTACGCGCGGGACAGATGCAGCGCCTCCTCGGCGGACCGGCGGGCCTCCAGGTGGTGGCCGCGGCGGCGGTGGGTGAGGGCGAGCCCCATGAGGCTGTCCGCCTCGGCGCGGCGGAATCGTGCCGCGCGGGCCAGGGCCAGAGCCTCCGTGTCGGCCTGCAGCGCCGTGTCCCACCGGGACAGATTCCGGTGCGCGGCGGCCACGGTGTTCAGGACGCTGGACTGCATCCATGGCCGGCCCGGGTCCCCGACCATGGCGAAGGCCCGGTCCGCCAGCGCCAGGGCCTCGTCGTACCGGCCGAGCTCCACATGGATCTTCGCGGCGGCGTCCAGCATCATCGCGCGGCCGTTGCGATAGCCGCCGCCGTCGTCGGCGTTCACCTTGGGGGCCAGGATGTCGAGGCCGTCGGTGAAGCGGCCGAGTTCCCAGTGGACCCAGCCCAGGACCTGCAGCGCCAGGCTGTCGTCCCACCAACTCGTCTGCGCGTTGCGGCTGATGACCCGCTCCAGGTGTCCAGCGGCCTCCGGCAGCCGTCCCAGGTCGCGTGCGGTCATCCCGAGGCCGAGCAGCCCGAAGGTCTCGAAGTGGCGGTTTCCGATGGCGTCGGTGATCCGGATACCGGCGGTCAGCCGCTCGTGCGCGCGGTCCAGGCGTGCCGTGCTCCAGTCCACGAAGCCGCTGACGCCGAGGGCCATGGCCTCCGCCGCGGGCCAGTCGAGCTCGCGGCCGATCTCCAGGACCCGCGTGCAGTGGTCCGCCGCCTTCCCGGGGCGTCCCAGGTCCCACTCGATGATGCCGAGGCAGCTGTGGGCGACGGCCTGGCCGGTCAGGTCTCCCGCCGCCACGGCCGGAGCCAGCGCGGTTCGCGCGAGGGACTTCCACGTCGCGCGGGGCACATGGAGCCAGATGTAGCCGAACAGGGCGGAGAGCAGATGTGCGGCGACCGGGTGGCGGCCGTGGAGGCCCGCGTGGTGGATCACTGCGAGCAGATTGGCCCGCTCCGCCTCCAGCCACCGCCCGGCTTCGGCGGCGGACGGAAGGGCCGACTGCTCCACGGGTCCGAAGGCATCGGGCGGCTCGGGGAAGAAACCGGTGTCGGCGGCGGCGCGCGTGGCATGCACGTACCAGCTCAGGACACGTTCCAGCGCCGCGTCGCGGTCCGTCGCCGTCTCCTCCGCCCGCGCGCACTCCCGCGCGTACTCCCGCAGGAGGTCGTGGAAGCGGTAGCGGCCCGCCGCGGCCGGGTCGATCAGATGGGCGGCGGCCAGCGCCCCGAGCAGCCGCCTGGCCCGCGCCGGAGGGATGGCGAGCAGGGCGGCCGCGACCTGCGCGGTGAACTCCGCCCCGGGAAACAGGCCGAGCAGCCGGAACAGCCGTTGCGCCTCGGGCGCGAGCACGTCGTACGACACGGAAAAGGCCATCCGCAGCGGGGAGTTCACGGTGCCGTCGAGGTCGAGGGCCTCGAGCCGGCTGCCCTCGGACATGTCCGCGACCAGATCGTCCAGGCCCAGCCCCGGATCCCCGGCGAGCCGGGCGGCGGCCACCCGCAGCGCCAGCGGAAGACCGCCGCAGAGCTCGATCAGCCGGTCGGCCGCCTGCGGCTGCGCGGCGAGCCGGTCCGCGCCCAGAGCCGTGCTCAGCAGCGTGCGTGCCTCGTCCGGCTGCAAGGTGTCCAGCGGCAGGGCCCGCGCGCCGTCCCTGGCCACGAGGTCCCCGAGCCGGTTGCGGCTGGTGACGACGACGCAGCAGGTCGGACTGCCGGGCAGCAGGGGGCGCACCTGTTCGGCCGAAGCGGCGTTGTCCAGCAGGACGAGAAGCCGGCGGCCGGCCGTCAGCGTGCGGTACGCCCGTGCCTGCGCCTCGGTGTCCGCGGGGATCTGCGAGGCCTCCGACCCCAGGCTGCGCAGGAGCAGTTCGAAGGCTTCACCGGTCTCCAGCGGCTTCCGCTCGTGGTCGAAGCCGTGCAGGTTCACGTACAGCTGGCCGTCCGGGAAGCGCTCACGGACCTGGTGGGCCCAGTGCACCGCGAGGGCGGTCTTGCCGATGCCCGCGGTGCCCCCGATGGCGGAGATGACCACGGTGTTGTCCGGTATCCGGCCGGGGTGCGGTGACAGCATGGCGTCCAGCCGGGCGAGTTCGTCGACGCGTCCCGCGAACCCCGGGGTGACGTGCGGCAGTTCGGCAGGTACGGGGAGAGCGTCTCGGGGAGGGGGCGCCGGGGCCGGACCGGCGAGACCGGCGGCGTCCTGGTGCAGCACCGCGTCGTGGACCCGGCGGAGCTCCTCGCCCGGGGAGACACCGAGGTCGTCCCGCAGGCGGATGCGCATCTCCTGGTAGGCGGTGAGGGCATCGGCCTGGCGCTCGCACCCGTACAGCGCGCGCATGCGCAGGGCAAGCAGCGACTCGTCGTACGGGCCGGAGCCGCTCGTCTCGGCGAGTTCGTCGAGCGCATCCGTGTGCCGGCCGAGTCGCACCAGGCAGTCGACCCGCTCGATACGGATCGTCTGCAGGCGCTGCAGAAGCCGCTGTCGTTCGGCGGCGGCGTACGGTCCCGGCAGGCCGGCCAGCGGTTCACCGGTGAACAGGCCCAGTGCAGAAGCCAGTTGAGCGGCCGCGGCGGCCAGGTCCCCGACAGCCCGCACGCGCCCGGCGCCCTCGACCAGTGCGCCGAGTTCCGTCACATCGAGCAGGGTCCCGTCCCCGGCGAAGCGGTAGCCGCCGCGCTCTCCGCGGATCAGGGACGCGGCGGGTCCGACTCCTTCCTCGTCGAGTGACCTGCGCACCGCGTAGACGTAACTGGGCAGCACCTTGTGGCCGGACCCCGGCGGGCTGTCGCCCCAGACCGCGTCGAGCAACTGCTCACGACTCACCAGCCGCCCCGGGCGCAGCAACAGTGCGGCCAGCACGGCCTGTTGCCTGACCGGCCCGAGGTTCAGCGGTGCGCCGTCGCGCCACGCCCGCACCGGTCCGAGCACCGCGAACCGCAGCCGCTGCCGAGATCCCCCGCCCACTCAGCATCCCCCGTCCCACCACACACATCATCAAGATTTCATGGGTATTGCAGCGTCTTCCGTCAGCGTGTGCAAGTGCGGCGGCCGCCTGGGGGAGCGGTCGCCGCCCCGACTCGTGAAAGGCATCCGCACATGACAGTTGTCGATGGACATCTTGCAACGCTGCTGCGACAGCGCGGACTTCACCTCACGCAGGAGCGCAGCGATGCCGCCGAGATCGTTTACGTGTGCCTGGAGGACGGGCTTCCCGGCGGCTATCCGATCGGTTACGCCCTCCCTTCCCGCGCCGGAACCTGGTTCGCCTACGCCAGGGCACGCCCCGGCCGGATCTTCGCCTGCGACCAGGTCGGCTCAGGGCTGTTCAGCGTCGAGTCGGCCGTGCACGCCGTCCTGCGCCACGCCTACTACGGAGACGTTCTGCAGGCCATGGAACTGGCCACGGGCTCGACCACCGTCTATCTCGCCGACCTGCCCCGCCGTCATCTCGCCCGGCTCACCGCTCTCCTCGGGCCGGACGGGCTCACGCGCCTCGGATCCGGCCGGATCCGCCTCACCGCGGCCGCCGTCGCGTATCTGCGCGGCCTGCCCGAACGGTTCGGCTGTCAGGTGGACCACGAGGACCGGATCTGGCTGGCGGGCGAGCAGCACCCCTTGGTACGCGAATCCCGGTCGAGGGGGGAGACCTTCACCGCACGACGGACGCCGGCGTCGCGCTCGGCGTGACCGCCGGGGCGAGATGGGTCGACAGCCGGTCGCGCAGGGCGGTCAGCCGGGCGATCTCCGCGTCGAGCGCATCGACACGGCTCTGTACGACGCCCGAGGCGGTTCCCGGAGCCGACGCGGTGCAGCGCCGCTCCGGGTCGGCGATCAGCACATCGAGACGGTCGGCGCAGGCGCGTACGTCCTCCACGGTGAGGCCGTTGCCGAGGAGCCAGCGGACGGCCCGGATCCGGGCCACGTCCGCCCCGGAATACAGCCGCTGTCCCGTGGCCGTACGGCGCGGTGCCGGCAGCAGACCGCGCTCCTCGTAGAAGCGCAGGGCGCGTGGTGTGGTGCCCGCGGCGGCTGCCGCGTCTCCGATGCGCATCCGGGCACGTCCTCTCGCTCGGTTCGTCGGGTCTGCTCAGACCTCGACGATCAGGGTCCCGAAGTGGTGGCCCCCGTACAGCTCCTGCAACGCTCCGGGCGCCCGATCGATGCCGCTGATGACCACCCGGGGGTAGGCGATCTCACCGGTGCGCAGCCAGTCGGCGAAGCGTTCCTGCCATTCCTCCTCGACCCCGGGGTGGTCGAATGTCTGGTAGCCGAGCAGGGAGACCGACCGGCTGATGAGTGCGAAGGTGTCGATCGTGGCCGGTGAGGTGCCGGGCTCCACCGCCGGATCGGACTGACCTGACAGCGCTCCGACCACCACCACGCGCGCACCCTGCCTGGCCTGTACGAGCGCGGCCGAGAGCTGTGCGCCCCCGACGTTGTCGATCACCACGTCATACCCCTCGGGTGCGGCCTCGGCGAGCTGCCGGCCGAGGTCCGCACCGGGGACGACGACCGCGTCGTACCCCAGCTCCGCGCGCAGTCGTTCCGCCTTGGCCGGCGTACGGGTGGTGCCCACCACCCGGCCCGCTCCGAGGAGCCGCGCCACTTGTCCGGCCAGCGAACCGACCCCGCCCGCCGCCCCGGTGACCAGAACGGTCTCTCCCTTCCGCAACCGTGCGAGCCGCGTGAGCGACCCGTACGCGGCGGATGCCGTGGACAGGAACGCCACCGGGTCGGGGTGGCCGTCCGGTACGAGGCGTACGGCATCCGCGTCGACCACCGCGTACTCCCGCCATCCCACGAGATGGGAGACCAGGTCACCGGTCGCGACCCCGGACACCCCGGGGCCGGTCGCCACGACCTCGCCGACGGCCGGGCCGAACAGCGCATCACCCGGCTTCAGCGGAGGGAGGGGTGCGTCCTCCACCTCCCCCTTGATCAGCGTCATCAGCCCGGCGAACACCAGGAAGTGCCGGTTGCGGACCAGGACTTGACCGGCCGCGGGCCGCTCCACCGGGGTCTCGGCCACGGTGAGGTCCGCGGGCCCCGGCACCGCCTCCGAGCGCTGGACGAGCTGAACCGTGCGGCCTACGGACGGCAACGACATGACACGACCTCCAGGACGGTGCCCCGCCGTGGTGCGGAGCGGCGACCGGAAGGTAACTCCTCACCCGCACGTGAGGGTCAAGGTAAGGAATGCGATCTTCCGTGCGTTCGCCTTGCAGAAGACACGGAAGACACCGATGAGGAGCAGACACCGATGAGCAAGCCGCCCTTTCCGCCGTTCGACGCGGAGTCCGCGCGACGCAAGGTCCAGGCCGCCGAGGACGCGTGGAACACCCGCGACCCGGAAAAGGTCGCACTCGCCTACACCGAGGACTCGGTCTGGCGGAACCGGGACCGGTTCGTCGAAGGACGCAAGGAGATCACCGAGTTCCTGCGGGAGAAGTGGGAGCGCGAGCTGGACTACGCGCTGCGCAAGGAACTCTGGTCGTACACGGACGACCGGATCGCCGTCCGTTTCCAGTACGAGCATCACGACACGGCCGGTCAGTGGTGGCGCAGCTACGGCAACGAGCTGTGGGAGTTCACACCGGAGGGGCTGATGCGGCGGCGCGAGGCGAGCATCAACGACGTACGGATCACGGAGGGGGAGCGGCGGATCTTCGGACCGCGGGCGGAGGGAGACGGCCCGCTGCTGATTCCGGTGCGCTAGCGCTGAACCGGCCGTTGTCAGAGGCAGGTTCTACGGTGGAGGCCGACGGACGGAGCACGAAGCCCGTTCCGCGGAATGCGACCGAGGAGATCTGCCGGCCATGACCACACTTCCCGACCGCCCCAGCACCGCACTTGTCATCATCGATGTGCAGAACGACGTGGTCGCATCGGCCTACGACCGGGATGCGATCGTGGGCCGGATCGCGGCCCTCGCGGACAAGGCGAGGGCCGAGGGCGTCCCTGTCGTCTGGGTCCAGCACTCCGACGAGGGTCTCGAACGGGGCAGCAAGGAATGGGAGTTCGTTCCCGAACTGGTCGTGCGGCCGACGGAGACCGTGGTGCACAAGAACTACGGCGACGCCTTCGAGGACACGGATCTGGAGAAGGTGCTCGGAGGGCTGGGCGTGGGCCGGCTCTTCGTCGCCGGTGCGGAGACCGACGCCTGCATCCGGTCCACACTGCACGGCGCTTTCACCCGTGGGTACGACGTCACGCTCGTCGGTGACGCGCACACCACGGGGGACCGCACCGAGTACGGCTCTCCGACGCCGGATCTGGTCATCGCCCATACGAACCTGTACTGGAGCCACCAGGCGGCGCCCGGTCGTACGGCCGGCACCGTCGCCGCTGCGGAGGTGGAATTCGCGGGCTGAGGCCGAGGCTGAGGCCGAGGCTGAGGCCGAGGCTGAGCAAGCAGCAGCGGAATCATCGCCCCTCGGTCGACTCACGCACCACCACGGTGTACGGGGCGATGAACTCCTCCGGGGCGGCCATGTCCCCCTCGTTCTCGATCCGGCGGACCAGGAAGTCGACCGCCCGCTCGGCCATCATGGTGTGGTCAGGGGCGACGGTGGACAGGGAAGGGACGAGGTACGCGCTCTCGTCGACGTTGTCGAAACCGATCACCTTGACGTCCTGTGGAACGCGCACTCCCGCGTCGGCCAGGCCGCGCAGCACGCCCATGGCCACGGTGTCGGTCACACAGAACACACCGTCGAAGTCGAGGCGTTCGCCGGCCATGGTCCGGGCGAGCTCGGCTCCGGCGGCCATGGTGAACGACGGCAGGCACTGTTCCAGGCTCGCGTCGAGGGGCAGGCCGGCGTCGCGCAATGCCTGCCGGTAGCCGGCCTGTCGCAGGCTGGAGACATCGACGTCCTCGGGGGTGTCGCCGACCGTACCGCGCAGGAACGCGATGCGGCGGCATCCCCGTTCGATGAGGTGGTGGGTGGCCGCCCGGGAGGCGTCGACGTTGGGCATGGCGACATGGTCCACGGGGCCGCCGAAGATCCGCTCGCCCAGGAGCACCACCGGAAGGTCCGCTTTGAGCCGCTGCGCATCGCGGGTTCCCAGGCCCACAGTGGTGAGGATGAGGCCGTCGTACAGCCGGTTCCTGGACCGGGACAGCGCCGCCAGCTCGTTCTCCGTACGTGCGCCGGTCCGCTCGATGCACACCCGCAGACCGCGCCGCTCGGCCGCGGCGATGATGGCGGTGGCGAGCAGACCGTAATAGGTGGCGTTCACCTCGGGGACGGCGAGGCCGATGACGCCGGTGCGGCCCGTGCGGAGGTTGCGGGCGGCCACATTGACCCGGTAGTCGAGGCGGGCCATCGCCGCGAGGACCCGTGTGCGGGTGGCCGGGCGCACATGGGGGTGGTCGTTGATGACATTGGAGACCGTCATCGCCGAGACACCGGCCGCCTCGGCCACGTCCTTGAGTGTCGTCATCGTCTGCGGGGTGGTCAGCTCAGCAGCCCGCTCAGCGTCAGGAACGCATGCGGTGGCAGCGTCAGGGTCAGGCCCTGGTCGGTGGTCTTCAGCGCGTCGAAGGGACGAGGGGCCACCGCGGCCGGCGTGTCGGCGGTGTTGTGCGCCTGCAGTGCGTCGGCGGTCAGCAGCCGGGCCTCCAGCTCGCCGAGCGTGCCGCCGCGCAGGTCGAGGGTGAGCTCGGCGGGCTCGTCGGCGTCCAGATTGGTCAGCGAGACGAGGACCCTTCCGTCCTTGACGCTGGCCGAGGCGGACACGGTGGTCAGGTCCACGTCTCCCACCCGGCGGGAGATGTCGGCGCCGCGCACGTGCACGGCGAGCGAAGTGGCGTCCTGGTGCCCCTTGTTCATCTCGAACACGTGGTACGTCGGGGTGAGCACCAGCGCGTCGCCGTCGGTGAGAACCATGGCCTGCAGGACGTTCACGGTCTGGGCGATGTTGGCCATGTGCAGCCGGGCGGCGTGCCGGTGGAAGACGTCGAAGTGGGTGCTCGCGACCAGTGCGTCGCGCAGCGCGTTCTGCTGGAACAGGAAACCGGGGTTGGTGCCCGGCTCGACGTCCCACCACGTGCCCCACTCGTCGAGGACCAGGCCGACCGTGCGGCGCGGGTCGTAGACGTCCATGACCGTGGAGTGACCGGTGAGGATCCGGTCCATGTGCTGTGCGGCGGCCATCGTCCGGTAGTGGTCGTCCGTGTCGAAGTCCAGGGCGCTGCCCTTCTTCTCCCAGGGCCCCGACAGCGTGTAGTGGTGCACGGAGATGCCCTGGAAGAAGTTCTTCGGGGTGGCCTCGCAGCCGAAGCAACTGATCTGCCGCATCAGCGTTTCGGTCCACTTGTAGTCGGCGTCACTGGCGCCCGAGGCGATGCGGTAGAGCGTGTTGTCGCCGTGGTCGCGGCAGTACGTGGCGTACTGCCGGGCCAGGTCGGCGGAGTACTCGGCGCGCATGTTGCCGCCGCAGCCCCAGGTCTCGTTGCCGATGCCCCAGTACTTCACGCGCCACGGCTCCTCGCGCCCGTTGGCCTTGCGCAGGCGCACCATGGGGCTGTCGCCGTCGCGGGTGAGGTACTCGACCCACTCGCTCATCTCCCGGACGGTGCCGCTGCCGACGTTGCCGTTGATGTACGGCTCGGCGCCCAGCAGTTCGCACAGGGCCATGAACTCATGGGTGCCGAAGTGGTTGTTCTCCTCGACGTTGCCCCAGTGCGTGTTGACCATGCTGGGCCGCTGCTCGCGTGGCCCGATGCCGTCCTGCCAGTGGTATTCGTCGGCGAAACAGCCGCCCGGCCAGCGCAGGTTGGGGATGTTCAGCGCGCGCAGGGCTTCCACGACGTCGAGTCGGATGCCGCCCTCGTTGGGTATCTCCGAGTCCTCGCCGACCCAGAAGCCGCCGTAGATGCAGCGGCCGAGATGCTCGGCGAAGTGGCCGTAGAGGTGACGGCTGATCGTCGGCCCCGGGAGGTCCAGGTTGATGACTGCGGTGACTTGGGGCACGAGGACTCCGAAGGGCGGGAGGCGCGACATGAGGCCGGTGCGCGCCGAGGCTGTTTGTATCGATAAAAAGCGCACGGCCCCGGATCCGTCAAGAGTGCGGTCAGCGGGGTCTCGGCGGTATCGGCACCGAACCCGGGAGCGACGAGGAGCGGATCTGCAACTCCGGGAGGATCGAGACGCGTTGAGCGGGCCGTCGGCTCCCTTCGAGCAGCCGTGCCAGCATCACCTCGACGGCTGTGCGGCCCACCAGGGTCTTGGGGGGTCGCACGGCCGTGATCGCCGGATCGGCGAGGTGGGCGACCTCGTCGTCGTAGCTCACGAGCGCCAGGTCGTCGGGGACGCGGACTCCCTGTTCGGTCAGGTACTGGACCACCGAGAGGGCGTCGGGGTCGCTGTGCACGATCAGTGCGGTGATACGGGTGCGCCGGCACCTGTCGAGGATGTCGGCGATGATCCGGCGGTGCCCGGGGACGTCGAGCGCGACGCTCTCGCGTATCAGGAAGTCGGCGGGCAGACCGAGTGCGGCGCAGGCACGATCCCAGCCCACCGCGAGGTGGGCCGAGGTGGGGCTGCCCTTCGACAGGACGAGGCCGATACGGCGGTGGCCGAGTCCATGGAGGTGGCGCACCGCCATCTCCACGCCCACCGCGTGGTCGCTGCGCACCCATTCGAGCTGGGACGGGGTGGGTGTCCACTGCGGGGTCCGGCGTTCCACGAGTACGACCGGGACCGGCAGCCGGCCGATCCAGTCGATCATCTCGTGCATACCGGGACCTTCCAGGTTGGGCGCGAGCAGCAGCCCCTGCACCTGTCCTGATTCGGTCAGCCGGACAATCTGCCGGCGGTCCTCGGCCTGGTCATAACTGGAGCCCCGCAGCTGGACGTTGACTCCGTGCGCGGCTGCCGCGTTGCGTGCGCCGCTGACGATCTGCGGCCAGTAGAAGTCCAGCGAGGGGACGACCATCCCGATCGTGAAAGCGGGCCCGGCGGGTCGGCGGCGCCGCGCCGGCGGCTGGTCGAGCGAGGACGGCAGCGTGGCTCCGCCGTGGACCCGGGTCAGCAGCCCCCGTCCGGCCAGGGCGGCGATGTCGCGGCGGATCGTCAGTTCGCTGACCGACAGATCCTTTGCGAGCTCGCGTACGCGAACGGCGCCGTGCAGGCGCAGCCGGTCCATGAGCTTCTCCCTGCGCTGCAGGGCGAACAGTTGCTCATCCCCCATGAGGCTCTCCTCCCGGCGGGTGCGGAGCACCGGCGCGATGTTCGAATGTGATCGGATTGTTTCATGCCTGTTCGAGCTCTAGTGGTTTTGTGCGCGCGACCACTATCTCTGACTCAGCGTGTTCTGGCCGGAACTCGTCGGAAACATGAACGGCATCTGCCCAGGGGGCAACTGCCACGAGTCGGAGGAGCACGCACCCCATGCAGACCAAGGCCCGCGCTCTGGTCGTGATGAGCAGATCCAGCTTCGAGGGGCACTTCGACCGTGCACGGCTGAAGCGCCTGGCGGAGACGGTGTCGCTCGACGACCCCTGCTGGACCGATGAGCTCGACTCCGCCCCGTCGCGCGAACGACTGGCACACGCCGAGGTGCTCATCACCTCCTGGGGTGCGCCCGCACTCACCCCCGTACGGCTGGCGGCAGCGCCCCGGCTGAAGGCCGTGCTGCACTGCGCGGGAAGCGTACGGGGCCTGGTCGGCCAGGAGGTGTGGCGCCGGGGGATCCGGGTGACCAGCGCCGCGGACGCCAATGCCGTCCCGGTGGCCGAATACACCCTCGCCGCGATCATCTTCGCGGGGAAGAAGGCGCCGTTCCTCGCCGCCGACAAGCAGCGCGCGTACGGCGGTTGGGGATCGGTCACCGGCTACGGGGACCTGTCCAACTTCGAGCGGACCGTGGGGATCGTCGGCTTCTCACGGATCGGCAGGCAGGTCGTCGAACTGCTCCAGGTGCTGCGCGGCACCACCTGCCTGGTGGCCGACCCGTACGCGGATCCGGACGAGGTGCGCCGGGCCGGCGCGACGCTGGTCCCGCTCGACGAGATGCTCCCGCAGGTGCACGTACTGTCCGTGCACGCCCCTGAGTTGACCGAGACCCGCCACTTGATCGGCGCCGCTGAACTGAGCCGGCTGCCCGACTTCGCGACGGTCGTCAACACCGCCCGCGGCTCGCTCGTCGACTCCGACGCGCTGGCCGCGGAGTGCGCCTCCGGCCGGCTGTTCGCGATCCTCGACGTCACCGACCCCGAACCGCTGCCCGCCGACGCAGCGTTGCGCAAGCCGGCCCAGGTGATGATCACGCCGCACATCGCCGGATCCCTCGGCAGCGAGATCGGCCGCCTCACCGACCACGTACTCGACGAGCTGTCCCGCTGGGTCGCCCGTCAGCCCCTCCAAGCAGAGATCACCGCGGAGAGCTGGGCGCTGGGCCTGAGCGCCTGACCTGCTCCCCTCCGCACCGAGCCACCCCCCGTCCCCTTCACGCCCCTCATGCACTGCCGAGAGCTCAAAGGAGAGCCGCCCAGATGAGACTGAAGAAGAACCTTGCCGGCACAGCAACCCTGGCCGTGGCCGTGAGCCTGGTCCTCACCGGCTGCGACGCCAGCGGTACGAGCAACAGCGGCTCGTCCGACGGGAAGACCGTCGTCAAGCTCGCGCTCTGGAACTACGACAAGACCCCCGAGTTCAAAGCGCTGATCGACGGATTCGAGGCCCAGAACCCCGACATCGACATCCAGCCGGTCGACATCCTCGCCGACAACTACCCCGAGAAGATCACCACGATGCTGGCGGGCGGTGACACCACCGACATCCTCACCATGAAGAACGTCACCGACTACGCCCGCTACGCCACCCGCGGCCAGCTCAAGCCGCTCACCGACCAGGCCGCCAAGCTGGACCAGGCGTCGTACGCGGGGCTCAAGACCTTCGACATCAAGGGCCAGTACTACGCCCTGCCCTACCGCCAGGACTTCTGGGCCCTCTTCTACAACAAGGCACTGGTCGGCAAGACCGACATGTCCCATCTGACCTGGGCCCAGTACGAGCAGCTGGGCAAGCAGTTCACCAAGGGCTCAGGCGCCGACAAGGTCTACGGCACCTACCAGCACACCTGGCGCTCCGTGGTCCAGGCGATCGCCTCCGCGCAGACCGGCGGCGACCAGCTCGGCGGCGACTACGCCTTCATGAAGGACCAGTACACGATCGCGCTCGACCTGCAGAAGGCCAAGGCGGCCCTGCCGTTCTCCACCGCCTCCAGCCAGAACATCACCTACGACTCGCAGCTCACCACCGGCAAGGCGGCCATGGTCCCGATGGGCACCTGGTGGGCGGCCACGCTCCTCCAGGAGAAGGCGCAGGGCAAGAACCCCGTCGACTGGGGCATGGCGCCGATGCCGCAGGTCGACGACAACGGCAAGACGGTCACCTTCGGATCGCCGACCGCCTTCGCGGTCAACAAGAAGGCGCACAACGCCGATGCGGCACAGAAGTTCGTGACCTGGGCCGCCGGGCCCGGGGGCGCCGCCGCGATCGCGAAGATCGGTGTCGTCCCCGCGTACAGCAGCAGCAAGATCCTGGACACCTTCTTCTCCGTCAGCGGCATGCCGAACGACGCGGCGTCCCGCAAGGCCATGGAGCCGACGACGGTGCAGCTCGAAATGCCGGTCAGCGACAAGTCGTCCGACGTCGACCAGATCCTCAAGGAGGAGCACGAACTGGTGATGAGCGGCGAGAAGTCCATCGACGCGGGCATCAAGGAGATGGACCACCGCGTGAAGAGCGAAGTCAAGTGAGCAGTGCGGTCACCAAGTCGCCGCGGACCGGCTCCGCGGCGCACGGCGCCGCTGCACGGCGCAGGCGCCGACGCGTCACGCTGATCGGCTGGAGTTTCATCCTCCCCAATTTCCTGGGATTCGCGGCCCTCACCCTGGTCCCGATCATCGGTGCGTTCGCGATCTCCTTCACCGACTGGGACTCCTACAGCTCCCCGAACTGGGTGGGGTTCGCCAACTTCCGGCGCATGTGGGACGACGACAACTTCTGGGCCGCGCTGCAGAACACCTGCTACTACGCGGCCGGCCACATCCCCCTCACCCTGGGGGCGTCCCTGGGACTGGCCGTCCTGCTCAACCAGAAACTGCGCGGTGTCCGCATCCTGCGGACCGCGTTCTTCTTCCCGTACGTCACCTCGCTCGTGGCCGTCGCAGTGGTCTGGAACATGCTGCTCAGCCCCGAGACCGGCCCGGTCAACCAGTTCCTGCACTCCATCGGCATCGCCCACCCGCCCGGCTGGACCAGCTCCCAGGACTGGGCGATGCCCGCGCTGATCATGACCAGTGTGTGGCGGGACATGGGCTACTACATGGTGCTCTTCCTGGCCGGCCTGCAGACCGTCCCGGCCGAACTGTACGAAGCGGCGCGGGTGGACGGGGCCGGTCCCTGGAAGCGGTTCTGGCACGTCACCCTGCCGTGCCTGCGGCCCACGACCTTCTTCGTCCTGGTGATGCTCACGGTCTCCAGCTTCAAGATCTTCGACCTGGTGCAGGTCATGACCGAGGGCGGACCCGGCCGCTCCACCCTGGTGCTCTCGCAGCTGATCTTCCGCGAGGGCATCACCCAGGGGCGCTTCGGCTACTCCTCGGCGGTCTCCCTCGCGCTCTTCCTGATCTGCCTGGTGGTCACGGCAGTCCAGTTCCAGTGGCAGCGAAGGAGCGAGCGATGAACACCACTGTGCTGCGCAAGGACGGCGCAGGTACGACCGCGTCCCCGTCCTCGGGGCCCGCGCGGAGCCAGGTCCGCCCCGGGCGGGGCGTGGCGAGGACGGCAGGCCGGATCGCCCTCTATCTGATGCTGATCGCGGTGGCCTGCGCGGTGCTGCTGCCGTTCTTCTGGATGCTGATCTCGTCGGTCAAGGCCGACCGCGACGTGTTCACCGTGCCCATCCAGTGGATCCCCGAACAGTTCCAGTGGTCCAACTTCAGCAGTATCTGGACCCGGGTCCCGTTCGCCGCCTATCTGGGCAACTCGCTCTTCCTCAGCGTGGTGATCACCTTTCTCCAGGTGCTCACCGGGAGCTTCGCGGCCTACGGCTTCGCGAAGATCAGGTTCCCCGGCCGGGATCTGCTGTTCGCCGGGTACATCGCCACCATCGCGGTGCCCTGGCAGGCGTACATGATCCCGCAGTACGTCATCATGCAGAAGCTGGGCCTGGTGAACACCCACCTCTCCCTGATCCTGCTCCAGGCGTTCGGCGCGTTCGGTGTCTTTCTGATGCGCCAGTTCTATCTGACGATCCCCGACGAGATCAGCGAGGCGGCCCGCCTCGACGGGCTCAGCGAGTACGGCATCTGGGCACGGATCATCCTTCCGCTCTCCAAGCCGGCCCTCGCCAGCCTCGCGCTGCTGACCTTCGTGAACACCTGGAACGACTACATGGGCCCGTTCATCTATCTGACGGACAACAGCCTGTGGACCGTGCAGTTGGGCCTGCGCGCCTTCATCGGCCAGTACGACGCCGAGTACGCGATGATGATGACGGGTTCGGCCCTGTCCGTGCTGCCGATCCTGGTGATCTTCCTGTTCGGCCAGCGCTATTTCGTACGCGGCATCGCCACCACCGGCGTCAAGGGCTGAGGGGGCGAGGACATGAGCAGTGCACGCGCCTCCGCTCCCGCCCAGGGCGCACGGCTGCGGCTCAACGTCGCCCACAGCTCCTGGGAACTCATCTGGTCCCACGTCCAGCGCATCCTGATCGTCAATCTGGGGGTCGCGCTGGCCAACCTCCCGCTGCTGGCCGCGCTGCAGGTCTGGCATCAACCCTGGCGCCACCCCGTGCTGTTCGGGCCGCTGCTGCTCCTGCTCCCGGGCCCCTCCGTCGCTGCCGCCTTCGCCTTCTTCGCGGATACGGCAGAGGACGGGGACGCCCGCATGCGACGGTTCGGCCGCGCCTACCGACGGCTCTACGGACCTGCGCTAAGGGTCTCGGTGCCTTTCCTCCTGGTGGCGACCGCAGCCGTCACCGATGTCGTGGTGATGCGAACCACCCCTGTGGGCGCGGCACTTGTGCCGATGGCCGCGGTCCTCGCGCTCCTGATGGCACTCTCCTGGACCGTCGCCCTCGCCCACCGGGCGCAGAGCGACGACTCCGGGATGCGGATTTTCCTGCTCGCGCCCTACGCGGTGGTCAGGCACGGGCTGCTCGCCCTGATGAATCTCGTCCTGATGGCTGCGGCGCTGCTGCTCGTCAACCAGGCACCGCTGCTAGGTCTGGCCGTGCTGCCCGGCTGTGTGCTGTTCGTCGTATGGCGCAACTGCCGGTTCATGCTCGATGGGGGTCCGGGGCCTCTGCCTCCACAGGCTTCGGGATGAGGAGGGAGGCGCAGAGCGCCGCCACGATGAGGACGAGGCCGGTGATGACCCCTGCGCTGTAGCCGGCCACCGACGACGGCGAGGAGGGGGTGACGGCATCCATGGCCGCGTACAGGACGACGAAGCTGAGGCCGGCGCCCAGATTGAAGCAGCCCGCGTTCAGGCCGGGCAGGAAGCCGGGGTTCTCGCGGGGCGAGAGGACGATGCCCAGGCCGTTGAGCATGATGTTCGCGGTGCCCGCGTAGGTGACACCGAGCAGGATCGACACCGTCAGGAGCAGGCCGGGGGAGCCTGCGGACAGGGCGAGCAGGGCCAGTGCGGTGGCGAGTGCCGTGGCGACGAGGCCGATGCGCAGGATACGGCCGTACCCCATCGTCGAGGCCAGACGTCCGGCGACGGGCCCCATGGCGAGACCGGCCAGGGCGTAGGGCGTCAGGGTCCACCAGGTGGAGCCCTCCGCGCCGAGCCCGAGACCAGCCGTGGAGTCCTGGGCGAAGGCGGGGAGGAGGCCGTTCATGATGGCGAACACACCGGTCATGGTCAGCATCGTGCACAGCAGGATCGACCAGGTGGCACGGCGCTTGAGGAGACGTGTGGCGACCAGCGGCTGAGCCGTACGGGCCTCGATGCGCCAGAACACCCAGAAGGCGACGGCGGCGAGCACGGTCAGGCCGACGGCGAGCGACCAGTTCGCGTCGGCCAGTTTGCCGGCCTCGTTGAAGGCGATGAGCAGGGCGCCGACGGAGACGACGAGCACGGCCACACCCGGCCAGTCCATATGCGGCGTCTCCTCCGCCCGGGACTCACGGGCCAGGAAGTGGACGAGCAGGGTGGCGACGACCGCCACCACGGCCATCGTCCAGAAGATCGAGGCATAGCCGTGGTGGTCGGCCAGATAGCCGCCGACGAACGAGTCGATGCCCGCGATGCCGCCGTTGATCGCGGTGATGACGCCGAGCAGGGTGCCGTACCGCTTGGGGTCGGCGACCTCGACCCGCAGCATGATCAGGGCCAGCGGAATCGTCGGTCCCGATGCGCCCTGGATGACACGGCCGACCGCGAGGACCCCGACGGACGTGGCGAGGGCGGAGATCACACAGCCGACCGCCATCAGCGCCATCATCCCGGCCAGGACCTTTCGGCGGCCGATGAGATCGCCGAGGCGCGGCAGGAAGAGGGAGAAGAGCGCGGCGGCCGTGAAGAAGGCCGTCTGGGTGAAGCCGATCGTGGAGGAGCTGGTGTGCAGCTCGTCCGCCATGGTGGTCAGCGCGGGGCTGAGCATGCTCGCGTTGAGCTGGAAGGCGAAGCTCGCGGCGAGCAGGGCGGCCATCAGCGCGCCGATGCGGGCCGGGGGCCTGCTCCCGATGCTGGAGGTGACGCTCATGCGGGGGCTCCCCGGTGCGTGCGCGGACGACGGCCATGATCAGACCTCAGCGTCGGTCAGCGCGGGAACGGCGGCCACCCGGGCGGGCCGGTCGGGGCACCCCCGGACGCACGGCCGCCCGGCACGCGATGTCCTTCGCGTGCCGGGCGGCCTTCGGTCCTGGAGCGTCGCCGGTCAGTGGAGGGGCTGGCGCAGGACGGTCACGGATCCGGGCGCCACGGTGGGTGCGCTGCCCGTCAGGACGTCCCCGGACAGCTCGGGAAGCCCGACCGGAGCCTCGCTCCTGTTGATCAGGAAGAGATAGCGGTGGGTGTCGTCCCTGCGGACCACGGTCTCCACCAACCCCCGTGCGGATGCCGGGAGTTCGCTGACCACCTCGGCCGGGGCGAGGAGCTTGGGCAGCAGTGCGGTGAGGCCTTCGGCGCCCAGCCGGGTGGAGACGTACGAGGCCGAGCCGGAGCCCGTGGTGCGGCGGGTGACCGCAGGGAGGTCCGCGTACAGGCCGGTGCTGTAGCGGGCGAGGACCTCGACGTCAGGTCCGGTCCGGGTGATTCGGTCGCTCCACAGGGTGCCGGACGTGCCGTCGTCGAGGGCGACGCTCTCACCGTCGGGCAGCGGGCCGAACTCCTCGATGCGGATGCCGAGGAGATCGCGCACGGCGCCGGGATAGCCGCCGAGCCAGATGTGGTCGTTCTCGTCGACGACCCCGGAGAAGTACGTGGTGACCAGGTGGCCGCCGCCCTCGGCGTAGCGCGTCAGATCCTTGGCGAGGGCCGCGGGCACCACGTGCAGGACGGGCGCGATCACGACGTCGTACGCGGAGAGGTCGCCGGCGTGGCGGGTGACGACATCGCAGCGGATGCCGAGGGCGAGGAGGGCGGAGTACCAGTCCAGGGCTTCCTGGTGGTAGTCCAGCAGGGAGGTGGGGTGGGAGTCCTGCTCGGAGGCCCACCGGGAGTCCCAGTCGAAGAGGATCGCCACCCGGGCCTGCTCGCGGACCGACCCGGCGATGGGCGCCAACGCATCGAGTGTGGCGCCGAGTTCGACGACAGCGCGGAAGAGGTCGCTGTCCCGGCCCGCGTGCGGGACCATCGCCGAGTGGTACTTCTCGGCGCCCGCGGCCGACTGGCGCCACTGGAAGAAGCAGACCGCGTCCGCGCCGTGCGCGACATGCGTCAGCGAGTCGCCGGCGAGTTCCCCCGCGCGCTTGGGGGTGTTGACGGGCTGCCAGTTGACGGCGCTCGTCGAGTGCTCCATCAGGAACCAGGGGCGGTGGCCCGCGATGCCGCTCGTGAGGTTGGCGGAGAAGGACAGCTCGTCGCGGTCCTGGGGGCCGGGGACGACGTAATGGTCGTTGGCGACGAAGTCGACCAGGCCCGAATCGGCCCAGTCGGCGTAGTCCATGCCCTTGGTGCCCGGCATGACCATGAAGTTGGTGGTGACGGGCGTCTGCGGGGTGAGCTCGCGCAGAAGCTCCCGCTCGGCGCGCAGATGGTCCTTGAGCGCGTCCGAGGAGAAGCGCTTGAAGTCCAGCTGCTGCGTCGGATTGGGGTGCGATGCGGCCAGGCGGGGCGGCAGGATCTGCTCCCAGTCGCTGTACCTCTGGGACCAGAAGGCCGTACCCCAGGCGTGGTTGAGCGCATCGAGGGTGGTGTAGCGGGTGCGCAGCCAGCCGCGGAAGGCGCGGGCCGCGTCGTCGGAGAAGTCGTAGACGTTGTGGCAGCCGAGCTCGTTGTTGACGTGCCAGGCGACGAGCGCCGGGTGGTTGCCGTACCGGGTCGCCAACTCCCGTACCAGACGCAGCGCGTGGGTACGGAACACCGGCGACGTGGGCCGCCAGTGCTGCCGTGCCCCCGGCGACAGCGTCTCGCCGGAGGCGGTCACCGGCAGGATCTCCGGGTGCGCTGCGGTGAGCCAGGGCGGCGGGGACGCGGTGGCGGTGGCCAGGTCGACGCCTATGCCGCCCGCGTGCAGCAGGTCCATGATCTCGTCGAGCCAGCCGAAGTCCCAGCTGTCCGCGTCCGGCTGGAGTCTGGCCCAGGAGAAGATCGCGAGGGAGACGGTGTTCACCCCGGCCTCGCGCATCAGCAGGACGTCCTCCTCCCACACCTCCCGCGGCCACTGCTCGGGGTTGTAGTCCGCGCCGTAGCCGAGCCTTCGGCTGCCGTCGCTGCCCGCCGGATACGGGAAACGGGAGGTGAGAGGGGAGGTCATGCAGGTCCTTCCAAGAGCGAACAGGGGGAGCCGGGGCGGGTTACTTCTGGATGGTGAAGCCCTGCTCCGAGCCGTACTTGACCGAGGCGTCCTGCCAGGACTTGAGGCTGTCGGTCAGCTTGGTGCCGGAGATGTAGGCCTTGCCGACGGTGTCGTTGAAGATCGAGTTGGCGTAGACCTGGAAGGGGAGGTACTTCCAGTCGGTGGGCACGTTCTTCGCGGACTCGGCGAAGATCTGGTTGGCCTTCTGGCCGCCGAAGTACGGGAATTCGGTGTTCTGGAACTCCGTGGAGTTCAGGTCCTTCGTCGTCGCGGGGAACGCGCCGTTCTTGATACGGGTCTGCACACCGGCGCCGGAGTCGGCGTACTCCGTGAAGGCGTACGCCAGTTCCCTGTTCTTGCCCAGCGTGGGCAGTGCGAGCGAGCTGCCGCCGTTCTCGGCGGAGGCGGTCTCGCCCTTGGTCCACTGCGGCAGCGGGGCCGCGCGCCAGTCGCCCGACGCGCCCTTCACGCCGGAGACGAAGTTGGCGGGCATCCAGGCACCGGTGGGGAGCGTGGCGATCGTGCCGTCGGCCAGGCCCTTGTACCAGTCGTCGCTCCAGCCCGAGACGGGCGCGACGAGCTTCTCGTCGATGAGCTTCTGCCAGGTGTCCGTGTACTTCTTGGCACCCGCGTCGGAGAAGTCGATGCCGACCTTCGTCCCGTCGACCTTGTACGGGTGCGAACCCGCCTGCCACAGCAGGCTGGTGGTCAGGCCGGCGTCACCCATGTCACTGGTGATGTACGCCTTCGGGTCCGCCTTGTGGAGCGTGCGGGCCGCGTCGAGGTACTCGTCCCAGGTCGTCGGTACGGCGATCTTGTACTTGTCGAAGACCTTCTTGTTGTAGAAGAGCGCCATGGGGCCCGAGTCCATGGGCAGGCCGTAGATGCCGTCGCCCGCCTTCACGGAGTTCCACGGGCCGGGCGAGAAGGTGGAGGCCAGCTTGTCGGCGCCGTACGGCTTGAGGTCGCTCACGTCCTTGGTGAGCGCGTACTGGCTGAGCGCGTAGTACTCGATCTGCGCGACGTCGGGGACGCCCTTCTTCGCGGAGATGGCGTTCTGCAGCGCCTTGTACTGGTCGTTGCCCGTGCCCGCGTTGACGAGCTTGATGTGGACCTTCGGGTACTTCTTCTCGAAGTCGGCGGCGACCTGCTTCAGCGTGGGCTCCCAGGCCCACACCGTCACGGTGCCGCCCTTCTTCAGCGCGGCCTGGACGTCGGCCGCACCGACCTGCTTGTTGCTGGAGGTGTCGTCGTCGGAGCCGCCGCAGGCGGTCGCCCCCAGGGCGAGGACGGAGAGGATGCCTACGCCGCGCAGCAGGCGGCCGGTGGTGTTCTTGGGCATGGCGATGCTTCCACTTCTTCGTGGTCGGGCCCGGAATGGGATGGGTGAGGGTGAACTGCCGTACGGGGACTACTCCTTGACGCTTCCGGCGGCGAGGCCGGACTGCCAGTACTTCTGGAGCAGCAGGAAGGCGGCGATCAGCGGCACGATGGTGATGAGCGAGCCGGTGATGACCAGGTTGAAGACGGCCTCGCCACCGGCGGTGGCCGCCTGTTTGTTCCAGGCGTCGAGGCCGAGGGTCAGCGGGTACCAGTCGGGGTCCTTGAGCATGATCAGCGGCAGGAAGTAGTTGTTCCAGGTCGCGACCGTGGTGAAGAGGAGGACGGTGACCGTACCGGGCGCGAGCAGCGGCAGGGCGACCTGGAAGAAGGTGCGCAGCTCGCTCGCGCCGTCGATCCGGGCGGCCTCCATCAGCTCGGTGGGGATCGCCTCGCTGGCGAAGACCCACATCAGATACAGGCCGAACGGCGATATCAGCGACGGGATGATGACCGCCCACGGGGTGTCGGTCAGTCCGATCTTGCTGAACATCAGGAAGGTGGGGACCGCGAGTGCCGTGGTGGGCACCGCGACCGCGCCGATGACGACCGCGAACACGGCGCGCCTGCCGGGGAACTTGAACTTGGCGAGCGCGTATCCGCCGAGTACGGCGAGGAAGGTCGCACCGCCCGCGCCCACCACCACGTACATCAGGGTGTTGAGCAGCCAGCGCAGGAAGACGCCGTCCTGGTACGTGAAGGTCTCGGTGATGTTGTCCCAGAGCGCGAAGTCGCTGTCGAACCACAGGCCGAACGAACGCGCCAGGCCCCCCTGGGTCTTGGTGGCGCTGATCAGCAGCCACACCAGGGGAAGCACGCTGTAGAGCAGGACGACGCCGGTGAGCACGGTGAGCAGGATGCTGCGCTTCGGCCGTCCTGGACGGTGGCGGCGGCGCGGTGTTCGCAGGCGAGGGGCGGCGGACCTGAGGCGTACCGCGGGCCGTGCGTTTTCGGTGGTGGCGGTGGTGGTGGGTACGGTCATGGCGCTCACGCTTCCTTGCGCATGCCGCGCAGCTGGACCACGTAGGCGACGACCATGGTGATCACGCCCATGACGATGGCGACCGTCGCGGAGTAGTTGTGCTGCTGGCCCGAGAAGGACAGCGAGTAGGTGTAGTAGTTCGGGGTGTAGTCGGTGGTGATCGCGTTCGGTGCGAGCTTCTGCAGAATCGCGGGCTCGTTGAAGAGCTGGAAGCTGCCGATGATCGAGAAGATCGTGGCGATGACGAGGGCGCCGCGGATCGCCGGCAGCTTGACCGCCGAGATGACGCGCCACTGGCCCGCGCCGTCGATCTCCGCGGCCTCGTAGAGGGACTGCGGGATGACGCGCAGCGCGGAGTAGAAGATCAGCATGTTGTAGCCGACGAACTCCCAGGTGACGATGTTGCCGATCGACGCCAGGACGAGGTCGGGGGAGAGCGGGTTGGGCAGCTGGGTGCCCAGTGCGTCGTTGATGTCGCCGACCAGGCCGAAGCGGGTTCCGTACATGAAGCCCCACATGAGGGAGGCGACGACGGCGGGGACCGCGTAGGGGAGGAAGACGGAGATCCGGAAGAAGTCCTTGCCGTACAGCCGGCCGCTGTCCAGCGCGAGCGCGACGAGCAGGGCGATGCCCAGCATGATCGGGACCTGGACGGCGAGGAAGAGTCCGACGCGCAGGACGCCGTCCCAGAACTGGCCGTCCTGGAGAGCCTGTTGGTAGTTGTCCAGGCCGACGAAGGTGGTGCCGCCGATGAGCTGGGTCCTGAAGAGGCTGAGATAGACCGAGTACGCGAGGGGCGCCAGGAACACCAGGACGAAGACGAGGACGAACGGGCCGATGAACCCCCATCCCGCCCATGAGCGGCGCGCACGTCGCGCCGGTGGTTCGACCGGGTGCCGGACTGCGGCGGCCGGCGGTTGGAGCGTCGTCATCTGGGGTCCCTCACTCGAACTGCTCTCGCGGGTGATGCCCTTTGTGTTTACGCAAACATTTCTGCGTGCATGCAGGTGGCAGCTGTTATGTTTACGTAAACATGCGGTGTCGGCATGTCTACACTGCGCTGGTGGCGAGGGTCAAGGGTCAGGAAGAGGCACGGGTGGACACAACGGACGGCGGAGCGGCGGAAGCCGGTGTCGGAGAGCAGGTGAAGGCCCGTGGCCGGCGCCGCTCGCAGAGCGCCTCCATGGCGGACGTCGCACAGCTCGCCGGGGTCTCGTCCCAGACGGTCTCCCGGGTGTCGAACGGCTTCCCCGGGGTCAACGAGGAGACGCGCAGTCAGGTCCTCGCCGCGATGAAGGAGCTCGGCTACCGGCCCAACAGTGCGGCGCGCGCCCTCAAGCGGGGCGAGTTCCGCACCATCGGCGTCATCACCTTCTCCCTCTCCAGTACGGGAAACGTCCGCACCCTGGAGGGGATCGCGACCGCCGCCGCACAGGAGGGCTACGCGGTCACCCTGCTCCCCGTCGCCGTCCCCACCCAGGACGAGGTGCGCGGCGCGTTCTCCCGCCTCGGTGAACTGGCCGTCGACGCCGTCATCGTCATCATGGAGGTCCACCTCCTCGACGCGGTCAGGCTCCAACTGCCCCCGCACGTCAAGGTGGTGGTCGTGGACTCCGACGCGGGCGACCGCTACACCGTCGTCGACACCGACCAGGCGGGAGGGGCGCGCGCGGCCGTCCAGTACCTCCTGGGCCTCGGTCACCGTACGGTCCGCCACCTCGCGGGCCCCGAGGAGTCGTACGCCGCGGAACGCAGGACCGCCGCCTGGCGTGCGGTGCTCACCGAGTCGGGATGCGAGGTCCCGCAGCCCGTGCGCGGCGACTGGTCCGCGGAGTCCGGCTACCGCGCGGGCCTGGTCCTCGCCGAACAGGCCGACTGCACCGCGGTGTTCGCCGCCAATGACCAGATGGCGCTCGGCCTGCTGCGCGCGCTGCACGAGCGCGGCCGCAGAGTCCCCGAGGACGTCTCCGTCATCGGCTTCGACGACATTCCCGAGTCCGGCTCCTTCCTGCCCCCGCTGACCACGGTGCACCAGGACTTCGCCGAGGTCGGCCGCCTCTGTGTCGAGGGGGCGCTGAGCCAGGTCAGAGAGAGCGGGACGGCGCGCGGCACGACGCTGGTGGAGACACGTCTGGTCGTACGGGGGAGCACGGCGGCGCCCGCCGGATGAGCGGGGCGATCACGCCGAGGTTTCGCTCCATGCCCCGATCATCAGCGGACTGATCAGCAGCCCGTCCTGGTCGAGGAGTTCCGCGCGGAGGCGGTCGGTGAGCGTCGCCGGGCCGACTTCCTCGCGGGTGGCGATCCCCAGGCGCTCCAGGAGGGGGAGTATGCCGATGACGACGTTGGCCCAGCCGAATACCGACGCGTCCGGGCCGCTCTCGACGGTTGCCTCCAGGCGCAGTTGGGGCGCGGGCAGCCCGGCATCGCGGTAGACGTCGTGCAGGGCGAGTCCCATGCGCGGCGCGGCGCCCGCCTTCTCCAGAGCCGTGTGGAACCAGCCGCGGCACTGCTCCCACAGCGGGCTGCTCACCGTCGACCAGACGTACGACAGGTCGGCCTCCTGCATACAGACCGGGGCCCCGGTGGAGGTCCGCGCGGCGGCCTCGCGCAGTGCGGCCGCCGGGTCGGGCAGATACATCAGGACCAGCCGTCCGACGACCGCGTCGAATCCCGGCTCCACTCCCTCGAGGGTCTGTACGTCGCCCTGGCGGAACTCCACCTGGCCGAATCCGGCGTCCTCGGCGTACCGCTGTGCGAGGGCGACGCCCCCGGGGTCGCGTTCGATCCCCACGACCGAGCCCTTGGGGCCGACGATCTCCGCTGCGAGGAGCGAGACGCTCCCCGCGCCGCTGCCCAGATCGAGGACGCGCATCCCCGGGGCGAGCCCCGCGTCGAGGAGCAGTCTGCGGGTGAACGGCTCGAACACCCTGGCCTGGGCGAGCAGCCGCTCATGTTCGGCGGCCCGGTCCTCGAAGGCATACGCGCGGTTCTCGTTCACGGCGGTCTCCCGGCGGATCGGCGGGGCGCATGGAGGTGTACCCGCCATCCTGGACGGTGACCGCCGGGGTGTCGATGGCCCGGTCGGGTCAGGCTCCGGCAGCCTCGCGGGCGATCTGCTCGAACTGCGCTCCCATGGCGGCGGACAGCGCCTGGGCGGCCGACAGGGGGCGGACCATGACGGTGAAGTCGTCGATGAGGCCGTCCTCGTCCAGGTGGAGGAAGTCGCAGCCGTTGATCTCGCGTTCGCCCACGCGGGCCACGAAGACGAGAGCCTGGTCGCGGCCGTCGGCGCTGACGATCTCCCGTACGTAACGGAAGTCCTCGAAGACGCGGGTGACCCCGCGCAGGATGGCCGCGGTCATGGGCTTGCCGGGATACGGCTTGAAGGCGACCGGGCTGGTGAAGACGACGTTCTCCGCCAGGAGGGCTTCGATCGCGGCGTGGTCGTTCGCTTCCACGGCCTTGCGGAAGGGGAGCATGGTCGGCACCTCATGGTCAATTTGTTGAATAGGTGCGGGTGACAGTAATCGCATCGATGTACGGTGTCCATGTGTCCCTGAAATACGCGGTGCTCGGCGCGCTCCTGGAGGGCGAGGCCTCCGGCTACGACCTGGCGAAGATCTTCGACGTCTCCGTGTCCAACTTCTGGGCGGCGACGCCCCAGCAGCTCTACCGCGAACTGGACCGGCTGGCCGCGGACGGGCTCGTCGAGGCGCGGGTCGTGCCCCAGGAACGCCGGCCGAACAAGCGGATGTTCACGCTCTCCGAGAGCGGCCGGGCGGACATGGCGGCGTTCACCGCCAAGGAGCCCAGACCCACGGCGACCCGCGACGAGCTGATGGTGAAGGTGCAGGCGCTGGACGTCGGTGACGTCGACGCCGTACGCGGCCACATCGAGGAGCGCATGGACTGGGCGCACGGGAAGCTCGCCCGCTATGAACGGGTGCGGCTCCATCTTCTCGGAGGCCTGGGCGAGGAGGAGTTCCTGAGGGACAGCGACCGTATCGGGCCGTATCTGACGCTGATGCGCGGCATCTCCTTCGAGGAGGAGAACCTGCGCTGGGCGCGGCGGACGCTGGAGATCCTCGAACGCCGCACCGCGGAGCGCGTCAGACCTTCCGCGCCGAGCCCGACGTGAGCCGCCGTGGCCCGCGAGGTGCGCGGGCCACGGCGGCCGTCGGCCGCGGCTATCGGGCCGTCGGTGCCTCAGGCACTCCGGCCGGTACGGGTGCGTAACCCGTCGGCCGGGTGGTGAAGGTCCCGCGGCCCTGGGAGCGGCCGCGGAGCCGGGAGGCGTAGCCGAACAGTTCGGCCAGCGGGACCGTGGCGGTGACCACCGCCGTCGCGCCCCGTACCGCCGAGTCCGTGACCCGGCCGCGGCGGGCGGCCAGGTCACCGAGGACCGAGCCCACGGCGTCGTCGGGCACGGTGACCGTCACCTCGGCCACCGGTTCCAGGAGCACCATGGTGCCCGCCCGCAGAGCCTCGCGGAGCGCGAGCCGGCCCGCCGTGCGGAACGCCAGGTCGGAGGAGTCCTTGGTGTGGGTCGCACCGTCCGTCAGGACGACCCGCACCCCGGTCACCGGATGCCCGCCGAGCGGTCCCTCCGCCAGCGCGTCCCGGCAGCCGGCCTCCACCGCGCGCACGAACTCGCGCGGCACCCGGCCTCCGGCCACCGTCGACGTGAAGGCGAAGTGCCCCTCGTCGTACGGCAGGACCTCGAGGACGATGTGGGCGAACTGCCCTGCCCCGCCGTCCTGTTTGACATGCCGGTACACGAGATCCGACACACCCCGTACCACCGTCTCCCGGTACGACACACGCGGCCGGCCGACCCGGACGTCCAGCGTGTGCGTACTGCGGAGTTTCTCCACCGCGACCTCCAGATGGAGTTCGCCCATGCCCGAGAGCAGGGTCTGGCCCGTCTCGGGGTCGGTCCGCGCACGGAGCGACGGGTCCTCCTCGGTGAGGCGGGCCAGTGCGCCGGCCAGCCGGCCGGTGTCCGTGCCACGGACCGCCTCGACGGCGACCGAGACGACGGGATCGGGTACGGAAGGCGGCTCCAGGAGCAGCGGTGCCCCGGGCGCGCACAGCGTCGCGCCCGAACGCGCGGCCTTCACCCCGGCCACGGCGACGATGTCCCCGGCGACCGCCAGCTCCGCCTCCGCGTGCCGGTCGGCCTGTACCCGCACGATCCGCCCGATGCGCTCGGTGCGGCCCGCTCCCGTGTCCAGCACGAGGTCCCCCTTTCTCATCGTTCCCGCGTAGACCCGCAGATAGGTGAGCCGGCCTGTCGCCGTCGCCGCGACCTTGAAGACGAGTGCGGCGAAGGGCTCCGCCGGGTCGGCGGCGGCCCGGCCGGGCACCGGCGGTACGTCCAGCGGCGAGGGCAGGTACGCCGTCACCGCGTCGAGCAGCGGTTCGATCCCGCGGTTGCGGTACGCCGAACCGCACAGCACCACCACGCCGCCGCTGTCCGCGTCGAGTGTGATCGCACGAAGTGCGGCGGCGAGCGTCGCGTCGCTGAGCGCGGAGTCGTGGACGTACTCCTCCAGGGCCCGGGCGTGCAGCCCGGCCACGGCCTCGTCCAGCACCGCACGCCGCTGCCGCGCCTGCGTCAACAGCCCTTCGGGCACCGGTCCTTCGGCGTACGTACCGTCGCCGTCCCAGGTCAGCAGCCGCATCCGGACCAGATCCACGACGGCCGTGAACCCGGACTCCCGTCCGACCGGCAGCTGCACCACCAGCGGCACGGTGCCGAGCCGGGCGCGGATCGAGGCCACCGCCGTGTCGAGGTCGGCGCCCATCCGGTCCAGCTTGTTGACGAAGGCGATGCGCGGCACCCCGTACCGGTCGGCCTGGCGCCAGACCGACTCGGACTGCGGCTCCACCCCGGCGACCGCGTCGAACACCGCGACCGCGCCGTCGAGCACGCGCAGCGCGCGCTCCACCTCGTCGGCGAAGTCGACGTGTCCTGGAGTGTCGATCAGATTGATCCGGTGCCCGTCCCAGTCGCAGCTGACCGCAGCCGCGGAGATGGTGATCCCGCGGTCGCGTTCCTGCGGATCGAAGTCGGTGACGGTCGTGCCGTCGTGGACCTCGCCGAGCCGGTGGATCGCGCCGGTCAGGAACAGGAAGCGCTCGGTGACGGTGGTCTTGCCCGCGTCGACATGGGCGAGGATGCCCAGGTTCCTGACGGTGGACAGGGGGAGGAGACGGGTGTGGGTGGGGACATGGGTGCGCACGGCCGGCGCCTTTCGGGTCGGGCGGTAAGAACTCAGGGCGGCGCGATACGAGGACGAGGGGACACGCGACAAGAAGGCTCGCCGGTGTCAGGTGTTCGTCGCGGGATCCGGTGACGGCCGCGCAGCGGTCACCAGGTGCGCGGAGACACCGGGATCACGTCGTAACGCGTCCGGGGAGCGGTGGCGGTGGTGCTGTCGCCGAGGCGTCGCATGACCGGTGCTCCCTTCGCATCTCCCGTACGGCCACGGCCTGTTCGGCCCGTGGCAGGCGCGGCCGACCCTGGTGGCGGTGCGCAGGACGAGCGTAGTGATCCTTGCGCGGCGGTGCACCGTATTTTTCCCGGCGCCGGACCATCGATCGACACATCGCGGATCTGTAGGATCAGCCGCAGGTCAGCGGGGGTGCCGGGGGCAGGGAGGAGTTGCCAGTGCTGTTTCGTCAGCTCGAGTACTTCGTGGCCGTGGCCCGGGAGCGGCACTTCGCCCGGGCGGCCGAGTCCTGTTACGTCTCCCAGCCCGCGCTCTCCGCCGCGATCGCCAAGCTCGAGCGCGAGCTCAATGTCACGCTGATCAACCGGGGGCACAACTACGAGGGCCTCACCCCCGAGGGCGAGCGGCTCGTCGTATGGGCCAAACGGATCCTGGCCGAACAGGACGCGTTCAAGGCCGAAGTGGCCGCCGTGCAGTCGGGCATCACCGGCACCCTGCGGCTGGGGACCGAACCCACCGCCTCCACCACCCTGGCGCTCCCCGTAGGGGCCTTCTGTTCGGCGCATCCGCTGGCCAAGGTGCAGGTGCGCTCGCGTCTGTCGACCAAGGAACTGCTGCGCCAGATAGCCGAGTTCGAGCTGGACGCCGTCATCGCCCACATCGCCCCCGGCGACCAGGAGGGGTTGGTGGTGACGCCGCTCTACGAGGAGCGGTACATGCTGCTGGTCTCGGGAGACCAGCTCATGCCGCCGACCCACACCATGACCTGGGCCGATGCCGCCCAGCTGCCGCTCGCGCTGCTGACCCCCGACATGAGGATCCGCCAGCTCATCGACGAGGTGTTCGCGAAGATCGGCGTCGTGGTGACCCCGCAGGTGGAGACGGACTCGATCGCCTCCCTCTACGCGCATGTGGGCGTCGGCGAGTGGGCGAGCATCGTGCCGCACTCGTGGCTGCAGGCGATGCCCGTCATCGGCAGGACCCGGGCGGTACGGCTGGTCGAACCCGACGCCCGCGCACAGGTGTCGGTGGCCATCCACGCGGCCACCCCCGGGTCGGTCGCCGCACGGGCCTTCGTGAACGCGGCCACGGGGCTCGCGCTCGACGAGTTCTTCGACCGGCCGCTGGCCGCCGAGCACCGGGTGCGGTAGCGCGACCACTCGATAGACGCTGTTTATCGGCTGGTCGCGAATAGGTCTTGGACGCGGGCGCGCCCACTCCCGAGAGTGTGAGGAGTAGCCGCAGGCAGGACTGCCCAAGGAGGACCTCGGACCATGACAGCCCCAACTGTCCCCGCCGCGAAGGACATCGCGGCGGCCACCGAAACACAGGCCGAGCTCACCGACGGGTACCACCTGGTCGTCGACGCACTCAAACTCAACGACATCGACACGATCTACGGGGTGGTCGGCATCCCGATCACCGACCTGGCGCGCCTCGCCCAGGCCCAGGGCATCCGCTACATCGGTTTCCGGCACGAGAGCAACGCCGGGCATGCGGCCGCGGCGGCGGGATACCTGAACAAGAAGCCGGGCGTGGCCCTGACCGTCTCGGCGCCCGGATTCCTCAACGGCCTGGTCGCGCTGGCGAACGCGACGACCAACTGTTTCCCGATGGTGCAGATCTCGGGCTCCAGCGAGCGCCACCTCGTCGACCTCAAGCAGGGCGACTACGAGGAGATGGACCAGCTCGCCGCCGCCCAGCCCTTCGTCAAGGCCGCCTACCGCGTGAGCCGCGTCGAGGACATCGGCAGGGGCATCGCCCGCGCGCTGCGCACCGCGATATCCGGCCGCCCCGGCGGCGTCTACCTCGACATCCCCGCCGCCGTGCTCGGCTCCGTCCTGGACGCGGAGGACGGCGCCAGGACGCTGAGCCGGCTGGTCGACCCCGCCCCGCGCCAACTGCCCGCGCCCGAGGCGGTGGACCGGGCGATCGAGCTCCTGGCAGGCGCCGAGCGGCCGCTGGTGGTGCTCGGGAAGGGTGCCGCGTACGCGCAGGCGGACGAGAAGATCCGCAGCTTCGTGGAGTCCACCGGCATTCCGTACGTACCGATGTCGATGGCCAAGGGCCTGCTGCCCGACGACCACCCGCAGTCCGCGGCCGCCGCCCGTTCGCTGGCGCTGAAGAAGGCCGACGTGGTGATGCTCGTCGGCGCCCGGCTGAACTGGCTGCTCAACCACGGGCAGGCGCCCTCGTGGAACCCGGATGCGAAGTTCGTCCAGGTGGACATCGAGCCCCGGGAGATCGACAGCAACCAGCCGATCGCCGCCCCCCTCGTCGGTGACATCGAGTCGGTGCTCGACGCGATCGCCGAGCGGACCAAGCCCGGCCAGATCGCGACGCCCGCGGCCTGGACGGAGGAACTGGCGGCCCGTACGGCGCAGAACGCGGCCAAGATGGCCAAGCGCCTGGAGGCGGACCCGAGCCCGATGCAGTTCATGGGCGCGCTGAAGGCCGTACGCGACGTGATCCGCGAGCGCCCCGAGACATACCTCGTCAACGAGGGCGCCAACGCACTGGACATCGCCCGCAACGTCATCGACATGCAGGTGCCGCGCCACCGCCTCGACAGCGGCACCTGGGGGGTCATGGGTATCGGCATGGGGTACGCGATCGCCGCCGCCGTCGAGAGCGGGGCGCCTGTCGTGGCCGTCGAGGGCGACAGCGCCTTCGGGTTCAGCGGCATGGAGCTGGAGACGATCTGCCGCTACCAGCTCCCCGTCGTCACCGTGATCATGAACAACGGTGGTGTCTACCGGGGCGACGACGTCAACCCGCTGACCAGCGACCCCTCGCCGACCACCCTGATGACCGCGGCGCGCCACGACCGGATGATCGAGGCGTTCGGCGGCAAGGGCTACCGCGCGACCACACCCGCCGAGGTCACCGCCGCGCTCACCGAGGCGCTGGCATCGGGTGATCCCGCGCTCATCGACTGCGTGATCGACCCCTCGGCCGGCACCGAGAGCGGCCACATCGCCCACCTCAACCCGAAGGGGATCACCGGCGGCAACATCACCGCGGCGAAGAAGTGAGAGCCGGCGCCGTCACTGGCGGCTGACGGCGCGGGTGATCCCGGCGATGATCGTCGTCGCCAGGATCCAGCCGGTGACGATGAGCAGGTACGAGAGCGCCTGCAGCCACCCGACCGGGGTGTAGGCGCGTTCCTGCCCGAAGTCGATGATCGGCAGCAGCAGGTCGAGGGTGTAGAACAGCGGGCTGAAGGCCGGGGCCTCGCCGGCCTTCAGCGGCTGCGGGTGGTGCAGGGCGTAGGCGACGGTTCCGGCGAGCAGCAGGGAGAAGAGCCAGACGGCGGCGCGGACGGGCCGGAATCCGTAGCCGACGGTGACGTCCTGCAGCTTCCCCCAGAGCCGGCCGTGCCAGGCGAGCGTGGAGCGGCGCCGGCGCTGCTTGGCCAGCTGTACGGTCCGGGCCGCGTGGTCGTCGCCGATCCTGCGGTAGGCGGCGCTCAACTGCTCGTAGGCGTACGGGACATAGCCGCCCGCGTCGCGTTCGAGGAGGGGAAGCCTGCGCTCGGCGGGTTCGTGAGGTGAGAGCGTCGTGTAGGAGAGTCCGTCGAGACGGACCGCCTCGGGCCAGACGTCGGGTGCGACGTGCAGGACATCGATCTGGGCGCGGCGCAGATTGACCAGCCCCTCGACGGGCGCGGCTTCCCGCAGCCACAGTTCGCCGATGACGGTGGCGCTGGCCCGCAGCGCCATGCCGCCCGGGTTGGCGAGCGTGGCGTACGCGAGGTTCAGCTGGCCCGGGATGCGCGCGCCGCGCAGATTCATCAGGCCCTCGACGGTGAACCGCATGCCGCGCACATCAGCGCCGACGGTGAGATTCTCCGCGTGGAGTGCGGTGCGGCCCGGATGGTGCAGGCGGGCGTCGTCCAGATTGACCGTACCGGCGACCTGGGTGCCCAGGAGTCGCACCTGTCCGTGGGACACCAGACCGACGGCCCAGATGTCCGCGTCGAGCACCGCGTGGTTCAACTGCAGTGCAGGAGCCTCCTGTTGACCGGCGTCGCCGATCTCGGCGTCGTCGAGGAACAGTGCCCCGGCGATCCTCGCACCGCCCAGTTCCACCGCCCCCGATACACGGCAGCCCGTCATGCGCAGCACTCCGTCGATGCGCACGGTGGCGGCGTTCAGGGCAGGCAGGTGCGAGCCGCCCAGTTCGAGCTGGCGCAGCTGCGCCCCGTACAGCGACAGGCTCTCTTCGAAGTGGCACCGGCCCAGATGGACCGGGGGCTCGATGGCGGCGTACGCCAGATGCAGGCGCCCCACGATGCGCGCACCCGTGAGCCACAGTCCGGCGGTGCTGCCGTCCACCCGGTCGCCGGACAGCAGGAGCCAGCGCAGCACCGACGCGCGGACCGTCCGGTCCTCGCCCCAGCTGTGACCGAGCGCGGTCTCCTCCTCCGGGTCCTGCCGCAGGTCCAGGGACTCGCCGTGCAGGAAGGCGTCCCGGACGCGTCGCTCGACCGGCGTCAGATCGGTGATCTCCATCGACGGGACGATGTCGTGCCCGGCCACGCGGTGTCAACATCCCTCAGGCGAACACCTGGACGCGCCAAGGCCGTTGGCTGCGGCGGAGCGACGTGGGACTCTGGTAGCCGCCTGAGGGGGAGTCGCATGAGCGGACGAATCGAGCGCACCCAGCCCAGTGGAAGGCCTGAACCGCCGGGCAAGGGCGAGAAGTTGGCCGACTGGGCGGACAGCAGGATCGGCCTCCGTCAGATCGCCAAGGCCAATATGCGCAAGATCTTTCCGGACCACTGGTCCTTCATGCTGGGCGAGATCTGCCTCTACAGCTTCATCGTCCTGATCCTCACCGGGGTCTATCTCACCCTCTTCTTCGACCCGAGCAGCGCGGAAGTCGTCTACGACGGCTCGTACGCACCCCTCAACGGCGTCCGGATGACCCGGGCCTTCGAGTCCACCGTCGACATCAGCATGGATGTACGCGGCGGGCTGCTCATCCGGCAGATCCACCACTGGGCCGCGCTGATCTTCGTCGCCGGGATGCTCGTGCACATGATGCGGGTGTTCTTCACCGGCGCCTTCCGCAAGCCGCGCGAGGTCAACTGGCTTTTCGGCTGGACCCTGTTGATGCTCGGCCTGATCACCGGTCTCACCGGCTACTCGCTCCCCGACGACCTGCTGTCCGGCACCGGCATCCGTTTCGCGCAGGGGGCGATCCTCTCGGTCCCGGTGGTCGGGACGTACCTCTCCTTCTTCCTCTTCGGCGGAGAGTTTCCGGGGCACGACATCATCCCGCGGCTCTATCCCGTCCACGTGCTGTTGCTGCCGGGAATCATGCTGGGCCTGGTCGTCGCCCACCTGATCCTGGTCTTCTACCACAAGCACACCCAGTTCGCCGGGCCCGGACGGACCGAGCGGAACGTGGTGGGAGCGCCCTTCCTGCCCATCTACGTCGCCAAGGCCGGCGGCATGTTCTTCCTGGTCTTCGGGGTGCTGGCGGTGATGGGCGCGGTCGCCTCCATCAACCCGGTCTGGCTGATGGGCCCCTACCGCCCCGACTATGTCTCCACGGGAGCCCAGCCCGACTGGTATCTGGGGTTCTCCGAGGGGCTGATCCGGGTGATGCCGGGATGGGAGATCAACGCCTGGGGTCACACCCTGCAGTTGGGGGTCTTCATTCCCTTCTCGCTCTTCCCGTTGATCATGGCGGTGATCGCGGTCTATCCGTTCATCGAAGCCTGGGTGACCGGCGACCGGCGCGAACACCACATCGCGGAACGCCCGCGCAACGCCCCGACCCGCACCGGGCTCGGCGTCGCCTGGCTCGCCCTGTACGCGGTGCTGCTGATCGGCGGCGGCAACGACCTGTGGGCCACGCGCTTCCATCTCTCGATCAACTCGATCACCTGGTTCGTGCGGATCTCCTTCTTCCTCGTCCCGGTGGTGGCCTTCGTCGTCACCCGCCGGTTCTGCCTGGGGCTGCAACACCGTGACCGCGATCTGGCGCTGCACGGACGGGAGAGCGGGACCCTCAAGCGGCTGCCGCACGGGGAGTTCGTGGAGGTCCACGAGCCGCTCACCCAGGCGCAGTTGCACAAGCTGACCGCACACGAGCAGCACCGCCCCTTCGAGGTCGGACCACTGGTCGACGCCAACGGGGTCAAGCGCACGCCCAGGCGTTCCGACCGCTTGCGGGCGAGGCTCGCCCACGCCATGTACGGTCCGGGTACCCACGTGCCCAAGGCCACGGCCGAGGAGTACAAGGAGCTCAACAGCGGCGGAGAGAAGCACCATTGACGCACAGCGGACGGGGCATCGTCTGGCACGCGGGCGAGCAGCCGCTCGGGGAGTGGATCCAGTGGGTACGCGAATGTCTGGTCGGCGACTCGCGGTTCACCGTCGTCGGCGAGGTGCGGTGGGAGGACCAGCCGTACGGCAGGGAACTGCACACCGGGCTCGATGCCGCCGCGCTCGCCGAGGTGTTCGGCGGGGCAGGGATCGCATCACTGTACGTCTCCACGACGCCGGGCGCCGAACTCTCCTCTCCGACCGTGGAGATCATGCCGGTGCCCGCAGCCGGTCAGCAGGGCCCGCCGCTGCTGCGGGCCCGGGCCACCCCCTCGGGCCGCGTACGGCTGGCCGCTCCCGTACTCAGCGGAGCCGACCTCGACCGATGGCTGAGGCAGCTCTCCCCGCTGCTGCCGGAGCCGGTCCCGGTGCGTGAGGGCTCCACCGAACCGTTCGCGCGCCCTCTGGCCACGGGGCTGCTCTGTCGACCCGACCACCTCATGGTCTGCCTGGACACCCTGGAGACCCGGGTGCGCCCCTTCGGCAACCCCTCTTCGGTGGTCTCGCTGATCTCGACGGCGGAGCGTATTGCCCAGGACACGGCCCTGCTGCGCCACCCCTGTGTCACGGAACCCCGGCCGGTCCCCGCCGTGAGTGATCTCGCCGATGTGCTGGCCGGGCTGGAGAGCGTCTGGAGACCCGGCGGTCCGCACGTGGACTCGCCCTTCACCGGTCTCGGGTGGTGGGCCGGTGCGCACCCACTGCCTTCGGGCAGCCGCATCGAGGTGGTGCGGATCGAGCACGGCCGGGCCAGGCTGAGGATGTCGCGCAAGGGCAGATCCGGGATCGACGCGACCGGGCCCGTGGCCGAACTCTCCACCTGGGCGCGGCCGTTGCTCGACCAGGCCGTCCACGACGACGCGTATGCGGGCCTGCGGCGCCCTCTCGCCCGCTGGCTGGAGCAGCTGGAGCGGGCCGTGTTCGGTACGGGCGTTGTACGGTGGCGCGTCTCCGGACTTCCGCCCGGCGAGGTGGGGCCCGCGCTGCTCGACGCCCCCGCACTGGCCCAGTGGCTGCATGTGCGCTTCCCCCGCGCGCGGGTCCACGTGGAACACCTGTCCGAGGAGAAGGCCGAACTCGGCGGGCTGCGCATCGACAACGGCAGGGTGCTGGTCGTGGCGCGGCGGGCGGGAGAGGGGAAGCGCCGGTAGGCGCCGGCCGCCTCCCCTCCGTTCCGCTCTGGGGCTCAGCTGCGCGCGGGCCGCCCCGCGCCGCGGGTGAGCGTGTAGCCGCCGATCGCGGCCAGCGCGCCCAGGACGCCACCGCCCACCGTCCACAGCCAGCGGTCCGTCCACCAGCCCGACGACCAGCCGTCGTCCGATGGGGCGGCGGCGGTCGCGGCGGTGGCGGTCCCGGTCACCAGCGGGGCGGCCAGGGTCCCGTCGACCGCATGGGCGCCGCCCGCGTCCGCCGATGTCGCCTCGACCTCGGCGTGCACGGGCAGGCCCTGGTCCTCCTCGGGCAGGGCGGTGACGGTCAGGCGTACGTAATAGCTGCCGGGCAGCGGGTCGTTGGCCCAGGGCTCGGACCAGGCACGGACCGTACGCAGGGTGCACTTGACCTCGACCGACGCGGCATCGGCCGCGGCGGTGCGGGTCTGGCTGCCGTGGGTGCAGGCCTGGCGGCGGCGCAGCCCGTCGTAGACGTCGACCTGCCAGGTGGACGCGCCGTGCCGGGTTGCCGCCTCGGGGAGCTTCACCGTGGCCCGGACCGTGGCCCGCTCACCGGCGTCGGCGGGGAACACCCAGTACAGGTAGTCGCCGGTCGACGCGTCGGCCGTGCCCGCCTCGTCCTGCCGCAGGACCGTCGCCGTACGGAAGGAGGTGCCGGCCTGCGTCGGCGCGGCGGCGTCCCCGCTCGCCGAGGGGCTCGGTGAGGGGGAGTCGGCCACGGCGGGTCCGGCGGTGGTGAGCAGGGCCGCCGCGGTCAGTGCCGCAGCCGCCAGCATCTTTGTCGTACGCATCAGTTGCTCCTCCATACGGCCACGCGCCAGCGCGAGATCCAGCCCCACAGCACACCCGCGACGAAGCCGGTGAGCACCAGGGCGCCCAGCAGCCACCAGCCGCGGCCGAGCCCGAAGGCGGCCACGTCGGAGGCCGCGTCGGGCGACTTCACCAGGTCCACGGTCAGTTCGACGGGCAGGCCGGGCGTGGTCTTGACCGAAGCAGCGGCCGAGAAGGAGTTGCTGACCTGCAGACAGACGGTCTCCGGCTTCGGCTCGGTGTCGTCGTCGTCCTGCGGGGCCTTGGGGTAGCGCAGACCGGAGGAGATCACATCGGTTCTGCCCGTTCCCGACTGCTCCCCGCGTACGATCTCCCGCCCGCTGAGGGTCACCGCCCGCAACAGCACTCCGTAGTCCGGGCCGACGGCGCGGTCGGCCGCGACGCTCACCGAGGCGCGCAGCTCCTGTCCGGGCAGCACGTCCACCCGGTACCAGCGGTGCTCGGAGAACTTCTCGCGGTCGGTGTACAGACCGGCCTTGAGCTGCGGCGCGTCCGTGCACTGCGCCGCACCCGCCGTTGCCACGGGGACGGCCACCGGATCGGCGGCACGGTCCACCAACTGCGTGACCCTGCCGGTGAGTTCGTCGGTGTGCTGCACCGAGGAGTACGTACCGCCGGTCGCCTCCGCGATGCAGGTCAGCTGCTTGCGGATCTTGGCGTCGGGGACCAGGCCGAGCGTGTCGACGACCAGATGGGTGCCCTGCGCGGCGATGGAACGCGCCACCTCGCACGGGTCGAGCGGCGCGCAGGTGTCCTCGCCGTCGGTGATGAGCACGATGCGTCGCGTCGCGTCACCGCCCTTGAGGTCGTCCGCCGCCTTGAGCAGGGCGGGCCCGATCGGCGTCCAGCCCGTGGGGGCGAGGGTGGCCACGGCGGTCTTCGCCTCGGTGCGGTCGAGCGGGCCGACCGGATAGAGCTGCGCGGTGTCCTTGCAGCCGGTCTTGCGGTCGTTTCCCGGGTAATCGGCACCCAGCGTGCGGATGCCGAGCTGGACGTCGGACGGGACCGCGTCGAGCACCTCGTTGAACGCCTGCTTGGCGGCGGTCATCCGGGACTGGCCGTCGATGTCGCGCGTCCGCATCGAACCGCTGACGTCGAGCACGAGATCGACCTTGGGGGACGGCTTGGCGTCCGGTCCGTCGGCTGCGGCCCCCGTGGGGGAGAAGCCGACGGCCAGGGCGGCGAGCAGCGCGCACACCCCGGCGGCCAGCCGTTTGCTTATGATCATCGCCGGATCCTACGGAAGATCGTTTCCGGGCCCAAATCGTGGGTCCCGGAATGCAGTTCGGCGTCGGTCGGGCCGCCGGGGCGCGGCCGCTGTCAGATCAGTTTCTTCAGCAGCTCCTGGGCGAGCGGGGCGGCGGAGGCCGGGTTCTGGCCGGTGACGAGATTGCGGTCGACGACCACGTACGGAGCCCAGGGCGTGCCTTCCTGGAACTCCGCGCCCACCTCGACGAGCCGGTCCTGGAGCAGCCACCTGGCCCGCTCGGCGAAGCCCGACTGGGATTCCTCGGTGTTGGTGAAGCCGGTGATCCGGTAGCCCGCGAAGGCGTGGGAGCCGTCGTCCCTGGCGGCGGAGAGCAGCGCGGCCGGACCGTGGCAGACCAGGCCGAGGGGCTTGCCCGAATCCAGGGTCCGCACGAGCAGGCTGCCGGACGCCGCGCTGATCGCGAGGTCCTCCATGGGACCGTGACCGCCGGGGTAGAAGACCGCCGCGTACGCATCCAGGTCGACGTCCTCCACCTTCACCGGACTCCGCAGCTCGGTCATGGCGGTGAGCCCGGCGGCCACCCGGTCCGCGCCCTCCTGGCCGCCGTTGAACTGGGGAGCCAGACTCCCCTGATCGAGGGTCGGCAGGACACCTCGGGGGGTCGCGACCACGATCTCGTGACCGGCCTCCCTGAATGCCTGGTACGGGGCCACGACCTCCTCGGCCCAGTAGCCGCTCGGATGCTTGGTCCCGTCGGCGAGCGTCCAGTGGTCGGACCCCGTCACCACGAAAAGGATCTTTGCCATGTCGCGTCTCTCCTCTCTCTTCTCTCCTCTTCCTCGAAGGTAGGCCGATCGGCGATAGTCGGCCAATGAGGAAAACGATGTCCGGCACAGCGAGCACGAGGAGTGCCGGGGGTGCCGGGAGCCTCGGCTCCGCGATACGTGAAACGGCCGCCGAGATCGCCGAGCTGGTGCGCGGGGCGGCCGGCACCGATGGTCCGGTCCCCGGATCGCAGTGGACCGTGGGCGAGGCGGCGGCGCACCTGGCGCTGGCGAACCAGTTGATGGCCGAGCTGGCGGCGGGGCACGAGCGGAGCTACGGCGACGGCACACCGCAGAGTCTGGCGGCGGCCAACGAGGATGCGCTCGCCGCCTTCGGCGAGCGCGGTGCGGAGCCGTTGGCCGCGATGATCGTGGCGCAGGCCGAGGCGTTCCTCGACGCGGTGGAGCGGAACCCTGAGCAGGGGACCGTGATTACGCCGATGGGCCCGATGGGGCAGGCCGAACTCGGTTCGTACCTGCTGACCCACATGCTGGGCCACGGCTGGGACCTCGCCCGTGCGCTGGGGCGTCCGCACATGATCGACCGCGCCAGGGTCGAACTGGCCATGCCGTTCATGCTCGCGGCCATGGGGCGGGCGGTCGACGAAGCGGCGATCGCCACGCTGAGCGCCCGGTACGAGATCAGGCTGTGGGGCGGCAGCCGGTTCGGTGCGACGTTCGCCCGGGGAGCGGTGACCGTGACGGAGGAGCCCCCTGCGCGCCCGGACTGCGTCATCCTCACCGAACCGGTCGACTTTCTTCTGATGGCGCTCGGCCGCCGGGGGCCGTGGGGTTCCATGGCCCGCGGCCATGTCGTCACCTGGGGGCGCAAGCCCTGGCTCGCGCCCCGTTTCCCCGCGCTGTTCACCGCGCCCTGAGGAAGCTCAGGCCGCCATCGCCATCGGCACCGCGGGCTTGCCGAGCGGGGCCACCGCGGTGGTCGTACGCCGGGCGAAGACCACGGCCCGCAGCACCACGAACCTCCCGATGCCGGTCAGTGCCGAAGCGGAGAGGTAGACGACCTGTTCCGTCATGGGGGAGGGGGCCGGGTGGACGGCGTACAGGGCGAGCAGGGCGCCGGTCGTGAAGGCGTAGCTCACCGCGACCGTCATCCCCGACTGGAGGTGGACCCCCCAGCCGCGGCGCTCGCTGCGGAAGGAGATCCGGCCGTGCAGCTCCGTCGCGATCACCGTGGAGACGACGGTGACCAGCGCGTTGGCGAGGACCATCGGCATGCGGCCGTGCAGGGCGATCAGGACGCCGCTGGAGGCCAGGCCGACACCGCCACCGCAGACGACGAAGCGCAGGAAGGCCGCGACGAGCGGGCGGTGGGTGGTCACGGGGAGCCTCCGTAGGGCGAGTTGAGCGGGTCTTGCGGGGACAGTTATGAATCTAGGGAGCGCGGGACCCTGGGGCGACCGGGTTAATCCCCCAGTCGAGTGGGGGTTGTCCCCCACCTCACCCTGATGACGGCTGGGGGGTGGGCTTTGTGACATGCGCGCGGAGCGGGAGTCGATGTGATCGCCCATGTGCGGATGTGGGGGTTTTGTGATCACGGAAGTGACACAAGTGGAAGATTGAGGTAGCAGCTTGGTCACTCAACTTCCTTATAGTGGTCTCGCGTTGATCGTTTGGCCGCAACGCGCTGAACCGTCGCCCCAGGAGTCCGTACGATGACGCACCCCTCGCCCGGCACGTCCGCACCCGTCGGCGGCTGCCCCGCGGTCCCGCTCAGCGGGGAGCGGTTCCTCACCGACCCGCTGGGCCTCTACCGCGACATGCGCCGCGATCAGGGCCCGGTCGTCCGGGTCGAACTGCCCGGCGCCATCCCCGCCTGGCTCGTCATCGGCTACCGCGAGCTCCACCAGGTCGCCAGCGACGGCGAGTTGTACCCGCGCGACGTCAGCCTCTGGAACCAGTGGGAGAACATTCCCGCGGACTGGCCGCTGCTGCCCATGGTCGGCAGGCCCGCACCGTCCATCTACTTCACCGCCGGCGCCGAGCACCGGCGGCACGCGGCCATGGTGGGACCCGCGCTGGAGGAGGTCGACCCCTTCGAACTCCGCCGCCACAGCGAGGAGTTGGCCGACCGCCTGATCGACGCGTTCTGTGACCGCGGGACCGCCGACCTGGTCGCGGAATTCGCCATGCTGCTGCCGGTGCTCGTCCTGGCACGGCTGGTCGGCTTCCCCGACAAGGACGGCGCACGGATCGCGAAGGTGATCAACGAGCTCGCCGACGGCGGCGCCGGGGCCCAGCAGGCCCAAGTGGACTTCGCCGGGCACATGTTCCGCCTCGTCGCGGCCAGGCGCGCACAGCCTGCCGACGACGTGACGAGCCGGATGCTCGCCGACCCCGCGCCGTTCACCGACGAGGAGTACGCCCTCGACCTGATGGCGATCACGGCGGCGGGACACCTCCCGACCGCCGACTGGATCGGCAACTCCATCCGGCTGATGCTCACCGACGACCGGTTCGCCACCGCGCTCTCCGGCGGCCGCCACAGCGTCGCCGAAGCGATGAACGAGGCTCTCTGGGAGGACGCCCCGACCCAGATACTCGCCGGGCGCTGGGCCGCCCGCGACACGTCGCTGGCCGGACAGGTCATACGTGCGGGCGACATGCTCCTGCTGGGCCTGGCCGCGGCCAACGCCGACCCGCTGATCCGCCAGGACATCCTGCCCACGGGTGCGGGCCAGGGCGGCAACAGCGCACACCTCTCCTTCGGCCATGGCGAGTACCGCTGCCCCTTCCCCGCGCAGGAGATCGCCGAGATCCTCGCCCGCACCGGGATCGAGGTGCTGCTCGACCGGCTGCCCGACATCGATCTGACGGTGCCCACAGAGTCCCTGGTCCGGCGGCCGTCCTCCTTCCTTCGGGGGATGACCTCGCTGCCGGTCGGTTTCACCCCCGTACGTACCACTGGAGGTCACCTGTGAACTGCCCTCACGCCGCCGCTGCCGCTGCCGCATCGGCTCTCGCCATCGACCCGATGGTGACGGACCTGGACGGTGAGACGGCGCGGCTGCGCGAGGCCGGTGCGCTCGTCAGGATCGAGCTGCTCGGTGTCCCCGCGCTGGCCGTCACCCGGCACGCGGACGCGCGCCAACTCCTCACCGACCAGCGCCTGGTGAAGGACCTGGACGCCTGGTCCCTGTGGCAGTCCGGGGCGGTGACGCACGCCTGGCCGCTGATCGGCATGATCGACGCGGGCCGCTCCATGTTCACCGTCGACGGCGCCGAGCACCGCAGGCTGCGGACCAAGACCTCCCAGGCGATCACCCCGCGGCGGCTGGAGGCGATACGCCCCGACATCGAGAAGTTCACCCACGAGCTCCTGGACGCTCTCGCCGAGCAGGCGGTCGACGGGGCGGTGGACCTCAAGTCGGCCTTCGCGCAGCCGCTGCCGATGCGCGTGGTGGGGCATCTGATGGGCGTGGACGAGGCGCAGCATCCGATGCTGATGAAGGCGTACAAGGCCTTCTTCTCGATGCTCACCCCGCACGAGGAGCGCATGGCGGTCCTCGCCGAACTCGACGTGTTCTACACCGAGTTGGTACGGGAGAAGACCGCGCACCCCACGGACGACCTCACCAGCGGGCTCATCCTCGCCGACGAGGGCGGCGAGCCGCTCACCGAGGAAGAGGTCGTCGGCAACCTCAAGGCGATGGTGGCGGCCGGACACGAGACCACCATCGGACTCATCCTCAACGTCGTACGCGCCCTGCTCACCCACCCCGACCAGCTGGCCCTGGTCCTGGCGGGGGAGGTCTCCTGGGAGACGGTGATCGAGGAGTCGCTGCGCTGGGACCCCTCCATCACCCACCTGCTGATGCGCTTCGCCACCGAGGACATCCCGGTCGGCGACAGCGTCATCCCCCAGGGCGAGGGCGTGGTGATCTCCTACCGCGCGATCGGCCGCGACACCGAGCAGCACGGCCCGGACGCCGACGCGTTCGACATCACCCGGACCACCCCGATCCGCCACATGACCTTCGGGCACGGCCCGCACATCTGCCCCGGCGCCGCGCTCTCCCGGCTGGAGGCGGCCATCGCACTGCCCGCGCTCTTCGAGCGTTTCCCCGGGCTGCGCCTGGCCGTCGCGCCGGAGGAGATCCGCAATCTCCCCGTACTCACCCAGAACGACAAGGCGTCCTTCCCGGTCCTGCTGAACGGCTAGGAAGGGCTCAGTCCTTGCGGGCCAGGAACTGGATCCCGGCGGCCGATGCGTGGCCGTTCATGGTGGCCACGGTGGGGCGCCGGGTTCCGGTGACCGTGAATCCGGCCAGCAGCGAGGTGAAGTGGTCGGCGGGGTGGTGGCGGCAGACCGCTCCGTCGCTGGTCTCGAAGACGCCGTAGGCGCTGCCGTGGCGCCCGGCGAACCGCGCGTAGCGCTCTCGGTTGCGCGCGTCCTCCTGGAGCAGCAGATCGCTGATGTACAGCAGCCCGCCGGGCTTCAGTACGCGGTGCACCTCGCGGACGAGCCCGTGCTGGGCCTCGTCGCCGGGGACGCAGGTCAGTACGGCGAGAAGCAGCACGAGGTCGAAGCTTCCGTCCGCGGCGTCGAGCGCCGGCGGGGCGTCCAACACGGCGAAGGTGGAGGCGGGTTGACGGCGGCGCGCCTCGGCGATCATCCGCGGTGAGATGTCGGCTCCGGTGAGATTCCCGAAGCCCTCCTCGTGGAGCGTGGCCAGGGTCCTGCCGTACCCGCAGCCGTAGTCGAGGACCGCCGCGTCGCGGTCCACCCCGTCCAGCCACGGCAGATGCAGCGGATGCGTGAACGTCTTCGTCGTGGCGGCGGCGTCCCAGTACGCGATCGAGGTGCCGGGGGCGTCGGACATGGCGGATTCCCTTCCGTCGGCGGTGCGATCAGCCCAGTTCGGTGTCTCCGAGCGATACGAGCAGACGGCGCAGCCCCGTGTCGAGCGCGGTGCGCTCGGTCTTCGTCAGCCCGGCCAGCATCCTGGCCTCGTTCTCGACGTGGGCCTCGACCGCGGCGTTCACCAGGTCGAAGCCCTCGGTGGTGAGCCTGACCTTGACCGCCCGACGGTCCTCGGGGTGCGGGATGCGCTCGATGAGGCCCTTCTTCTCCAGCCGGTCGAGCCGGTTGGTGATGGCTCCCGAGGTGACCATCGCCGAGCGCAGCAGGCCGCCGGCGGTCAGTTCGTAGGGGGCGCCGGTCCGGCACAGGGTGGCCAGGACGTCGAACTCCGCGAATTCCAGGCCGAACCGGGCGAAGACCGGTTTCATGCCCTTCTGCATCAGGTTGTTGGCCCGGCTGATGCGGCCGACCAGTGCCATCGCGTCGAGATGGCCGAGATCGGGCCGCTCGTGGCGCCACTGGGCGGCCACCACGTCGACGGCGTCGCTTGCTTCCTGCTGGGGCTTCTGGGGCACGGTCCGCTCCGGTCTGATGAATCTCTCAACGTTGAGATACTTGACGTTCGCCTATCGGCGGGCGATGATTTATCTCAACGTTGAGAATATCAATGCTGAGGGGGAACGTCATGTCCGTCGCCACACCGCACCGCGGGACCGCAGCCGCATCCGGCACCGCACCGGGCAATGCAGCAGGCATCGCACCGGCCCGTGGGTCCGCCGCCATGAACGCCGCGCTCGCCGCCATCGGGCCGCTCACCTGGGGCACCACCTACGTCACCACCACCCAACTGCTGCCCCCTGACCGCCCGTTGCTGCTCGCGATGATGAGGGCACTGCCCGCGGGTCTGGTGCTCCTGGCCGTCACCCGGCGCCTGCCGAGCGGGTCGTGGTGGTGGAAGTCCGCGGTCCTCGGCCTGCTGAACTTCGGTGCGTTCTTCCCGCTGGTCTTCCTCGGCGCGTACCGGCTGCCGGGCGGTGTGGCCAGCACGGTCGGCGCGGTGCTGCCGCTGCTCGTCGCGAGCCTGGGGGTCGTGGTCCTGAAGGTGCGTCCGACCCGGCGCACGCTGGGGGCCGGTCTGGTCGGTGTGATCGGGGTGGGTCTGCTGGTCCTGCGGGGCTCGGCCGTGGTCGACCCGCTCGGGCTGGGCGCGATGATCCTCGCCACCACCCTCATGGCGTTCGCCGTGCTGCTCGCCAAGCGCTGGGGCCGGCCCGAGGGCGTATCGCTCCTGGCGTTCACCGGGTGGCAGCTGACCGTGGGCGGGCTGGTGCTGGTGCCCCTCGCGTTCGGTTTCGAGGGGATGCCGCCCGCTCTGAGCGGCGCCAACATCGCGGGATTCGCCTATCTCGGCCTGATCGGCACGGCCCTGGCGTACGCCATGTGGTTCCGCGGCATCGAGCGGCTGCCGGCCGCCTCGGTCTCCTTCCTCGGACTGGCCAACCCGATCATGGCGACGCTGGCCGGTCTCGTGGTGCTCGGCCAGACGCTCACCCTCTGGCAGCTGGGCGGTCTGGTCCTGGTGGTGGCGAGTGTGCTGCTCGGCCAGCGCGCGGCCCGGTCCTGAGGAGACCGGGCCACGCGGTGGGCCGTATGCCGGCGGCGGTCAGCCGGTGACGGTCCACTTCTGGTTGGCGGACCCGCCGCAGGTCCAGATCTGGAGCCGGGTGCCGTTGGCGGAGGTGTTGCCCTTCGCGTCCAGGCACTTGTTCGCCTGTGGGTTGACGATGTCCTTCGCCCCGGTGACGGTCCACTTCTGGGCCGCCGTGCCGTTGCAGTCGTAGAGCTGGACCAGCGATCCGTCGGCGGTGCCGCCGCTCGCCACGTCCAGGCACTTGCCCAGCGCGCGAATCGTCCCGTCGGATCCGACGCTCCACTTCTGGGCGGTGGTGCCGTTGCAGTCGTACAGCTGGACCGCGGTGCCGTTGGCGGCGGACCCGGCGGCCACGTCCACGCACTTGCCGCCGATCCCGGTGATGGTGCCGGCCGATGCGGGCGGGGTGCTGCTGGTGCTGACCTGCACCTGGTCGACGACGAGCTGCTGCGGGAAGGTGGTGCTGGAGTTGGGGTCGCCGGGCCAGTAGCCGCCGACCGCGAGGTTGAGGATCAGGAAGAACGGCTTGTTGAACACCCACTGGTTTCCGCCGAGATCGGCCGGGGTGCGCCGCTGGTAGACGGCGCCGTCGACGGTCCAGGTGATCGAGTCGGGTGCCCAGTCCACGGCGAAGGTGTGGAACGCGTCGGCGAAGGCCTGGCCGCCGGGGAGCGTGTAGCCCGCACCGATGCCCGCGGAACCCGAGTAGCCGGGGCCGTGAATGGTGCCGTGGACGGTGGAGGGCTCGAAGCCGACGTTCTCCATGACGTCGATCTCACCGGAGTTGGGCCAGCCGACCTGGCCTATGTCGCTGCCGAGCATCCAGAAGGCGGGCCACATGCCCTGGCCGCGCGGGATCTTCATCCGGGCCTCGACGTGTCCGTACGTCGAGGTGAACTTGCCCGAGGTGTTCAGCCGGGCGGAGGTGTACTCACATCTTCCGTACCAGCACTGGTAGTTGCCGGGATTGTCCTTGCGCGCCGTGATCACCAGGTGGCCCTGGCCGTCGAGCGCCGCATTGCTGTTGCCGGCCGTGTAGTACTGCCGTTCGTGGTTGTTGACGTTGTCGCCGGTCTCGATCTGCCACTTGGACCCGTCGACGGCCGCCCCTGCGGGGCCGTCGAAGGTGTCCGAGAAGGTGACGGCGGCGGCCTGGGCCGCGGAGGCCGACGGGGTGCTGCCCGTGGGGACGGCGAGGGCCGTCGCGAGGGCGAATGCGGAGAGCACAGCGAGGAGCAGGCGCCGTGCGGGGTGCGGAAAGTCCATGACTCTCCCTTCCGGTACACGTGGGGGAAGGCGTCTGTTGTGCGCATGACAGCGTTGCTTAGTTCACTGCGTGATTTAAGAAGTGAACTAACTGCCTGTCAAGGGCTTGGTATGGACCACGTCACGTTCAAGAAATGGATGCATCCGGTGGTGGCATGGGCCGTTCGTCGTATGGTCCCCGGCCGTTCGGCTCAGTAGCGTCTGGTATCGGGGGAGTTGTCCGGAGCGGACCGTGCCGCCGTGTAACGCCCCGTCGTCCCAGGCCCTGTTGAGGGCAGGAGGCCCGCGTCGGGCGGGCGCACAACCGGATGGGCGTGGCGTCATGACGACACACGATGCGACGGACGGTCGGCATACGGCGGAGCCGAGGTCGCGCGCGGAACTCCTCGACCGGGCGGGGGACGCCTTCATCGATGCCCTCGGGGCGATCGACGCCAAGGACGAACCGGGGCTTTACGGAGTCGTGCTGGCGGATTTCGCCCGGTGCCGGCGATCCGCCGGACGTCTGGAGGAAGCAGCCGAGTCCCTGAGCGAGGCGGCGGACCATCTGCGCGACGACCCCGGCACCCGGGACGCGCTGGTCTCCGCGCTGTACGACCTGAGCGGGGTGCTGCAGGCGCTGGGGAGGACCGATGGCGCCGTCGCCGTACAGCTGGAGGTACTGGAGACGGTCAGGTCGTATCCGAAGGTCTCCCAGCGGCGGCTCGCGGAGGAACTGGTGACGACCGGCGACCTCCTCATGGAGGCAGGTCGGCCGCTCGATGCACTGGAACTGCTCTACGAAGGACATGAGTTGCTCTCGGCCGAAGGGGTGGGGGCACGCCAGGAGCAGAGCGCCGTGCTGGTCCGGTGCGCGAGGGCCCACCGGGCTGCCGGGCAGGACGAGGAGGCGCTGGCGGCGCTGAGGAAGGCGCTGGCCGTGGTCGACCCGGTCGAGGACGCGGCCACCTGCGGCCTGCTGCTGGACGAGATCGCCGCCGTACACCGGTCCGCCGGGCGGCTGCAGGAGGCGGTCGAGGCGGGACGGGAGGCGGAGGGGTATCTCAGCGAGGCCAACGGCCACTTGCTCGCCGGTGCGCTCCACCACCTCGGCCGGACCTGCGAACTCATGGGCGACGCGGGGGCCGCCGGCGGCTACGACGACGCGCTGGCGTACTACCGCAGGGCGCTGGCGCTGCTGCGCAGCGAGGGCGACCTGGGGTACTGCGGCGTGGTCCTGCACGACATCGGCGACGTACACCAGTCGCAGGACAGGCTGGAGGAGGCGGAGTCGGCGTACGAGGAGGCCGTCGAGCTCAAGAAGCAGGATCCTCAGCCGCGCCGGGATCTGGTGACGACCCATCGCGCCCTGGGTTACGTACGCCAGGAACTCGCCGAGCGGCGAGAGCCGTGAGCCGGGCCGGGGCGGTGTGGCACCCGTGGCGGACCAGCTGAAATCAGATGTCCCGTTGCCGGTCCAGCCGTGGCTGGACCGGCCGCCGGACGACGGATCCGCCTTCCGGCGCGCCGGTCCGGGTCCGATGCGGTCCTGGCGCCGGCCGGCGGACTCGGGGGCTGTCGGCCGACTGCCCGTGCCCGGCAACCGCGGTGATCTGTCGGGGAGCCTGAAGGACGCGAAAGAGGCGGCCCGGGCCCGGATCACCCCGCCGGTTCCGCCCCTTCCCTTCATCAGGGAAGAGGAACTGGAGCGACTGCTCGCGCTGGAGCGGGCCGGACAGTTCCCCGTGGTGGTCACCGGCTACCGCATGGGTGTCAGCGCCCTGCTGGCCGCCGCCTGCGCGGCGCCGAGCCTCGCGGGCCAGACCCTGTGGGTGACGCTCGGAGACGGCGGGCCCTCCTCCGCCACCGAACTGGCCGACACGCTGGCCAGGGGCCTCGGTTACACGGACGTCCTCTACGAGGAGGGAGAGGGCAAGCTCACGGCGCTGCGAAGGCGGCTCAGGTCGGCGGACCACGAGTACCTGATCGTGATCGACGACGTCAACAGTGAAAGGGACATAGGCCAGGTCCTGCGGATCCAGTCCGTCACCGATCGTCTGCTGCTCGGAACGAACGCCCGTGAACTGTCGCTGCGCGATGCGCAGAAGCTGGTTCTGGGGCCGCTGTCCGAGGAGAGGGCGGTACGGCTCCTCAGAGGGTTCTCCCCGCCGGGCCTGCTGTCCGACCAGGAGTGCCGGAGCATCTGCCGTGCCCTGGGCCACCATCCGGGAAGCATCGTGCTCAGTGGACGCGCGCTCTCCGAGGGGCGGACCACGGCGGACAAGCTGGTCAACGACCCCGACAGCGAATTCGACGCCGGGCTGACGGTCCAGGAGAAGTCGCTGCTCCAGGCGTTCGGCGTGTTCGCGGAGAGCGGGGCGTCGGCGGCCGCCCTCGCCGCCGTCGAGGGACTCGGTGAGGAGGAGTGCCTGGACCTCCTCGAACAGCTGGAGCACGCGGCCCGCGTGGAGCGCGACCCGGTGAACACATCCGTGTTCAAAGTGTCCCAGCACACCCGGCGCTACTCCTCGGACGACGCGGGCATCAGGACCGAGCGGATGATCGCGTACTACACCGGATACGCCCGTCGGCACCAGGAGGACTTCAAGAAGCTGGAGGAGGCCAGGCGCAACCTCCTGCAGGCCGAGGAAACGGCATGCCGTCGCGGCGCCTGGCGTGCGGTCCACGAGCTGTGGCGCCACCTCGAACTCTGGCTCGACGTCACAGGCGACTGGGGAGCGGGGCAGCGGCTGCTCGACGACGCGTTGCACGCCAACCGGGCCCTTGAGGAACAAGGCGTGGACCGGGCAGCCCAGTTGACCGAGGTCTATGTGGTCCGATCCGCACTGTTCCAGCTGAACGACCGCGTCCAGGAGGCCGCCCGCGAGGCGGACGAGGCGCGCCGGTGTGCGGAGAGGGCCGGGGACCCGTACTCAAGAGTCAGGGCACTGGTCCAGCTCGCCGAGGTGCACCAGGACTCGTCCGCGACATCGGAACGGGCGCACGAACTCTTCCAGCAGGCATGGCGGATCGGCCTCCGGCTCGCCGACTCTCCCGATGTGCCCTTCATCGCCTACCAGTTGGGACACAGCTACTGGGGGAAGGGCCGCCCGGATCTGGCGAAGAAGTGGCTGCGGCGCAGCCTGGCACTCGCCGAGGAACTCAGCGGCACCTCGCTGGAGGCCAAACGCTGCAAGGCCTACGCACTGACCTCGCTCGGGGGGCTGCTCTCCAACTCCCTCGCCCGGCAGAGCAGGGACCGTGAGGAGAGAGTCCACCAGCAGGCGCTGGACATGCTCCTGGAGAGTCTCAGGATCAAGACCGAGATCAGTGAACGGCGCTCCCGGGCCATCGCACTGGTCGCCCTCGCCGATCTGGAACACGACCGCCCGTACGACAGGGGCGATCTCGCCGCCGCATCCGACCGGCTGCAGGAAGCCGTGGAGATCTACCAAGGTCTCTCCGCGCATTCGGGCGCCACGAGCACTGCGCTCTCCCAGGTCCATCAGCGGCTGGGACGTACCCATGAGCGCATGGGCGATCTCGGACAAGCCGTGGAGTACGAGACCGCCCTGGCGAACTACCGGCAGGCCCTGAAACTCACCGACAGCCGGGCGGCTCCCGGCCAGTACGCCGTTCGGCTCCTGGACATCGCCAACGTGTACCGGTCCCAGGGAAATGTCGACGAGGCGATCAGGACCTGTCAGGAAGCTCTCCGTCACCCGGACCCGGCAGGGCCCGAGCGGGTCGCCCGTACCCACGCGAGGCTCGGCAGGCTCTGGGAACAGAAGTCCGCACAGGGCGACGCCGGCGCCGCCGAACGGGCCCTGAGCGCCTACCGGCAGGCGCTCGCCCTGGTCGATTCCGGCCCGTATCCCGCCCAGCGCGCGGAACTGCTGCGGAACATCGGGGACGTCCAGGCACGCGGAGGGAGCATCCGCATCGCTCTGGAGTCCTACCAGCAGTCGCTCGACCAGCAACGGCTGGTCGGCGGCGGCAACCGGGACCTCGCGGTCATCCACGACTCGCGGGGGCGGGCGTATCTCCAACTCCACGAGCTCTTACGGTCGCTGCCGGGCGAGATCGAGGCCAGGGTGGCCGAGGCGGCCGCCCTGACCGCCTGCGGGGAGCCCGCCGAGGCCGTCGTGCTGCTCGGCCACACACAGGACAGGCTGTGGGACGCCGTCCCCGAACTGGGTGAGGACTGGCAGACCATGGGTCTGCACGCCAGGGTCTGCCACGGGCTGGCCGATGCGTACCGGGCCACCGGCCGCGCCGCCGATGCCCGGGCGGCTCTTGCCGAGGCGCAGTCCTGCACGGACATGCTGCTCGAGCATGCCGACAGGGTGACGTCCTCGGGCTGGTTGGCCGTGCGCCAGGGGGAACTCCACCAGGCCAGGCTGCTGTTGGAGGAGGCCCTCGATCTGTCCGAGTACGCGGGGGACAGCCGGGGGGCGGCGGACGTACTGCGCGGCCTGGCCGAGGTGGCGCTCGCGGGGGAGGAGTACGACCGGGCCGCCGGGCACCTCGGCCGGGCCGCCGACCTGCTCACGGGTACGGATCCCGTGGGGGAGGGGGAGACCAGGGCAGGCCTCGGCAGGCTGCTGCGCATCATCGACGACACACAAGGCGCGGCGTCGCAGCTGCGGCGCGCGGCCGAACTCGCGCACCGGGCGGGGGACATGCGCGAGGAGGCGTATCGGCTGGAGGACCTCGGCTCGGTGCTCTGGTCCGCCCGCCGGGCGGCCGAGGCGCGGGCCTGTTTCGCCCGGGTCGACGCGCTGCGGGCCTCCCGGGGAGGTGGCTGAGCGTGGGCGACTCGGGTGCGGGAGGCGGCGGGCGGGGAGCGTTCGACGATCTCGTCCGCCATGGGTGGAGGGAACTGGTGCAGGACGTGCAGCAATTGGGCGGCCTGACTCCCGAGGCGGCGGCCGAGGCGGTCACCGTGGTCATGGGCAAACTCCGGGCCGACCGGGAGCGCTGGCCGTACATGCTCGACGAATTCGACGCGAAGGCGCTGCGGGATCAGGTCGTCTGCTGGGCCAGGACGGTCAAGGAAGGTCCCTTTGCCACAAGGCTGTGGGAGGAGACGTTCCTGAAGCCGCGGATGGCCCGGCCGCTGTCCGGGGCGTGGATGGCCCCTCTGGAAGCCGAGGACGCCCTGTCGATGAGCATCGCGGCCGTGTACGACAGATGGCCGACCGGCGACGGCGAAAAGGTCAGGGCGTTCTGGACCTATCCCCGCTTCCGGAGGTACGTCGACCGCGTCGCGGAGAACATCCGTCTCCAGGAGATCCAGCGGCGTACGTTCGAGAACGGGGACCGGGGCCGCCTCGAGCGGGTTCCGGCCCCCGGCGGCGAAGCCGAACTGGACTCCCGGGTCTCGATGGACCTGATCCTGACGGCCATGCTGGCCGAGCTGGAGCCGGAGGAGCGTGCAGGTGTGGTCCGCCGGCTGCGGGGCGAGGCGTACGACGCCGCTGCGGATCACGCATCGGCGGTCGCACTGCGGATGTTCATGCTGCGCCGCGATCCGGTCGTCGGTGAATACGTGGAGCAGTGGGTGCAGAGGACCGAGGCGGCCGAATTCGCGCGAAGGGTGCCGGAGGAACTGCGGGCAGCACTGTTCCCGATGCGGCAGGGAAAGCCGTGGACGGAGGACGATCTCGCGGTGAAGTCCCAGGAGACGGCTGTCCGACTCGGCTGTCTCGTGTCCGGGGAGAGCTACACCCCCCGGGTGCAGGCGCTGACCGGTCGGTCGGAGGGGACCATACGACAGCACTGGCGCAGGCAGAAGCAGTCCCGGTTCCACGGCCCCCTGGGACCGGCTCTGCGGCGGCTGGAGAGTCCCTATCCGGGCGATGCCGTCAAGGCGCTCCACGAACTGGCCCGCAGCCCGGTCGTGGCCCTGTACCAGGTGCCCGGCCGGATCGCGGTGCGGGCACTTCTCGCCGAGCCGCTCGACAGCCATCAGGTCGGGGAGTTCTCCGCCCGGTGGACTCCTCCCCCCAGGACTCCGTGGACGGCGGTGGCGGGACCGAACGAGATCGTCGTCGACGACATCGCTCTCGCCGGGTTCGGCAGCGATCTGCTCACCCTTCTCGAACACGCCACGGCCTGCGCCCGCTGGCACTGCCCGCGACGACCCGGTGCCGCACGCCCGGCCGTGGAGCCGCTGCCGGCCGTACGGACTTCCGGCGACCGCCGCCCGGTGGAGATGGTCGCCCTGTGCGAGGCGTCCGACGACAACGGCTGCGCCGTGGTGGTGCATCTCTCGCCCGCGCCGAGCCGCCGGTGGTGGGCGCTGTTCGAGGAGGGGTGGCCCCAGGCCAGAATCGACGGCGGAGTGTCCGTGCCCGCCCATCGGGCGAATCAGCTGACCCTCAAGCAGTGCACCCTCTACGAGGCCGTCGACCGCTTCCTGCCCCATCTCGCCACGCTTCTGGAACAGACCAACAACCGGCGCTGAGCCGGGTGTAACGCGCCATGCCCGCTGAGGCTTGTCCCTACCCGTGGAACTCCTCGGAAGGGGCGGGGCGCATGAACATCGACCTTCAGGACACGCTCGACGACGGACCGTTGGGCGACTGGGACCCGGACACGTATCCCGCCCGCACCCGCACCAGGCCGTTGCGGACACGGATCGCGCTGGTCCTGCTCCTGGCGGGCACCCTGCTGGCAGGCGGACTCCTGTGGGCGGGCCGCGGCTCGACCCCGCCCCGCGGCGACGTCCTGGCGGTGGTGGAGAAGACCAGCCGGACGCCGGGCGAGCTCCCCGGCCGGCTGCGCGAGCGGGCAGCCGAACTGGCCGGCAGCGGCGGTTCGATGGAGCTGTACGTCGTCGGAGCCGAGGCCCGCAGGGTCGGCGATCTGGACCTGGACGTACGCCGCCAAGGCGCCCCCGAGCACGATCCCGCGCTGCGCGCCGCCGCCGTGAAGGCCCGCCTGGACGACCTCGAAGCGGCGGCCGCGGCCGCCCTGGTCGGACGGTCCGGCGCAAGTCTCCACGCCGCCCTGCGGACCATCGACGAGGAGACCGCCACAGTCCAGGGACGGAGGGAGGTGGTGCTCGCGACCTCCGTGCTCGACACCACCGAAAACCCTCTGAACATGGCGCAGTTGATCCGGCTCACCCCTGCCGCGGCCGTGGACCGCCTGATGCGCACTTCGGTCGGACACCTCGATCTCTCCCACGCCGACCTGCAGGTGATCCTGCTGCCGCTCTCCGGACCCGGCCAGCCGCCCCTGACTCCGGCGGGCGACGTATGGCGGGAGAGCTTCATCACCGCGCTCACCGGCCGCCTCGGCGCCCGGCTCCGCACCCCGGTCAGGAGCACATCGGACCGGCAGCCGTGGCCGGGCGCCTCCGTGGTCCCCGTGGTCCGCACCCCCGGCGAGCCGACTCCCGACCCGGGCAGGCCTGTGCGTTTCGACACCGCACTGTTCCGGCCCGACGAGGCGGTCCTGATCGACCCGGAGGCCCTGCGGCCCGCTGTCCGGGGGATCGCGGCACGGTTCGCGGCCGTGTCCCGCCAGTCGTCCGGCGCCCACATCACCCTCGACGGCTACTGCGCCCGGTGGGGCGACAACCCCGCCGGCGCCCGGTCCCTGTCCCTTCGCCGCGCCGAAGTGCTGGCCGCGCTGCTGGCCGACGCCGGTGTGGACCGCGGCGCCCTGCACGCACGCGGCTACGGATTCGACCGGCGGGCCGACACGTCCCGGGGCCCCCAGGACGCCGCCCAGCGCACCGTCATCGTCACGATCACCCCCTGATCAACCCCTGAAGGAGTGGAAGGCCATGAACATCCACCGGAATGCCCGACGGGAAGAGCCGGTCCGCCCCGGTGAACCATGTCCGTACTGCGAGGGCAGGCCGGGTCGCATGACACTGCGGAGCATCTCCGAAGCGTCTCTTCCGCCCCAGGCGCTGGCCGAAGCCGGCCGGCAGAACGAGACCGTGCTGGCCATCGCCGCCGCCAACTTCGTACGCACCCACGACGCGTTCACCGGGGAGCCCCGGCACCCGCTGACCGCCGAGGCCGAACGGCAGGCCGCGGACGCCGCCACGATCATCGAGGGTCAGCAGGAAGCCCTGATCGCCTCGCGGCCCCACGACGAGCGCCACCTGGCGGCCGCGGCCTCCGCGCGACTCTTCGCCGGGCGCGGAGCGCAGTTCCTGGACGGCGCGGACGCGGTCGTCGACGGCCCCGCCCCCCTCGGCAGGCGGGCGGCCGGAGCAACCGGGTCCGCGGTGCTCTCCCAGCACCAGGAAACGGCGGACCTGGCCGTACGGCGCTCGGCCCGGGGGAGTCTGCGGCATCTGCAGCACAAGGTGCCGCGCTGGGCCGTTGTCGCGGGCGCGGTCGTCCTGGGAGGCGGCGAGCTGTTCCTGCTGTGGCAGCCCGCTCTGAACCTCGGGGGCATCAACTCCTTCTCCGACGCCGTCCGTTGGGGCATCGGCGGGGTCTTCGCGCTCGGCCATGCCGGGTGCACGGAGCTGTTGCTCCACCACCATCAGGAGCGCGAGCGCGTCTGCCACGATCTGCGGGAGAGTGTCCAGGACCGCCTGGGAGCGAGCAGGCCTTCCGCGACGGCGGGCGAGTTCGACACCGGTTCGGCCGACCGTGCCCTCGCGCGGGCCCAGGCGCTGCTCGTCGTCCTTGCGGGGGTGACCGCGGGGCTCACGGCGGTGCGGGTCGCCGTGCTCTGCCGGCAGGCCGGGCAGTCGGCGCTGAACTCCGGGCTCTTCGGCTCGGCCATCGGGTTCGTCTTCGGTTCCCTGGTTCTGGTGCTCGCCCTCGTCCTGTGCCGCGGCTCGGGTCTCGGCGACCAACTGGCATGGTCCGCCAGGGCCGTTGCCGTATTCCAGGCCCGGCACGCCCGGCTGACCAGCAGGGCCGCCGAGTGCCTGCGCCGCGGGATTCTCGACCTGGCCGAAGCGCGGTCGATGGCGGCCCATGCCGAGGAGGACCGGGAGTACGGTGGCGCGCCCTTCAGGAAGGCCCTCTATCTCGCGGCCTCCTGGCGGGGGAAGTCAGGACCGGCGATCGCCCCGGCCGAACTGGCCCGTCCCCTCCCCATGGTGAAGGAGGCCCGCGCGAACGAGGAGGCGGCCGAGATCGGTCTGCGGGCCCTGCGGGTCCGGCTGGCCGAAGCCCCCGGCCTGGTGTCCCGCGCCGCGATCGGCGGTACGGGTGTCACGGCGTCCGCGCCCCTGCCGACGGTCGTCGGCACCGTACTCACCCGCGGACCCGGCAGGCCTGCCGTGATCATCCCCCGTGTCGAAGTACCCCGCAGGGCACCGCAGTTCTCGCTGCGCATGATCGGTGCCGCGGCACTCCTCACCCTGGGCCTGGCCGCCTCCGCGGCCGCCCTCTCGCCGGCACCCGACGGGCTCGACTCACCGCTCCACACTGTCGCGGCTGTCGTGACTGCTGTCGAGCTCGGGTGATCCGGTGGGCTTCGGGATCTGGGTCCCCTCTCCGTACAGACCGCGGGAGAGCCTGGCTCGCAGCCGCTCGCGGCGGGAGACCCTGCGCCGTACCCCGTGAGCGTCCGTCGCGGCGGGAAGCTCCAGCGGCGCGGGCTGCTCGTGGGCGGTCAGGCGGTGCAACTGGGTCGGGGACAGGGGCTCGTGGAGCTCCACGAACTCCCCGTGCGGCAACCGCTTGACGATGCCGGTCTCGCGGCCGTGCAGCACCAGATCGCGGTCCCTGCGCTGAAGTCCCAGGCAGATGCGCTTGGTTGCGATGAAGACGGCCACCGGGACCACGAAGAATCCGATCCGGATGGCCCAGGTGATGCTGTTGACCGACAGATGGAAGTGCGTGGCCCACAGGTCGTTGCCGCCGCCGACCAACATCACCAGATAGAGCGAGATCCAGGCCGTGCCGAGCGCCGTGCGCACCGGCCGGTTGCGCGGGCGGTCCAGGAGGTGGTGTTCGCGCTTGTCGCCGGTGACCCATGCCTCGATGAAGGGGTACGCGCCGATCGCGGCCAGGATCAGCGGGAAGAGGCCGAGCGGGATGAGGATGCCCAGGGCGAGCGTATGGCCCCAGATGTTGATCTCCCAGCCGGGCATCACACGGATCAGGCCCTCGGCGAACCCCAGGTACCAGTCGGGCTGGGCGCCCGTGGAGACCTGGTCGGGGCGGTAAGGGCCGTACAGCCAGACCGGGTTGATCGAGGCGATGGCCGCGACGACCGTCAGGACGCCGGAGACCAGGAAGAAGAAGCCGCCCGCCTTGGCCACGTACACCGGCATCAGCGGCGCCCCGACGACGTTCTGCTCCGTGCGTCCGGGGCCGGGCCACTGGGTGTGCTTGTGGTAGAAGACCAGGATCAGATGGACCACGACCAGCGCCAGCATGATCCCCGGCAGCAGCAGGATGTGCAGCGAGTAGAACCGCGGGATGACCTCATGGCCGGGGAACTCGCCGCCGAAGAGGAAGAAGGAGAGATACGTCCCGATGACGGGCGTGGAGATGATCGCGCTGTCCACGAACCGCATGCCGGTGCCGGAGAGCAGATCGTCGGGGAGCGAGTAGCCGAGCAGCCCCTCGAAGATGCCGATGAACAGCAGCAGCCAGCCGAACAGCCAGTTCAGCTCCCGGGGCTTGCGGAACGACCCGGTGAAGAAGTGCCGCATCATGTGCACGAACATCCCGGCGATGAAGATCAGCGCCGACCAGTGGTGGATCTGCCGGATCAGCAGACCGCCGCGCACCTCGAAGCTGATGTCGAGCGTGGAGGCGTACGCCTCGGACATCCGGATGCCGTTCAGGGGCGCGTAACTGCCGTGATAGACCACCTCGTTCATCGAGGGGTGGAAGAACAGCGTCAGATAGACGCCCGTGATGATCAGGACGATGAAGCTGTAGAGGCAGATCTCGCCCAGCATGAAGGACCAGTGGTCCGGAAAGATCTTGCGCAGGTACTTCCTGCCGAAGGTGTGGATGCCGAGCCGGCCGTCGGCCCAGTCGGCCAGCCGTTCCCCGGAAGATGCCTTCGCCGGGCTTGTGGACATGGAGTGCCTCTCCGTCGCATGAGCTCACGTACGAGACGGATCGGGGCCCCCGGGATGTGACATCGACAGCGCCGAATGTGGCCTGTGTCTCATTCCGGCCCCGACATGTCACAGATCCGGAGCGCCAGGCCCTCTCGGTGGCAGGACCAGACGAGGACGAATGGAGGTCGAGCCGAGCCATGGCCGACACACATCAGGACACGCCCCACGCATCCGGCACCATCGACTTCACCATGATGTACGCCACCCACGACGCCTTCCGGCGCGACCTGGACCGCCTGGTCGCGGCCGCGTCCGCGGGCCGGGCTACCGACCCCCGGGTACTTGCGGGCTGGGAGAACTTCAAGCACCAGCTGCACCTCCATCACAGCGTCGAGGACTCCGACCTCTGGCCGCGGGTGCGGAACGGGGCGGCCGACAGCCCCCTCGCGCTCGCGCTGCTGGCGGACATGGAGAGCGAACACGCGCAGATCGACCCGCTGCTCGCCGCGATCGACCGGGCGCTGGCCGACGGCGGGAGCGGGCTCGCCGATCTGGCCCAGGAGGCCAGGGCGGTTCTCGTATACCACCTGGAGCACGAGGAGCAGGACGCCCTCCCGCTCATCCAGAAGCTGCTGGGGCCCGCCGACTGGAAGGGCTTCGCGGCCAGGTTCCGCGAACGGCAGGGGTTCAAGGGAGCCGCGGTCTACATTCCGTGGATCGTCGACGACCTCGGGACACAGGGAAGGCGGCGGTTCTTCGGCGCGATGCCTCCGCCGGTCAAGGCCCTCAACAAGCTTGTGTGGGAGCCGCGTTACCGCAAGCAGGAACTGTGGGGCGCGTGACAATGTCACACTGCGCGCATGACGGAGATCGACACCAGCAAGCCGCATCCGGCACGCGTCTACGACTGGTTCCTGGGCGGTAAGGACAACTATCCGGTCGACGAGGCGGTCGGCCGCCGGATGATGTCCATCGACGGCCGGGCCAAACACTCCGCGCAGACCAACCGGTGGTTCATGCACCGAGCGACGCGATGGCTCGCGGGCGAGGCAGGCGTACGCCAGTTCCTGGACATCGGCACCGGCATACCCACCGAGCCCAACCTCCACCAGCTCGCACAGGCCGCCGCTCCCGATGCACGCGTGGTCTACGCCGACAACGACCCGATCGTGCTGGCGCACGCGGCGGCGCTGCTGCGGGGGACGCCCGAGGGGATCACGGAGTACATCCAGGCCGACGCCAGGCAGCCGGGCGCGATCATCGAACAGGCGAAGGCGGTGCTGGACTTCGGGCAGCCCGTCGCGCTGTCGCTGATCGCGCTGACGCACTTCATCGGCGACGACGACGGGGCGTACGAACTGGTCGACGAGCTCGTCGGCGCGCTGCCGCCGGGGAGCTTCCTCGCCCTGGCACAGCTCACCGGCGACTACGACCCGGAGGCGATCCGGCGCGCCGTCGACCTCTACGGGGCGGGCGGCGTCAACCTCGTGCCCCGCTCCCGGGCCGGGGTGAGCCGCTTCTTCGAGGGGCTCGACCTGGTGGATCCGGGGCTGGTGCCCGTGGCCGAGTGGCACCCGGAGCTGGCGGTCGACGAGGTCGACGACGGGCAGCTGGTGCCGCTCTACGCGGCGGTGGGACGCAAGGCCTGAGACGCCCGGGAGGTCACGGCTCCCGGTGTTCCCGCCGCATCCGGTCGCCGATGACCCCGCCCTCGTTCTCCCACCATGGGCGCTGGAGGTCCGGCTCGGCGGCCGAGGGCGCGGCGTCCGGGACGTCCATGACCAGAGCGGCGTCCAGGCGGCGGTCCAGATCCGCCGTCCGGGTGCGCTCGGCACGTACCCACTGCACGAAGATCACCAGCAGGAACGGCACCCCGACCAGCTCCGCGATCGTGATCATCGCGCCGCCGCCGAGCTGCTGGTCGGCCTGGACGTCGGGCGCCCAGGGCGGTGCGTGCTGTGCGTACCAGGTGCCCGCTACGAGCGTGCCGCTCGTCATCACCACGATGCCGGGGACCGCGTCGATCAGCCCGTCGAGGAAGACCATCGCCGCACGGACCGGATAACCGCACCAGCGGGGCAGCAGCTCCTCCTGGGTGAGCACCGGCACGACGAAGAGACTGCCGACCACCAGCAGTTGCAGATACATCAGCTGATGCAGCGAGCCGTGGCGCAGGGCCGTCTCGAAGTACGGGGTGAAATAGACGCAGAGCTCCGATGTGAGCACCAGCACGGAGCTCACCAGAGGGAAGGCCAGTACGCGCGCGAACCTGCCGGTCATCGCCCGCCGCACTCGCCCCGACATCCGGTCGGGCAGTGCACGGCAGGCCAGGGCGAGCGGGTCGCCCAGGGCCAGGCCGAGCGGGGCGATGAGGTCCAGGAGGATGTTCTGTACGGCCGCAGGCCAGAACAGCACCTCGTCGTAGACGGCGAGGGCCGACATGGTGGCGGACACGATCGCGCCCAGGCCGAGCAGGGTGAAGACCGCCGTACGCGCGACGGGCCAGCGCTCGCCACGCCGGTGCAGCCGCACCACGCCCCAGCCGTACAGCCCGCCGAGGACGAGAACCAGCAGCAGCGCCGGAGCGTCGAGCTGCCAGGCGGTCGGGAAGCTGCCCCAGGTCAGGTCCGGCAGGTTCGTAGCGGACATCCGGTCCATTCTCCTCACTGGTCCGCAAAGTGCTGTGGGCCTCGATCACGGTAGCCGGGGCACCTGGGGTGGTGGTCGCCGGGGGGAGGCCACCGCGTACGCGAGGGCCGCTGCTCGCGCAGCGGCCCTCCCCGTGGTGGCAGTGGTCAGCGGGTGGTGGCGGACAGGGTCCAGCCCTGCCGGCAGACCTTGCCGAAGGGTCCGTCGTCGCAGCCTTCGATGATGAAGCGGTACTCGCCGTTGGTGCGCTTCTGCACCCACGTGCCGCCCGAGTTGCCCCGGCCGACCTGGATCTGGGTGCCGCCGTAGTCGGCCGCGCTGTAGTAGCGCACCAGGAAGTGGTGGTAGAAGAAGGGCCTGGTGGTGCTCCAGTTCACCATGGCGTAGCCATTGGTGTCCCACGCCGCGATCACCATGCCCTCGCCCTGGGCGGGCGACCGGGTGATGGTCCCGTGCTCGAAATACTGCCGCTCGCCCTTGAAGTGGCCGTTGACGAACACGTTCTTGACGCCGGTCCGCGGGCAGCCGAGCCCGCTGTTGCTGCCGCCGAGCTGCTCCCAGCGCGCCTTGATCCGCTTGGTGGTGGGGTAGTTCTTCTTGCAGACAGTGCTGGTGGACTGCCCCGGCGCCGACAGCGCCCGTACGCCGGGAGCCTTCTGCGCGGCGGTGTGCGGAGCCCGGTTCGGCGGCGGGTCCCCCGGGATCGCCGCCGTCACGCCCAGGCCGACGGCCGACGCGGCCGCCAGGCCGATCGTGGCGTTGCGGATGCGGTGGCTGCGCTGCGTACGGCTCCGGTCGAGAGTGTGCATGGTCGTTCTCCCCCTGAGTGGGCCGGAAGCTCGTCCCCCGGCTCGCTGATTCGAGCATCGGGCCGCGGGACACCGGGTGTTGAGGGGGTACGGCCGGGCGGCCGGCGGGAAGTTTCCCGGCCCACCCGGGAACTTCACCCATGACACCCGGGAAGCGGGCCGGGACGATGGCTCCATGGACCCGCACGGTCGACAGCCGTACGAAACAGACCGGTTCGGCCGCACGCCGCGGCGTGCCGCGCTCGCCTGGTGCCTGCTCGCGCTCTCCGTCGCACAGGTGATCACGGGGGTCGTCGGACTGCTGCTCGCCGGGGTGGGGATGGGGGAAGCGCTCCGCTACGACATGATCGCCGACCTTGCCATCGCGATCGCCTACCCCAGCTGCGGCGCCCTCATCGCCCTGCACAGGCCGCGCAATCCGGCGGGCTGGCTCCTCATCGCGTACGGCCTCGGCCACGCCTTCACCGGGCTCTCCATCGGCCTGGCCGCACTCGGTCTGGAGGACGGCTGGCCGACGGTCCTGCTCCGCGCCCTCACCACCGTCGGCCGCTACACCTGGGTCACCGGTTCGTCGACCGCCTTCGTCCTGGCCGTGTTCCTCTTCCCCGACGGCCGTCTGACCGGCCCCCGTTGGCGCTACGTGGTGATCGTGCAGCTCCTCACCGCGCCCATGGACATCCTGGTGTGGTCGTCCTGGGACTGGGGTCTCTTCCACGGGACCCGGGCCCAGCCGCTGGTGCCGGACACCCCGTCCTGGCTGCTGACGGCCGAGATCGGCAAATGCTGCGCCGCCCTGGTCGCCGCGCTCACCTCGCTCACGGTGCGCTACCGGCGCGGCGGAGAAAAGGAGCGGCGCCAGCTGCTCTGGCTGATCCTGGGCATCCTGCCCGAGGTCGTGAACCTCGGCATGCTCGGGGCAGGGGTACGCCTCCCGCAGTTCGACTACGTGGTGCTCTTCCTTCCGGCCGCGATCGCCATAGCCGTACTCCGCCACGAGCTGCTCGACATCCGCCTCGTCGTCTCGCGCGCCCTGCTGTTCGCGCTCCTCACCGGGATGGTGATCGCCGCCTATGTGGGCCTGGTCGCGGTCTTCGACGTCCTGATGCACCGTCAACCCGGCCTGATCGGCTCGTCGTTCGCGACCCTGGCCGTGGCCTTCGCCTTCAACCCGGCACGCCGCAGACTTCAGGCGGTTGTGGAACGGGCGCTGTACGGAGAGCGCACCGACCCGGTCCGCGCGGTGTCGCGGATCGGCGAGCGGCTGGCGGGGGCCGGGGTGTGTGACGTACCTGAGGCGGTGTGCGAGGCCCTGCGGTTGCCGTACGCCGCTGTCGGCGAGAGCCGCTGGGGTACGCGGACCGAGCGCACGCACACCCTCTCCCTCGGCTACGAGGGGCGCGGAGTGGGGGAGCTGGTGGTCGGACTGCGCCCGGGAGAACGGGAGTTGGCCCCCGCGGACCTGGCCGTGCTCGAACTGCTCGCCGTGCCGCTCGCCGCCGCCCTGCACGCCACCGTGCTCTCCGCCCAGCTCCAGCAGTCCCGCGAGCGCATCGTGGCCGCCCGCGAGGAGGAGCGCCGCAGGATCCGCCGCGACCTGCACGACGGTCTCGGCCCGACGCTCGCAGGGGCCGCCTTCCAGGCGGACGCCGCGCACAACCTGCTGACGGTGGCCCCGCAGCGTACCGGTGAACTCCTCACCGAGCTGCGGGCCGAGATCGGCGGGGCGGTCCAGGAGATCAGGCGGCTGGTGGACGGCCTGCGGCCCCCGGATCTGGACCAGTTGGGGCTGATCGGAGCGTTGCGGGAGCGCTCGGAGCGGCTCGCCTGGCGGGCCGACGGGGTGCCGGTCGACGTACGCGTGGACGCGCCGGCCCTGCTGCCGGTGCTGCCCGCGGCGGTCGAGGTCGCGGCATACCGCATCGCGACGGAGGCGCTGACCAACGCGGCCCGGCACTCGGGGGCGTCCCGCGTGGAGCTGCGGATCGTGGTGGGGGAAGGCCTGCGCGTGGAGGTCAGCGACGACGGTACGACGGAGTCGTCGTGGCGTCCGGGAGTGGGCATCACCTCCATGCAGGAGCGTGCTGCCGAACTCGGCGGCAGCTGTGTGGCGGGGCGAGGGAGAGTGGTGGCGATGCTGCCGCTGGGGGAGCCGGTATGAGCGGGCAGGAAGCGGTGAAAGTGGTTCTGGCGGACGATCACCCCGTGGTGCGTACGGGACTTGCCGCCCTGCTGGAGTCCGTCCAGGAGGAGCCGCGCGTCCATGTCGTGGGCACGGCGGAGGACGGCCGCGAGGCGGTCCGGGCGGCGGTGACGCTGCGTCCGCAGGTGGTGGTGATGGACATCCGGATGCCGGGGATGAACGGCATCGAGGCCGCGAGGGAGATCGCACGGGTCGCCCCGGCGGTGGCGGTGCTGATGCTCACCATGGTGGAGGAGGACGACTCGGTCTTCGCGGCGATGCGGGCGGGGGCGCGGGGATATGTGCTCAAGGGGGCGGGCCAGGACGAGATCGTACGGGCGATCAGGGCCGTGGCGGCGGGCGAGGCGATCTTCGGGCCCGGGGTGGCGAGGAGAGTGCTCGGCTTTCTGAGCCGCCCGCAGCCGGTGGCGGACCCGTGCCCCGGACTGACGCCGCGGGAGCGGGATGTGCTGGGCCTGATCGCGGCGGGGAGCTCCAACTCGGGGGTTGCCGTGCGGCTGGGGCTTTCGCCGAAGACGGTGGGGAACCATATGTCGGCGATTCTGACGAAGCTGGGGGTGGCGGACCGGGGGGAGGCGGTGGACTGGGCGCGGGACGCGGGGCTGGGGTGACGCGGCGTCCGCGGGGGCGTGCGGTGCGGCTCCGCCGCGTGGCCCGGGGCTTCGGGGTGGGGGAATCCGCGCCGCAGGCAACCCGCATCCGCACACCCACCCCCGCCACACAATTGTCACGGCACCGCAATCAACTTCCCACCATGCGGACGTTTCCGCTCTGACCTCGACAGATGCCCCCGCCCCCTGCCACTCTCCCGCCATGCGCCTGATACGCCTCGCCACCTGCACCGCCGCCGCCGTCCTCGCCACCGCAACCGCCGCCGGCTGCGCCCCGCAGAGCGACAGCACGGCCGGCGCCTCCTCCTCGACCTCCACCGGCACCAAAACCACCTGCGCGCCGGGCACGTTGAGCACCCGGACCGCGGGCAAGCTCACCGTTGGTACGGACAAGCCCGCCTACGCCCCCTGGTTCAAGGACGACAGCCCCGCCAATGGCGAAGGCTTCGAGTCCGCCGTCGCGTATGCCGTGGCCAAGCAGCTCGGATATGCGAAGTCCGACGTCGTCTGGCAGACCGTCCCCTTCAACAACGCCTTCTCGCCCGGTGCCAAGAAGTTCGACTTCGACATCAACCAGATCTCGATCAGCGAAACCCGCAAGAAGGCCGTCGACTTCTCCTCCGGCTACTACGACGTCCGGCAGGCGGTCATCGCGGTCAAGGGCTCCAAGGCGTACGGCGCCAAGAGCATCGCCGACCTCAAGAACGTCAAGCTCGGTGCCCAGGTCGGCACCACCAGCCTCGACCTCATCGATGACACGATCAAGCCGGCCGAGCGGCCCGCCGTCTTCCAGAAGAACGACTTCGCCAAGTCCGCCCTCAAGAACGGACAGGTCGACGCGATCGTCGTCGATCTCCCCACCGCCTTCTACATCACCTCCGCCGAGGTGACGGACGCGAAGATCGTCGGCCAGTTCGACAGCGCCGCGGGCAAGGCCGAACAGTTCGGCCTGGTTCTCGACAAGGGCTCCAAGGTCACCGCCTGCGTCAGCGGCGCGGTCGACGCCCTGCGCAAGAACGGCACCCTGGCCGCGCTCGACAAGCAGTGGCTTTCCGAGGCCGTCGACGCCCCGGTGCTCAAGTGACGCTCGAAAAGCAGGAACCGTACATGCCGTCGGCGCGGCGGATCGAGCGGGAGCGCTACCGTCGCGCCCGCACCCGCCGCGCCACGGCGATCGCCACCGCGTCCACGCTGGTGGTCGCCGGCGCGCTCTGCGTCGGCATCGTCAGCTCGCCCGGCTGGGAGCGCACCCGCGAGACCTTCTTCAGCGCCGAGTACGCCCGGATCTCGTTCCCCGACATCATGCAGGGGCTCTGGCTCAACCTCCGCCTGATGGTGGTGTGCGGGGCGCTGGCCTTTGTGTTCGGCATGCTGATCGCCGTCGCCCGCACCCTGCGCGGCCCGGTCTTCTTCCCGCTGCGGGCGCTCGCGGCGGCGTACACCGACTTCTTCCGCGGGCTGCCGCTGATCATCAATCTGCTGGTCATGATCTTCGGGGTTCCCGCGCTGCGGCTGACCGGGGTCACCACCGACCCGGTGGTCCTCGGTGGCGCGGCCCTGGTGCTCACCTACTCGGCGTACGTCGCCGAGGTGGTCCGTGCGGGCATCGAGTCCGTCCATGCCTCACAGCGCGCCGCCGCCCGTTCGCTCGGCCTCTCCAACTGGCAGTCCCTGCGCCATGTCGTCCTGCCGCAGGCGGTGCGCCGCGTCGTGCCGCCGCTCCTCAACGACCTGGTGTCCCTGCAGAAGGACACCGGACTCGTCTCGATCGGCGGGGCGATCGACGCCGTGTACGCGGCGCAGATCATCGTCGGCAAGGACTTCAACTTCACGCCGTACGTGGTCGCCGGCCTCGTCTTCGTCGCCCTCACGATCCCCATGACCCGCTTCACGGACTGGGTGACGGCGCGCATGGACCGCGAGCGCGCCCAAGGAGGCACCGTATGACGACCACCGAGGCGACCCCGGTCCTGCGGCTCGACTCCGTACGCAAGACCTTCGGCCGCGACACTCTCGTGCTGCGCGACGTCAGCATCGACGTGGCCCCGCACACCGTGACCGCCCTCATCGGGACCTCGGGGTCCGGCAAGTCGACGCTGCTGCGGTGCGCGAACCTGCTGGAGGACATCGACGACGGGGCGATCTTCCTCGACGGCGAGGAGATCACCGATCCCCGCGTCGACCCCGATGCCGTACGCCGCAGGATCGGCGTGGTCTTCCAGGCGTACAACCTCTTCCCGCACATGTCCGTGCTCGACAACATCACCCTCGCTCCCCGGCGCGTCCACGGCGTGGCGAAGAAGGAGGCGGAGGAGCGGGCGCGTGAGCTGCTGGAGCGGCTCGGGCTCGGCGGCAAGGCCGACGCGTACCCGGACCGGCTCAGTGGTGGACAGCAGCAGCGCGCCGCGATCGTCCGCGCGCTGGCGGTGCGGCCCAGGCTGCTGCTCCTCGACGAGATCACCGCGGCGCTCGACCCGGAGCTGGTGGGGGAGGTGCTCAACGTCGTACGCGACCTCAAGGAGGAGGGGATGACCATGATCCTCGCCACCCATGAGATGGGCTTCGCCCGTGACGTCGCCGACCAGGTCTGTTTCCTCGACGGCGGCGTGGTCCTCGAGCGCGGGACTGCCGCGGAGGTGTTCGGGGAGCCGACCCACGAGCGCACCCGTCGCTTCCTGAGCCGCATCACCGAGGCGGGCCGCCTCTGAGGGAATGCCGGGCCGCCGTGGCACGCTGACGGAGAGGTACCAACATCAACAGCGGCAAAGAGGGCAGGCGGCCATGGGCGAGCTGATTCTCGTACGGCACGGCGAGACGAGCTGGAGCCGGACGATGAAACACACCAGCTGGACGGATCTGCCGCTGACGGCGAACGGCGAGGCACAGGCGCGCGCGGTCGCCCCGCTGCTCGCGGAGCGGCGCATCGCACTCACTCTGACCAGCCCTCTCGCACGGGCCCGGCGGACCGCCGAGCTGGCCGGGCTCGGCCCCACGTTCGTCGACGCCGATCTGCACGAGTGGGACTACGGCGCGTACGAGGGCATCACCAGCGTGGAGATCCACCGGGAGCGGCCCGACTGGGACCTGTGGACCCAGGGTGTCGCAGAGGGCCCGCCGGAGCACCCCGGCGAGAGTCCGCAGGAGGTCGGCGAGCGGGCCGACCGGGTGCTCAAGACGGTCGATGCCGCGCTGCGCGACGCCGACCTCGACGGGGACGGCGGGGACGTGGTGCTCGTCGCGCACGCGCACTTCCTGCGGGTGCTCACCGCCCGCCGGCTCGGACTGCCCGCCTCCTCGGGTGCGCTTTTCCGCCTGGACACCGGCTCGGTCAGCAGGCTCGGCACCGAGCATGGACGCCCCGTGGTCGCCGCCTGGAACGCGACCCCCGTGGTCACTGCGTGACGGGCACCCCCGCGGACACCTCGACCTCGATGAAGGACGCGCTGTGGCGTTCCGCCTCGAAGGCGGTGTGTCCGCCCCGCAGCCCGAACAGCCGCTTGGCGAGCAGGATGTAGAGGACGGCGAGGATGTTGAGGCTCAGCGTGCCGATCTTCAGCCAGCTGACCTTCTCGGTGAGTTCGTAGATCTCCAGCGGCAGGAAGGCGGCCGTGGCGACAACGGTCAGGTACTCCGCCCAGCGCTTGGCGCGCCACAGCCCGACGGCCTCGACGAGCTCGATCAGGGCGTAGACGAGCAGGGCGGCGGCCACCAGGACCAGCGTGGAGTGCTTGTAGCCGAAGGTCTTCCGGATGGTGTCGACCACGGGGGAGTGGTCGAGGTCGTAGTGGAAGTGCCGGAAGACGGGGCGGAAGACGTCGAGGTTCTGGTCGAAGAAGCGGCGCACGGAGTCCTGGCTGTTGGAGAACTTCCATACGGCGGCCGCGGCCAGCACGATGAACACCCCGCGCACCGCCCGCTCCAGGGCCAGGAACCGCAGGATGAACAGGTCGCGCAGCACCTTGCCGCGCGGCACCAGAGGGGCGTCGCCCGCAGGGCCCGAGCCGTGCGGGTCACCGAGGGCGAAGTCCCCGCAGCGCAGACACCGCCAGGCCTCGCCCAGACCGGTCTCGGCGCGCAGCCGGTTCCGCAGCTCCGTCTCCTGCGGTGCGTAGGTGACGTGTCCCTTGCGTGCGCAGGTGCGGCGGTCCCAGTCGATTTTCATGCACGGAAGGTAGCGGACACCGGGTACGGCCCGTTCGGCAGGGGTTCGGGTTCGGTGGCGCGACCGCACACCAACTGGGCGGATCCGCCCAGACCTTCCCGCGAGGGACCGCCGCCGGGCTACGCTCGTAACTCCGTACACCTTGGGGAAGGCAGAGATGACGGTGAGCCGGCCGGAGGACCTGGACGCCATTCCGCTGCTCGAGCGGGAGGCCGAGATCGCCGCGGGCGCGCAGGCTGTCGACGCGCTCTGCGCGGGCGAGCCGTCCGGCGGGCTGCTGATCTACAGCGGCGAGGCAGGTCTCGGCAAGACGGCGCTGCTCAACGACCTGCGCAGGACCGCGGCCGGGCGCTGCACGGTCTGGTCGGCGCGCGGCGGCGAGGGTGTCTCCTCCGTCCCCTTCCATGTGGTGCGTCAACTGCTGCAGCCCGCCCTGGACGAGCACGCGCTGTGCGATGTACGGGAGTTGCTCGGCGACTGGTACGAGATCGTGGGCCCCGCGCTCGGTGTCGCACCGCCCAGCGGGCAGCTCGCCGACCCCCAGGGCGTCAGGGACGGCCTGGACGCCGTCGTCGTGAAACTGGCAGGTTTGCACCGGCCGTTGATGCTCGTCGTCGACGATGCGCACTGGGCCGACCTGGAGACCCTCGCCTGGCTCGCCGCGTTCGCCCGGCGCACCGACGGACTGCCCGTCCTGATCGTCGTCGCGCACCGCGTCGAGGACCCCTCGGGCGAGACCGCTGAGCATCTGTACACGCTCGGCGAGGCCGCCGACAACCGCAGAACGCTGCGGGCGTTCACCCCCCGACGCGACCGCCGCGTTCGCGAGGGCGGCGCTCGGAGAGCACAGCGACGACCCGTTCTGCCGTGAGGTGTGGGCGGTCACCGGCGGCAATCCGTACGAGACCGTCGAGCTCATCGCCAAGGTGCAGGACGACTCCCTGGAACCCGTCGAGGACTCCGCAGGCGCCCTGCGCGCACTCGGCGCGGGGGCGCGCGGGTCCGGGCTGGTCGCCCGCCTGGAGGAACTGGGCATCGGGGCAACGCGGTTCGCGTGGGCCGCGGCGATCCTGGGCACCGACATCTCGCTGGACCTGGCGGCGTCCCTGGCCGGGATGGGTGCGGCCGAGGCGGGCGCCTGCGCCCAGCGGCTGCGGGCTGCCCGGATCCTGGTCGGCCAGGATCCGATGGAATTCGTCCATCCTCTGATCGCCAGTGGTGTCTACCGTGCCATCCCCTCGGGGGTGAGGACTGCTATGCACGGCCGGGCCGCCTGGGCGGTCAGCCGGGCCGGACGCCCCGCGGCCGCCGCCGCCCCGCATCTGCTCCAGGTGCACCCCGACCAGGACCCGGAGTTGGTCGAGCAGTTGCGTGCGGCGGCAGCCGAACACCTTGCCGTCGGCGCCCCGGACGCCGCGCGCCGCTGTTTGGAGCGCGCCCTGGAGGAGCCGCCGCTGACCGACATACGGGCGGTGGTCCTGTACGAACTGGGCTGCGCCACACTCCTGACGTCACCCGCCACGACCGTCGGTTACCTGCGGGACGCGCTCGCCCTGCCTGGCCTCGAGGGCGATCTGCGTGTGGACGCCGTCTTCCGGCTCTCCCAGGCGCTGGCGCACAACAACGAGATGAGGGAAGCGGCACGCGTGGTGGCCGCCGAGGCGGAAATCACCGCGGAGGGGCCCGCCCGGACAAGACTGCAGACCGCGCAGTTCCTGTGGGAGAGCGTCCAGGTCGTCGAGGACGACGGACCGGGCCGCTCGCGCCGACTGGCCGCGACGGCCGATCCGCTGAGCGGGCGCGACACCGCCGAGCGGGTGCTGCTGATGCTGCGCGCCTGGGACGCGACGAACCGCGGCGAGAGTGCTGTCGAGATCGTCCAGATCTGTGACCGCGCCCTGGTCAACGGGCGCCTCGCGCCCGGACTCGGCTGGACCGACCCCGCCTGGGGGTTCGAGCCGGTGGCCATGCTCGGGCTCAGCTATGCCTTCGCCGACCGGCTCGACCGGGCGGAGAGCCTGTTCGCGGAGGCGCTGCGCTCCTACGAGATCAGCGGATGGAGCGGTGGCCACCTCTCCTTCGCCAACTGTTTCGTCGGCTATGTCATGCGCCGCCGCGGCCGGCTCGTGGAGGCCGAGACGTATGTGCGCGAGAGCCTGCGGCTCGCCGAACGCGTCGGCAACGGCCTGCCCATGAACTGGGACGCCGCCTGCATACTCATCGACATCCTGCTCGCCCGCGGCCATGTCGAAGAGGCGCAGGAGACGGCCGACCGTTATGGATTCGTCCCGCCCTACCCCTCCACGATCGTCATCCCCGATGCGCCCTCGGTGCGCGGCCGACTGCTGCTCGCCCAGGGGCGCACGAAGGAGGCCGTCGCCGAACTGGAGGCGGTGGGCGAGGCGTTGAGGGGGCGCGGGCGCCACAACGGCATCCTGGCGCCCTGGGCCTGCGACCTGGCCAGGGCTCTGGCCGACGAAGACCCTTTCCGGGCCGCCGAGTTGGCGTCCTATGCGCGCGACCGCGCCGAGCGCTTCGGCACGGACACGGCGATCGGCGAGGCGCTGCGGTGCGCCGCGGCGCTGGAGAGCGGGCCGCGGGCGGTGGAGCTGCTCGCCGGGGCCGTCGCGTATCTGGAGGCCTCTCCGTGCGCGTACGAACACGCCCTGGCCCGCGTCGAGTACGGCATCGCCGCCCGGTCCACCGCGGAGCTCACCCGCGGCCTCACACTCGCTGAGGCCTGTGGCGCCGACGGACTGGCGCAGCAGGCCCGTATCGCCCTCGGCTGACACCAATTCGCCCCCACTGACGTGCAATTGGGCACGTATGTTCGGCTACTGCGGGTGTGTGCGTCAGAGCTGAGGGTGTCAAAAAGAGGTGAGTCTATTCCTCTTGAGGGGCCCGTGTCCGGCGTTGCGTGAATATGCCGCAGCACTTATTTCATGGGGCTACGCTCGCTCACTACGACATGGGTTGGCGTGTATTCATGCACTTGTTCCCACATGTCTTGATAGTTCGATTACCTCCCCCCGTCAACTGCCAGAGGGATCACATGGTTCGCGTTGAGGCGCCTCCAACCGACAGGACACTCCCGCTAGTTCGCGCGCTTCTCCTCTCCGTCGTCCTGACGTCCGCGGCCACGGCTGCGGGCGTGGTCGCGGTGACGGAGCCCGCCCGGATACCGCTTGTGTGGGCCGGAGCCGCGGCCACCGTCGTGGTCGCCGGACTGGTCGCCGAAATCGTCCGCCGCGCCGGCGCCGTGCGGTCGTTGCACCACGGTTACGGACAGCGGCTCGTCTTCCTGGAGCACCGGCTCGCCGTCCACGACGCCGAGACCGTACGGCTCGCCAAGGAGCTCATGCCCGCGGCCGTCCACCGGCTCAAGCACGGCGAGTCGCCCGAAGAGGTCATGCGCGCCCTGGTCGACCACAGCGACACCTACCGGGATCTCCCGCCCGCCCAGCGCGAGATCCTGCACTCCCTGCTGAGGATCGTCGACGACGAAGAGGCCCAGCGCGAAGGATCCCAGCATGCCTTCGTCGGCATCGCCCGCCGCGTTCAGTCGATCGTGCGCCAGCAGGCCACAGAGCTCCGCGACATGGAGGACGAGCACGGGCGTCAGCCCGAGGTCTTCGACGACCTGCTCCGCATCGACCACGGCAACGCTCTGATCGGCCGCCTCGCCGACTCCATCTCGGTGCTCGGCGGCGCCCGCCCCGGCCGGCAGTGGCCCAACCCTGTACCGCTGTTCAGCGTGCTGCGCGGTGCGATGTCCCGGATCCTGGAGTACCCGCGCGTAGATCTGCACTCCATCGCCAAGGTCGCGATCGTCGGTCCGACCGTCGAGCCGCTGATCCATGCCCTCGCCGAACTCCTCGACAACGCCACCCGGTACTCGCCGCCGCAGACCCGCGTCCATGTCACCGCCGTCGAGGTGCAGACGGGCATCGCCATCGAGATCGAGGACGGCGGAGTCTCGCTCAGCGAGGAGACCCGCAAGCGTGCCGAGGACATGATCATCAGGGCCCAGGAGGGCGGCGGTCTCAACGACCTCAGCGACTCGCCCCGCCTCGGTCTCGCCGTGGTCGGCCGTCTCTGCGCGAAGTACAACTTCAAGATCGCACTGAGGCAGTCCGCGTACGGCGGTGTGCGCGCGGTGCTCATCGTTCCGCGCGAGGTCATCACCTCAGGTCCCGCACCCGGCATCGCCCACGGCATCGGCGCCACAGCCATTGCCTCCGCCGCACCCGGACCCGACCCGCTCGAAGGCCGTAACCACGGGCGGAAGAAGCCGCGAAGGCCGGCCGGACAGAAGCGGCCCACGGTGCCGGCACCCGTCAGGCTGCCCGCCTCGATGTCGATGGAGGACGACGTGCCGGAGGTGACCGAGTGGACCCCGAACGGACTCCCGCAGCGCCGCAGCCGACTGCGCACTCCGCTGCCCGCCGAGGTTCCGCCGACGTCGACCGAGCCGTTCATCCCGCAGCCGTACGCACCGGAATACACACCGGAACAACCCCAGGGCCACGACGAGTACGACCAGCACGACGAGAAGAAGGCCGAGGACGAACCGGGTCCCGGCATCTGGCTCGATGCCTTCACCAAGGCAGTCAACGGTGTGCCGCAGGATCCGTCAGAGGGGGACCTGAAGTGATTCAGCAACTGGGCAACATGGACTGGATGCTCAAGGATCTCGCCGACAACGTTCCTGGCGTCCACCAGATCGTGGTCCTCTCGGCGGACGGTCTGCGCATCGCCCGGCACGGCGGCGACCCGGACGCGGCCGACCGGCTCGCCGCCGCCTGCGCCGGACTGCAGTCCCTGGCCGCCGCGGTTGCCACCGAGATCCCCGACAGCGACGGCCGGATGAGACTGGTTGTCATCGAAATCACCGGCGGCTACTTCTACTTGATGGCCGTGTCAACCGGCTCCTACCTTGCGGTTCTCACAGACGAGCACGTGGATGCGGGGCTGGTCGGAGCCGCGATGCGCGACATGGTCGTACGGATCGGGACGCATCTGGCGGCACCGGCGCGCCATGACGGGAAGGCCGGATGAGCGACGCCGACGCCGGACAAGAGCGCCGAAAACGCAGGCAGCCGGAGAAGGCCAAACAGGACCCGGAACGGCTGTATGTGATCACCGGCGGGCCGGACGGCGGCGACCGGGCCGCGCTCGACCTGGTCACCATCATCGTCGCCCGAGCGGAACCCGCACCGACCGTCCAGCCCGAACAGGCTGCGATCGTCAAGCTCTGCACGTCGCCTCTGTCGGTGGCCGAGGTCTCCGCCTATCTGAGCCTGCCGTTCAGCGTGGTGACCGCGCTGCTGACCGAACTCCTCGCGGCCGAACTGGTCGAGTCGCGCGCGCCTATCGTCCGCGCCGCGCTCCCCGACCGGGCCCTTCTCGAAGCGGTGATGCATGGACTTCAGAAGCTCTGACACGATCCCGGGCCCCCGGAAGGAGGACGTGCTCCCGGACACGGCCACCGCCGCGGTCAAGATCGTGATCGTGGGCGGCTTCGGGGTGGGCAAGACGACCATGGTGCGCTCGGTCAGCGAGATCCGTCCGCTGACCACCGAGGAGACCATGACTCAGGCCGGTGTCGGCGTGGACGACAACCGCGGGGTGGACAACAAGACCGCCACCACCGTGGCCATGGACTTCGGTCGCATCAGCATCAGCGAGCAGCTGGTGCTCTATCTTTTCGGCACACCGGGCCAGGAGCGCTTCTGGTTCCTCTGGAACGGTCTCTTCGAAGGCGCGCTCGGCGCTGTCGTCCTGGTCGACACCCGCCGCCTCGCGGTCAGCTTCGACGTGATCGGCCGTCTTGAAGAGCGTGGGGTGCCGTTCGTCGTCGCTGTCAACACCTTCCCCGATGCACCCCGTCACCAGCTGGAGAACCTGCGGACCGCGCTGGACCTGCCCGCCGATGTCCCGATAGTCAACTGCGACGCCCGGCGGCGCGAATCAAGCCGCGACACCCTCATGACGCTGATGCGCTATCTGCACTCCCTGGCCGTGCAGCGGGCCTGATCCCACCGACTTTCCTTCAACTCGCCTTTCGCACACCCGAATTGGAGCGACCGTGACTACCCCCTTCGATCAAGAACCACCGCCGGAGTGCCCCGCGCACGGGCTGGGCGCCGGCGGACTGCGCAGGCTGTACGGGGCCGAGGCCGAGAACGACCCGATGGGTGTGTACGAGAAGCTGCGCGCCGAACACGGTCCCGTGGCCCCCGTTCTGATCCACGGCGACGTCCCCGCCTGGCTGGTGCTCGGCCACACCGAGAACCTCTACATGACCCGCACCCCCTCGCTCTTCTCCCGCGACTCCCGTCGCTGGGCCCGCCTGCACGACGGTTCGATCGCTCCCGACAACCCGCTCACCCCGGTCTTCACCTGGCAGCCCATGTGCGTCTTCGCCGACGGTGCCGAGCACGCGCGCACCCGCAGCGCCGTCACCCAGGCCATCGACCGGATCGACACCCGGGGCACCCGCCGGTTCATCAACCGCTACAGCAACCGGCTCGTCAACGACTTCTGTGAGCAGGGTCGCGCCGACCTCGTCGGCCGGTTCGCCGAGCATCTGCCGATGATGGTGATCTGCCAGATCCTGGGCATGCCGGAGGAGTACAACGAGCGTCTGGTGCAGGCCGCCCGCGACATGATCAAGGGCACCGAGACAGCGATCGCCTCCAACGCCTATGTGATGGCCGCGCTGATGCGCCTGGTCGCCGCGCGCCGCGCGGCCCCCGAGAACGACTTCGCGAGCCGTCTCATCCAGCACCCGGCAGGTCTCACCGACGACGAGGTGAGCCAGCATCTGCGGCTGACTCTCATCGCCGCGTACGAGACGACCGCCAACCTCATCGCCAATGTGCTGCGCATGGTTCTCACCGACCCGCGCTTCCGCGCCCAGCTCAGCGGCGGCCATATGACCGTCCCCGAAGCGGTGGAGCAGACCCTGTGGGACGAGCCGCCGTTCACCACGATCCTCGGCCGCTGGGCGGTCTGCGACACCGAACTGGGCGGCCAGCAGATCAAGGCCGGTGACGCGCTGCTCGTCGGCATCGCGCCGGCCAACGTCGACCCGGTCGTACGCCCCGACCCGCACGCCTCGATGATGGGCAACCGCGCCCATATGTCGTTCAGCGGCGGCGCGCACGAATGCCCCGGGCAGGACCTCGGACGCGCCATCGCCGAAGTCGGCGTCGACGCGCTGCTGATGCGCCTTCCCGACATCGAACTGGCCGTGGAAGAACATGAGTTGCGCTGGATCAGCGCTCTGATGTCCCGGCACCTGGTGGAACTTCCCGTGAAGTTCCAGCCGCAGCCGCAGCAGGACGTCACCAAGCCGCCCGACCCTGCGGCCTCCCGGCGGCCGCAGCCGGAGTGGGAGGTCACCATGAGCGCACCGAAGACGGAGACCGAACCCGCCCCGGTGCCGCAGCAGCCTGCGCCCTTCCAGGCGCCGCCGCAACCACAGCCCGTCGCCCACATCCCGGCCCAGCGCAGGCCGTCGGCGCCGAAGCGGCTGTGGCAGTCGGTGTCCAGGTGGTGGCGCGGCTACTGAAGCTGAGCGTGGTCGGAGAGCCGGTCCCACCGCCAGGAGGCGGTGGACGCCGGAAGCGGGTCCAGATGCGGCAGACACCTGGATCCGCTTCCGCCGGCCGTCCTCGGTGTTCGGACCGGGGACGACACAGCGCGGGCCTATCCGCGGGCGTGCAGCCGCAGTGGCAGATGTTCCGGATGAAGGCTGACCGACAGCCGGGAGGGGCGGATCTGGACTCCGGGGACGGGAGACAGGCTCCACCGGGATGCGATCGTGGCCAGGGCGAGCACGGTCTCGGCCATGCCGTACGTGTCGCCTATGCACTTGCGTGCTCCTCCGCCGAAGGCGACGAAGGCTCCGCGCGGAAGGCCGGATGCGGATTCGGGCAGCCATCTGTCCGGATCGAATGCGTGGGGGTCGGGGAAGAGGTCCGGGCGCCGCTGAACGGTGACAGGGCTGAACAGGATGGCGGTTCCGGGGGGCAGGTGCCGCCCGGCCAGTTCGACCTCTCGGGTCGTGGTGCGGGTCAGCAGCCAGCCGGGCGGGTACAGGCGCAGCGTTTCCGTGAGTACGCGGCTGGTGAAGGCCAGTTGTGGCAGGTCCTTCCACTCGGCAGGTCGCCCGCCGAGGACCTGGTCGACCTCCTCCTGGAGCCGGCGTTCGGCTTCGGGATTCGTGGACAGCAGGTGAAGTGCCCAAGCGAGGGCGGCAGCGGTGGTGTCCCCTCCCCCCAGCAGCATGGTGATGAGGTGATCGCGGATCTCCGCATTGCTCAACTCCTGGCCGTCCGGCCCGGAATCGGAGCCGAGGAGGATGGGCAGGATGCCGCTGGAGTCTGTCGTCTCCTTCCGATGCCCCTCGATCATGCGATCGACGGTGTCGAGAAGATTCTTGACGGCGCTCTGGAAGCGGCGGTTCGCCGGGGTGGGGATCCTGCGCAGAGTGGGCGGGGTGAGCATCCGCAGGAAACTGCCGTTGAACACGGTGTCGAACGAGCGGCGGACCACTTCGATGGTCTCCGCGTCGACGGTGGTGGAGAACAGGGTCCGTGTCACGGTCCGCAGGGCGAATCCGTACAGCTGGGGAAATGCGTCGATTTCCTGTCCGTCTTTCCAGTCCTGGGTCAGCGTGGATATCTCATCTTCCATTACGGCGGCATGGCTTTCGATGAGTGCCGGATGGAAGGCGGGCTGGATCAAGCGGCGTTGCCGCCGATGGTCCTGGTGGGTCGACGTTCCCAGACCGTTACCCACGAAATCGCGGAGCCGGTCCATGACCGGCCCTCCTTTGTCGTAGATGCTGTCATTGGTCAGGATGTGCCAGACGATCTCGGGATGGCACGGTACGAAGGCCGGTTGCGGTCCCAGCCTGATTTCGACCAGGTCGCCGATCGCGGAGAGCGACTCGAGGAATTCCAGGGGCTGCCTCCACAACTGCCAGCCGTGGCCGATGGCGGGATGTGCCCCAGGTGCGATGCCGGAGGTGAGCTGGGTGGCCGAAGGCGCGTGTCCGAGCATGGTGGTTCCTCCTGCCTGGTCAGGCGCGGCTGTGCGAGGGAAGGGCATCGTGCCGCGACGTCTGGTACCGCTCGGCACGGAGGTGGTAGTCGAAGTCTCCGCGGACGAGCATGCGATAGTCGTGGACGCACTGCTCGACATTCGCCACGACCTCGCTTCCGGCCCCGATGGATTTGAGTTGTGAGGTCAGCTGTCGCTCGGCTTTCTGGATGCGCTCGATATACACAGCGAGCATGTCGTTCGCCACTTCGAAGGCTTCCTGCAGCGAGCATCCGCGATGATGCTGGATCAGGCAGACCGAGTTGTGGTAATAGCCGACCTCTTGTTCCTTCTGGGTTGAGCAGATGTCGTTGTAGAGGGCGATATGGTCGGTTGCCGCGTTGCGCAGGGCGATGAATCCGGAAAGGTTCCTCACCGCCTCCGGAAGGTCGAGCTGGGCCGGTATCTCGTACAAGTCCAGGAATCCCCGCATGGCGATGGCATCGCGTCGGTGGTGCATGAACTCATCGACTTCCGGCACATGGCCGGCGGCTCGGTCGGCAGCTTCCGTGTAGTAGGTCCACAGCCACCCCGAGGTGTCCCTGCGGAACACCTTGGTCCACCCGGACGAGCGGTTCGAGCAGATTCGGTGCCACAAGTCGGAGAGTGCGTACTCCAGCGGCCCGGCCGGGGTCGTCTTCCCGTCGATCACTGCGATCAGCCGGACGATGACCTCCTCGCACCGGGCCGGGTCGCGCCCCTGCGGGCCGTCATCGAACATGTCGTCGACAACGAAGGACCAGACGGTCCACTCGCAGAAGAGCGTAAGGTCGGCCAGTTCTGCTGTGGGATAGATCAGGGACGCCCAGAGTTCGGGCCGGGCCTGGCGGATCTGTTCGTGGATCTCCGGTGTCGGGCACAGGCCGAAACGGTCCGTCCACTGCCACATCGCTACGGCTGCCTCGCTCATGCGTGCGTTGCACCCCATGCTGGGAAACGGCATGTCGAAGCGCGGAAGTGTGGCCTGCTCCGGGATGTTGATCGCCATCATGTTTTACCTCTCGTGTCGTTGCTGTCCGACGCTGCGTGAGGGGTGTCCGGGCAGTGAGTCGGCCTGACGCAGGCAGGTGAAATCCCTGTGGCGGCAGGTGAGCGGCTGGTGTGCGTACGTCGGGGGCCCGGCGTCGATGACGAGCGCGCCCCGGGGAGAGAAGGGGACCCGATGCGGGGCCGGAGCCGTGCCGCCGAGGCGGTCACGTGTCGGAGCGCTCATCGGGCACGTTCCTGTCGCCGGGGTCCGGGGCGGGGCGGGGTCACCACCAACTCGTTGCACTGCACCGGTTGTTGGAGGCTGGTGGCCGCCGCATATATCTAGTACACCGCTCATGTGTTCGTCTGAACAGGGGGCCTGGGTGGTGGAATCGTCAAAAGCGGTACAACATGGCGTGGTTGTGCACTCAGGTGGTCGACGGATCGGAACGAAGGTGGCAAGAATGGTCACGGAGGCCAACTTGCCATGCCTGTGCGGAGGGTGGCTGCCGATCAGGCGAGAACCATTCCGGTTCGTCTTCCTCGCAGCGCAGGCCGCAGTCGCGGCAGAACCCTTCGGTGGCGCCTGAAGCCGGCCCCTCCCGGATCGCCGGTCGGTGCCCGCGTGTCCGGAGTCGGCTCGTCCAGAGTGTCAGCGACGGTCATGGTCAGCCTCCTCGGGCGACGATGCCTGGCAATGCACTGGAGCGTATATGCCCATGTCCGTTCATCGTTTACCGAGTAACTTTCTATTCTCTGACTGAAATTGACCACTCGCTGTCCGGAACAAGCTTAACCAGGTACCTCAGTGGGACAGTTGGGACTTCGTTCGCCTCTTCGGCGTCGATGGTGAGGGCCGGAGCGCCTGAGTGGCACCAGCCCTCACCCGTCAGCAGATCGATGAAACCTTCGCAACCCTCTATCGGTCAGTTTTGGCTAATTCCCGCTGGTTCGGGGCGGGTTGGGCGCGGCCTCAGGGGGCGATCGGGACGCCCTGGAGACCCGCCATCCATGCCTCGACGTCGGCGGCCCTGCGGGGGAGTGCGCCCGACAGGTTCTCGTTGCCGTCCTCGGTCACCAGGATGTCGTCCTCGATGCGCACGCCGATCCCGCGGTACTCGGCGGGTACGGAGAGGTCGTCCGCCTGGAAGTACAGGCCCGGCTCGACGGTGAGGACCATGCCCGGCTCCAGGACGGTGTCCACATACGTCTCGTTGCGGGCCTCGGCGCAGTCGTGCACGTCGAGGCCCAGCATGTGACCGGTGCCCGCCATGGTGAAGCGGCGCTGCAGATTCAGTGCGTACACCCGCTCCGGTGGGCCCTCCAGGAGGCCCCACTCGACGAGACGCTCGGCGAGCAGCCGCTGCGAGGCCTCGTGGAAGGCGCGGTACGGGGCGCCGGGGCGGACCGCGTCGATGCCTGCCTGCTGGGAGTCGTACACCGCGTCGTAGATCTTGCGCTGGAGAGGAGAGAAGGTCCCGGAGATCGGGAGGGTGCGGGTGACGTCGGCCGTATAGAGGGTCTTCGTCTCCACGCCCGCGTCGAGGAGCAGGAGTTCACCAGGGCGCACCGGGCCGTCGTTGCGTACCCAGTGCATGATCGTGGCGTGCTCGCCGGCCGCACAGATCGAGCCGTAACCGACGTCGTTGCCCTCGACGCGCGCGCGGCGGAAGAAGGTGCCCTCCAGCCAGCGCTCGGAGGTGGCCACCGCATGCGCCAACTCCTTGACGACATCGGTGAATCCGCTGGTCGTCGCATCGCACGCCGCGCGCATCTCGCCGATCTCCCACGCGTCCTTTACCAGCCGGAGCTCGGAGAGCGCCTCTTCCAACTCCTCGTCGCGCCCGGCGTCGGTGGCGACCGCGGCCTCCAGCGCTGCGTCGTGGCCCCGGACGATACGGGTGGGGGCTTCGGGGAGCGCGGCCAGCTCGGCGGCGGCCTCGCGCACGTCGTGCGCGGGCATGCCCAGGCGGCGCTCCTGCTCGGCGAGGGAGTAGCGGCGGCCGACCCAGAGTTCGGCCTCGGCGCCGAGCCAGAAGGAGCCGTCCTCGCGGGAGGAGCGCGGGAGCTGGAAGCAGTGGGCGTCGTGGCCGCCGCCTTCGGCGGGCTCCAGGACGAGGAGGCCGTCGACGCTCTGGTCGCCGGTGAGATGGACGTAGCCGCTGTACGGACGGAAGGGGTAGTCGCTGTCGTTGGAGCGGACCTTGAGGCGGCCGGCCGGGATCAGCAGGCGCTCGCCGGGGAAGCGGGCGGAGAGTGCGGCACGGCGGGCGGCGGCGTACGGAGCCTGCTCCACGGGGCCGATGTCATGGAGCTCCGTGTCGGCCCAGTCCTTGCGCATCAGCGCGGCCAGCTCGTCGGGCACGGAGGGGTAGAGGCGGTTCTTGCGGGCCACCGGGGCTCCTTCATCGTCGCTTCGGCGTCGGGGGCGAGGCTGTGGAATCCACCCTACGACCCCTTGGGCGCAAGGGAACCATGTGACATATTACTGATGTGAGCAATCGACTGACCTGCGACGTCGTGGTCGTCGGAGCGGGAATGGTGGGTGCGGCCTGCGCCTTCTACGCCACCCGGTCCGGCCTGCGGGTGACCGTCGTCGACCGTGGCCCCGTGGCCGGCGGCACCACTGGAGCGGGCGAGGGCAATCTGCTGGTCTCCGACAAGGAACCGGGGCCCGAGCTCCAACTCGCTCTGTACTCGGGCCGGTTGTGGAAGGACGTCGCCGGGGAGCCGGGCCTGGCCGAGGCGATCGAGTTCGAGCCCAAGGGCGGGCTGATGGTCGTCTCGGACCCGGACGGCATGCGCGCCTTGGAGACCTTCGCGGCCGGGCAGCGCGCCCGGGGCGTCGAGGCGCTGCCGGTCGCCGCCGACGCCCTGCACGAACTGGAACCGCACCTGGCGAAAGGGCTCGGCGGCGGCATGTACTACCCGCAGGACTGCCAGGTGATGCCCACCCTCGCGGCCGCACACCTGATCCGCCGCTCCGGGGCCGAACTCCGTACGGCGTGTTCCGTGACCGGCGTACTGCGCGGCGCGGACGGCCGGCTGACGGGGGTGCGGACCGACGGCGGCGACATCCATGCTCCGGCGGTCGTCAACGCCACGGGCACCTGGGGCGGCGAATTCGCCGCCCTCGCCGGGGTGAACCTCCCGGTGCTGCCGCGCCGCGGGTTCGTCCTGGTGACGGAGCCGCTGCCCGCCGGGACCGTCCGCCACAAGGTGTACGACGCCGACTACGTGGCCGACGTCGCCAGCGACTCCGCCGCGCTGCAGAGCTCGGCCGTCGTCGAATCCACGGCCGCAGGGCCGGTGTTGATCGGTGCGACCCGTGAACGCGTGGGCTTCGACCGCACCTTCTCACTGCCCGCCGCCCGGATCCTGGCGGCCCAGGCCACCGCGCTCTTTCCCGTACTGGAGAAGGCGCGGGCGATCCGCGGCTATCTGGGCTTCCGCCCGTATCTGCCCGACCACCTCCCGGCGATCGGCCCCGACCCCCGGCTGCCCGGGCTCCACCACGCCTGCGGACACGAGGGTGCGGGCATCGGACTCAGCCTGGGAACAGGCCTGTTGATCGCCCAGTCGCTGACCGGCGCGACCCCGGACCTGGACCTCCACCCGTTCCGTCCCGACCGATTCCCCGCAGAGGAGCGACAGAGGTGAGAGACCGGCGTACCCCTCTCGATCTCGTACGGGCCGATCCCGGACCCGCGTACACCGTCACCTTCGACGGCCGCCCGATCCGGGTCCTGCCCGGCCAGACGGTGGCGGCCGCGCTCTGGTCGGCGGGTATCACCTCCTGGCGCACCACCCGCAGGACGGGCGAGGCGCGCGGTGTCTTCTGTGGAATCGGCGTCTGCTTCGACTGTCTGGTGACCGTCAACGGGAGCCCTAATCAGCGGGCTTGTCTCCGCCCGGCCGTATCGGGCGACGTGATCACGCCACAGGAGGGGACGGGTCATGACGACCATCGCTGAACACCCCACCCTCGCGGTGATCGGCGCGGGCCCGGCGGGGATCGCCGCTGCCGTGACGGCAGCCGACGCGGGCGTACGGGTGACGATCCTGGACGCCGCCCCGCAGACCGGCGGCCAGTTCTATCGCCGGCCGGCAGCCGCCCTCGGAGCACGGCGCCCGCAGGCGCTGCACCATGCGTGGGGGACGTGGAAGGCGCTGGACGCGAGGCTGCAGGCCCATGTCGCGGCGGGCCGCATACAGCACCTGGCGGACCGTCATGTGTGGTGCGTGGAACGGGTTCAGGCCGTCCGCATGCCGGCCCGGGGATCCGGAGCCCTGCTCACGCAGGGTCGCGTCACCCGCGATCCCGGCCGCGACGAACCGGCTGGGGCCACACTCGCCGAGCACCCGCCCAGCTTCACCGTGCACGCGCTCACCGGCACCGAACAGGCCGAGCCCGACACCGTCACCGCCGACGCCGTCCTGCTCGCCACTGGGGGGTACGAGAAGGTCCTGCCGTTTCCCGGCTGGACGCTGCCGGGCGTCGTCACCGCGGGCGGCGCGCAGGCCATGCTCAAGGGCGGCCTCGTGTTGCCGGGCCGTAGCGCCGTCGTCGCCGGGACGGGGCCGCTGCTGATGCCGGTCGCCGCCTCGCTCGCCGCCGCGGGCGCGCGGATCGTCGCGTACGTGGAGTCCGCCGACCCCAAGTCCCTTGTACGGCACGCCTCCACACTCCTGCGCAACCCCGCGAAGCTCGCCGAGGGTGCGCGGTACGCAGCCGCGCTCGTCCGCCACCGGGTCCCCGTCCGCACCCGCCACACCGTGGTGCGGGCGCATGGCACCGACCGCCTCGAAGCCGTCACCGTTGCCGCTCTCGACGCGGACGGGCGCATCAGGCCCGGCACCGCGCGGCGCATCGCCTGCGACACCCTTGCCGTCGGCCACGGCATGCTGCCGCACACCGACCTGGCCGGGGCGCTCGGCTGCACACTCGACGGAGCGGCCGTCGCCGTCGACGGCGAACAGCGCACCGACGTCCCCGGCGTATGGGTGGCGGGCGAGGCCACCGGCATCGGGGGAGCGGCGCTCTCCCTGGCCGAGGGGGAGATCGCAGGACACTCCGTCGCGGCCCGGCTGTCCGGTGCCGCCCCCGACGCCCGCGGCCGGTCCGCCGCCGTGCGCGTCCGCACCCGGCTGCGTACCTTCTCCGCCGCACTCGACACCATGTACGCGCCGCCCGCGCTCTGGCCGCGGGCCGTCACCGACGAGACCGTCGTCTGCCGCTGCGAGGAGGTGACGGCCGGCGAGGTCCGCGAGGCCGTCGACGGCCTGGGCGCCGGCGATCTGCGGACGGTCAAGCTCCTCACCCGCGCCGGCATGGGCTGGTGCCAGGGACGGGTCTGCGCCCCCGGGGTCGCGGGTGTCGCGGGCTGCCCCGAGGAGACCGCCCGCCGCCCCTTCGCCCGGCCCGTACCCCTGGGCGTACTCGCCGAATCCGGACAACCCACCTGCCCGAAAAGGGAGTTCACATGAACGGCACCGTGAAAACCTACCCCTGGCGCGGGGTGCTCGTCGCCACCGCCCTGCCCCTGCGCGACGATCTGAGCGTCGACTTCGACGCCTACGCCGAACACTGCCGCTGGCTGGTCGAAAGCGGCTGCGACGGAGTGGTCCCCAACGGCTCGCTCGGCGAGTACCAGGTCCTCACCGACGCGGAGCGCACCCGGGTCGTCGAGACCGCCGTGGCCGCCGTCGGCGGCGCACGCGTGATGCCCGGCGTCGCCGCCTACGGATCCGCCGAGGCCCGCCGCTGGGCGGAGCAGGCGCGCGACGCGGGCTGCGCCTCGGTGATGCTGCTGCCGCCGAACGCGTACCGGGCCGACGAACGCTCCGTCCTCGCGCACTACGCCGAGGTCGCCGGGGCGGGCATCGACATCGTCGCGTACAACAACCCGCACGACACCAAGGTCGACCTGACCCCCGCACTGCTCGCCAGGCTCCACGAGGCCGGACACATCCACGCCGTGAAGGAGTTCTCCGGCGACGTGCGCCGCATCTACGAGATCGCCGAACTCGCCCCGGAACTGGACGTGTTGGTTGGCGCCGACGACGTACTCCTGGAACTGGCCACCGGCGGCGCCAAGGGCTGGATCTCCGGCTACCCCAATGCTCTTCCGCACTCCACCGTCGCCCTTTACAAGGCGGCCATGGCGGGCGACCTCACCACCGCCCTCCCGCTCTACCGTCAGCTGCACGCGCTGCACCGCTGGGACTCCAAGGTCGAGTTCGTGCAGGCCATCAAGCTGTCCATGGACATCGCGGGCAGGCACGGCGGCCCGGTCCGCCCGCCACGCGTCCCGCTCCTGCCCGAGCAGGAGAAGACGGTCCGCGCCGCCACCGAGAAGGCCCTCGCGGAAGGGCTCCGCTGATGCGCAGCAAGCGCGTCCTGCACGCGGTGGACTCGCACACCGAGGGCATGCCCACCCGGGTGATCACCGGCGGTGTCGGTGTCGTCCCCGGCGCCACCATGATGGAGCGGCGCGCCCACTTCATCGAGCACATGGACGAGCTCCGCACCTTCCTGATGTACGAACCGCGCGGCCACGCCTCCATGAGCGGCGCGATCCTCCAGCCGCCCACGCGCCCCGACGCGGACTTCGGTGTCCTCTACATCGAGGTCTCAGGGCTGCTGCCCATGTGCGGCCACGGCACCATAGGCGTGGCGACCGTCCTGGTGGAGACCGGCATGGTCCCGGTCGTCGAACCGGTCACCACCATCCGTCTCGACACCCCCGCCGGTCTGGTCGTCGCCGAGGTCGCCGTCGCGGACGGCGCCGCGCTCTCCGTCACCCTCCGCAATGTCCCCTCCTTCTCCGTCGCCCTCGACCGCAAGGCCGTGCTCCCCGACGGGCGCACCGTCACCTACGACCTGGCGTACGGCGGGAACTTCTACGCGATCCTCCCGCTCGACCAGTTCGCCATCCCCTTCTCGCGCGAGTGCAAGGACGAGATCCTCTCCGCCGGGCTGACCCTGATGGACGCCATCAATCTGGAGGAGGAACCCGTACACCCCGAGGACCCGGCCATCCACGGCGTCCACCACGTCGCCCTGCTCGCCCCCGGATCCGACGCCGCGCGCTCGCGCCACGCGATGGCCATCCACCCCGGCTGGTTCGACCGTTCCCCCTGCGGTACGGGCACCAGCGCGCGCATGGCGCAGCTGCACGCCCGCGGTGAACTCGCCCTGGACACCGACTTCGTCAACGAGTCCTTCATCGGGACCTCCTTCACCGGACGGCTCACCGGCACCACCGAGGTGGCCGGTCTGCCCGCGGTCCTCCCGAGCATCACCGGACGCGCCTGGGTGACCGGCACGGCTCAGTACCTCCTCGATCCGACCGACCCCTTCCCGGCCGGATTCCTGCTCTGAGCAGCGCATAATGACCATCAGTTCATGCAGTACGCGACCTTGCCGCAAGGAGGCCCCCGATGGCCGCGACCCGCAACCGCACCGCTTCCCCCGCCCCTCAGCTGCCGGTGCTCGGGGGCAGGCGGGAGAGCTTCCGCGAGCGGGTCGCCGATGCCCTGCGGGCCGCGCTGATCGCGGGCGAACTCCTGCCGGGCGAGGTCTACTCGGCGCCTACCCTCGCCGCCCGCTTCGGGGTATCCGCGACACCCGTGCGCGAGGCGATGCTTGACCTCGCCAAGGAGGGTCTGGTCGACACCGTCCCCAACAAGGGGTTCCGGGTCACGGCCGTATCGGAGAAGCAGCTCGACGAGTACACCCACATCCGCAGGCTGATCGAGATCCCCACCACGATCGCCCTGGCGGAGACCGCGGATCCGGGGGCCCTGGAGGCGCTGCGCCCGGTCGCGGAGGCGATCGTCACTGCGGCGGCGGAAGGCGATCTGATCGCGTACGTCGAGGCGGACACCCGTTTCCACCTCGGTCTGCTGGCCCTCTCCGGCAACGACCACCTGGTCGATGTGGTCGGTGATCTCCGCAAGCGGGCCCGTCTGTTCGGCCTCACCGAGCTGGTGAAGCACGGCCGCCTGGAGGCCTCGGGCCAGGAGCACATCGAGCTGCTCGACGCGCTGCTGGCCCGCGACACCGAGGCCGTACGCGAAGTGATCACCCGTCACATCGGCCATGTCCGCGGCCTCTGGGCCCACTAGCGCACGACGACGGTCCGCTCGGCCGAGAAGGTCCCCCAGTCGCCGTCCGGGAGCTGGGCGCGGATCTTCACCGCGTACCGGGTGCCAGGCTTGTCCTGCACCACGAAGCGGTACGCCGCCCGGCTCTGCGGTGCGTCGGCGCCCCAGGCGATGGTCGTGGTGAGCCGCCCGTCCAGATACATCTGGTACTCCTTCACCTCGCCGCCCGTACGCGGCACCGTCCACGCCAGCTCGACACCCCGCTCACCGTCCTTGGTGCGCGCCGTCGCCGTGAACGCGGTGGGTTCGGTGCTGGGGCCCTGGCCGGCGGCGGGTCCGGTGGTGAGGTCGGCCGACGGGCTCGGCGGCGAGGCGTTGTCGGCGCCGTCCCTGGCCCTCACGGTGAAGGTGTAGACGGTCGCCGGGCGCAGTCCGGTGAGGTGCGCCGCCGTGGCGTTCCCGCCCACGGTGTGGATCTTCGACTGGCCCTGGTAGATGTCGTACGAGGTGACGCGTACGTTGTCCCGCGCGGCCCCCCACTCCAGCGTCGCGGCCCGCGCCCCGTCGGCCCGCACCCGCAGACTCCCGGGCGCGGTGGGCGCCTTGTGGTCGTCGGGGACCTGCGCCGGGAGCGTCACCGGGACGGGGCTGCTGGGCGGCGAGGCGTTGCCCGCCGCGTCCAGGGCGCGCACGGTGAAGGTGTACGCGGTCGAGGCCTTGAGTCCGCCGATGTCGACCATGGTCGTGGTGGCACCGACGGTCTTGACCCTGATGCCCGCCCGGTAGACGTCGTAGCGGGTGACGCCGTCGCTCTCCGCTGCCTGCCCCCACATCACATGGGCCGAAGTGGCGCTGCTCGCCTGCGCGGTCACCCCGCCCGGCGCGGGCGGGCTCTGGGTGTCGGGCTGCTTCGCGGAGCACGCGGCGAGCAGCAGGCCCAGCGCGGCAACGGCGGTGGTCGGGATGCGGCGCACGCGTATGCCTCCGTCCGACGGGGAGACCGACGGGAAGTCCGGCAGGAATGGTCTGGACCATGTATGGCACAGAGTGCGGCCGTCAACAAGGGGGCGTGTACGCGTCAGATGCGCGGAAGCGGCCTGACGCTCTCGCGGATCACGATGTGCGTGCCCAGGACATGCCGTTCGGGTCCGGTGACAGGCGGCCCGTCCAGGGCGAGGCGGACCGCGGTCCGCCCCAACTCCTCGGCGGGGATGTGCACCGTGGTCAGCCGCGGGGTGACCTCGGCGGCCACCGGGTCGTCGTTGTACCCCACGACCGAGACGTCCTCGGGCACCCGCAGCCCGCGCTCCTGCAGGGCGCGCATCGCCGCGGCCGCGCTCTCGTCGTCACCCGCGACGACCGCGGTGAAGTCGGGCCGCCCGCCGCTCGCGTCGAGGAGGCCGCGCATCACCTCGTACCCGGCGGCCCGGCTGAACTGCGTGCCGTGCAGCCGGGCCGCCGACGGCGGAAGTCCGTGGTCGGCAAGGGCCTTGAGGTATCCGGCGACCCGCGCGTCGCCCGTCGTGTGCCCCGGTTTGTACCCCAGCAGCACGATCTCGCGGTGACCGGCCCCCAGCAGATGGCTGGTGACGGCGCGGGCGCCCGCCTCGTTGTCGTACTCGACGACGATCGCGGGCAGATCGGGCGCGGGCGCGGGCCGCCCGCACAGCACCAGACGCGAACCGGCCGCCGCGAGCGCCTGTGCGTACTGCGCCATCCGCGCCCGGTACTCCGCGTCCTCGGCGACGCCGCCGACCAGCACGACCGCCTCGGCCGCCTGCTCGCGCATCATCTGTACGACGGCGAGCTCGCGGGCCGGGTCGCCGCCCGTCGTACAGACCAGACAGAGGCGGTCGCGCTTCGCGCTCTCCTCCTCCACGCCCTGGGCGACCTTCGCGTAGAAAGGGCTGGTGACCTGGGAGATGAGGACGGCGACGGTCTTGCGTCCGGTCCCGGCCAGTGCGCGGGCGTGCGGATTGATGACGTAGTCGAGGTCCTTGACCGCGCGGAGCACCTTCGTACGGGCGCCGGGTGAGGTCGCATGGGAACCGGACAGCACCCGGGAGGCGGTCGCCACCGAGACTCCGGCACGCGCCGCCACATCACGGATGGTGACCCGTTCCCCCACCACTGCTCCCTTGTATCGCGTCCGCCGCCCGGAGCCATCTTGCCACCCGCTGGTCAGCGGGCCGCTTCGGACTCCTTCACCAGTTCGTCTGCGGCCTTGGCCCCGCCCTGATTGCGCCACTTCTTGTAGACCGAGTCCCAGTCGGAGAGCTTGCCGCGGCCGGAGATGATGCCGGTGGTGCCGTCCTTGAGGAGCTGGCCGAGGGTCGCGCCGTGCTTGCTGAGCGTCTCCGAGATCAGGCCCGCGCTGTCGTTGGGCTTCATCATCGGCATCACCTTCTGCTCCCAGGCGTGCACGCGCTTGGTGAGCTCGGGGTCGCCTGGGACGTAGAGCACGGTGGGGGCGTCGCAGAGGTATTTGAACGGCACGTTGATGTTGTTCTCGACCAGGCCGAGCGAGTTCAGGATGGGGCTGCCCGACGCGTCGCGGGTGAAGTGGGTGCCCTCGACGCCGTAATGCATCAGCTGGTACTCCTCGGAGCCGAACGGCGAGGCCAGCCAGTCCAGGACCCGCAGCAGCAGCCTGATGCGGTCCTTCGAGGCCTTCTTGAAGTACGTGCCGCCGAAAAAGCCGGTGTTCTGCTGGTAGTTGGTGGTGGCGCCGCTCACGGTGTACGGGGTCAGGACGTCGAGTTCGTACGCGCCCTTGATGCCCTGCTGGGCCGGGAGCAGGGAGCCGGCGAAACCGTCGGACATCGAGAGCAGGGTGCCGTTGTAGAAGAGGGTCTTGATGTCGACGGTGGAGGTGGAGGAGGCGCTCGGGTAGAACACCTTGTCGCCGTTCCTGGCGACCAGGTACTCCAGCATCGCCTTGAACTGCTCCGTGCCGTACATGTCGGTGGCCTTGCCGCCCTTGATCTCCCACTCGTTGGGAGCGCCGTGCCACAGGGCGTGCGTCTTGTGCCCGTAGATGGTCGACATGGAGGAGCCGAGCGCGAACTTCCGTGCGCCGGAGGCCTCCTTCACCACCTCCGCGAAGTCCTCCGCGGACATCCCCGGCTTGTAACCGTGCGCGTCGAAGGCGGTGCGGTTGATGAAGATGGCCTCGTTCGGCTTCGGGCGTTCGATGGGCACACCGTAGAGGCGGCCCGCGATCCGGCCCAGACCCTGCCAGGAGTAGCCGGGGATGTTGGCGAGGTTGGGGTACTCCTTGATCGCGTCGCCCGACAGGAACTCGGTGAGGTCCGCGCAGCGCGCCCGGACGAACTGCTCCTTGCTGGGCAGGACGTGGCCGCCTCCGACATTGATGATGTCGGGCAGGTCGCCTCCCGCGATCACGGTCGCCATCTTGGCGTCGAAGTCCGCGTCGGGTACGACGGTGAACTCGATGTCCACGCCCAGGGCTTCGTTCACCGCGGCCCAGTACGCGTTCTGCGACGCGGGCTTGGGCGGGGTGCCGTACGTGATCGTGATGACCTTGATCTTCTCGCCCTTGCCGGGCTTCTCGGCCACCGCCTTGACCAGCTTGTCGGGGTAGCGGGTGTACCCGGCCTGCACTCCGGCGGTGGTCGGCGCCAGATCGGGCTTCGGTACGGGTGCGGCCACGAAGGCGGGCCAAGGGGCCAGTTTCGTACCGGAGTTGCTGACCTTGCGGTCCCCGGAGCCGGTGGAGCAGGCGGTCAGTACGGAGGGAGCGGCGATCGCGGCGCCGCCGGCGGCGATGGAACGCAGCAGGGTGCGGCGCGAGAGAGAGGAAGAGGGCATGGCGAGGTGGACCCTTCGAGTCGGCTCTGGGGCGGGGAGGGGGAGGTGCGGGTGGGTCAGCTCTTGATGGCGCCGGTGAGCACGCCCTTGGTGAAGTACTTCTGCAGGAAGGGATAGACGATCAGGATCGGAACGGTCGCGATGACGAGCACCGCCATCTGCGTCGTCTGCGGGGCGGAGACCATGCCGGCCTCGCTCGCTCCGGTGTCGGCGATCTGTGCGCCGCCGATCACGTAGGTGCGGAGCACCTGTTGGAGCGGCCAGTGGTCGGAGTTCATATAGATCGAGGCATGGAACCAGGCGTTCCAGTAGCTCACCGCGTAGAAGAGGCCGACGACCGCGAGGGCCGCCTTGGAGAGCGGGAGCACGATCCGCCAGAGCGTCTGCCAGTCGCCCGCGCCGTCCAGCCGGGCTGCCTCGTACAGCTCCTCGGGGATGCCCTGGAAGAAGCCGCGCAGGACCACGAGGTTGAAGACGTTGATGAGGACGGGGGCGATCAGGGCCGCGTAGTTGTCGAGCAGCCCCATCCCCTTGACCAGCAGGAAGGCGGGGATCATGCCGGGCGGGAAGAGGAAGGTGAAGAGGATCAGCATCAGTGCCGGCTTGGCGCCGAAGACCTTGGGGCGACTCAGCGCGTACGCGAGGAACGTCGTGCAGGCGAGCGAGAAGAGCGTCCCGAAGAAGGTGACGCCGACGCTCACCCCGAGCGCCTTGGTGACGATGCCGCCGTCGAGGATCTGCTCGTAGGCGCGGGTGGTGGGGTGGGCGGGCCAGAGCACCCAGCCGCCGTTGTCGACGACCTCCTGGTTGGAGGCGAGGCTGGTCGAGATGATCACCAGGAAGGGGACGAGGACCAGGAGGAGCAGGGCGGCGATGGCGATCGCCTTGCCGGCCTGGGTGACGGGCTTCGGCTTCTCGGACCAGGCGGGGCGAACGGGCCGTATGTGTCGTACGGGGCGTACAGGGCGAACTGCGGTGGTCATCGGTAGATCCCCTGCTCTCCGAGCCGGTGCGCGACCTTGTTGGCCGCGAAGACGAGGGCCGCGCCGACGACGCCCTTGAAGAGCCCGGCGGCGGCCGCGTAGCCGGTGTCGCCGCCGACCAGGCCCTGCCAGAAGACGAAGGTGTCGAGGATCTCGCCCGCTCCGGGGCCCACCGTGGAGCGCTGGAGCAGCATCTGTTCGAAGCCCACGGACAGCACGTCGCCCAGCCGCATGATCAGCAGCAGCACGATCACCGGCCTGATGGACGGCAGGGTGACGTGCCAGAACCGGCGCCAGGGGCCCGCGCCGTCGATGGCGGCGGCCTCGTAACTCTGCTCGTCGACCTGCATCAGGGCGGCGAGGAAGATGATCGTGCCCCAGCCCGCGTCCTTCCAGATGACCTGGGCGACGACGAGCGGCCGGTACGCGTCGGGGTTGCCGATGATGTCGACCGAGTGCAGTCCGGCGTCGCCGAGGACGCTGTTCAACAGGCCTGTCGCGCCGAGGACTTGCTGGAACAGGGCGACCACGATCACCCAGGACAGGAAGTGCGGCAGATAGACCACGGACTGGACGAAGCGCCGCAGCAGGTCCGAGGTGAGGCTGTGCAGCAGCAGGGCGACGGCCAGGGGTACGGGGAAGAAGAAGACCAGCTGGAGCAGGGCGATGGCCAGGGTGTTCCAGGTGGCGTGCCAGAAGTCGGGGTCGCCGAACATCCGGCTGAAGTTCTCGGCGCCGACCCAGGGGCTGGCCCAGAGGCCGTCGAACGGCACGTACTCCTTGAAGGCCACGACGTTGCCGATGAAGGCGCCGTAGTGGAAGAGCAGGAAGTACGCGAGTCCCGGGAGCATCAGCAGGACCAGGGTCCGGCTCGACTGGAAACGCTTCCACCGGTGACTCCCTGATGAATCAGGGGAGTTCGGTGGATTTGTGCGCTCGATGGGTGGCTTCACCGCCCCACCGCCGGTTCGATTCTCTGTCACCGTGGGCACGGCAACCCTTCCGTCGTCGGGTCAAGGTGCGAGGAATCTAAAGCGGTTACATGAGGCGGTCAACCCTTCGCGTCCTTACTTCTCTTGACCTCATGCGAGAAATCGCTCTAGCCTCCTGCACTGTTGTGGAAACGGTTACAGACAGAGAGTGGGCATTCGTGGCCGACCGACCAACCACCGCGCTGGCCATGGGTCTTGACGTGGCACGGGCGGTCTTCCCGCCCGGACTGCGTGAACGGCTGCGGCGCTGCGCCGACTTGGCGGATGTCACGCTGACCGGATCGCTCACCGGAGGAGAGGCCCGTGCGGTCCTGGCCGACACACAGCTGCTGATCACCGGCTGGGGCTGCCCGCCGCTGACCGCGGACGTCCTGGTCATGGCACCCCGGCTGCAGGCGGTCGTCCACTCCGCGGGGTCGGTCAAGCGCCTGGTCACGGACGCGGTGTGGGAGCGCGGTCTGCTCGTCTCCTCGGCCGCGGACGCCAACGCGGGCCCCGTCGTGGACTACACCGTCGCCGTCATCACCCTCGCCTCGAAGCGCGCCCTGCCCGCGGCCGCGCACTATGCGCAGGCCTGGCCCGCGTTCTCGGAGCGGGAGGGCGCGGACGGCCGTACGGTCGGCATCATCGGCGCCTCGCGCATCGGCCGCGGCGTACTCGCCCGGCTCGCCGCATCGGACACCGGCCACCGGCTGCTGCTGACCGATCCGTACGTCACCGGGCGCGAAGCCGCGGCATGGGGCGCGGAACTGGTCCCCCTCGACGAACTGTGCAGCCGCAGCTCGGTGGTGAGCATCCACGCCCCCGAACTCCCCGAAACCCACCGGCTGCTGAACGCGCGGATGCTGGCCCTGATCCCGGACGGCGGCACCGTCGTCAACACGGCGCGCGGCAGCCTGCTGGACACCGAGGCCCTGACCCGGGAGTGCGCCTCGGGCCGGCTGGACGCCTTCCTCGACGTCACCGACCCCGAGCCGCTCCCCGCCGGCCATCCGCTCCTCACGCTCCCCAACGTCCTGACCACCCCGCATCTCGCGGGCGCCCAGGGCAGCGAGGTGCTCCGCCTCGGTGTCTACGCGGTCGAGGAGGCGGAGCGTTTCGCGAGAGGGGAGCCCCTGCGCGGCGGTCTCGGGCGAGCCGACCTGACCCGGCTCGCCTGAGACCGCTCACCCCCGGCGGCCCGGCCGGTCAGTGGCCGGGCGCCGACGAGGAGGAGTGCGAGAGGGCCGAAGCGGGGGGCGGGAACGTCGTCCGCTGCACCGGGATGCCCGGGAGCCCGGGGATGGTGGAGATCGTTGGGAGAACCGGATACGCAAGGGCGGGCGCAGGCTCGGGCAGCGGCTCGGGCAGTGGCGCAGGTGCTTCCGGTACGCCGGCCGGTGCGGTCCGCGTGAGCAGGAACACACCGCGGACGGCGGCCGCCGCACCCGCGAGGGCGAGCAGCAGCCCCTCGATACCACCGGTGAGGTGCTCGCCGAGCAGGGTCAGACCGATGACCGACGCGGCGATCGGATTGGCCAGGGTGACGACGGCGAGCGGGGCGCCCAGACCGTCGCGGTAGGCGGTCTGGGAGAGCAGCAGACCGCTTGCGGCGAAGGCCGCGACCAGCACGGCCACCAGGATGACCTGCCAGGTCAGCAGGGGGCCCGTGCGGTCGGTGACCGAGACCGTCACGGTCTGGGTGAGGGCCGATGCCACTCCGGAGGCGATCCCGGAAGCGGCCGCGTGGCGCAGTCCGCTGTGCCTGCCGCGGCGGGAGAGCCCGACGACCAGCGCCATGGTGATCACCGCGACGCCCAGTGCCTGGGGGACGTCCAGGGTGTTCTCGGGGGCGTGGCCGCTCGCGGTCAGCAGCAGCGCGCCGAGCCCCGCCAGGGTGAGCGCGGTGCCGCGCCACTCGCCCCGCCCCACGCGCCGGCCGGCGAGGTGGGCGCCGAGCGGGACGGCGGCGACCAGGGTGAGGGCGCCGAGCGGCTGGACGAGCGTGAGCGATCCGTACTTCAGTGCCGCCACATGCAGCAGGGCACCGGCGGCATTGAGCCCGACCGACGCCCACCAGGCGCCGCGCCCGAGCAGGCGCAGTACGCCGGCGGAGGGCGCGGTGCGGGAGGCGAGCCGCTCCTGGGCGACGGCGGCGGTCGCGTAACCGACAGCGGAGAGCAGGGAGAGGACGACGGCGGTGACGGTGGCGTTCATCGTGCGCCTCCCGATGCTGCGAGTTCGCGGATGGGTTCGGGTACGGGTCCATGCACGAGTTCGGACTCGCGCCGGGGCCCGGACTCATCGCGTAGGGAGGAATCGGTGCGCGGGAGGCGGAAGACCGCGAGCGCGATGCCCAGCAGGGCGGTCGCGGCTATCGCGTCCAGCCAGTAGTGGTTGGCGGTGCCGACGACCACCAGGAGCGTCATCAGCGGGTGCAGCAGCCACAGCCAGCGCCACCGCGAGCGGGTCGCGACGATCAGGCCTATGGCCACCATCAGCGCCCAGCCGAAGTGCAGCGAGGGCATCGCCGCGAACTGGTTCGCCATCGAGTCGGTGTCCGGGTCGGCCCCGTACACGGAGGGACCGTAGACCTGGGCCGTGTCGACCAGATGTGCCGAGGCGAGCATCCTCGGCGGTGCGAGCGGGAACAGGAGGTGGAGTGCGAGCGCGGCACCGGTCAGTGCGGCGAGCACCCGCCGGGCCGAGGTGTAGAAGACCGGCCGGCGCCAGTACAGCCAGGCCAGGAAGGCGAGGGTGGCCGGGAAGTGGACGGTCGCGTAGTACGTGTTCGCCACGTGTATCAGCGCGTCGCTGTGCAGCAGCATGCCCTGCACCCCGCCCTCGCCGGGCAGGTGCAGGATGCGCTCGGCGTTCCACACATGTCCGGCGTTGCGGAAGGCTTCGTCGACATGACCATTGGCAGCCTGCCTGCCGAACTTGTACACCAGGAAGAGTCCGGCGACGAGCAGCAGCTCGCGCACGAGGGGCGGGCGGGCAGAAGTGTCCGTCTCCCTTTCGGCAGGCTCATGTCGGGCGTGCATCACCCGTGCCCCTTTGCATTCCGTCATCGATAGATCGACAAGACGTCACTCCACGCCGTATCGATACGCCAGTGTACCGATACGGCGGCGTATCGGTACACTGGCGTATCGATGCTGCTCGTCACACCGAAAGGGAGAGCTCATGCCGTCGCCCCAGGACTCCGCGATCACGTCGTCGCGCTCCAAGATCACGCCCGAGCGTGCGCAGGAGTTCTACGAGGCGGTGCTCACCCTCCTCAGGGAGGGCGGGTACGACGCGCTGACCATGGAGGGCGTCGCCGCGCTCAGCCGCTGCGGCAAGTCCACGCTCTACCGGCAGTGGGGGACGAAGCCCCAGCTGGTGGCGTGTGCGCTGCGCGGGAGCAAGGCGGCGACCATCGCGGACATCGACACCGGCACACTCTCCGGGGATCTGCGCCAGGTGGCCCAGGCGCTCGGCGCCGACGCCGGGCACGACACCCCGCTGATGCACGCGGTCAGCCAGGCCGCCCTGCAGAACCCGGAGCTGATGGAAGCGCTGCGCGAGGCGCTGATCGTGCCGGCCGCGGCTGCCTTCGACGCGATGCTGGCCCGGGGCGTCGAACGCGGCGAGATCGCGGCCGACAACCCGGCGAGGGAGTTCGTCGCGGCCCAGCTGATGGGCGCGATGCGCGCCCGGCCGATGCTGGAGGGCAAGAACGCCGACGCGGCCTACCTCACCCGCTTCATCGAGAGCGCGCTCTTTCCCGCGCTGGGACTCACCAAGTCCCCCTAGAACAGGCTGCCTTCGTTCGAGCGGGACGAAGGTTGCCGGCGCCGCACCGTGGGGACGGGGGCGGCGCACCTCGTGAGCCCGGGGGCGCCCTGGACGACCAGGGCGCCCACGGGTGCGTCCGGACACGCTCCGTATGATCGCGCCCCATGACGGACAACATCCCGGACAACCGGATCGGACCGCCCCTGCGCGGCGACGAACGCGAGACGCTGCGCACCTTCCTCGACTACCACCGGGCCACCCTGGCCATGAAGTGCGAGGGGCTCTCGGACGACGATCTGCGGCGCAGGTCCATGCCGCCCTCGACGCTCACGCTTCTCGGCCTGGTGCGCCACATGTGCGAGGTCGAGCGCACCTGGTTCCGCAAGGTGATCAACGGCGAGGACATCACGCTCGTCTGGTCGCCGGAGAACGACTACCAGGTCGCGTACGACGCCGAAGCCTCCACGCGCTCCGAGGCGTTCGCCGCCTGGGAGACGGAGGTCGAGCACTCCCGGCGTATCGAGAAGGAGGCGGAGTCCCTCGACGTCACCGGCCACAACAAGAAGTGGGACGAGGACGTGTCGCTCCGCCTGGTGATGCTGCACATGATCCACGAATACGCGCGCCACAACGGCCACGCCGACTTCCTCCGCGAGGGCATCGACGGCGTCGTCGGAGCCTGAGCGGGGTCCTGCCGGCCGGTTGGGCGCCGATCTCAGGGGGGAGTGTGAGAACCATGACTTCCGAAATCCGCAGGGCCCTTGTCGTACGCGGCGGTTGGGAGGGGCACGAGCCGGTGAAGACCACCGAGCTCTTCGTCCCCTTCCTCCGCTCGCACGGCTTCGACATCGATGTCAGCGACACCCTCGACGTGTACGCCGACCCTCAACGCCTCGCCGCCACCGATCTGGTGGTGCAGTGCTGGTCCATGGGTGAGATCACCGCCGCCCAGAGCGAAGGGCTCGTCGCCGCCGTCCGTGCCGGTACCGGACTGGCCGGCTGGCACGGCGGGATCGTCGACTCCTTCCGCGGCGACCTCGGCTACCACCGGATGACCGGCGGCCAGTTCCTGATGCATCCGCCGGGATTCCACGACCACGAGGTCAGCCCGGTGCCCGCACGGGCCGACCACCCCGTTGTCGCGGGCCTCGGCGACTTCCGTGTGCACACCGAGCAGTACTGGATGTCGACCGACCCGCTGATCGACGTCCTCGCCACCACCGTCTTCCCCGCGGGCGACGAGCACGACCGGCCCGTCACCATGCCCGCGGTTTGGACCCGGAACTGGGGCGCGGGACGCGTCTTCGTCTCCACCATCGGCCACAAACCGGACGACTTCGACGTCCCCGAAGTGCGGACACTCACCGAGAGGGGACTGCTGTGGGCGAGCCGCTGAACATCGGCATGGTCGGGGCGGGCAAGATCAGCGGGGCCTATCTGGACACCCTGGAACGCCTGGACACCGTCCGCCTGACCGCCGTGACGGACCTCGACCCGCACCGTGCGAAGACGGCCGCCGCGCGGATACCCGGGGCCGAAGCCGCCGGATCGGTCGAGGAGTTGCTGCTGCGCACCGACGTCGACGCGGTGCTCAACCTCACCGTTCCCGCCGTGCACGCCCCGGTGGCCCTCGCCGCGCTCGCCGCGGGCAAGCACGTCTACGGCGAGAAGCCCCTGGCCGTCACCCGTGAGGAGGCCGACGCGATCCTCGCGGCCGCAGGGGTGGGCGGGCTCCGGGTGGGCTGCGCGCCCGACACCGTGCTCGGCACCGGGACGCAGACCGCACGCGCGGCCGTCGACGACGGCCTGATCGGCAGACCGGTCGCCGCCACCGCCTTCATGGCCTCGGCGGGACCGGAGTCCTGGCATCCGGACCCGGAGTTCTACTACAGGACCGGCGGCGGGCCGCTGCTCGACATGGGTCCGTACTACCTCTCCGCCCTGGTCCAGGTCCTGGGCCCGGTCGTCCGCGTCACCGGCGCGGCGTCGCGTACCCGCACCGAACGGGAGACCGGCAGCGGCCCCCGGGCCGGAACCCGCTTCCCGGTGGAGGTGGACACCCATGTCACCGGCGTCCTGGAACATGCCGGCGGCGCCCTGACCACCCTCGTCATGAGCTTCGACGTCCATGCGGCGCGGCTCCCGTGCATCGAGGTGCACGGCACCGAGGGCTCGCTCTCGGTCCCCGACCCCAACGGCTTCGACGGACCGGTCGAGCTCCACCGGGCAGGAGGGGAATGGGAGTTGCTGCCCGTGGCGGCGGGCTACCGGGGTGCGGGACGTGGCATCGGACTCGCGGACCTGGCCGACGCCCTGGCCGCGGACCGCCCGCACCGGGCCTCGGCCGAGCTCTCCCGCCACGTCCTCGATGTGATGCTCACACTGCTGGACGCGGCACGGGAGGGCGCGGCGCTGGAGGTGCGGAGCAGCTGCGTACGCCCCGATCCGGTGCGCCCGCGGTAGCCGGACCCCGGCAGAATGACCGCCATGCCCCGAACCACTGCCCCGCTGCCCTGCCCCTGCGGACTGCCCGCCCCGTACGCCTCGTGCTGCGGCCGCTACCACTCCGGTGCGGCCGCGGCTCCCACGGCCGAGGCGCTGATGCGCTCGCGCTACAGCGCCTTCGCCGTGCGGGACGCGGCGTATCTGCTGCGGACCTGGCACCCCACGACGCGGCCACCGGTCATCGAGCTCGACGCCGGACAGCGGTGGCAGCGGCTGGAGATCCTCGCCACGACGGACGGCACCGGCTTCCACACCAAGGGGACGGTCACCTTCCGGGCGCACTGGAGCTACCGCGGCGAGGCGGACTCGCTCCACGAGTGCAGCCGCTTCGAGCGGTACGAGGGTGCGTGGGTGTACGTCGACGGAATCATCGACTGAGCCGTGGCTCAGCAGCCGAAGTCGACCAGCCGGAAGGTGACGTAGTGGTCGGCCGTGTAGTAGTCCTCGGCGGTCTTCGTGCCGGTGACGATGCGGCGCGCTCCGCGCGTGGAACTGCCGGGCGTGATGACCGTGTACTCGTGGTAGTAGCCGGTGGACTGCGAGGGGAGGACGCCCTCGCGGTTCTGGAAGACGACACCGTCCTGGGAGTACGGGAACGGGCCGCCCGCGTCGATCAGGTCGAGGGTGTCGTGGGCCTGGGAGGGCAGCGCCGTGTAACAGACGGTCCCGCTGACGGTGGCATGGGCCTCGGTGGCGACCAGGACGGAGGGGGCCACGACGACCGCGGTGGCGACGGCGACGGCGGCGGCACGGGAGCGCAACGCGCGTAGAGTGATTCGCATGTGGACCAGGATGAGGGGCGGACGGACCCCAGCGGAAGAGCTGTGATGAACCGTCACTTCCGCTTTACTTCGCGTCACTTGATGGAAACCCACCCTCACGGGACCTTCACGCCGCGCAGGATTCAACAGCGCTCAGGCCGCTGATTCCTGCCACTGGGCCACCGCTTCCGCCGCGATCGCGGCGGCGGTCGCACGAGCCGTCGCGGGCGGAACGCCCGCGCCGGCGGTCCGCCGGGCGTGCAGCGCGAGCCGGTCGGCGCCCTCGTTGAGCGGGTGGCCGTCGTGGCCGCGCACCCAGCGCAGTGTCACCGGTGGCCGCAAGGTCAGCTCCTGGCGTATCGCGAGCAGCGTCCCGTGCACCCGGGCGCTGCGCGAGGAAGGGGTGCGCCACGGCCCGCCGGGCCGCTCCGGGCGCAGACCGCCCACCAGATGGATCGCGGCACGGCTGTCGCACAGCACGGTGAGGTCATGGGTGCGCGGCACGGCCCTCAACAGCTCCTGGATGCCGATGAGTTCGGCCTCCAGCGGCTCGGCGCACACCGCGGGTCCGTAGCCGTACGCACCGTCCTCCGCCAGCCAGGCCCAGCCGCCGTCCCTGGTGTGCTGCGCATGCGAGCCGTCGCTCGCGGCGGTCAGTGCGGGACGCCGCTCGGTGGCCTCGCGCACCAGGCGCGTCGCGGCCTCCCTGGCGCGGCTGTGCAGAAGGCTGCCACCGATCACGTCCTGCGGTGCGCATACGGTCACGTACGGGATCTGCGCGGCGAGTTCGGTCAGCGTCAGGGCGAGCAGCGAGTCGTTGCAGAGCAGCGTGACCCGGCTGCGGTCCACCAGCGCGGGCCGCCCCAGCAGCACCTCCATGGCGCCCAGGAGCGCCCGGGGATGGTCGAGGCCAGGAGGGCACAGCGTCTCGGCGTGCCAGCCGCCCGCCTCGGTCAGCGCCCAGGCGCGGCGGCCCGCGCGCTTGGCGACGGCGAGCGCGGTGAGGGTGGGGGAGGGCGCGGAAGGCGTGGCGGCCGTGGTCATGGTGGACCTCCGGTCTCGTATCGGACACGAGTGCGCGGTGTACTCCATGACGTGCGAGCGACGCCTGAGGTTCCCGGGCTGCGGTGCGAGAAACGGTGTGTGAAGCTCCGCTGTGGGCCCGCTTAAGAAAACCTCGATGGACCGACGGGGCCCTGACTCGGCAGATTGGTGCTGTTCACTGATCGCCACCGCCACGCCTGGAGCCGCCGCGATGAAGGCACTTGTCAAGCAGCACGCCGAGCCGGGGCTGTGGCTCATGGACGTCCCCGAGCCGGAGACGGGCCCCGGCGACGTACTGATCAAGGTCCTGCGCACCGGCATCTGCGGCACCGATCTGCACATCCGCTCCTGGGACGGCTGGGCGCAGCAGGCGGTCTCCACCCCGCTCGTCCTCGGGCACGAGTTCGTGGGCGAGGTCGCCTCGGTGGGCGCCGACGTGCGCGACATCGCGGTCGGCGACCTGGTCAGCGGCGAGGGACACCTGGTCTGCGGAAAGTGCCGCAACTGTCTGGCCGGGCGCCGTCACCTGTGCCGCTCGACGATCGGTCTCGGCGTCGGCCGCGACGGTGCCTTCGCGGAGTACGTCGCGCTGCCCGCATCGAACGTATGGGTGCACCGGTCCCCGGTCGACCTCGACGTCGCCGCGATCTTCGACCCCTTCGGCAACGCCGTCCACACCGCGCTCTCCTTCCCGCTGGTCGGCGAGGACGTCCTGATCACCGGGGCGGGCCCGATCGGCATCATGGCGGCGGCGGTCGCCAAGCACGCGGGTGCGCGCAATGTGGTCATCACCGACGTCAGCCCCTACCGCCTCGACCTGGCGACCAAGGCGGGCGCGACGCTCGCGGTGAACGTCGCCGAGACGTCGATCGCCGAGGCGCAGAGCCGGCTCGGCCTGCGCGAGGGCTTCGACATCGGTCTCGAGATGTCGGGCCGCCCCGAGGCGATGCGCGACATGGTCGCGAACATGACGCACGGCGGGCGCATCGCGATGCTCGGGCTGCCGGCGGAGGAGTTCGCGGTGGACTGGGCGAAGATCGTGACGTCGATGATCACCGTGAAGGGGATCTACGGGCGCGAGATGTTCGAGACGTGGTACGCGATGACGGTGCTTCTGGAGGGGGGCCTGGACCTGTCCCCGGTCATCACCAACCGGTACGGCTTCCAGGACTTCGACGCGGCGTTCGACGAGGCGGCGACCGGCCGCTGCGGCAAGATCATTCTGGACTGGACGGCATGATCCGCCGCACGCGCTGATTCCCCACGCCTCGCCACACCACCTTCCCAAGGAGCCCCATGTTCGACAGCGTCCGCGAGGACTTCCAGGCCACCCTCGACGAGATCCGCGAGGCCGGGCTCTTCAAGCCCGAGCGCGTCATCTCCACCCCCCAGAACGCCACCGTCTCCGTCCCCTCCGGCGACGTGCTGAACTTCTGCGCCAACAACTACCTCGGCCTCGCCGACCACCCCGAGGTCGTGGCCGCGGCCAAGGACGCCCTGGACCGCTGGGGCTACGGCATGGCCTCCGTCCGCTTCATCTGCGGCACCCAGGACGTCCACAAGGACCTGGAGAGCCGCCTCTCGGCGTTCCTCGGCCAGGAGGACACGATCCTGTACTCCTCCTGCTTCGACGCCAACGGCGGCGTCTTCGAGACCATCCTCGGCGCCGAGGACGCGGTCATCTCCGACGCCCTCAACCACGCCTCGATCATCGACGGCATCCGCCTCTGCAAGGCCCGCCGCCACCGCTACGCCAACCGTGACATGGCCGACCTGGAGCAGCAGCTCAAGGACACCCAGGACGCGCGCCGCCGCCTCATCGTCACCGACGGCGTCTTCTCCATGGACGGCTACGTCGCCCCCCTCGCCGAGATCTGCGACCTCGCCGAGCGCTACAACGCCATGGTGATGGTCGACGACTCGCACGCCGTCGGCTTCGTCGGCCCCGGCGGCCGCGGCACCCCCGAGCTGCACGGCGTCATGGACCGCGTCGACATCATCACCGGCACCCTCGGCAAGGCCCTCGGCGGCGCATCCGGCGGCTACGTCGCCGCCCGCGCGGAGATCGTCGCCCTGCTCCGCCAGCGCTCGCGCCCGTACCTCTTCTCGAACTCCCTCGCCCCGGTCATCGCCGCCGCCTCCCTCAAGGTCCTCGACCTCCTGGAGTCCGCGGGCGACCTCCGTGACAAGCTCGCCGCCAACACTTCGCTCTTCCGTACGAAGATGACCGAGGCCGGCTTCGAGATCCTCCCCGGCGACCACGCCATCGCCCCCGTCATGATCGGCGACGCGGCGGAGGCCGCCCGCATGGCCGAGCTGCTCCTGGAGCGCGGGGTGTACGTGATCGGGTTCTCCTACCCCGTCGTCCCGATGGGCAAGGCCCGCATCCGCGTCCAGCTCTCCGCCGCGCACTCCACCGCCGACGTCGAGCGGGCAGTGGCGGCGTTCATCGAGGCACGCGCGACAATGGCCGGGTGATCGACCCCCGCCGTCTGCGCATCCTGCGGGCCGTGGCGGACCACCGTACGGTGACCGCCGCGGCCGCAGCGCTGTATCTGACCCCGTCCGCCGTCTCCCAGCAGCTCGCCGCGCTGGAGCAGGAGACCGGGTACGCCCTCCTCACCCGCAGCGGCCGGGGCGTGCGCCTCACCGCCGCGGGCGAGATCCTCCTCACCCACACCCACGAGGTCCTCGCCCAGCTGGAGCGCGCCGAGGCCGAGCTCGCCGCCTACGCGGGCGGCGCGGCCGGCGAGGTCACCGTCGCCGCCTTCGCGACGGGTATCGCCGAGGTGCTGGCCCCCGCGATCCGCGACCTCGCCGACACCCGCCCGGGCCTGCGCATCCACGTCCGCGACGCCGAGGGCGACGAGAGCCTGACCCTGGTCCTGGACGGCGAGGCGGACCTCGCGCTGGCCGTCGAATACCGGGGCGCGCCCCACGAGGACGACCGCCGCCTGGCCCGCGTCCCGCTCTACGCCGAGCCCTTCGACGCCGTACTGCCCTCCGGGCACCCCCTCGCCCAGGCCCCGACCGTGGAACTCGCCGCCCTCGCGGACGCCGACTGGATCGGCCAGTACCCCGGCAACCCGTGCCACGACGTGATGCTGCTCGCCTGCGAACTCGCCGGATTCGAGCCCCGGTTGACCCACTCCTCCGACGACTACCGCGCGGTCGTCGCCCTCGCGGGCGCGGGCGCCGGCGTGGCCCTGGTGCCGCGCTCCGCGCTGCGCGGGATGGAGCTGAAGGAGACGGTCGTACGCCCCGTGGAGGGCCCCGCGGCGACCCGTCGCGTCTTCGCGGCCGTACGAAGAGGGGCCGAGCAGCACCCGCTGCTGCGACCCCTCCTCGACGCGCTCGCCGAAGCGGCGGCCGGGCTCACCACCGGCTGAGGCTCACCCCTTCGGCTTCACCAGGGTGACCAGGAACTTCTTCGCAGGGCCGACGTTCCCCGCCGGGTCGACCGTCCGGTACTCGACGGTGTGGGTGCCGTAGTCGGGGGTCGCGTCGTCCCACGGCACGGCACGCGTCCTCCCGAGCTTGCCGTAGACGAGATTGTCGATGTTCGTGCCGCCGGGAGTGAAGCGGTACGGCGCCGAGGCGTCGGTCGGCCAGCCGTAGTAGGTGTACCAGCCGTCGCCGTCGACCCTGAACTGCGCGACCACATAGCCCTGTTGGTCATCGGTGGCCGTCAGCTTCATGGTGAACCCGCCGTCGTACACGTACTCCGTCGGCTTCCCGTGCCGACGGACGGTGCGCAGCGGCTCGGAGAGGGCGTACGCCGCCTCGGCCACAGTCGCGTCGACCGTCCACGTGAGCGCGTCGGAGCTCCCCGCGATCCCCGCCCGAAGGGTGTGCGTGCCCGGGCGGAGCTTCAGGGCGCTCAGGTCCAGGTCCCGGTCGTTGCCCCGGGTGTGCACCTGACGGCCGTCGAGCGACCAGCGGACGGAGGGTGCGCGGCCGGTGGCGGGGTGGGTGGTGTCGGCGTACACGACCGAAGAGGAGCCGACCGGCGCGGTGGTGGCGGTGTGATCCGTGAACGCGGCGGCCGCAGGGGCCTGTTGGGTCCGTATCGAGGTGTCGACGGTCCAGGCCGCCGTGCGGGTCAGCGCGCCGGAGGCCCGGATCGCCGGGTCCCGTACGAACGGCGTCGGATCGGTGACGGTGGCCGACAGCCGGTGCGTGCCGCTGCGCAGGTGCAGTGCGCGCAGGTCGATGCCGCGGGCACCCGCGGCGGACCGTACGGCATGGCCGTCGAGCTGCCAGGTGACATCCAGCGCGCCGCCCACCGGGTGCATCGTGTCGACCCACACCGACCGGTCGGCGCCGATCGGGGCGGTGCCGGGCGTGCGGTCCTGGATAAGGTCGACCTTGGCGGAGATCGCCTGGGTCATCACCTCGCGTTCCACCTGGTCGAAGGCGTAGCCCAGGGTCTTCATCATCGAGTGCCTGCTCGGCCGCCAGACACCCTTGGTGTCGTACATCCCGCCCTCGAAGCGGCCGATGGTCCCGCCCGAATCGCTCTTGTCGCCCAGCCAGCGCCACCACTTGGCGCGCTGGTCCTTCATCTGCTGCTCGGTGAGGAGAGTGTGGTGGGCGGAGTCCGGCTCGCCGCCCTCGTAGGTGCCGCCCGCGACGCCGCGTGCGTAGTAGTCGTACTCGTCCTGGAGGCCGCCGAGCGAGTGGCCTATCTCGTGCGGGGTGATCAGCGAGGAGAGGGCGTTGCCGCCGGAGGCGGTGGCGTACGTGCCGCCCGCGCCGCCGTACGTCGTGCTGTTGGCGAGGGCGACGATCTGCCGGTTCGAGCCCACCGTGCCCGGGACGAGATCGGCGAGCGCGGTTGCCTTCGCGCTGTTCATGGTGAGCAGCCGCTGCACGCTGCCCGCGTTGCACCCGCCCCAGAAGCCCATGTCGAGGACGGTGTCGCGGCGTGGTGCGTCCAGTCCTGGATCGCAGTCGACGCCGGACTCGGGGGACGGCGTCTGGACCGCCCAGACGTTGATGTACGAGCGGTAGGAGGCGAAGGGCTCGGTCGACCACAGCACGTTCATGTGCTTCTCGACATCGGCCCGGAAGGCGGGCAGTTCGGCGGCCGTGTAGCCGTCGCCGAGCACCACGATGTTGAAGCGTTTGTCGGCCGGACCCGTGGTCTGGACGGGCAGCACGGTCGCGTCCGCGGTCACGGGGGCCGCACCGGTGTCGGAGGCGGCCAGGGACGGGGTGGTGCCGAGGACGCATGCGGCGAGAAGCGCTCCCGCCGCGGCGAGCACCCCCGCCCGTCTGCCGGAAGCTGTCATGGGGCGGAGCGTACGGGTGGGGCCAATGAGCCGTAAAGAGGCCAGAGTTGAGGTCGCGGGGCACGTCCGGCCCCGGGCTGTCAGGCGGTGGACTCCCGGACGATCAGCTCCGTGGCGACTTCGACCCGGGTGGTCGGCGGGCTCTCCCCGGCGATCAGTTGCAGGACCATCCGGGCGGCCAGTGCCGTCATCTCGGCGAGCGGGGTGCGCACCGTCGTCAGCCGGGGTGTCACCCAGTCCGCGAAGGGCAGGTCGTCGAAGCCCACGACACTCAGGTCCTCGGGTATGCGCAGGCCGAGCGAAGCGGCCGCGCGATACGTGCCGAGCGCCTGATGGTCGCTGCCGGCGAAGATCGCGGTCGGGCGGTCGGGGAGACGCAGCAGGTCCAGGGCGTGCCGGTGCGCCAGGCCGTGGGTGAAGTCCCCGTAGCGTACGAGCTCTTCGTCGTACGCGATGCCCGCCTCCTCCAGCGCCGAGCGGTAACCGCCCACCCGCGCACGGGAGGTGAGCCTGCGCTCGGGCCCGCTGATGACCGCGATCCTGCGGTGGCCCAGCTCGGTCAGATGGCGGGTCGCCGCGAGCCCGCCGGGCCAGTTGGTGGCGCCCACCCAGGGCACGCCCGGCGCCGGTTCGTCGACCGGGGCGACCAGTGCGAACGGGAGGGAGAGGCGGCGCAGCTCCTGGTGCTGGGCGGGGGTGAGTTCGGGAACGACCAGGATCGCGCCGCGGGTGGGCCGGGTGGCGAGCGAGTCGAGCCACTGGCGGGCGAGCCGGCTGCGGCCGTGGGTGGCCGAGACGACCAGGCCCATCCCCACGTCGTGCAGGGTCTCCTCCGCGCCGCGGATCAGCTCCACCGCCCAGGGGCTGTCCAGCTCGTTGATGACGAAGTCGATCAGCCCGCCGTGGGGGAGTGCGGGGTCGGCGGGGCGGCTGCCCCCGGCCCGGTATCCGTGCTGTTCCAGGAGGCGTTGGACCTTGGTGCGCGTCTTCGACGATACATCGGATCTGTTGTGCAGCACTTTTGACACCGTGGACACCGAAACATGGGCCTGAAGCGCGATTTCGGCCAGGGTGCTCCCGGTTGATTCGTCCCCACCCGTTGACGTCATCCGATGTTTCTCCTACGTTTCGTGGCGATCCCGTTGTTGCGAAAACTATCGCAACATCAACTCCCGATCCCAGGGGCGGACTTCATGAGGCGTTGGCTGCAGGACTATGTCACCTCCCTCGCCGAACCGCTCCTCCCGCACTTCAGCGAGGGCAGGGCCCGGCTGCGGCTCGGCGTCAACACCGCGATCCACGACGACACGGCAGCCGAACTCGAAGCGTTCGCCCGCCCGCTGTGGGGACTCGCCCCGCTCGCGGCCGGCGGCGGCGCCTTCGCCCACTGGGACCACTGGGTGCGCGGACTCGCCGCGGGCACGGACCCCGAACACCCCGAGTACTGGGGCGAACCGGGCCCGCACGGCCAGCGCATCGTTGAAATGGCCGCCATCGGCTTCGCCCTCGCGCTCGCCCCCGACAAACTCTGGGACCCCCTCACAGGACCCGAGCGCGAGCGCGTCGCCGACTGGCTGCGCTCCGCCCTCGACCGGCCGACCACCGCGAACAACTGGCTCTTCTTCCCGGTCCTGATCTCCCTCGGCCTCGACCGGGTCGGCGTCCCGTACGACCGCGGGACCGTCCGCACCCGCCTCGAAAGACTCGAATCCTTCTCGCTCGGCGACGGCTGGTACTCCGACGGCCCGACCGAGCGCCGCGACTACTACGTGCCCTGGTCCCTGCACTTCTACGGCCTGATCTACGCCGCGCTCGCAGGCGACCGCGACCCCGAACGCGCCGTCCGCTTCCGGATGCGCGCCTCCCTCTTCGCCCGCGACTTCCAGCACTGGTTCGCCGACGACGGCAGCGCCGTCCCCTACGGCCGCAGCCTCACCTACCGCTTCGCGCAGGCCGCCTACTGGGGTGCCCTGCCGTACGCCGGGGTCGAGGCGCTCCCCTGGGGTGTGGTCAAAGGCCACTACCTGCGCCACATCCGCTGGTGGCGGCAGCAGCCGATCACCACGCCCGACGGCCTGCTCACCATCGGATACGGCTACCCGCAGCCGGCCATCGCCGAGCAGTACAACGCGCCCGGCTCCCCGTACTGGGCCCTGAAAACCTTCCTCCCGCTCGCCCTCCCCGCAAGCCACCCCTTCTGGACGGCCGCCGAACTCGCGGCCCCCGCCCTCCCGCCGGTCGCCGAACAGCCCCACGCGGGCGCGATCCTGATGCGCTCGGGCGGCGACGTGACCCTCCTGGCCGGCCGCCAGCACCACTCCTGGGTGCGCCACGGCGCCGAGAAGTACGCCAAGTTCGCGTACTCCACCCGCTTCGGCTTCAGCGTCCCCGCAGGGCCGGCCGGCCAGGAACAGGGTGCGTACGACTCGATGCTCGCCCTCAGCGAGGACGGCGACCACTTCCGCGTACGGGAAGAACCCGCCGACCCCGAGGTCGCAGCGGGCACGGTCCGCTCCACCTGGCACCCCTGGCCCGACGTCGAGATCACCACCTGGCTGACGGCCGCCCCGCCCTGGCACCTGCGGGTCCACCGCATCCGCACCGGACGCCGACTGCACACCGCCGAGGGCGGTTTCGCCGTCGACCGCGACGGCGGAGCCGACCGCAGGACGGGCGCGGCCCGCGCCCGTATCGCCTCCCCGGCCGGACTCACCGGACTGATCGACAGCGACGGCCGAAGATCCGGCGAGACCCTCGACTGCCTGCCCGGCACCAACGTCCTGGCCCGCCGCACCGCCCTGCCCCTGCTGACCGCCGAACTCCCGCCAGGGGAGCACTGGTTGCGCTGCGCCGTACTGGGCACGGCCGCAGGACCCGAGGGCGAGAAGGCCTGGAAGAACCCGCCCGCACCACCGATGCCGACCCCCGGAGGCCGCATATGAGAATCCCGCCCAAGGTCCCGCGCAGACCGCTGTCCCTGCTGGCGGCCGCAGCCGCGGCCCTCCTCGCCGTCCCCGGCGCCGCGTCGGCCGACACGGGCCACCAGGGCCGTACGTACGAAGTCGCCGCCTGGGGCTCCGACCACGCGAGCGGCTCCGCCCGCCACCCGCTGCACACCATCGCGCGCTGCGCGGACCTGGTGAAGCCGGGGGACACCTGCCTCATCCACCGGGGCACCTACCGCGAGCAGGTCACCCCGCCGTCCGGCACCAAGGACGCGCCCATCACCTTCGCCGCGTACGGCGACGGAACGGTCACCGTCGACGGCACCGACACCGTCACCGGCTGGAAGGGCGCGGGCGGCGGCCTCGTATCCGCCCAGGTGCACCTGGACCTCGACCCGTCCGAGAACGCGCTCTTCCTCGACGGGGGCCGCGCCATGGAGGGCCGCTGGCCCAACTCCGGTTCGGATCCGCTGAATCCGACCTGGGCGGTCGCCGAGAAGACCTCCACCGACCAGCACATCGACGACCCCGCGTTGCCCGCAGGCGACTTCAGCGGGGCGACGGTCCACATCTGGGCCGGCTCCAACCCCTGGAGCCAGCAGACCGGCACGGTCACCGCCACGACATCGGGCGCGCTGGACTTCACGGGCGGCAACTACCGCTGCCCGCCGCTGTGCATGGGCAGCCAGACGTACCGCAACTACTACCTCGTCGGCGCCAAGGCGACCCTCGACCAGCCGGGGGAGTGGTACTACGACAAGGCGGCGAGCACGCTCTATCTGGTCCCGCCCAAGGGCGGCCTGACGGGCCACACCGTCACCGCCAAGCAGCGCGACTGGGGTCTCGACCTCTCGGGCAGCTCGTACGTCACCGTGCGCGGTCTCGACCTGTGGGGCACGTCTCTCCGTACGGGCAAGGGCTCCACCGGCGTCCTCGTGTCCTCGCTGCGTGCCCGCTACGTCTCCGAGTTCAGCACGCTCCCCATGCCCGCCGACTCCGATCTGTCCATCCCGCCCACCGAGGGCAACATCGTCGACTCGCGCGTGCTGGACTCCGGTGTCCAACTCCTGGGCACGGGAAATGAGGTGAGGGACAGCGAGATCGGCTATTCGGCCGGCACCGGCATCCTGGTGCGCGGCAGCGGCAACACCGTCACCAACACCTACGTCCACGACGTCGGCTGGATGGGCAGCTACACCCCGGGCATCGAGATCAACGGCTCGGACCACACGATCACGCACAACACCGTGCGCCGCACGGGCCGCGGCTCCATCGACGTCTCCTGGCAGCTCAACGGCGTCCCGTTCCAAGGCAATCGCATCGCCTACAACGACCTCTCCGAGGCGATGCGCACCTCGCGCGACGGCAGCCCCTTCTACGTCTGCTGCAACCTCGACGCCACCGGCACGAGCATCGACCACAACACCGTCCATGATGCGGACGGCCAGGTCGGCTACTACATCGACAACTCCTCCTCCCAGTTCCTCCTCCACCACAACGTCGCGTACAACACCGGCACCCGAGGCACCTTCTTCAACGGCCACAGCAGCGTCAGCCTCGGCAACCGCGACCACCACTCCTCCTACGGGCTCGGCATCACCACGGCATCGGTCCGCCTCAGCGGTGCGACCGACGCGACCGGAACGTACGTCAGCAACGACGTCGCCCTGAACCCGATGGAGATCTCCGGCCCCGGCAGCCCCGCCCCCGTCGTCCGCGACAACCTCCTGCCGCCCGCCGACCCGCGCTACGCCGACGCCCGCAACGGCGAACTCTGGCTGAGCGAAGGCTCACCGGCCATCGACGCGGGCGAGACCGTCGACGGAGTGACCACCGGCGTACGGGGCACGGCCCCCGACCAGGGCGCGTACGAATACGGAGCCGCTGTCTGGTCCAGCGGCTGCACCCTGCCCGGCTGCCAGGACCGGCTCCGCAACGCCGGCTGGACGGCGCAGGCGTCCGACGGCACCGACGCCACGGCAGCGGTCGACGGCGACCAGAGCACCCAGTGGAAGGCGGCCACCGCCCAGACGCCAGGACAGTCCCTCACCCTCGACCTCAAAACGCCGAAGAGCGTCAGCCGGCTTGCCCTCGACGCGGGCCTGGACGCCACCGGCCACCCGTACGGCTTCACCGTCTCCACCAGCGACGACGGCACCCATTTCGACGCCCCCGTGGCCCGCGTCGCAGGCCGCTCCTTCACCCAGGACGCGGTCTTCCCGCAGACCACGACCCGCTACCTCCGCATCGAACTGACCGCACCCGGCGACACCCCCTGGGCCGTCAATGAGATCCGCCTGTACGCGGACGGACCCGACGCGACCTCCACACTCCAGGCCGAACAGGCCACGTACACCAAGGGAGTTGAACGCGGAGAAGCGGCGACCGGGACCCTCGGCGCCGGGGACAGCATCGGCTTCCGCTCCGTCCAGTTCGCCGCGGGCGCCGACACGATGACCGTCCGCCTCGCCTCCACGGGCTGCGGCCGCGGCTGCTCGCTCCAGCTGCGCATCGGCTCGCCGCACGGACCGCTCGCCGCGACGCTCCCGGTCGTGGACACGGGCGGCGCCGACACCTGGCAGGAGCAGTCGGTACGACTCGCACGCCCGGTGGCCGGCGCGCACGACGTCTACCTGGTCGCGAGCGGCGGCCGGAAGGTCGCCGCCGTCGACCGGCTGACATTCCGTCCCTGACACCTGTCGATTTCGGCGGAGTGCGTACGTCGTTCCCACAGGCGGCCCGGACAGCGGGCCGGCCAGGGAAGGACGTACGCACTCATGCGGCACCGTCAGAGCTGGACCCTTGTTCTCGTTTCGCTGGCACTGTTCATGACCGCGCTCGACAACCTCGTCGTGGCGACCGCGCTGCCCGTCATCCGCGCCGATCTCGGCGCGAACCTCTCCGACCTCGAATGGACTGTCAACGGATACAACCTTTCCTTCGCCTGCCTCCTGCTGACCGGTGCCGCACTCGGCGACCGGTTCGGCCGGCGGCGGATGTTCGTCATCGGACTGCTCGGATTCACCGCCGCCTCGGCCGCGGCCGCCTGCTCACCGGGCGTCGGCATGCTCGTGACGGCCCGGGTCGTACAGGGCGCCGCGGCCGCGATCGTCATGCCGCTCACCCTGACCCTCATCAGCGAGGCATTCCCACAGGGCAAGCGCGGTGCGGCGATCGGACTGTGGGGTGGTATCACCGGGCTCGGTGTCGCCGTGGGCCCGGTGGTCGGCGGGGCCATCGCCCAGGGCGGTGACTGGCGCTGGATCTTCTGGATCAACGTACCGATCGGAGTCGTGCTCGCGCCGCTGGCCGCCCGCTTCCTGACCGAGAGCTTCGGCCCCAGGCCGCAGCTCGACCTGCGGGGACTCGCGCTCGCCGCCACCGGATTCTTCGGGCTGACCTGGGGGCTTGTCCGTGGCGGCCCGGCGGGCTGGGGCTCGGCCGAGGTGGTCACCGCGTTCGCTGCGGGCCTCGTACTGCTCGTGGCCTTCGTGCGGTGGCAGCAGCGCGCCAGGTCGCCGATGCTGCCGCTCGGGCTCTTCCGGATCCGGGCCTTCTCCACGGCCGGCGCGGTGGCGTTCTTCAGCTTCGCCTCGCTCTTCGGAGCCCTGTTCATCATCGCCCAGTACTTCCAACTCGCCCTGGGATACTCGCCGTTGGAAGCCGGGGTGCGCATGCTCCCCTGGGCGGGCGCCCCGATGATCGTCGCGCCCGTCGCGGGCGTGCTCGCCGACCGGTTCGGCAACCGGCCCTTCATGGCCGCAGGACTCGCCCTGCAGGCCGTCGGCTATGCCTGGGTCGCGTCGATCGCAGCCCCCGGCGTGGGATACGCCTGGCTGGGCACCGCCCTGACCGTGTCCGGCATCGGCATCTCGATGTGCTTCCCCACTGTCGCCAACGCGGTGATGGGATCCGTCCCCCTGTCCGAGGCCGGTGTCGCCTCGGGCGCCAACAGCGCGCTGCGCGAACTGGGCGGCGTCTTCGGAGTCGCCCTGGTGGCCGCGGTGTTCACCGCCAACGGCGGATACGGCACCGCGCAGCACTTCACCGACGGGCTCGTCCCCGCCGTCTGGGTCGCCGCGGCACTCTCCGCCGTCGGCGTCATCGCCGCCCTGCTCGCACCCGCGAGTTCCCAGGGCGTCCCATCGACCCCCGCGGCCGCCGTGCCGAGGGAGCACACTGGTGCCTTGCCCGGCGCCTCCGTCTGACCGAGAGGACTTCACATCATGGGGCAGTACCTGATTCTCATCTACGACAACGAGCAGGCCAGGGAAGCCGCGGGCGACGAGGCCTTCCAACAGCGGTACAAGGACCACGTCGCGTTCGACGCGGCACGGTCCGAGAACATCCTCGGTGCCAACGCCCTGCAGGAGGGGGCGACCGCGACGTCGATCCGCGCGGACGCCGCCGGTGAATTCACCGTCACCGACGGGCCGTTCGCCGAGACGAAGGAAGTCCTCGCCGGCTACTACCTGATCGACGCCGCCGACCTCGACGAGGCGATCGTCATCGCCAAGGAGGTCCCGGCACCGCCCGGAGGAGTGGAAGTGCGGCCGATCAGGGTCTTCCACTGAACAGGGACGCGGCCCGTGCCGTGGCCGACGCGCACCGTCACGAGTGGGCCTTCGTGCTCGCCGCGACGGTGCGCGTCACCCGCGACCTCGACCTGGCCGAGGAGTGCGTCCAGGACGCGTACGCGAAGGCGCTGGTGAAATGGCGCGAGGACGGCGTCCCGCGCAGCCCGGGAGCCTGGCTGACCACCGTCGCCCGCAACCGCGCGACGGACGTACTGCGGCGGGAGTCCTCGCTGCGGCGGACCCTGCCGCTGCTCCTGCTAGACGAGTCGGACGAGCCGCCGGAGTCGGCCGACGGAGACCACATCCCCGACGACAGGCTGCGCCTGATCTTCACCTGCTGCCACCCCGCGCTCGCCGTCGAGGCCCAAGTGGCCCTCACGCTGCGTCTGTTGTGCGGCCTGACCACCGTCGAAGTGGCCCGCGCCTTCCTGGTCGCCGAGACCACGATGGCCGCCCGGATCACCCGCGCGAAGAAGAAGATCGCCGGAGCGGGCATCCCCTACCGCGTACCGCCCGCCGCGGAGCTCCCCACCCGGATCGACGCCGTTCTCGACGTCGTCCATCTGCTCTTCACGACCGGCCACACGGCCCCAGTCGGCGACACCCTGATGCGCACCGACCTCGTGACGCGGGCCCAGGACCTGGCCAGGATGCTGCGCCGCCTGCTCCCCGAAAACCCGGAGGTCGCGGGGCTCCTCGCGCTGATCCTGCTCACCGACGCCCGCCGCGCAGCCCGCACCGACAGCGCGGGCAGGATCGTCCTCCTCGCCGACCAGGACCGCACGCTCTGGGACCACGAAGCCGTAAAGGAGGGTGCGTCGCTTGTATGTCTCGCGCTGCGCACCCGCCCTCCCGGCCGGTACCCCCTGATGGCCGCGATCGCCGCCGTGCACTCCGAGGCGGCCTCCGAGAAGGAGACCGACTGGGGCGAACTGGTCGCCCTCTACGACCTGTTGATGCGGACCTGGCCCTCCCCGGTGGTTGCACTCAACCGTGCGGTCGCCGTGGGCCTGGCCGACGGGCCCGCCGCGGGACTGCGGGCCCTCGACCTGCTCGCCACCGAACCTCGGCTCGCCTCGTACGGCTACCTCGCGGCGGCCCGCGCCGACTTCCTCCGCCGCCTGGGCTGCCGCGAGCGGGCCAGATCCGCGTACGAGGAAGCGCTGCACCTCACCCGCAACGGCGCGGAGCGCGCCTTCCTCATGGACCGGTTGAAGCAGCTGTGACGCCGGGCTGCAGCCCGGCGTACGCGCCACCGCGGCCCAGCAGCTCCCGATGGGTGCCGACCTCCGCGATCCGACCGCCGTCCATCACCACGATCCGGTCCGCGCCCTGGATCGTGGTGAGCCGGTGGGCGACGACGAACACGGTCCTGCCCCTGACCAGACGGGCCAGCGCCTCCTGCACCAGGGCCTCCGAGCGGGTGTCCAGGGCCGAAGTCGCCTCGTCGAGGACCAGGACCCGCGGATTGCGGATGAGGGCACGGGCGATGGCCAGGCGCTGCTTCTGGCCTCCCGAGAGCCGTGAGCCGCGCTCCCCGACGACGGTGTCGAGCCCCAGCGGCAGCCGGTCGACGAACTCCAGGGCGTTCGCGTCGCGCAGGGCGTCACGTACCTGCTCCTCCTCCACCGCGCCCATTCCGTAGGTGACGTTCTCGCGTATGGAGCCCTCGAAGAGGATCGACTCCTGCGGTACGACCGAGAGGAAACGGCGGTAGCTGCGCAGATCGAGCGTGGCCATGTCGGTGCCGTCGAGCAGGATGCGGCCCGAGGTGGGGCGGATGAAGCCGATGAGCAGGTTGAGCACGGTCGACTTGCCCGCACCCGAGGCCCCGACGAGCGCGATGGTCTCGCCGAGCCTGGCCGTGAGGGTGAAGTCGTCGACCGCTGGCCCGTCGGCGCCCTCGTACGCGAAGCCGACCTGCTCGAAGTCGACGCGGCCACCGACCTGTTCGACCTCCGACTTGCCCGCGTTGATCTCCAGGTCGGGTGCCTGCAGGACCTCGCCCGCCGAGCGCACCGACTCAAGTGCCTTGCTGATGACGGGGGTCAGGCCCAGCAGTGTGGTCATCGAGCCCGTCAGGACGGTGAAGAACGCGCTGAGCATCACGACGTCGCCCGCCGTCATCGACATCCAGTGGTGATAGGCGGCCAGCGCGGAGCCCGCCAGGCAGGTGACGCCGAGCGTGTTGAGCAGGATCCAGGCGAGCGCGCCGAAGCGGCCGTTGAGCAGATCCAGGCGCAGCCCGGCGAAGTACACCTGGCGCACCGAGCCGTCGACCCGGCCGAGCGCCGTACGCTCCAGGCCGTGGGCGCGGGTGATGGGGATGAGGCTGGTCATCTCGCCGACCCGGGAGGAGAGTTGCTCGACCTCCTGCCGGAAGGACTCGTTGTGGCGGCGCAGCCGGCCGCGGAGCCGCATCACCAGTACGCCGGCCAGCGGGACGACGACCAGGAAGACGGGCAGGAACGCGGGCACCCGCAGCCCGATCACGACGAGGCCGCCGACCAGGGTGGTCACCGCGGCGAGCCCCATGTCGGCGGACTGCTGTACCCCCTGCTCGATCGTCTCCACATCCCGGACGACCTTGGCCTGCAGGACGCCCGCGCTGGTCCGCGCGTGGTAGCCGATGGAGAGCTGCTGCATCCGGCGGCAGAGCGCGTCGCGCAGTGCGGTGCCCATGCGCCGCACACTGCTGCCCACGCACCGTACGTACAGCAGGTGCATCGGATAGTTGAGCAGGAGGACGACGAGGAGCGCGCCCGCATTGAGCCACAGCCGGGACTCGGGGCCGTGCTCGACGACGACGTCGATGATGTTCGCGGTGATGAGCGGGAGCAGCCACACGGGGCTGTGTTTGACCACGAACACGGCGACTGCGAGCAGCAGTCGGCCGCGATCGGGTCTCAGGAGGTATCCGAGGGTGCGCACCGGGTGCTCGCCCCGGTAGCGGTGGTCGAGGGTGCCGTGCCGGGACGGTGGGGAAAGCGGTTGCTGCATGGGGAAAGCCAAACCTCCGGCCGACCGGCGCGCAACCCCCTTTCGGAGCGGCCCACTTCACGCGAGGCCGGCGTTCGACCGCGTACTGACAAGCCCGGCGCGGAAATGACACAGTGGGCCGATGCGCCCAAGCACTACGACGCACTGTCGGGACCTGGCAGACACCGCAGCGGAGGTGTCGGGTCTGCTCGGCGTTCTGCGCGGCAGGGCGCTCGGCAGAGCCCCTACCGGGCCGGTTCCGGTGTCGCAGATGCGCGCGCTGCAGACCATCGGCAGCCTCGAAGGCGGGAACCTGCGGTCCCTCGGCGAAGCGCTGGGGTCGAGCGCACCGGCGACCAGCCGCCTCTGCGACCGGCTGGAAGCCGCCGGGCTCGTGGAGCGCAGGCTCAGCAGGGCGAGCCGCAGGGAGTTGGAACTGCACCTGAGCCGACAGGGGCGCGACCTCCTCGACGAGGTACGCGAGTACGAGGTGGACGAGCTGCGCCCCGTTCTGGACGCGATGCCCGAGGACGCGCTCGGGCAGCTCATGGAGGGGCTGACGGCGTTCCGTGAGGCGGCGGCCGCCGTGGAAGCCGCGTAGGCCGCAAGGCTGCGTCCGGTCCATGTCCGGCTGTTCCGGGAACAGTTGTCAAAAGTCAACTGATCGCCCTAATCTCGTCGCGGGCACGCTCGGGCGCGCCTCATGGGCCGAAGCGCCCGTGGCGAGAGGAGAGATCTGCCATGGGGACCGGCCCCGAACCTGCCCCCGTGCAGGGTTCCGTCTTACCCGCGCTGCCCGCACAGCGCGCCCCTCTCGGCTCGGTTCCGCCCTCCCTGACGTGGGACGGTGAGGCGCCGAGGGTGCTGCTCATCGAGGACGACGCCGGGGACGCCGTACTGGTCGAGGAGTTGTTCGCCGACAGCGGCATGCCGCTGGGCCTGCGCTGGTCGCGCTCGCTGAAGGACTCCGTCGCCGAACTGGCCGCGGAGACACCGGACTGCGTACTGCTCGATCTCCATCTCCCGGACGCCCAGGGCCTGGAGGCACTGGGGGCGGTGCTCGAACACGCGGGCGGCGCCGCCGTGGTCGTCCTGACCGGGCTGGCCGAGGAGCAGGCCGGGCTCGCCGCGGTCGCCGCGGGCGCCCAGGACTACCTGGCCAAGGGTCGGCTGGACGCGGACATGCTCGTGCGGGCCGTCCGCTACGCGATACAGCGCCGGCACACGGAGCTGGCCGCCGCCGCCCTCCAGGAGGGCCGACTGCGTGCCGAGGAGAACGCCCGCCTGGAGCGCGGCCTGCTGCCCAGGCCGCTGCTGCACGACAACACCGTCACGGTCCACGCCCGCTACCGGCCCGGCAGGGCGCAGGCGCTGCTGGGCGGCGACTTCTACGACGTCGTGCAGACCGCCGACGGCACCACGCACGCCCTGGTCGGCGACGTGTCAGGGCACGGCCCCGACGCGGCGGCCCTGGGCGTCTGCCTGCGGGTGGCCTGGCGCTCCTTCGTACTGGCCGGTGCCAGGGAGCAGTCGCTGCTCGAGCTCCTGGACCAGATCCTCGTCGCCGAGCGCTCGCGGCCGGAGGTCTTCGCCACCCTCAGCTGTCTGACCCGGGCCGCAGGGGCGGCGGAGGTCCGTGTCGTACGCGCGGGACATCCCGGCCTCATCGTGCGCTCGCGCACGGGCGCGGTGCGGCTGGAAGAGGTGCCGGGCGGGCCGATGCTGGGCATCCTGCCCGGGGTCGCGACCTGGCCGGGCACGCGGGTGCCGCTGGCGGAGCGCGACGCCATGATGCTGTTCACCGACGGCCTGATCGAGGGGCGGGTGGGGGACGGCCCCCGACGCCTGGGCGAGAGCGGCCTCCTGGACATCGCGCGCGAGCACACGCACTGCACGCACGGCCAGTTCGCCGACACCCTCATCAGAGCCGCCGAAGCCCTTGCCGCACCGAGCGGGGGGCTGGCCGACGACGTGGCCGTCCTGCTCCTGGAATGGAACAACCCCTCATGACAGCCGAGACCCCGCCCCTTCCCGAGGAGCCGGACCCGGCAGCCCTCGTACCCGAGGCGGGCCCGGAGGCGGACGCCCGCGCCGTGGCAGCGGCCGCCGCCGTCCCGCGCGGCCTCACCGTCCGCGCGTGGTTCCTCCTCGCCGTCTCGGTGCTGGGGGTCATCACGGCAGCCGCGGCGGCGTTGGGTGTCGCCGTGCAGTCCCGCACCACCGACGCGACGAACTACCTGGTCGACAACGTGGCACCTGCCCGCACCGAGTCCTACCGGCTCCAGGCGGCGCTGCTCGACCAGGAGACCGGCGTACGCGGCTATCTGCTGAGCGGGGACATGACCCTGCTGGAGCCGTACGAGCGCGGGAAGGGCGCCGAACACACGGCACGCGCCCGGCTGGCCTCGCTGACCGCGGGTTCCTCCGGCGACACCGAGGCGCTGGCCTCGGTCGACGCGTCCGTACGCAAATGGCGGGAGGAATTCGCGGTACCGGCCGTCACGGCCAGGGACGACGAGGCCCCTGCCGTGTCGATCGACCGGGGCAAGACGACCTTCGACCAGGTCCGTACGCGCCTCGACACCCTGCATGCCCGGCTCCTGACGGATCAGACCCGCGCCCAGGAGGACCTCCATGTGGCCCGCACCCAGCGCGACTGGGTGTTCATCGGGGTTCTGGTCCTGCTCGCGCTGACCGGGGCGGGCGTCGTGGTCATCCTGCGGTACACGGTTCTGCGGCCGCTGGAGTCGGTGCGCACCGCGGTGAAGCTCGTCGCGGACGGTGCTTTCGAGCAGCCCATTCCGGCGCACGGGCCCGCCGACCTGCGGGCACTCGCGGGGGCGGTGGAGGACATGCGCCTGCGCGTGGTGGGCGAACTGACCGTCGCACGCCGCCGGGAAGCCGTGCTGGCGGCTCAGGCCGTGGAGCTGGATGAACAGGCATCCGAACTGCGCAGGTCCAACTCCGAGCTGGAGCAGTTCGCGTACGTCGCCTCGCACGATCTCCAGGAGCCGCTGCGCAAGGTGGCCTCCTTCTGCCAGCTGCTCCACAAGCGCTACGGTGACCAACTGGACGACCGCGCCGTGCAGTACATCGACTTCGCCGTCGACGGAGCCAAGCGCATGCAGGTACTCATCAACGACCTGCTGACCTTCTCCCGCGTCGGACGGCTCAACGACAGCTACGAAGCCGTCGACCTGGACACGGTCCTCGAACGGGCGCTGCGCAACATCTCCGCCGCGGTCGAGGAGCACGAGGGGACCGTCGAACGGCCGAAGAGCCTCCCGGCGGTGATGGGGGATGCCACGCTGCTCACGATGCTGTGGCAGAACCTGCTGGGCAACGCGGTCAAGTTCCGCCGCCCCGGCACGGCCCCGCACGTCGAGGTGAGCGTCGGGCCGGACGAGGAGCCGGGCCTCCTGCGGTTCTCGGTCACCGACAACGGGATCGGCATCGCACCGGAGTTCGCGGAGAAGGTCTTCGTCATCTTCCAGCGGCTGCACAGCCGTGATGCCTACGAAGGGACCGGGATCGGCCTCTCGCTCTGCCGGAAGATCGTGGAGCACTCGGGCGGCCAGATCTGGCTCGACACGCAGTACACGGACGGGGCGCGGCTGGTCTTCACCCTGGCCGCCGCCCACACCGCGTCCCCCGCCCCGACCGAACCCGGAACGACCACCGCGCCCCAGGGAGCCACTCCATGAGCACCACCCCTCCGCCCGAGCCTGTCGAAGTGCTCCTCGTCGAGGACGACGCGGGCGATGAACTCATGACGCGCGAGGCGTTCGAGGACAACAAGATCGGCAATACGCTCCATGTGGTGCGCGACGGTCTCGAGGCACTCGACTTCCTCTACCGGCGCGGTGAGCACACCCGGGCCGTACGGCCCGATCTGATCCTTCTGGACCTGAACCTGCCCAAGTACGACGGCCGTCAGGTCCTGGAGAAGATCAAGTCCGACCCGGAGCTCAAGCACATCCCGGTCGTCGTGCTGACCACGTCGGCGGCCGAGGAGGACATCCTGCGGAGCTACAAGCTCCATGCCAACGCCTATGTGACCAAACCGGTGGACCTCGAGCAGTTCATCCGGGCGATCCGCCAGATCGACGACTTCTTCGTCACGGTGGTCAAACTGCCCAAGGCCTGAGGCACGTCAACGGCCGTCGATCCCCTCCTGGTCGAAGGTGTCGGGGATCGAGAGCGTGCCCCAGTTCCCGGCCGGCCAGGCGATGACGATCGCCCGCCCGATCACGTCGTCCACCGGCACCGAGCCGCCGCCGGGCTTGTTCTGGTGGTAGCGCGAGTCCGCCGACGCCTGGCGGTGGTCGCCCATCACCCAGATCGAGTCGTCCGGCACGGTGATCTTGAACTCGGCGTCCGTGCTGCACGGGGTGTTGCCCTTGTAGACGTACGGCTCGTACAGGGGCTTGCCGTTGACCTTCACCGGGCCGGTCCCCTTGCACTCCACCGTGTCACCGGCGACCCCGATGACCCGCTTGATCAGGTCCTTCTCATCGGCGGACGGCATCAGCCCGATGGTGCTCAGCACCTTCTGCACCGCGTTCGGCTTGGTGACGGGCTCGTCCTTGAGCCAGCCGTCGGGGTCCTTGAAGACGACGACCTCGCCCCGCTCGGGCTTCGAACCGAACCACGGGGTCAGCTTGTCGACCAGCACGCGGTCGCCCACCTGGAGCGTGTTCTGCATCGATCCGGAGGGGATCGAGAAGGCCTGCACCAGGAAGACCTTGATCAGCAGGGCGAGCACCAGCGCGATGCCGATGAGCAGCGGCAGCTCTTTCCACCAGACACGCTGCTTCTTGACCTTCGTACCCGACACGTCGACCGCTCCTTGCTCCGAACCGCGCCCGCCCATGATCAGGACGGTCCCACCACCTCCCTAACGAGCGGGAGTTCCCGAGGGGGACTCAGGCTTCCGCGAAACGGTCCAGGGTCTCGACGACCAGCTCACGGGTCGCCGTACTCCCCTTGTGCCCGGCGTCCTCGATCACGCGGAGCGTGGCGTCCGGCCAGGCACGGGCGAGGTCCCAGGCCGTGCCCAGCGGGCTGCTCAGGTCCAGGCGGCCGTGGACGAGGACCCCGGGAATCCCCTTCAGCCGTCCCGCGTCGCGCAGCAGGGCGCCCTCCTCCAGCCAGGCGCCGCTGGAGAAATAGTGCGAGCAGATACGGACCAGGGCGGTGCGGGCCGCCGAAGGCCGGTCGCCGTACGGATGCGCGGAACCGTGGGGTTCGGCCGAGAGCACCGCGTCCTCCCACGCACACCAGTCGATGGTCGCCTTCGCGCGTACGCCAGGATCGGGATCGGCGGCCCGGCGCGCATAGGCACCCACGATGTCCCCCTCCCGGCCCGCCTCGGGAGCCCCTGCCAGAAACCGGTCCCACGCCTCCGGGAAGAAGCGCCCGACACCCCGGTAGAGCCAGTCGGTCTCCGAGCGCCGGGTCGTGGTGACACCGGCGATCACGATCTCCGACACCCGCTCGGGGTGCGCCTCGGCGTACGCGAGGATCAGCGTCGACCCCCACGATCCGCCGTACAGCAGCCACTTCTCGATGCCCAGGTGTTCCCGCAACTGCTCCATGTCGTCGATGAGTTGCTGGGTGGTGTTGTGCGTCAGATCCGTCGCGGGGTCGGCGGCGTGCGGTGTGGAGCGCCCGCAGTTGCGCTGGTCGAAGAGGGCGGCGCGGTACCGCTCCGGATCGAAGAGCTGCCGCGCCTCGGCCGTGCAGCCGGACCCGGGGCCGCCGTGGACGACCAGCGCGGGCTTGCCCCCGGGGCTGCCGCAGGCCTCCCAGTACACGAGGTTGTCGTGGCCCACGTCGAGCATTCCGTGCGCGTACGGCTCGATCGGTGGATGGCGGTCGGCCATGGCCCGGCCCCTTCGACGGAGATGCAACAGTGCTGTTACATTAACAGCCATGCCCTCCGAAGCCCCCGGCCCGGGCCCCGAACTGCTCGGCACCCGGCTGCGCCACCTGCTGGAGCTCCTCGACGGAGATGTCGCCGCGGTCTACGCCGACCTGGGTCTCGAAGGATTCAGGCCCCGGTTCACGCCGGTCGTAAGGGAGTTGGCCGCCACGGGCCCGAGCTCCATCCGCGACCTCGCCCGGGCGACCGGGGTGACCCACTCGGCGGCCAGCCAGACCGTCGCCCAGATGGTCAGGGAGGGCTTTCTCGTGCTGGAGCCGGGCGAGGACGACGCACGCCGCCGCATGGCGCGGCTGACCCAGGCGGCTGAGTCGTTGCTGCCGCTGCTCGACGCGGAGTCGGCGGCCACCACGGCGGCCGCCACGGAATTCGAGGCCGAACTTCCCTACCCGCTCAGCCGGTTGATCGGCGAGGCGCTCGACGCTCTCGCCCGGCGCCCGATGCGCGAGCGGATCGGTGCCGTCATGAAGGACCGGGCGGTGCGGGCCGATTTCCTTGCGCCCGCACCGCCCGGCTCAGGTGATCAGAGCGCCGGGTAGGCGTTCTTCAGGAGCTCCTGGAACTGGGCCGAGAACCAGTGGCCCGCGACCGGGGCGCCTGCCAGCGCCCCCGACATGCTGTTGCCGTTACGGGCGTTGCCCGTGTACGTCGGATCGCACATCCGGTCGAAGCCCTTGCCCTCGTCATTGGCGATGGCGGTGCTGGAGCCGTCGGACTCGCCCGGAGGCTTCACCCAGACGTAGGCGTCGATACCTGCGGCGGGCGCCGCCTTGGGCCGCTCGCCGATGCCCGCACCGGACTGGTTGCACCAGTTGCCGAGGTGGATACGGAGGTCGGTCCTGCTGCCGTTGACGTATCCGTCGAGCGTGGTCTTCGCGGCCGGAGCCGTGGGCCTGGCGGTGCCGCCCCAGCCGTTGCGCGAGGTGTCGATCAGCGCACCGATCGAGGAGTTGAAGCCCGCGCTGACCATCGCGGTGCGGAAGCCCTGCGCGAAGGTCTGCTCGTCGACGTAGCGGTTCCAGTCCACCCACTTGGACTGGCGCACCGAGGTGCCGTTCACCGTGTCGTCGATGGTGTAGTACGGCTCGGTGGTCGCGCCGTAGTTGGCGGTGTTGGTGATGAAGCCCTGGACGTCGTCGACCGTGGCACCCGAGGTGGTGGCCGCCTGGTGCAGGAGCTGGGCGGTGGGGTTGAGGTTGTCGTCCCAGCCGATCCAGCCATGGTGACCGGCGTCGAGGTAGTTGTAGACGTTGCCGGCGCTGCCCAGGTGGGCGAGTGCGTACCCGACCCCGGTGATGTAGTTGCCGTTCGCCTTCATGACGTCACAGGCGGCGGTGGCCGTCGGGCGTCCGCTGACATTGGTCACCATGTTGGGCAGCGAGTCCGGCTCGATCGTGTTGACGATCCGCAGGTTCTTGTAGGCCGGGTCGGAGAGGATCGTGGTGATCGGGTCGATGTACTCGTGCTCGTAGCGGGAGAGGTCCGTCGGTGCGAGCTCGCCGTTGGAGGCGAGGGCGGCGCAGTCGCGGCCCGGCAGATCGTAGATGACGAGCTGCACGACGAGCGGCTTGCCCGCCGCCTGCTGCACTGCTGCGTCGAGGTGGTCGCGCAGGCCCATGCCGCCGCTCACGCCCTCGATCGCGGCGATCCGGTCGAGCCAGACGGCGGTCGGCTGGCTGGAGATTTTGGTGCCGCCGGGTTCGGCGGCGGCCTTGGCCGACCACTCCGGGTTCACATAGACGCCCGCCCCGGAGAAGGGGTTGTCGACGAGATCGCCGGTGCCGGGAGGCGTGGAGGTCGACGGGCTGGGGGAGGGGCTGGTGGGATCGGTCGGCGTCGGCGTGGGGCTGCCGGTCGACGAACCGCCGTTGCAGGGAGTGCCGTTGACCGCGAAGGCGGTCGGGGCCGTGTTCGTCCCGCTGTAGTTGAAGTTGCCGCCGAAGGACGTGGAGGCGCCGGGTGCGAGGGTCTTGTTCCAGTCGAGGTTCTTCGCGGTGACGTTCTTGCCGGACTGCGTCCAGTTGGCGCTCCAGCCGCTGGTGAGCGTCTGGTTGCCGGCGTAGGCGTACGTCAGCGACCAGCCGTCGATCGCGGTCGTGCCGGCATTGGTGACCGAGACGTTCGCGGTGAACCCGCTGCCCCAGTCATTGGCCGTGTACCCGACGCTGCACTGCACACCGGCAGCGGAAGCGGGGGACTGCAGGGCGGACACGGCGCCCGCGCCCGCCAGGACCAGGGCGCCGGCGGCTATGAGTGCCGTACGGGCACGTCTCGGTGGTACGGAAGTGCGGCTCATCGATGTGATTCCTCTCAAGACAGGGCGCGCAGGTGGTCGCGCAGCCCGGTTCCGTATGCGGTGGGTGTGCCGTCGTAGTTGCTGATCAGGGAAGGACCCGACGCGCAGTCCCAGGTGTTCCAGGTCCAGCCCAGATACGAGGCGTGGTGCGCGTCCAGCCAGGCCATGACCTGGTCGGTGTAGCCGTGCGCACAGGTGTTCTCGCCGATCTCCCCCGCCACGAAGGGGACTTGGGCGGCGACCGGAGCGAGCTGGGCGTCCCAGCAGCTCGCGGAGGAGCAGGTGTTGAAGTTGTACGAGTGCCACGCCGCGGCCAGGTTTCCGGCCGGGTCCGTCGGCTTGTGGTCGAGCCACTGCCTCAGGTCGTTGGCGTACGCGATGCCCGGGACCAGCACGAGGTTCTGGGCGCCCGTGCCCCGTACGGCATCCAGCAGATCCTGCATGCCGGCCACCTCGTAGCCGATGCCCGGGCAGGTCCCGCCGTCGCGCCAGCAGGCCCACGCCTGGTCGAGCGTGGAGGTGGCGCGGTCCGGATAGGGCTCGTTGAACAGGTCGAAGGCGACCGCGGGGTCGTCCTTGAAGGTGGTGGCCACCGACTTCCAGAACGCCGGGGCGTACTGGGCGTCGGGCATCGGTTTCTGACAGCTCGCATGGATGTCGGAGCAGCCCGACGAGTTGCCGGTGTACTGGCCGTAGCTCCAGTGCATCTCCAGGAGCGGAGTGATGCCATGTGCCTCCAGACGGGTCACGAACCCCTTGATCGCGTTGATGTAGTTGGTGCCCGCGTAGGCCGGGTCGATATTCGAAGTGCCCAGCCAGCACTCCTCGTTGAGCGGTACGCGGACGGTGTTCACCTTCCAGTCCGCGATCGCGGCGATGGAGGCGTCGTCGACGGGCCCGTCGAAGACTCCGTATCCCTGCACGCACATGAACTCACCGCCGGAGCGGTTGACTCCGTAGAGGTGGCGCTCGGTGCCGGCCGCGTCGACGAGCTTGTTGCCCGAGGCGTGGATGGCCGATGCGGGGCCCGGATCGGTGGGCGGTCCTGTCGGGGTCGGGGTCGGGGTCGGGGTGGGCGTGGGATCGGGCCCGCCGTCCACGTTGCAGGTGACGCCGTTCAGGGTGAACGTGGTGGGCGCGGGGTTGGACCCGGACCAGGAGGCCAGGAATCCGGCGCTGACGGAGGCTCCCGTCGCCAGAGTGCCGTTGTAGGACTCATTGGTGGCGGTGACTCTCGCAGCGGACTGGGACCACTTGGCGTTCCAGCCCTGCGTCACCTTCTGGGTGCCGGCGAAGCCGAAGGACAGCGTCCAGCTGCTCATGGCAGCGCTGTTGTTGGTGACCGTCACGCCGCCCTGGAAGCCCGAGTCCCACTGGCTTGTGACGGAGTACGTCACGGAGCAGGCGGGGGTGGCCCCTGAAGCGGTGAGCGTGGGAAGCAGTGCGGCGGCCGCCGCCACGAAGAGCGTGCCGACGGCGGCGAAAACAGGTAATCGCGGTGGGCTCATGGAGCGCGTCCTTACGTACCTAGACGACGGGAGCGCTCCCACTGGTTGTTCGGAGGTTAGCCACAACACCCCCTTTAGTACAGGGGAGTTGAAAAACTTCTCAATCGAATGACTTCGACATCTGCATCGCTGTGACAGGTCTTGACACTCTTTCACCTCGCCTGCACCTTGGGAGCGCTCCCACTGGTTCAAGAGTTGTCATAGACGTCCCCCACCGAGAACCGCGAGGAGGCCCTCCCCATGGCTGCCTTACGAAGACCACGCTCACAAAGACCCCGTGCACGAAGAGTCAGACGCCTGTTGACCGCATGCGCCGCAGCACTCTCCCTGCCCCTGGCGATGACCGCCGCGGGCGGCAGTCCCGCCCAGGCCGCGACGCTCCAGTGCAGCGTCGACTACACGGTGAACGACTGGGGCGGCGGGTTCACCGCCAACCTCGCCGTCACCAACCGCGGAACGGCGGCGGTCGACGGCTGGTCCCTGACGTACGCGTACGCCGGCAACCAGACGCTCACCAGCGGCTGGAGCGCCACCTGGACGCAGTCCGGCAAGAACGTCACCGCGAAGAACCTCGACTGGAACAAGACCCTCGCACCCGGAGCGGCCACGTCCATCGGCGCCAACTTCAACTACAGCGGTACGAACACCGCGCCGACCGCCTTCGCCGTCAACGGCACCCCCTGCACCGGCGCCCACCAGCCCCCGATCACGGTCCTGACCAGCCCGGGCGCCGGCACCGTCTACACCGCGGGCGCCACCGTCCCGATGGCCGCCACCGCGGCCGCCGCCGACAGCGCGACGATCAGCAAGATGGAGTTCTACAGCGACACCACCCTGCTGGGCACGGACACCACCGCCCCCTACACCTTCGACTACGCGAGCGTCCCCGCAGGCAGCTACTCCCTCTACGCCAAGGCGTACGACAGCCTGGGCGCATCCGCCGAGTCCACCCCCGTCGGCATTACGGTCGCCGCGGGCCCGTCCCTGGTCGCCACCCCGTCCCAATTCGGCGTCCAGCAGGGCAAGACGGCGACGTTCGACGTGAAGCTCTCCTCGCAGCCCACCGCCACGGTGACGGCCGCGGTCGCCCGCACCTCGGGCAACACCGGCCTCTCCGTCACCACGGGCGCCTCCCTCACCTTCACGTCCGCCAACTGGTCGACGGCCCAGAAGGTGACCGTCACCGCCAATGCGTCGGGCACCGGCGCCGCGACCTTCACCGTGACCGCCCCCGGCTACACCAAGGCGGAGGTCACCGCGACGGAACTGGCCGCCACCAAGGCGTACGACGCCCGCTTCCTCGACCTCTACGCCAAGATCACCAATCCGGCGAACGGCTACTTCTCGCCGGAAGGCATTCCGTACCACTCCGTCGAGACCCTGATCGTGGAGGCTCCCGACTACGGCCATGAGACGACGTCGGAGGCGTACAGCTATCTGATCTGGCTGCAGGCGGTGTACGGCAGGATCTCCGGCGACTGGACACAGTTCAACGCCGCGTGGGCGACCATGGAGAAGTACATGATCCCCACCCACGCCGACCAGCCCACCAACAGCTTCTACAACGCCTCGAAGCCCGCGACGTACGCCCCCGAGTGGGACCTCCCCTCGCAGTACCCCGCGGCCCTCGACACCGGCGTCTCCGTCGGCAGCGACCCGATCGCAGGCGAGCTGAAGAGCGCGTACGGCACCGACGACGTCTACGGCATGCACTGGATCCAGGACGTCGACAACACCTACGGATTCGGCAACGAGCCCGGAAAGTGCCAGGCGGGACCGACCGCCACGGGACCCTCCTACATCAACACCTTCCAGCGCGGCCCCCAGGAGTCCGTCTGGGAGACCGTCCCCCAGCCGACCTGCGACAACTTCACCTACGGCGGCAAGAACGGCTATCTGGACCTCTTCACCGGGGACTCCTCGTACTCCAAGCAGTGGAAGTACACGGACGCCCCCGACGCGGACGCCCGTGCCGTCCAGGCCGCCTACTGGGCCGACGTCTGGGCCAAGCAGCAGGGCAAGGACAGCCAGGTGACCGCGACCGTCGCCAAGGCGGCCAAGATGGGCGACTATCTGCGCTACGCCATGTACGACAAGTACTTCAAGAAGCAGGGCGACTGCGTCGGCCCGACCACCTGCCCGGCAGGAACCGGCAAGAACAGCTCCAGCTACCTCCTCTCCTGGTACTACGCCTGGGGCGGCGCCACCGACACCTCGGCGGGCTGGGCCTGGCGCATCGGATCCAGCCATGTCCACGGCGGCTACCAGAACCCCATGGCCGCCTACGCGCTGAGCAGTTACGCCGACCTCAAGCCCAAGTCCGCGACCGGGGCGGCCGACTGGAACACCAGCCTCGGCCGGCAGCTGGAGTTCTACCGCTGGCTCCAGTCGTCCGAGGGCGCCATCGCGGGCGGCGCGACCAACAGCTGGCAGGGGCGCTACGCCACCCCGCCGGCCGGCACCCCGACCTTCTACGGCATGTACTACGACGAGGCACCCGTCTACCAGGACCCGCCGTCCAACCAGTGGTTCGGCTTCCAGGCCTGGTCGATGGAGCGCGTCGCCGAGTACTACCAGCAGACGGGCAACGCGGCCGCGAAGACCGTGCTCGACAAGTGGGTCGCCTGGGCGCTCTCCGAAACGACCATCAACCCCGACGGGACCTACCAGATCCCCTCGACGCTCAAGTGGTCCGGAAAGCCCGACACGTGGAGCGCGAGCACCCCGGGCGCCAACACGGGTCTGCACGTCACCGTCGCCGACTACACCAATGACGTGGGCGTGGCGGCCGCGTACGCCAAGACCCTCTCCTACTACGCGGCCAAGTCCGGCAACGCGGCCGCGAAGACCACGGCCAAGGCGCTGCTCGACGGCATGTGGGACCACAACCAGGACGCGCTGGGCATCGCGGCGCCCGAGACTCGTACCGACTACAGCCGCTTCGACGACCCGGTGTACGTGCCGAGCACCTTCAGCGGCAAGATGCCGAACGGCGACACGATCAACTCCACATCCACCTTCGAGTCGATCCGCTCCTTCTACAAGAACGACCCGGCCTGGTCCAAGGTCGAGGCCTATCTGAAGGGCGGCGCAGCGCCGACCTTCACGTACCACCGGTTCTGGGCCCAGGCCGACATCGCCATGGCCATGGGCTCGTACGCGGAGCTCCTCGAATAAGCCCCGCTGGGCTCCGTGTCCGGGGCCGGGCAGGATCGCCTTTGCGCGATCCTGCCCGGCTTTCGTCGACTGTGCTTGTGGGACCGCACTGTAGAAAGCGCTTGCCCGTACGCGGTACGGTCCGCCTCTGAAACCTTTCAATCGGGTCGATCAGAGGAGCTTCGCCATGCGCCGAGCCGGTACCGCACTACTGGCCGCCATCACCGCGGCCGCCGCACTGACCGCTGTCCCCGCCCACGCACGCCCGCGTCCTGACGGCCTCCAACACTGCACCGCCACCGCCCCCTTCGTGTGCCACTTCGACGTCGCGCCGGGTACGTACCGCGTCTCGGCCCTGCTCGGCGGCGGTACGGCGGCAGGCTCCACCCGCGTCACCGCGGAGACCCGCAGAGCCGTGCTCGCCGAGACCGCGAACGCGGCGGGCGAGACCGTCCGCCGCAGCTTCACCGTGGACGTACGCACCCCCGAGGGTGAGCCCACGGGACCCGAAGGAACCCCGGGTCTCGACCTCACCTTCGATGGAACCGCCCCACAGCTCGCCGGCCTCCGCGTCACCCGAGACCGCACGCCGCAACTGCTCCTGATCGGCGACTCGACGGTCTGCGACCAGCCGGGCGACCCCTATGTCGGCTGGGGCCAGCAGCTCCCGCAGTACCTGACCGACCGCCTCTCGGTCGCCAACTATGCGGACTCCGGCGAGAGTTCGCAGACGTACCTCGACAATCCGGCGCTCTTCGCCACCGTCAGCACCAAGATCCACCACGGCGACCTCGTCCTGATCCAGCTCGCCCACAACGACAAGCAGACCGACCGCGACACCTACCGCGCCAACCTCACCACCATGATCGAGGGGATACGCGCGCAGGGCGGCCGCCCCGTCCTGGTCACCCCCATCGTCCGCCGCTGGTTCACCGGCGCCACCCTCGACAACGGCACCGCCCTGATCGTCAACGGCCTCGGCGTCGACCTCCCCGCCGAGATGCGCACCCTCGCCACCGAGCAGCACACCCCGCTCGTCGACCTCACCGCCCTCAGCAAGGCCCGCGTCGAGGCACTCGGCCCCGAGGGCTCCAAGGCGTACTACCTCTACAACGAGAAGAAGGACAACACCCACACCTCGGCCACCGGCGCGGCCGCGTTCGCCCGGCTCGTCGTCGGCGAACTGCGCACCCAGCACCTCGTGCCGGCCCGGTCGTTGCGCTCGCCTTCGTAACCATCAGGTACCCAAACGTCGCACAGCGAGAGGTTCGGGCCTCAGGCGGGTAGCGTAGTAACGCCCAGGGTTTCGGCCCCTCCTCCCGCTGTGCGAGGCACTGTGGACTCCAACCGGCTGGCCGCGGCCGTCGTCGTCGACGACGGCCTTGTCCTTGTCGTACGACGAAGCAAGACCGAGCGGTTCCTCCCGAATGTGTGGGGGGTGCCCTGCGGGAAGCTCGATCCGGGCGAGGCGCCCGCCGACGCGGTGCTGCGCGAGCTCCAGGAGGAGACGGGGATCCTCGGCGAGATCGTACGGCTCGCGGGGACCTCGGACTTCGACAGCGAGTACCGCGGCCGCCCGGTCAGGAACCACCAGTCGAACTTCCTGGTGCGCCCGCTGACCACCGAGGTGCGGCTGCCCCACGCGGACCAGAAGGCCCTCTGGGTGAAGCCCGACGAGCTCGACTCGGTCCCCGTGGACGCCTACAACCGCACCGTCATCCAGCAGGTGCTCGACGCGGAATCAGGCATCCAACAGCGCTGAGAGAGCGTCCAGTTCGGCCAGATACTCCTTCACCGACAGCATTGACTTCACCGTGCGTCCCGCCCGCGCGGGCCCGGCCGCCGACCTGAACACCTGCGTCCGGTCCCGTACGCCCTCGGTCTCCAGGAACAGCGTCACCGCGGTGCCGTCCCCACCGCTGTGCGCCCGGTGCAGCACGTGCGGCGCCAGCACGTAACCGCTGCCCGTCGCATGGTGGGCCGCGTGGATCCGCCGCAGCCTGGCCTCGCCCGTGGGTTCCAGGCGCCAGTCCTCCTCGGGTCCCTCCAGGGTCTCCAGGAAGCCGGTGACGGCGATGCCCTCGGCGGCCTCCTCGTACAGCTCCATCCGTACGCCGCCGAGCAGCACGTACGAGGCGATCGCGCACCGGTGGTTGTGGATGTCCTCGGGCACCTCGCCGTCGGGTGCGCGCCAGACATGGGCCCGCAGCATGAAGTGCGGCTTTCCCGGGAGCAGCAGCAGCTTGTCGAAGCCGAGGACATGGCGGTACGAGAACCGCGCGCACTGCTCCACGTCGCCCGCGCCGTCCGCGAGTTCATGTAAGAGGGGCAGCAGCCGGTCCGGCTGCGCCAGTTCGGCCAGGACCTCCCTGGCGATGTCCTGGGGCGGGAGCCCGCGGCCGGGGCCGAGTGCGGACTGCAGCTGGTCGAGTGCGGCGGCGACGTGCATGGGCTCTCCCGGGGTGCGGTCAGGGGTGCGGCCGGTAGACCAGGAGGGCGTGCCGACGCAGTACCGAAAGCCCTTGATACGTCATCCACAGCGGGCGGTCCAGATCGCCATCGGACCACCGCCATATCCCGTCCTGCTGCTGCGCCCACACCGAGCCGACCGCGCCCGCCAGCTGGCGCTGCCACACGTCCTCGCGGAGATCCTCGGCGGCGACCTCGCGTGCGCCCGTGCTCATCAGGGCGCGGGCGAGCCAGGCGGCGGCGAAGTGACGTACCGTCAACTGCTCGCGCTGGTCGGGGTCCAGGGGGTTGCGGCGGCGCACCACCCCGTACCTGTTCGCCAGATCCGGGCAGTCGGTGTGCTCAGGGGTCGGGCAGCTCAGCAGCCAGCGGATGCCGTCCTCGCGCACAAGCCGGGTGTGCCGGTCCTCGCCGAGGGTCTTCGCCGCGCGCTCCAGCGCGACCACCGCCTGCGCGGTGTGCACGGCGGTCGGCATCAGGGTCTCGCCGCGCGGTGCGGTCAGCCGCGATCCCCAGGCATGCAGATGGCGGCGCTCCGGGTCCACCACCGCACCGTCCACCAGGGCGTCGCGCAGCCGGGGGAGGGCGGCCGCCGACGGGGCGGCCTTGAGCAGTCCGCGGATCACGGTCGTCACGACAAAGCTGACGTCGTAACCGGAGGGGTCCCGGTCCTGGGTGAGCAGGGTCTCGCAGATGGCGGCCTCCTCGGCGAGACGTACTGGATCGGCACCCGCCCGCGCCAGCGCGCCGAGGACGAGCGCGGTGACCTCGGCCCGCGCCATCGCGCCCTGCGACCGGGCCGCCCAGCCGCCGCCGTCGAGGCGCAGCCGCCACAGGGTGTCCACCAGTTCTGAGGTCTTCAACCGGGCGTCGGGAAGGCCGAGTTCAAGGCTGATGAGCAGTCCGTAGACCGTCCCGTACGCGGTCGGCCGTACGGGAGGATCGCCCTCGCCCAGCGAGTGCGGCCACCCCGTGAGACTCCCGCGCCCGGCATCCTCCACGGAGGCCAGTTCGGCGGCGAGCCCGATGCAGGCGCCCTCGACCACGGCGGGCAGCGGTCCGGGGGCCTCCCGTGCCGCCTCCACCGCGGCGGCGGCCGTCGTACGCGCCCGCAGCAGCGATCCGGACAGGAAGGCGACGGACCCGACCGCGATCCCGGCCAGGGCGGCGATGCAGTACCGGGACACGACGCCCGAGAGGTCGTCGGGCAGCACGCCGACCAGCGCCTGGAACACCCCGTAGGCAGCGGCGGCCGAGCCGAACCGGCCCAGCCAGCCCAGGAGTTGGACCGGGGCGGGTTCCGGGCGGGCGGGAAGGACGGGGCGAGGCGACTGCGTCACGATGTCCCCACCTCCCCCTGGCGTGCCGACGGACATCAAGTGTAGGTCGGTGACAGCGAGTTGAGGCGCGCGCCCCTTGGAGGGCGCGGGGAGCGCGTCGCCCGGAACCGGCGTACGGGCTCCCTCGTGCGTCAGCCCGCCGGCGGCCCATCGCCGCCGAGCTGCCGCGCCAGCTCGGCGATCACCCCGGGACCCACCCGGCAGCAGCCGCCGATCAACCGCGCGCCGGCCCGCTCCCAGCCCGCCACCCGGTCCGCGGAGAAGGTCGCGTCCCCACGCCACGCACGGGCCCGCGCGTCCCAGGTCTCCCCGCTGTTCGGGTACACCACGACCGGCTTTCCGGTCACGCGGGCCGCCAGCTCCACCGCGCGGTCGGCGTCCTCGGGGACGCAGCAGTTCACTCCCACCGCGACGATCTCCTCCGCCTCCGCGGCAAGCGCGAAGGCCTCGTCCAGAGGCTGCCCGGCACGGGTGGACTCCCCGGAGACGCTGTACGAGAGCCACGCCGGCACCCCGAGCCCCCGCACGGCCCGCAGCAGCGCCCGCGCCTCGTCCGTGTCCGGCACCGTCTCCAGCGCCAGTACGTCGGGCCCGGCCGCGGCCAGCACCTCGAGCCGGGGCCGGTGGAAGGCCTCCAGTTCCGCGACGCTCAGCCCGTACCGCCCCCGGTACTCCGAACCGTCCGCGAGCATCGCCCCGTAGGGCCCCACGGAGGCAGCCACCCACAGCGGCCTCCCGGCCCGCGCCCGCCGCGCGGCTTCACGCGCCAACTCCACGCTGAGGGCCAGCAGTTCGGCCGCCCGCTCCTGCCCGGTCCCGCGCTGGGCGAACCCCTCGAAAGTGGCCTGGTAGCTCGACGTGATGGCGACGTCGGCCCCCGCCTCGTAATAGGCGAGATGCGCCGCGACGATCGCCTCGGGGTCCTCGGCGAGCAGCCGGGCGGACCACAGCCCGTCGCTCAGGTCGTGCCCGGCGGACTCGAGCTGATTGGAGAGCCCGCCGTCCAGGACGACGGTGCCTGCGGCGAGCGCGCGGGAGAAGGCAGGTGTGCTGGTCATGGCGCCGACGCTACCTGGGGGAAACCGAGCCGAAACCCTCCCGAACCCGGGCCTTCCTACACTCGGAATCCGGGGTACCGGGGGACAGGGAGGCCGTCCATGGCACTGATCCTGCCGTTCCGCGCCCAGCAGCCACGCCCGCCCGCCGAGGAGACTGCCCTGCGGTTCCATACGGTGCACGGCTACCGCCGCGCCTACCGGATCGCCGGGGAGGGCCCGGCCGTCCTGCTGATCCACGGCATCGGCGACTCCTCGGCGACCTGGTCGGACCTGATCGGCCCGCTCGCCGCACGCCACACCGTCATCGCCCCCGACCTGCTCGGCCACGGTCACTCGGACAAACCACGCGCCGACTATTCGGTGGCCGCCTACGCCAACGGGATCCGCGACCTCCTCGGTGTGCTGGGTATCGATCGGGTGACTCTGGTGGGGCACTCCTTCGGGGGCGGCGTGGCGATGCAGTTCGCCTACCAGTACCCCGAGCGCGTGGACCGCCTGGTGCTGGTCGCCACCGGCGGCGTGGGCCGCCAGGTCACCCCCGTACTGCGGGCCGCGACCCTGCCCGGCGCCGACCTGGCGATGTCCCTGCTGAAACTCCCCGGCTCGCGCCTGCAGGTACGCCTCGCGGTGAAGGCCCTCCAGCTGATCGACAGCGGGCTCGGCCTGGACGCCCCCGACCTCATCGGCCTGGTCGACGCCCTGCCCGACGCCCGCTCCCGCAGCGCCTTCACCCGCACCCTGCGGGCCGTCGTCGACTGGCGCGGCCAGGTCGTCACCATGCTGGACCGCTGCTATCTGACCCAGGGGATGCCGACGCTGCTGGTCTGGGGGGCCAGGGACTCCGTCCTTCCCGTACGGCACGCGCACACGGCGTACGAGGCGATGCCCGGCAGCCGGCTGGCGGTCTTCCAGGGCGCCGGGCACTTTCCGCACCACAGCGAACCGGACCGCTTCCGCACCCTGCTCGAGGACTTCGTCGCCACCACCGACCCCGGTGACTGGAGCGTCGAGGAGTGGCGGCGGCTGCTGGGCGCCGGTCGCCCCGGCACCGAGGTGGGGCAGCCCGACGACGCGTTCAACCGCTCGGTGGAGCGCGACTACCAGGAGGCCAGCGAGCGCAGTGCAACCTAGGGGGCCCAGGGGCTTGACCGACCGCGATTCGTGCGAGTACATGCCGTGCTCGCACGCTCGCGCCGTGCTACTGTCGACGCAGTTGCAGTTGTGGTTCCCATAGACTTCAAGTGCCTTGATGGGAGTTCTCCATCAGGCGCTTTTGTTTTTCCGGGGCAATCACGCGCAACGCCGGAGTTCCGCACAGTGCGGACTCTGGGGCACAGCCCCGAAGGAGAATTTGACATGGCTACTGGCACCGTGAAGTGGTTCAACGCGGAAAAGGGCTTCGGCTTCATCGAGCAGGAGGGTGGCGGCCCGGACGTCTTCGCCCACTACTCGAACATCGCCACCCAGGGCTTCCGTGAGCTTCAGGAAGGCCAGAAGGTGAACTTCGATGTCACCCAGGGCCAGAAGGGCCCGCAGGCGGAGAACATCGTTCCCGCCTAAAGCTTGACCGCACAACGCAGCTGGGGCACGCACCTTCGGGCGCGGGCCCCAGCTCGCTGTTTCTGGACAAGAAACCCGGTTCGTTCTTGCAATTCCCCGGCCCTCTTTCCCCGCGGCCCGGAATTCCTCGATACGTGCCATATCGAGGAAGGGTTCCCCGTGAACCGACCCACGCGCACGAACAACCGCTATTCCGGCACACGAAAGCCGGGCCAGGGCGCCGGGCGGCGCCCCGCCGCACAGCAGGGCGAGTTCGCCCTCCCGGTCACCGTCACCCCCGCCCTCCCCCCGGTCGAGGCATTCGCCGACCTGGACATGCCCGCGCCCCTGCTGGCCGCGCTGACCGCCGAGGGCGTCACCACACCGTTCCCGATCCAGGCCGCCACCCTTCCGAACGCCCTCGCGGGGCGCGACGTCCTGGGCCGTGGCCGTACCGGCTCGGGCAAGACGCTCGCCTTCGGGCTCGCCGTACTGAAGCGGACCGCCGGACAGCGGGCCGACTCCAAGCAGCCCCTCGCTCTTATCCTCGTTCCCACGCGGGAGCTCGCCCAGCAGGTCACCGACGCGCTCACCCCCTACGCGCGGGCTCTGAAGCTGCGCATGGCCACCGTCGTCGGCGGCATGTCGATCGGCCGGCAGGCCGGTGCGCTGCGCTCCGGCGCCGAGGTCGTCGTGGCGACCCCCGGCCGCCTCAAGGACCTCATCGAGCGCCGCGACTGCAAGCTCGACCGGGTCGCCATCACCGTCCTCGACGAGGCCGACCAGATGGCCGACATGGGGTTCATGCCCCAGGTGACCGAGCTGCTCGACCTCGTACGTCCCGGTGGCCAGCGGATGCTCTTCTCCGCCACCCTGGACCGCAACGTCGACCTGCTGGTGCGCCGCTACCTCGACGACCCGGTGGTCCACTCGGTGGACCCGTCCAAGGGTGCGGTCTCCACGATGGACCACCACGTCCTGCAGGTGCACGGCACCGACAAGTACGCCGTCGCCACCGAGATCGCGGCCCGCGACGGGCGAGTGATCATCTTCCTCGACACCAAGCACGCCGTGGACCAGCTCACCCGGCACCTGCTGGCGAGCGGGGTGCACGCCGCGGCGCTGCACGGCGGCAAGTCGCAGCCCCAGCGCACCCGTACGCTCGCCCAGTTCAAGTCGGGCAGCGTCACCGCGCTGGTCGCCACCAATGTCGCCGCCCGGGGCATCCACGTCGACAACCTCGACCTGGTCCTCAACGTCGACCCGCCCAGCGACCACAAGGACTATCTGCACCGCGGCGGCCGCACCGCCCGGGCCGGCGAGTCCGGCAGTGTCGTCACCCTCGTCACCACCGGCCAGCGCCGGGACATGACCAGGCTGATGTCCGACGCGGGCATCAGGCCGACCGTCACGCAGGTACGCTCCGGCGACGCCGAGCTGAGCCGCATCACCGGAGCCCAGGCGCCCTCGGGCGTCCCCATCCGCGGCAGCGCGCCGGTCTCCGACGACCGGCCCAAGCGCGGCGGCACCCCCTTCCGCGGCCGGGGCACCCGGTCGGGCGGCGAGTCGCGCAAGGCGACCGAGGCCCGCCAGACCGCGGAGGCCCGCAAGGCCGCCCGTATCCGCCGCGCCGCATGAGCACCGTTCCCCCGCCCGTCCCTTTCTGCCACTGAAGCGAGGCACCATGCGTTTCGTCATCGCCCGTTACCCGTTCGAATTCACCAAGCTCGAGGTGGAGACGGCCATGAAGGGCAAGAAGCCCGAACCGGTCACCGGGGAATCCGTGATCATCAGCCGCCGCACCTACCCCGTCAAGCAGGTCGGCGAGATCATCACCCGTCAGGACCGCCGTGACTTCACCGCCGGTGAGGTGACCCGCGCGCTGACCCGCCTCGGCTTCACCTGCCGTTCGGTCACCGCGCCCGTCCCGGCCCCCGCCATGAGCCCCGTGGAGGCCGCTTCGGCGATGCTCGGAGCCCCGATGCTCGGAGCCACGGACCAGGTCTGATCCGGTCCGGTTCGACCCGGCCGGTCAGCCGGCCGGCGGCCCGTAGAGGGAAGCGAGCTCGTACGCCAGACGTGCGAGCCGCTCCCGGGCCGCAGGGGGCTCCAGGATCTCGACGCGCGCCCCGAGGCCGGCCAGCTGCGCTGCCACGACCTCCGGCGAAGGACCGTCGACCTCGATCTCCGTCCAGCCGTCGGGCAGCGACCGCAGGGTCCGCAGCCGCCCGCCGAAGAGGCCCTGCAGAATCTGTTCCGTACCCTGGCCTGCCCGCGCCCACACCGTCGAGGCCAGCATCCGGTCCTCCATCCGCGCGGCCAGGGAACGCCAGGCCGCGGCGAGATCAAAACCCTCCGGGCGCTCGACCCGTTCGCCGGTCGCCTCGACCGAGGTGACACGGCTGAGCCGGAAGGTCCGCAGACCGCGGTCGGTTCCCGCGACGAGATATCCGGTGCCCGCCTTGGACGCCAGGCCGAGGGGATGGACCGTACGCTCCCCGGCGGGTGCTCCCGGCTTCGCGTATCCCAGCCGTACCCGCACCCCGTCCACCACCGCCCGCTGCAGAGCCGCGAGATGAGGGGTGTCCGCGGTGAGGGCGGACCCGGACCAGTCCGTGGAGTCCGCCACCCCCGCCTTCGACGCCGCTTCGGCGTCCGCACGCAGGGGCGCGGGCAGGGCGCGCACCAACTTCCGCAGTGCGGAGCGCAGTTCGGGCGTCGCGGACGACGGACCCGCGGCCAGGAACAGCGCCCGGGACTCGCCCGCGTTCAGACCCGTCAGATCGGTACGGGCCCCGCCGACCAGCGCCCAGCCGCCGCCGCGCCCCGCCTGCGAATAGACGGGGATGCCCGCGGTGGCGAGCGCTTCGAGATCGCGCCTGGCGGTCCGCTCGGACACCTCCAGCTCGGCCGCCACCTCGGCCGCGGTCACCTGCCCGCGCGTCTGCAGGAACAGCAGCACGGCCACCAGACGATCAGCTCTCATGGCAGACGATTCTGCTCCTGAAAGTGGCCACAAGGTGGCCACTTTGGCTTCCAGGATGGTCACAGAAGCAGCGGGAACCGAACTGGGAGAAGACTGTGATCGTAGTGACCGGAGCCACTGGAAACGTCGGACGCCCGCTGGTGCAGGCGCTGTTGACGGCCGGCGAGGAGGTGACGGCCGTCTCGCGCCGTCCGGAAGGCGAGGAGGCGGGCGTACGGTACCGGCAGGCCGAGCTCGCCGACCCCGCGGAGCTGAAGAGGGTGCTGGACGGGGCCGATGCGCTCTTCCTGCTGATCCCCGGTGACGGTGCGGGTCTGCAGCCGCGGGAGATCGTCGGGGCGGCACGCGCGGCGGGGGTGCGGCGCATCGTGCTGCAGTCCTCCCAAGGGGTCGGCACCCGGACCCGGTCCGTCGTCCACGCGCAGCTGAGGGCGTTCGAGGAGGCCGTTCAGGAATCGGGTCTCGAGTGGACGGTTCTGCGGCCGGGAGGCTTCGCCTCCAACGCTTACCTGTGGGCGGCGCCGGTACGCGAACACCGGACCGTCGCCGCGCCGTTCGGCGACGTGGGGCTGCCGGTCGTCGACCCGGCGGACATCGCGGAGGTCGCGGCCGCGGCCCTGCGCGACGCGGGGCACGCGGGCCGTACGTACGTCCTCACCGGACCGGCACCCGTCACCCCGCGCGAGCAGGCCAGGGCGATCGGAGACGCGATCGGCGAGCCGGTGCGGTTCGCAGGGCTGAGCCGTGGCGAGGCACGGGAGCAGATGGTGCGGTTCATGCCGGAGGCGGCGGTGGACATCACCCTCTCCATCCTGGGAGAGCCGACGGAGGACGAACTGCGGGTGAGTCCCGCGGTCGAAGAGGTGCTCGGCCGGGCGCCGCGCCCGTTCGCCGAGTGGGCCGTGCGCAATGCGGCCGCCTTCAGGTGACGACCGGCAGGTCCGAGGGCAGGCCCCATTCGCTCCAGGACCCGTCGTACACGGCCAGTTCGCGGTAGCCCGCCAGCTCGGCGCCCAGGGCGAGGACGCAGGCGGTGACGCCGGAGCCGCAGCTGAAGACCAGCTTCTCCCGGTCCCCGGCGAGACGGGAGAAGGCGGTGCGCAGCTCCTCGGCCGGCAGCATCCTGTTGTCCCGCTGGATCTCCGTGAAGGGGAGGTTCACCGCCCCGGGCATGTGGCCGGAGCGCAGCCCGGGCCTGGGCTCGGGTGCCGTACCGGCGAAGCGGCCCCGGGAGCGTGCGTCGAGGACGGCGGTGGCGGGGTCGGCCAGGGCCGCCGTCACCGTGCCGCTGCCGACGATCAGTCCGGTACGGGGGCGTGCCGTGAAGTCGCCCCGCGGTGAAGGGGGTTGGGCGGTGTTGTCCTCAAGGGGGTGCCCGCCGGCGGACCAGGCGGGCAGGCCGCCGTCGAGTACGCAGGCCCTCTCGAAGCCCATCGCCCGCAGCATCCACCAGGCGCGGGCCGCCGAGTAGATGCCCGCGCTGTCGTAGACGACGACGGTGGAGTCGTCGTCGACGCCGAGCGCGCGCATCTCCTCGGTGAACCGGTCGGCGCCGGGCATGGTGTGCGGGACCGGCGAGGAGTGGTCGGACAGGGCGCCGTCGATGTCGAAGGCCCGGGCTCCCGGGATCCGGCGGGCAGCGCCCCGGTGCGCGCCGACCGAGGCGTCGAGGAGGACCAGGCCCGGCTCGCCGAGCCGGGGCGCGAGCGCGTCTGCCGCCACCAGGGCCGGAACACTCCCGCGCGGGCTGTCGGATTCCATGGCTCTCCTCGTTCGCACCGGTCTGCCGGCGCATCCTACGGCCTCACCCCTTCAGGCTGATGACCAGGAGCGAAGCACCTGTCTCGGAGTACGGCCGGTGGCTGGTCCCCGCGGCCATCACCACGTAGTCGCCCGCCCTGTGGAGCCGGTCGCCGTCGTGGAGTTCGCCGCTGAGGACGTAGAAGTGCTCCTCGCTGGAATGGTGATCGACCTCCATCCACTGGCTGCCCGGCGCGAAATCCAGCACCCAGGAACTGGCCTGCGCGGTGGAGGGGAGCTCACGGACCGACAGGCCGGCTCCGGGTGAACTGCGCCTGGCCTCCTCGATGTTGACGAACTGGACGGGCGGCTGGATGTGCTCGGTTGCTGTCATGTGCTCCAGCCTGGACGCATCTGTACGCCCGGCCCAGTGACAGGATCGACACCCCCGGGTACTTTCGTGCCATGAGCCCCCGTCACCGGGTCGTCGCCCTCGTGCATCCGCCCCAGTCGACCTTCGAACTCGGCTGTGCAGCCGAGATCTTCGGCGTCGCGACCCCCGGCATCCCCGAGGCGTACGACTTCCGTGTCGCGACGGAGCACCCGGGCCCTGTCCCCACCCTGGCGGGCTATGACATGCACATCGCGCACGGTCTCGAAGCCCTCGACACCGCCGACACCGTCGTCGTGCCCGGCCGTAATCCGCCCACGGCACCGGCGTCGCCCGCCGTCGTCGACGCCCTGCGCCGCGCCCATGCACGGGGTGCGCGGATCGCCGCGATCTGCTCGGGGGCCTTTCTCCTCGCCGGGGCAGGGCTCCTCGACGGGCGCCGCGCGGCCACCCACTGGCGGCTGGTCGAGGCGCTGGCCCGGCACGCCCCGCAGGTCAGGGTCGACCCGGACGTCCTCTACATCGACCACGGGGACGTCGCCACCAGCGGGGGCAGCGCCGCCGGGATCGACCTCTGCCTGCACCTGGTGCGTGCGGACCAGGGTGCCGCCTATGCGGCGCAGGTCGCCCGCCACCTGGTGATGCCACCGCACCGCGAGGGCTGCCAGCTGCAGTACGTGGACCTCCCGCCGTACGAAGGCCGCGTCCCGGACTCGCTCGCCCCGCTGCTCGCCTGGGCCGCGGACCGGCTCGGCGGGCAGCTGGGCATCGATGAACTCGCGGTCCACGCCCGGCTCTCCCCGCGCACGCTGGCCCGCCGCTTCAACGAGCAGCTCGGCGTCAGCCCGGGCCGCTGGGTGCTCGACCGCCGCATCACCGCCGCGCAGGCGCTCCTCGAACAGACCGACCTGCCCGTCGAGACGGTCGCCACCCGGGTCGGCCTGCACTCGGCGACCAATCTGCGCCGCCATTTCCACCGGGCGCTGCGGACCACACCCGCCGCCTACAGAAGGGCATTTCAGCAACCGGCCGACCTAGGATGACCCATGCCCAACGATGAAACGGTGTGCGAGAACCGCACCGGACCAGGCCGTCCCGCCGTCCTGTCGGGCGTCCGCGTGCGACGCCTCGCCGCTGTCGCCCTGGTCCTCGCCGCGCTCAACCTCAGGCCCGCGGTCACCAGCCTCGGCCCCGTACTGGAAGAGATCCGTGCCGGACTCGGGATGAGTGCCACGGTCGCCGGACTCCTCACGTCCCTGCCGGCGTTGTGTTTCGCGCTGGTCGGTTTCACCGCGCCACGCCTCGCCCGCCGGCATGGAGCCGGAGCCGTCATAGCCGTCGGTACGGCGACCGTTGCGGCCGGTCTCGCGCTGCGCTCGTTCGCCCAGGACACCGCCACGTTCGTCGCGCTGAGCGGCCTCGCGCTCGCCGGGATCGCGGTCAGCAATGTGCTGCTGCCGGTCGTGGTCAAGGAGCGCTTTCCCGACCGCGTCGGGGCGATGACCGGTCTGTATGCCATGGCCCTCAACCTGGGGGCCTCGGCCGCCGCGGCGGTGACCGTTCCCCTCGCCGACACGCTGGGCGACTGGCGGGTGGGGATCGGCGCCTGGGCGGTGGTCGCGGCCATCGCCGTACCGCCGTGGGTGGCCCTCGCCCGCGACCGGAAGGCTTCCGGTTCCCGAGCGGCAACGGCAACGGCAACTCCCTTGACCGCACAGGAGGTCCGGGTCACCCGGAGCCCCACCGCCTGGGCGCTCGCCTGCTACTTCGGGCTGCAGGCGACCGCCGCCTACGTCATCATCGGCTGGCTGCCCCAGATCTTCCGCGACGCCGGATTGTCGGCCGGAACCGCGGGCCTGCTGTTCGCCGTCACCTCCCTGCTGGGCGTGCCGCTCTCCTACGTACTCGCGGCCGTCGCAGGACGACTGCGGCACCAGAGCGGGATCGCGCTGACGATCGGGGTGTTCGGCCTCGCCGGATACGCCGGACTGTGGGCCGCCCCCGCCGCCGCGCCCTGGCTGTGGGCGGTGCTGCTCGGAGTCTCCAACTGCTCCTTCCCTCTGGCCCTGACGATGATCGGGCTGCGCGGGAAGGACGGAACGACCGTGATCAGGCTCTCCGCCTTCGCGCAGAGCGCCGGCTATCTGCTCTCCATCCCCGGCCCCGTGCTCGTCGGCGCGCTCTACCAGAACACCGGCGGCTGGCGGGCACCGCTGGCCTTCATGATGGTGCTCATGCTGGCGCAGATGGCGGCGGGTCTTCTCGCGGGGCGCGACCGGCCGGTCGGCTGACCCCCTGCCGGGCGAGCCAGACGGTCGCGGCCAGCGAGGCCGCCGAGAGGATCGTCAGCAGGACCGGGACCGCATGGATGTCGGAGAGTTCGATTCCCTTGCCCAGCAAGGGCGGTGCCGCCACACCGCCGATCATCGATGCCGCGATGACCACGGCGCCCGCGCGCCTCGCGTGCGGCAGGGCCCGGTTCAGCCAGGGCAGACCGGTGGGGAAGACGGGCGCGATGAAGAGCCCCACACCCGCGTAGGCGTAGGGTGCCGCGCCGGGTACGAGCGCCAGCAGCAGACAGGCCGTCATCCCGGCCGCGCAGACGGTGAGGATGCGCTCGGGGGCGTACCGCAGCGTGAGGGGGACGACCAGGAAGCGGCCGGCCGTCATCATCAGCCAGTAGACGGAGGTGGCCGAGGCCGCGACCGCCGCGGAGAAGCCGACCGTCTCCAGGTGGGTGGGCTCCCAGCCGCCTACGCCTGCCTCCACGGCGACATTGAGGATGTACAGGGCGAGGAAACCGACGAGGACCCGGGAGAGCAGGCGTGGTCCGCTCGCCGGGGCGGGGGCACTTGCGGGCGCGGGTTCCTGGGTGCCGATGCCGCGGGTGCAGAGCATCAGTGCCGCTGCCAGGACCGCGCACGCTCCGAAGGCGTACGGGTAGTTCTCCGGGCCCACCGCCGCGATGACGGCGGGGCCGAGGACCGCGCCGATCCCGAAGTGGGCGTTGAGTACGTTGAGCATCGCGGTGGAGCGGTTGCCGAAGCCGACCGCGAAGAGCTGGTTGAGGCCGTAGTCGACGCCGCCGAATCCGAGACCGCAGACGAAGGCCGCCATGAGGACGACCGGCCAGGCGGGGGCCAGTGCGACGCCCAGGGCGCCGAGTGCCATCAGTGCGTAACTCCAGCCCAGGAGTGCGCTGTTGCTGATCCGGGAGTGGATGGCGTTGAAGGCCAGGACTCCGGCCACGCCGCCGGTGAAGTGCAGGCTCAGCCCGAGTCCGGCGGCGGAGGGGGAGAGGCCGAACTCCTCGCGCAGCCCCGGGACCGCAGGTCCGTACACCGCCTGCAGCATCCCGATGAGGACGAATGCCACGCAGGAGGCGGCCGCGGCCGGACGGCTGAAGAGCCGTCCGGGCGCGCGGGCTGTGACCGTCGCTGTCACGCGGATTCCAGCGGGACGAAGGTGAAGCCGAACTCGGCCGGTGCGGCGTGCAGTTGGTACTGCGGGAGGACGCCGGGGCCGCAGGACTGCGAGCCGATGCCCTGCTGGGCGTGGTCGAGGTTCACCCAGACCGTGTCGCCGGGGGTGAGGTCGGTGGGGTGCTCGGCGGCGTCCAGCTGCTCGGTGGTCCAGCGGCGGGCCGTGAAGGAGAACGCGGGCTCGCCCTCCACCCGGATCCCGCCGATCTCGGCCCAACGGACGTCTGCGCGTGCGCCGTTCTCCTGCGGGCGGACATACGGCGTCTGGAGCGTGTCGACCGTCGATGTCCAGCGGCCGAGGCGCGATGCCGCCCGGGTGTCCGGGTACGCCTCGCCGGGGCCGCCGCCGAACCAGGTGGCCGTGTCCGCTCCGCCGGGGAGTCCGAGCCGGATGCCGAGCCGGGGCAGCGGCACGTGCCAGGCGCCCTCGGGGGTGACGGTGACCGTCAGGCCCAGACGCGTTCCGTCGCTGGTCCAGCGGTAGACGGCCCCCAGGCCAGGCTCCCACCCCGCGGGCGCGACCCGGGTCCGTACCACCAGGGCGTCGTCGGTCAACTCGACCGCGTCCAGGCGGTGTTGCATCCGGTGCAGGCCCAGTTTGCGCCAGAGCTGTCCGAGCCGGATGTCGGTCTGCCAGTCCGCGCCGTTGTCGTTGTCGGTGGTCGCGCGCCAGACGTCGAGGCGCAGCGCGCCGACCGCCGTCCCGCCGATCGTGCGTGGCGCACCCGTACCTGCGTCGAAGGTGGCGGGACCGAGCGTGATGAGCCCGTCGCCGCGCTGCGGGCCGCTGCCTGTCGCGGGCCGGGGTGCGGGGCGGGGTGTGGCGGGCAGTTCGCCCCAGGCGACCGTGTGGGCGGGAGTGCCGGCGAGTTGTGCCCGAACGGTCCACTGCGTTTCGGCGTCGTGGCCCGCCGCCGGCGGCGAGGGGAGCTTGAGGTCGGCCGACTCGCCGGGTGCGAGGGGCGGGACGGGGAGCGTGCCCGCTTCGATCGTTTCGCCCTCGACCTGGTAGGACCACTCGAAGGTGAGGTGGGAGAGGTCGGAGAAGTCGTAGAGGTTGGTGATACGGACGGTGCCCGCCTCGCCGTCGCCCGTGATCCGTACCGGCTCGATGACCTTCTTGTACTCGATCAGGCCGGGGGACGGTGTGCGGTCGGGGAAGAGCAGGCCGTCGCAGACGAAGTTGGAGTCGTGCAGTTCCTCGCCGAAGTCGCCGCCGTAGGCGTAGCCGAGGGTGGGATGGGTGATCCCGTGGTCGATCCACTCCCAGATGAAGCCGCCCTGATTGCGCTCGTGCGCCTCGAAGAGCTGCTGGTACTCGGTCAGGCCGCCCGGGCCGTTGCCCATCGCGTGCCCGTACTCGCAGAGAATGAAGGGGAGCCCGCGCCGCTTGTGCGTGCCGCCGTCCAGGCCGCGGCCGATCTGCTCGACCTCCGCGTGCGGGGCGTACATCCGCGAGTAGACGTCCGTGTCACGGCAGTCGATGTCGCCCTCGTAGTGGACGAGGCGGTCGGGGTCGCGGTCGCGGATCCACTCGGCCATCGCGGTCAGGCCTCGGCCGGTGCCCGCTTCGTTGCCGAGCGACCACATGACGACGGAGGGGTGGTTCTTGTCGCGTTCGACCATGCGGGCCGCGCGGTCCAGGAGGGCCGGGGTCCAGCGCTCGTCGTCGACCGGGTTGTCCCGCCAGTCCTGCTCGGTGAAGCCGTGGGTCTCCAGGTCGCACTCGTCGACGACCCACAGGCCCAGCTCGTCGCAGAGGTCGAGGAAGGCGGGGTGCGGCGGGTAGTGCGAGGTGCGGACCGCGTTGATGTTGTGCTGCTTCATCAGCTCGACGTCGCGGCGCATGGTGGCCAGGTCGAGAGTGCGGCCCGTCTCCGGGTGGAACTCGTGGCGGTTGACGCCGCGGAAGAGGATCCGCCGGCCGTTCACCTTGATCAGGCCGTCTTCGAGGGCGACCGTCCGGAAGCCGATCCGCAGGGATATCCGCTCGCCGGAGGTGGCCAGTTCGGCGTCGTACAGCCGGGGTGTCTCGGCGGTCCACGGCTCGACGGGGAGCGTCACCGACTCACCGGTCGCCACATCGATGCCCAGCTCGGGGACGGTGATGCGGCCGGCGGGATCGCAGTCGACGCGCAGCGTGCCCTCGCCGCTGCGGTGGTCGTACGGGCTGTGCACGAAGTGGTCGCGTACCGAGGCGGCGGGGCGATGCTGCAGCGTGACGTCGCGGAAGATGCCCGGCAGCCACCACTGGTCCTGGTCCTCCAGGTAGGAGCCCGACGACCACTGGTGCACCCGTACGGCAAGGACGTTGCCGGCGGGCCGCAGGAGCGCTCCCACGGCGAACTCGTGCGGCAGCCTGCTGCCCTTGAACTCCCCGATCTCCTCGCCGTTGAGCCACACCTTGGCGCACGACTCGACTCCGTCGAAGCGGAGCACGGCGTCCCCGTCGGCGGGCCAGCCGGCGGGCAGGTCGAAGGTGTGGAGATGGTCTCCGGTCGGGTTCTCGGTGGGCACGCGCGGCGGGTCGACGGGGAAGGGGTAGAGGTGATTGGTGTAGATCGGTGCGCCGTGGCCCTGGAGCACCCAGTGGCCGGGCACGGCGATCTCCGGCCAGTGGTCCGCGTCGTATCCGCGCACGGCGAACGACGTGTCCTCGGCGTCGGCCGTCGGGGACAGCCTGAAGCGCCAACTGCCGTTGAGGGAGAGGGACATCGCGTCGGAGGACGGGCAGTGGGCGCGCGGTGCGAGCGCACCGCTGCCCGGTGACACGTCTTCGTGGTACGGGGTGCTCATCGGTCTCCTTGGTCGGCCCTGGCCGCTGCCGCCGGTGCGGCGGACGGCCTTCCTGTCCTTGCGGCCCGCGCTCCCGTGGAGGCGAGAGATCCCTCGAGCGCGAAGGTCGCGGCGCCGAGGCTCACGGGGTCGGTCGGTATGGGGCACAGCACGATCTCCGTGGCGGCCAGCGGACGGGCCAGCGCATGGCGGGCCACCGCCGCACGGACCTCGTCGAGGAGTGGTCGGCCCAGCTTCCCGGCCACCCAGCTGCTGAGGACGATCACCTCGGGATTGAGGAGATTGACCAGGTCGGACACGGCGGCGCCCAGATAACGGGCGGTCTCCCGTACGACCTTGACCGCGACCGGGTCGCCTTCGGCCGCTCCGGCGGCGATCGCCTCGATGGTCGCCGTCTGGTCGTCGGGGTGCATCATGGGGCTGCCGGGGCTCAGTTCGCGCAGATTGCGCATGATGCCGGGCGCCCCGACGTACGTCTCCACGCAGCCGCGATTCCCGCAGTGGCAGAGGCGTCCGTCCAGGACGAGGGTGGTGTGGCCCCATTCGCCCGCCGAGTTGGATGCGCCCCGGTGCAGTTCGCCGCCGAGTGCGATGCCGGCGCCCACGCCCGTACCGAGGTTGATGACGACCACGTCCGAGCGGCCGCGTGCCGCGCCGAACCACAGCTCGGCGACGGTGCAGGCGTGCAGCGGGTTGTCGAGGTGGAGGGGGTAGTCGACGTGCTCGGCCAGCAGGTCGAGCAGCGGGACGTCGTGCCAGTCCCAGTTCGGTGCGTACACCAGGAAGCCGTTCTCGCGGTCCACCTGGCCCGGCATGGAGATCCCGGCGCCGAGCACCGTGGCGGGATCGATGCCCGACTGCAGGACGACGGAGGTGATCGCGTCCGCGATGTGCGCGACCAGCTGCTCCGGCGGCTGCCTGCCGGGTTTGAGGTCGGTGTCCGCCCGGGCCAGCACCTTCAGCGCGAGGTCGAAGAGTTCGACGTGGATGTACGTCTCGGCGACATCGACGCCGATCAGTGCGCCCCCGGCGGCGTGGACGGCGACGAGCCCGCGGGGACGTCCTCCGTCGGAGTCCTCGAAGCCGACTTCGGTCAGCAGGCCGAGTTCGAGCAGTTCGCCGACGAGGGTGGCGACGGTGGCCAGGCTGAGCCCGGTCGCTGCCGCCACCTCCTGGCGGGAGACGGGTGCATCGGCGATGATCTGCCGCAGCACCCCGTAACGGTTGGCCGTGCGGATGTCTCGGGACGTGCGTTTCACGGCGGTTCCCCCTGTCGTGCTCCCCGGCCGCCCCGGGCGGCGCCATGCCAGGCTATGGCGTCGGCCGAGGGTTCGACAAGGGGTTCGGATAGGGGTTGTTAAAAGGGTTCAGTTCTTGGCGAGGAGGGGCGCCAGGAAGGAGTTGGTGAACTTGCCGGCCGGGTCCAGGTCTCTGGCCAGCGACTGGAACTCCGTGAACCGGGGGTATCGGTCCGCCAGTTGTGGCGTGGGCGTGGCAAAGACCTTCCCCCAGTGCGGGCGCGGCGAGAACGGGGCGAGCGCCTCCTCCAGGAGCCGGAGCACCGGCTCGACGGCCGTCATGTCCTTGACCCAGGTGAAGTGCAGACCGACCGTGTCACGGCCGTACGCAGGACTCAGCCAGAGGCTGTCGCCCGCCATCGTCCGGACCTCGCAGATCTGCAGCACCGGCGCGACCGTCTCGCGGATCGCGTCGACGGCGTGCAGGGCCGCGACCGCGTGTGCGCGGTCCACCAGGTACTCGGACTGCAGCTCCTCGCCGTTGCTCGGAGTGAACTCGGCCCGGAAGTGGGGGAGCCGCTCGTGCCAGGGGCCGGGGACGCCCTGCTGCTGGGTGCAGTGCTCGGGCGACACGCCGGGCACGGGGTGCAGCGGACCCTCGGCCTCGGGGGCCCACGGGAACTCCGGCTCCTTGTCGGCCTCGTACTTCAGCCATACCTGCCCGAAGCGCGGGCCGCGCCAGTCGGTGAAGAGACTCACGCTGTACGCCGCCGAGGTGACCGCGTCGAAATGCTCGTCCAGTACGGACAGCTCGAGCCCGGTGCGGACCCGCTGCCCCAACTCGAAGGCGGGGACCAGATCCAGGGTGAGCGAGGTGACGACCCCGAGCGCGCCGAGCGAGACGACGGCTCCGTCGAAGCGCTCGCCGTCGCGTTCCCGGCTCAGCGTCAGCAGCTCGCCGTCGGCGGTGAGAAGGTCCAGCTCCCGTACGGCGGTGGCCAGTGAGCCGTTGCCGTTGCCCGATCCGTGCGTGCCCGTGGCCACCGAACCCGCGACGGAGATGTGCGGGAGCGAGGCCATGTTGTGCAGGGCGAAACCGTGCTGGTGCACCTGCCGGGCCAGCTCCGCGTACCGGACGCCCGCCGCGACCCGCACGGTCGACGCGTCCCGGTCCACCTCCACCACGGGCGGCAGACCGGCCACCGAGAGCAGCGTGCCGTCGGTGTCGGCTATCTCATTGAAGGAGTGACCGCTCCCGAGCACCCGTACCCGAGTGCTCGCGGTCACGCTTTTGCGCAGCTCGTCGAGGGTGGCCGGGCTGTCCAGATGCGGTGCTGTGAAGGCGATGTTCCCCGCCCAGTTGGTCAACATCCTCCAGACGATACGTCCACGCCCTCACGCCGTGCCGAGGAAGTCCAGCAGGAACGCGAGCATCGCCCGCGGGTTCTCCTCGGCGATCCAGTGCGCGGTGCCGGGGACGATGTGCGCGGTGACGTCGTCCGCGACCTCGCGCATCATCTCCCCGAGCAGTGCGCCCGAGGTGGAGACGGCGCCGCCCAGGGCGAGCACCGGCACGGTCAGTTTTCCGCTCTGCTTCAGTGCTGTGCGGTTGTCCTCCGCGTCCTGGTCGAAGGCGCGGTAGAGCTCGAAGCCGGCGCGCATCGCGCCCGGTGCGGAGTAGGCGTCCACATAGATGTCGAGGTCCGCGGGGCCGATCGCGGACGGGTCGGAGTTGCGTACGTTGAAGAAGGTCTGGAGGTACTGCCGCTCACGCCCGGCGACCAGCATCTCCGCCACGTCGCGTGCGCCGTGGAAGGCGAAGTGCCAGACCCGCGGGTCGCTGCGCAGCTGGTCGAAGACGTCCGTGCCCGGCAGCGGTGCGTCCATCACGACCAGGTGCGAGACCTCGTCCCGGTAGGCCTGGGCGAAGGCGTAGGCGACCATCAGACCGATGTCGTGGCCGACGACGACGAGCGGTCCCTCGATCCCGAGGTGGCGGCGCAGCAGGGTGTGGATGTCGCGCGCGACGGTCTTCTTGTCGTAGCCGCCCGCGGGCTTCCAGGAGTGGCCCGCGCCCCGGTAGTCGGGGGCGACCACCCGGAAGCCGGCTTCCACGAGGGGGGTGATCACCCGGTGCCACTCCCACCAGGTCTGCGGGAACCCGTGCAGGAGTACGACGGTGCGGTCGCCGTCCCCGGCGGTGACGTAGTGCAGGCGCAACCCCGGTTCCACGTCGGCCATTCCGTGCGTCGGCTCGGTCATGTTCGGTCTCCTCCGTCGGGGCGTCTGGACAGACCGTAGCCGGAGAGCGGCAAAGGCGCGGGGGTCGATTGACGGAGATCGTCAATCGGCCGCCGGGTCAGCCGTTGTTCTCGCCCTGCGCCGTCTCGACGCTGCTGTGCAGATCGGTCGCGGCGTCCAGGGCCGCGCCTGCGGACACCGCAAGACAGGCCAGGAGCACGGCAGTCAGGCCCCGCACCGTACGGCCGCCGATCCGTGCGCCGGCGGGCCGGCGGTCGAGCAGGGCGGCGACCCGGCGGGGCACCGGGCCCGCCGCTGCCGCGAGTGCGGCTCCGGGGCGGGGCGAGGGTGCGCCACGGGCGGCGAGCGCGGCGCGGCCGATCGCGCGGGCCGCCAGTGAACGGTCGCCCACGGCGGCCGCGGCCGACTCGTCCGCCCAGCGTTCCAGGGCGTAGCCGATGGACGGCCGCAGCGAGCGCAGCGAGGGGTGGCACAGGGCGGCGAACTCGGCGGCGGCGAGGAACAGATGGTGGCGGCCGCTGAGATGTGCCCGTTCGTGGGCGAACAGGGCCTCGCGTTCCGCTGGTTCGAGGGCTTGGAGCATGCCGGTGGTGACGACGATCCGGCCGGGGCGGCCCGGTAGCGCGTACGCGTCGGGGCGGCCGTCGCGCAGTACGGACAGACCACCCGCCTTCGGCCGGCCCAAGAGCCTTCTGGCCTCGCAGAGTTCGGCGGCCCGGCGGCGTACTGCCCGTACGAGCACGGCGGTTGCGCTGCAGAGCAGTGTCGCGGCGGTGCCCGCGGCGAGGCCGGTGAGCAGGGGGCTGCCGCTGCCGGCCGGCGGCCTGATCAGATCGCCGACGGCGGCGACCGGCGGGAGGAGCAGCGCCCCGGCGAGGACCAGGAGGGCGAGGGCGGCCGTGCTGCAGAGGGCGAGGGTGACGGTCGTGGCGGTGAGCAGCCAGGCGGCCGGCCGGGGCGCCAGGGCATCGGCGATACGACGGGCCGCGGGGGCGGCGAACAGCGGCAGCAGGAGGGGCAGCCACACCGCGTAGATCATGACGAGTCGCCGTCCAGGAGCTCGCGCAGCAGCCGCTCGTCGTGGTCGCTGAGCTGGGAGACGAATCGGGCGAGGACCGTGGAGCGGTCCTCCTCCTTCTCCAGTTCGGTGTGCATCCGGCGGGCGGTGAGCCCGGGGGAGTCCTCGGTCGGTGTGTAGGCGTAGCCGCGGCCTGAGCGGGTGCGGGCGACGGCGCCTTTCTCGTGCAGGCGGCTGAGGATCGTGGTCACGGTCGTGCGGGCGAGACCGCCCGGCAGGGTGTGCTGCACCTCGGCCGGTGTCAGTGGGCCCTGCGCGGCCCAGAGTGCGGCGAGCACGCTGGCCTCGAGCTCACCTGCGGGCCGTCGCTCGGCATTCGCGTCGGGCATGGGGAACTCTCCTCCCGGATCCTTCGTCTACAGTGTTGTAGACCGTCTACATCACTGTAGTCAGTCGGGGTGCGGCAGCCTGCGGCCCCACGACCATTATGGGAGGGCCGACCGCATGCTGGTGGCTGTCAATCCACTCGATGCAGGCTCGCTGCTGTCCGCCTTCGGGGCGCTCGGCATCGCCGTCGTCCTCTTTGCCGAGACCGGACTGCTCATCGGGTTCTTCCTGCCGGGCGACTCGCTGCTCTTCACGGCGGGGCTGCTCTGTGTTCCCGGGGCGCACGGCTCCGTGCACCTCGCGCTCTGGCAGGTGCTGATCGCGTCGGTCGCCGGGGCGCTTCTCGGCGCCCAGACCGGATTCTGGATCGGCCGGCGCGGCGGCCGCCCGTTGCTGGAGAGAAGCAGATCCGGACGGATCCGGGAGGGCGCGGCCAGAGCCGAGGAGATTCTGGGGAAGTACGGCCACGCCAAGGCCATCGTCCTCGCCCGCTTCGTCCCGGTCGTGCGCACCGTGCTCAACCCGCTCGCCGGTGCGCTCCTCGTCTCCGTCCGCACGTTCACGCTCTGGCAGGCGGTCGGGGGTGTGGTCTGGACGGTCGGCCTCGTCCTCGGCGGATACGCCCTGGGCTCGTCCGTGGCGAACGTCGACACGTATCTGCTCCCTGTCATCGCGCTCGTCGTGCTGATCTCCCTGATTCCGCTCGCCCTGGAACTCGTCCGATCCCGCAACCGCTCACGCACCCGTGCCGCATCCGGCGCGGGGCAGACCGACTGAGGAGAAAACCGCCGTGTCCACCTTCGACGGCGGGCTGTACACCCGGATCACTGATCTCGCGCAGCACGCCCCGCACTGGCTCGACCACCTCATCACCTACTGGTCCGACTACGGCCTCGGACTCTTCGCCGTCCTCGCGCTCGCCACCTGGTGGCGAGCGCGGCACGACAGCGCCGAGCGCATGGCGGCCGCCCTTGCCGTCCCCGTGATCGTCGTCATCGCCTATCTGGCCAATGACGTGGTCAAGTCGCTCTTCCAGGAGCAGAGACCGTGCCGGACCCTCCATGCCGTCACGCTCGACAGCTGCCCGCCGCTCGGCGACTGGTCGTTCCCGAGCAACCACGCGGCGATCGCCGCCGCGGCCGCCGTCGCGCTGGCCTTCGCCTGGCGCCGCCTCGCCGCCTTCGCGATGTGCGCCGCGCTGCTGATGGCCGCGTCCCGGGTGTGGGTCGGCGTGCACTATCCCCACGACGTGGCCGTCGGCCTGCTCACCGGCGCGCTAGTCGCCTGGCCGCTAGCGACGGCGGCCCGGCGTGCGGCTCCGGCGGTCGAGCGGCTCCGCGACACCCGGTTGAAGCCACTGCTGGTGGACTCGGCGTGAACACCCCGGCCCGCGAGCGTCCGCCGAAGCCGACCGCCCCCGTGCTCGTCGCGGCCGGAAGCGCCGCCCTGCTGGCGCTGCTGGCCGTGGTCGTCGCCGTACGGAACGGGGCGCCCCTCCCCGGCGACCTCGCCGCACACACCTGGAGCCTCGACCACCGGCCTCCGGTCGCCCTGGCCGTCGCCCGCGCGGTCACTGCCACGGGCACGGGGGCGGTGCCGTACGTCATCGCCGCCGTCGCGGGCCTGCTGGCGGCAGTTCCGCGCACGACGGCCACAAGTCAGCCGGGACGAACGGCTGTTGCGAGCGGGGCCGGGCGCGGAAGCGTTCTCGCCGTCGCGGCGGCGCTCGCGTTTCTCGCGCTCGGTCAGGTCCTGCGCTTCGGTCTGATGAAGGCGGTGGGGCGACCCCGGCCTCCTGTCGCCGACTGGGCCACCCATGCGTCCGGCTCCGCCTTCCCCTCCGGGCATGCCACCACCTCCGCCCTTGCCGCCGGGCTGCTGGGCTGGGCCCTGCTCGCGGGGTCCCGTCGGATCCGGCGGCCCGGTCCACGCCGTACCGTCTGCGTACTGCTCGCCGGCTGGGCCGTCGCCGTCGGACTGAGCCGTGTCTACCTCGGGGTGCACTGGGTCGCCGACGTGATCGCGGGCTGGTCGTTCGCCATGTGCTGGATCGCCGTCGGTATCGCGCTCGCACCGTTGCTCCGCTCCTCCATACGGATCCCGAAGGCCACCGCACCCGGCGGCCGCTGATCGTCGCTCGCTCCGTACGACGCACCAGAGACGGGATGCCGTACCCATGCACGCCTCCCTCGCCCCGCGGGCACTCGGGCTCCTCCAGCGCAGGCTCACCCCGACCATGCTGCTCGCCTACGCGGCGGCGGCCCTGGCCCCCGCCACCGGGATCGCCGCGCGCCACACCCGGCTCGGCACGCTGCCGGCACCGGCCGGACATCCGGTGCCGGTGACCCTGCCCTCGCTGCTGCTCGCCTTCGTCCTGTTCACCGCGTCCTTGCAGATCCCGGCCCGCCACCTGCCCGCCCTGGCAAGGCGGCCGCTGCCCCTGCTCACGGGGACCGTCGCCAACACCGTCATGCCGCTGATGCTGCTGCCGCCGATGGCTCTGGCCCTCGGACTGCTGCCCGACAGCGACGGCTGCAGCGGGCTCCTCACCGGTATGGCGCTGATCGGTGCGATGCCCGTGGCAGGCGGTGCGACCGTCTGGGGCGACCGGGCCGGCGGAAACCACACCCTGGTGGTGGGGATCGTCCTCACCTCCACCCTGATCAGCCCGGTCACCATCCCGCTGACCCTGCACGCCGCCTCCGCCGTCACCAGAGGCCACTACTCCGCCGACCTGACGCGCATGGCGCACACCGGGGGAGGGGCCTTCGCCCTGGCGGGTGTGGTGGCGCCATGTCTCGCGGGGCTGTTCGTACGTGCGGTCCTGCCCGGCCGGGGACTTGAACAGGCGGTCCCCTGGCTGAAACTGGCCAGTCTGCTGGCGGCCGTGTTCCTCACGTACAGCAATGCCTCCGGCGCCCTGGGCGGCTTCCTGCGCGACCCGCGGCCGGTGCTGCTCGTCGCCTCCGTCGTCACCGCCGCCGGGATGTGCGCGGCATCCTTCACGATCGGCTGGTGTCTGGCCCGCGTCCTGCGCGCCACCCACGCCGACACCGTGGCGATCACCTTCGCCTCGGGCATGAACAACAGCAGCGCGAGCGCGGTCCTGGCGGCGACCCGGCTCCCGGACTACCCGCAGGTGCTGCTGCCCGTCCTGGCGTACAGCCTGCTGCAGAAACTCCTGGCAGGGGTCACCGACGCCGTGCTGATGCGCCACCGGGCGAAATCGGCTGCGGCTAGGGCGACTTGAGGGCTGCGAGGCGCGCGCCCGCGGCGGAGAGCAGCAGGTCCAGGGCTGTCGGATAGGCGTCGCGATTCATGTCGGCGACCAGATGGCGCGCGGTCGCGGCGATATGCGGATGGCTGTCCGATGGCAGCCGGGCGTACGTCGCCCGCCACATCTCCTCGTCGGCCCTGCGGGCTTCGCGGGGCAGGGACGCTGCGGCCGCGTCCAGCGCGGCGAAGGCCAGCGCCTGGTCGACGAAGGCGTGGTAGATCCGTACGGCTTCGGGGTCGGGGAAACCCGCGTCGCGCAGCACGCCGAGGATCGCCTCCACCGACCGGATCTCGTTCACCCTGCCGGTGACCCGGCAGGAACCGAGCACCGCCGCCTGCGGATGAGTCAGTGCGTTCGCATGGATGAGCAGCCCCAGATTGCGCAGGTCGACGCGCCAGTCACCGGTGCGCTTCCAGGCCCGCAGGGTCCGGCCGATGAGCTCGTCGGCGATCGCCAGCAGGAGATCGTCCGTATCGCGGAAGTAGCGGTACAGCGCGCTGGGATCCGCGCCCAGGGCCGCGCCGAGCCGGCGCACGGTGAGCGCGGCGGCCCCGTGTTCCTTGAGCAGCCGCAGCGCGGTCTCGACGATCAACTCCTCGGAGAGCACGACGCCTTGTTTGGTCGGCCGACGGCGCCGCCGCTCGCCGGCCGCGGGCACCACGCGTTCGCTCATGGCGGCACCTTACGTCAACGCCATTGACCTGTTAAGGCCTCCGGCAGTTTCATAACCAGCCATCGGGCCGGTCGTGGCCCCTCGGTGAGAGCGGAGAGCGCTGTGACACCTGCGAAGCCCCCCTTGGGAACGGACCCGCCCCAGCAGTCCCTCGGCCGGTCGATCGGCGTGCTCGACACGGTCGCCATCGCCGCCTCCAGCACCGCGGCCACCAGCAGCATCGGCATCGGCCTCGGTACGACGGCGATCGTCGTCGGCCTGCACCTGCCCGCCATCATGCTGCTCGGCTTCCTCCCCATCCTCGGCATCGCCGGCGCCTTCGTGCGTCTCAACAAGGTCGAGCCCAACGCAGGCACCGGCTATGTGTGGGTGGGCCGTTCGCTCAGCCCCTGGCTCGGTTTCCTGACCGGCTGGATCAATATCGTGGGCACCGTCGTCTTCCTCGCGTACACCACCGCGATCACCGGATCCGCGCTGCTGCAGCTCGCCGGAAAGGCCGGTCTCCACCACATCGCAGGGCTGACCTTCGACCCAGGCTCCACCGTCCAGACCACCCTGCTCGGCATGCTGGTCCTGGCCGCGGTCACCGTCACCGCCGTCTCGGGCATCCGTGGCGCGGCCCGCTTCCAGACCGGCCTGCTGATCTTCGAGTACGCGGTCCTCCTCGGCTTCTGCGTCTATGGGCTCGTCGCCGGCCACCACCCCTTCAGCCTCAGCTGGTTCAACCCCTTCGACATCCCCTCGCTCTCCAGCCTCGCCCAGGGCATGCTGCTCTCGGTCTTCATGTACTGGGGCTTCGACGCCGCCTTCACCGTCAACGAAGAGGTACGCGACCCCCGCCAGGCCTCCCGCGGCGGAATGATCACCCTGCTCACCATGCTCGCGCTCTTCCTCCTCGGCTCCACGGCCTTCCAACGCGTCCTGTCCCAGGACGAGTTGGCCGGACACGGCGCGGAAGGCCTCGCCTACTTCGGAGACCGTCTCGCCTCCGAACCGCTCGCCACGCTCCCGCTGATCGCCCTGATGTTCTCGGCCGTCGCCTCGCTCCAGTCCGGCGTGATCCCCACCGTGCGCGGCATGTTCGCCATGAGCCGCGACCGCACGCTGGGTCCCGTCTGGGGAAAAATCAGCCCCAAGTACAAGACGCCCGCGGCCGGCACCCTGCTCCTGGGCGCCTGCGCGGCCGCCGTCGCCTTCCTCGCGATGATCATCCCGACGCTCAGCGACATGATCCTGGCAGCGGTCAACGCGATCGGCGTCGTCGTCGCGCTCTCGTACGCGCTCACCGCGCTCGCCGCCGCGGTCCGCTTCCGCTCGCTGCTCCGCGAGGACTTCTGGCAGGGCGTGCGCGCCGTGATCCTCCCCACCCTCAGCGCGGCCGTCCTGCTCGCCCTCGGCGGCTACCTCTGCCACAGCTATTACGTCTCCACCGATCACTTCGCGGCGAGCCCCGACAACGGCTGGTTCATGCTGCTCTGCCCCGGCCTGATGATCGGCACCGGAATCGCGGTGGCCGCCTGGGCCAAGTGGGTGCGAAAGTCACCGTACTTCCGCACCGGACGAGGAACCGACGCCGACGCCGACGGCCTCTTCGCCACCGAAGCCACGACCGTCTGACCGCGGCTCCTAGTGGGCCGACGGATAGCGGTAGCCGACCCGGATCTCGTCGATCTGCAGCTGCTGGAAGTACTTGGACACGGTGGGAGCCGACCAAGTACTGTCCACCTCCAGCCTGATGTACCTGGCCCGCGCCCCGGAGGTCCCGAGGTCGATGAACCGGGTGCCGCGCGCGCTCTCCAGCACGGCAGCCTTCACCGGGTCGCCCCAGTTCTGCCCGTCGGCGCTCACGAACACCTTGTAGTCCTTGATCCGCGCCGAGTCCTCTTTGCGCCCGAACGTCTCGCGGTTGTACGTCGGTGACCACTCGCGCTGATTGATCCCCAGGTACTGCGCCTTCTTCACCCGGCCGAGGTCAAGGGTCACCGAGACCGGCACCGTGCCGTCGGAGTCCCAGTACCGGGTGAAGTCCCCGTCGGTGAGGTTCGCCGCGGGGAAGCCGTCCTTCGACGCGCTCGCCGTGGCGGTCACCGTCCGGGTCGGATAGAGCCCCACGCGCTCCTTGTCCGTGTCGACGGTGAAGACCGTGTCGTACGGATCCCACGCGCCGATGCCCTTGATGGTCAGGCTCCCGCCGTGCTGCTCGAACGGCATACGCCTGCCGGTGCGCAGATCGGTGACCCGCTTGACGCGGTAGCCGTTGTCGCGGATCCGTACGGCGTCGCCCGCCGTCGGCCGGGTCGTCACATGCACGTACTGGTGCGTCGGATCCGTCTTGCTGATCGCGGTGTAGCCGTACGCGCCGTCGTTCCAGGCGCCGGGCTGCATCCCGCCGTACAGGTAGCCGCCGCCCTCGACCCCCGAGAGCGACTTCCAGATCGGCGGCAGATAGTCCTTCATGAAGTCGGTGAAGGCCTGCTGCTTCGGCGGGAACTTCCCGTCGACCATCGCCTGCAGATCCATCAGCGACTTGTAGGAGGTGCCCGCGTTGGCGACGTAACGCCCCACGTTCAGACCGGTGTTGACGGGCCGGTCCTGGCCGTCGTACCACCAGGCCCCGGTGTCGGGCACCTTGTAGCAGGACTCGGTGAGCCGCGGCATCGGTGTCCACATCGCCGACGGCTGGTCGTACGCCGGTGTCATCCCCGTCTTCTGCTCATTGGAGACGGTGTCCATGATCGGGGTGTCCTCGTTGTTGTTGCTCAGCACCATGTCGGGACGGAGCTGCCGGATCTGCTCGTAGAGCTGGTGCTGCTCCCAGTACTCGTTGTCGTTGTCGATCCAGAAGCCCGCCAGCTTCGGGTAGTTCTTCATCACCTCGAAGAAGTTCTCGTAACTGAACTCGCCGAAGCCGGGGCGGGTGGTGAGGTCCACGTCATGTCCCGCGTGCGCGGAGTAGGCCGCCGAGTCGAGCGTCTCGAAGCCCTGCTCGTTGTGCCACTGCGGGTCGTCCGTCATATACAGGTCGACCTTGATGCCCTGCCGGTCGGCGGCCTTGATCAGCTCACCGAGGAAGTCCCGCTGGGTGGAGCAGGATCCGGGGATCTTCGAGGGCCAGGGCCGGGCGTATCCGAGCCGGCTGTGGAAGGTGGCGAGCACGATGTAGCTCGCCTTGAGCTTCTTGGCCTCGTTCACCCAGTAATCGGGTGTCCACCCGCCGTCCGTGACGGCCTTTTCCCAGGAGGCGCAGTCGTCGTGCCGGGGCTGGGTGAACATGCCCCAGTGCAGGAAGAGTCCGGCCGTGGAGTCGCGCAGCCAGGTCTGACGCGCGGGGTACGGAGACGGCTCCGGACGGTGCCCGGCGGCGGTGGCGGAGGCCGGCGAGGTCAGGAACAGCCCGCAGAGCAGCGAGCACACGGCGATCCGGACGAGCCGGGCCGCACGCCGGTCGGCACGCGGGGATCTCTGTGCAGATACTGAACGACTGTGCAGTGGGCGGGACATGGATCGACACTCTCCCCAGATGAGATAGCGCTTTCTCGGTCGCCGTGCCCGAACAAGGTCCACCCCGCCCGGAGCGGTGTCAAGACGGTGCGCCACTCGATCCACGGACCCGCAGCTCAACGGGTACGGTCTCCGGCTCCGTGCCCTCGTCCCCGGCCATCAGCCGGCCGAGCGCCTCGCCCGCCGCACGCCCCAGACGGTCCCGCGGTACCGCTACCGTGGTCAGCGGGGGAGCGGAGTACCTGGCCACGTCGACCGCGTCGAATCCGGTCAGCGAGATGTCCTCGGGCACCCGCACCCCCAGCTCGCCGAGACGGGCGAGCACCCCGAGCGCCACGAAGTCGTTGTACGCGAGGACGGCCGTGGCCCCCGTCTCCAGCGCCGCCGGGGCGACGGCGTACCCGTCATCCGTGGTGTAACCGCAGGCCAGGACGGACACGCTCAGCCCAAAAGCCTCCGCAGCCGAAACCCCGCGCAGCCGCTCGCCGTTGGCCCAGGCGTGCTCGGGTCCCGAGAGGTACACCACCCGGTGGTGCCCGAGCTGGGCGAGGTGGCCGCAGAGCGCCATCATCCCCCCGAAGAAGTCCACGGTGATGGACTGCAGTGCCAGACCCGGTACCTGACGATTCGTCACGAGCATCGGTACGGACCTGGTGGCCAGCGCGGCGAGGTCCGCACGCTCCATCCGCGGTGAGCAGAGCAGCAGCCCGTCGGCGTACCGCATGAGCTCTTCGGCGAGCTCCCGCTCCTCGGCCGCGTTCTCGTCGGAGTCCATCACCAGGACCCGGGCCCCGGATGATCTCGCCACGGCCGAGACCGACTTGATGATCTCGTGGAAGTAGGGATTGGCCAGGTCGGGCACGAGCACCCCGAGGGTTCCCGACCGTCCGCGGGCCAGCCCCTGGGCCGCGGCGCTGGGCCGGTAGCCGAGTTCCCCGATGGTGGCCCTGACCCGGTCGGCCAGCACGGGATCCACCGTCCGCACACCGTTGAGGACGCGGGAGACGGTGGCCACGGAAGCTCCGGCCGCTGCGGCGACATCCGCGATCGTCGCCTTCTTCGTGCGCTTCGAAACCGTCACCGGGCTCCCCTCCCGTCAGCGGGTCGTGCGAGTAACCGCTTCCCCGCCTCCCGCCGTCGCGAACGTATCACCCCAGGGGGTCGACGGGCGGGGGCTGTTCGGCGCTCTCGATACCGCGGACCCGTCCGCGCACGGCGTACCAGCCGAGCGTCAGCGCCGCCGCGATCGGCACCACCAGCATGACGGTGTCGCGGCCCGTGCCATCAGTGTCGAACCACATCATCACGACCACACCGGCCAGGAAGGCGATCGTCGCCAGCTCGATCCACGGCGAGGCCCAGAGCTGGAAGGCGGGCCGGTCGATCAGCCCCTGCTTGGCCTGTCTGACGAAGACGAGATGACAGACCATGATCATGGTCCAGGTGGAGATGACGCCCAGGGCCGAGATGTTGGTGACGATCGCGAAGGCCTTGTCGGGCAGCCACGCGTTGAGCGCCACACCGAGCAGCACCACGGTGGAGGTCAACAGGATTCCCGCGTACGGGACATGGCGCTTGCTCATCCGCGCCGTGAATCCGGGCGCCGAGCCCGCCATGGACATGGAGCGCAGGATGCGGCCCGTCGTGTAGAGCCCGGAGTTGAGGCTGGACATGGCGGCCGTCAGCACCACCAGGTTCATCACGCCGCCCGCGGCGGGCACTCCGAGCTTGGAGAGGACCGTGACGAAAGGGCTCTGGTCGGCGGAGTACGCGGTCCAGGGCAGCAGCAGGGTCAGCATGAGCACCGAGCCGACGTAGAAGATCGCCACACGCCACATGATGGAGTTGACGGCCTTGGGGACGACGGTGTGCGGATCCTCGGTCTCGCCCGCGGTCACGCCCACCATCTCGACGGCCGCGTACGCGAAGAGCACGGTCTGCATGACGAGGATGACCGGCAGCACGCCGAGCGGGAAGAAGCCGCCGTTGTCGGAGATCAGGGAGTAGCCCGGTGTGGTCCCGTCGATGGGATGGCGGGTGACGAGCAGCCAGATCCCGATCCCGAGGAAGACCACGATCGCCGCGACCTTGACGATCGCGAACCAGAACTCCATCTCGCCGAACATCTTCACCGAGATCAGGTTGATCGCGAGCACGATGGCGAGGGCGATCAGGGCCAGCAGCCACTGCGGCACCGTGGTGAACATCGACCAGTAGTGGACGTAGAGCGCGACCGCGGTGATGTCGGCCATGCCGGCACTGGCCCAGTTCAGTACGTACATCCAGCCGGCGACGTAGGCGCCCTTCTCGCCCAGGAACTCGCGCGCGTAACTCACGAACGACCCCGAGGAGGGCCGGTGGACGACCAGTTCACCGAGCGCCCGTACGACGAAGAAGGCGAAGACGCCGCAGATCGCGTACGCGAACGCCAGCGCGGGACCCGCCTTGGCGAGGCTGCCGCCCGCGCCGAGGAAGAGCCCGGTGCCGATCGCCCCACCGATGGCGATCATGCTGATGTGGCGTGGCTTGAGCGCCTTGCTGTATCCGGCGTCCCCCGCGTCCGAGACTTCCCGGGGGTCTTCGAGGATTTCCTTGCTCACGGGTGCGCGGTCTCACCTTCGGGGCCGGAGAGGGGAGGAGAGAGGAGAGGGCCGGTCAGGAACCGACGGCCGCGGGCTGCCGGTTCTGCGGCAGTCCGTGCGCGAGATCCTCGGCGAGCAGCCGCTTGGCGATGGCGTCCACCGCGACCCGCAGCTCCGCGGTCTGCGGGCGCCCGGTGTCCTCCTCCAGCTGCTCGTTGAGCCACTTCGACCAGGCGGAGGTGAGGGTGGCGGCCTCCCGGCGGCCCGCGTCGGTGTGCTGGTAGAGGGTTCCGGCGCGCGTCAGATAGCCCTCGTCGACCATCCGCTCGAAGACCGGCACCAGGACCTCCGGCGGCAGCCGGTGGCGTCCGGCGATCAGCCCGATCGAGGTGTGTCCGACCATGCGCGTGTAGAGCTCGACCTGCATCACCGCCCAGGCGCCCGCCATGTCGAGACGGGTGTCGGACTCGGCGACGATCTGCCGTGCCGTGTTCGGGCCCTTGGCGTGCAGGATCTTGGCGACGGCCAGTTCGAGCAGCCGCGCGGAGTCCCCGGAGGAAGGGGAGGCGAAGCCCTCGCCCATGTCGGTGGAGCCGGCGCGCGCGGTGTCGCGGAGCTTCACCTCCTTGAGGAAGAGCGCGACGACGAACCCGACGACCGCGACGGGCACGGTCCAGAGGAAGACGGTCTGGATGGTGTCCGCGTACGCCTCGATGATCGGTTGGGCCGCCTTGGCAGGGAGGGTGTGCAGCCCTTCCGGACTGGTCGCCGCCGAGGTGATCTTCTCGGGCGGCAGCCCCGAGGCCTTGGCCGCCTCGGTGATCCCCTCGGTGAGGTTGGGCTTGAGGGAGTTGGTGTAGATGGTCCCGAAGACCGCCGTGCCGAAGGAGGATCCGAGCGTACGGAAGAAGGTGACGCCCGAGGTGGCGGTGCCGAGATCCGAGTACTCGACGGTGTTCTGCACGGCGATCGTCAGCACCTGCATGCACAGACCGATGCCGAGACCCAGCACGAACATGTACAGCGACTCGAGCCAGGCGCTGGTCCCGGCCCCCATCAGCGACATCAGGAAGAGCCCGATCCCCATCACCAGGGAGCCGACGATCGGGAAGATCCGGTACTTGCCGGTCTTGCTGACCACGTTGCCGCTGAAGATCGAGGCGATCAGCAGACCGACGACCATCGGCAGGGTCCGTACCCCGGAGATGGTGGCCGAGTCGCCGTCGACGTACTGCAGATAGGTCGGCAGGAACGTCATCGCGCCGAGCATGGCGAAACCGACGACGAAGCTGAGGACCGAACAGACGGTGAAGACCGGGTTGCCGAAGAGGCGCATCGGCAGCATCGGCTCCGCCGCGCGGGTCTCCACCAGGCAGAACAGCGCGAGCGCGATGATGCCGCCCACGAACAGACCGATGATGGTGCCCGACGTCCAGGCGTACTCGTTGCCGCCCCAGCTGGTGCCGAGGATCAGGGCGCTCGCGCCGATCGCGACCAGGGCGATGCCAATGTAGTCGATGACCGGCTTGACGGCCGACTTGACCGAGGGGATGTTACGGGCGGCCGCGATGACGACGAGGATGGCGATCGGGACGTTGACGTAGAACGCCCAGCGCCAGGTCAGATGGTCGGTGAAGAGCCCGCCGAGCAGCGGTCCGATGACCGTGGCCACGCCGAACACGGCACCGATCGCACCCTGGTACTTGCCTCGCTCGCGCAGCGGGATCACATCGGCGATGAGCGCCATCGCGGTGACCATCAGACCGCCCGCGCCGATGCCCTGCATGGCGCGCCAGGTGATGAGCAGCGACATGTTCGTCGACAGACCGCAGAGGAACGAGCCCGTGATGAAGATGATCGCGGAGAGCTGGAAGACCAGCTTGCGGCCGAAGAGGTCACCGAACTTTCCCACCAGGACGGTGGCGACGGTCTCGGCCAGGAGGTACGAGGTGACCACCCAGGACATGTGTGAGGCGCCGCCCAGATCCGAGACGATCGTCGGCAGGGCGGTGCCGACGATCGTCTGGTCCAATGCGGCCAGGAGCATGCCCAGCATGATCGTGCCGAAGACGATGTTCCGCTGCCGTACGTCGAGGACGGGCGGTGCGGCCGGTGCGGTTTCGCTGGCAGTGGTGGTCACACTGGCACCCTCACACCGCCGCTGGGGGGCCGCATGCGGGGTGGTCCGGACCGGTGATCACGTGTCGGCGAAGCTCAGCCCTTCGGCGGCAAGCGCCTTCCGGCCGGAAGGCGCTCCCCGTTCGCCGGCGTCCTAGCAGTCGAGGTAGGCGATATAGATCCAGACGCCGGTGGGACCGCCCCAGAGGTCACCCATGACCCAGTCCCCGGTCCGGCCGCGGTAGTTGAGGTTCTGCCCCCGGTTCACCTGGCCGAGGACCGGATATTCGGTCCCGGGACCGCCCCTGAAGTTGACGCCGTTGTCGTTGACCGTGCACACCAGCGCGGGGGCTCGGACGGCCTGTGAGCGGGATGCGGGGGCCGGGGCCGCGGTGGCGACGGAGGATCCGGCCAGGGCGAGCACCCCGACCGTGGCGGTGACGGCGGCGGTCAGGGTGCGCATGGTCCGGGACATCGTGGTGGATCGCATGGAATCTCCTCAACTGATGCTGTGGGACTGCCTGTTGACGAGTCGTCGCACCTGCGGGACGTCACCTTGGGTGCGACACCCATGACCAAGAGTGACCTAGCGTGTCCAGATCAGAAGAGGGTCGTACCGACGGCAACCTGATCGAGTGAGGCCGCCGGAACAAACCCCGTACCGAAGCACTGTCAGGGCGGTTACGCGCGCCGTCGCGCGATGGCGATGACCAGGTCGGGGCGGTCCCATGCGACGGCGGGCGGGCCGGCCGGCACCGTGCCGACCCTTTCCGCGCCCACGCTGAGATAGAAGCCCTCCGAGGGCGGATGCGAGACCACCCGCACCTGGTCGAGTCCGGCGGCGTGCGCCCGGCTCACCATGTGCTCGACGAGCTGCCGGCCGATCCCGAGCCCCTGAGCGGAGTCGGCGACGAACATCAGGTCGAGCTCGGCGGCGTCGAGCAGCAGCGCGTAGAAACCGAGCACCCGCCCGTCCTCGCCCTCGGCGACGTACACCTCGTGGATCTCGATGTAGTCGGGCCCGATCCGGTATCCGGCGACCATCGGCGCGTACGGGCCCTGGTAGGCGCCCGAGTTGCGTACGAGTCGGGTCAGGCGCTTGGCGTCCCGGGCGGTCGCCCGCCGGATCTCTGTCATGGGAGAAGTATCGTCCACGGGCGGAGCTGTGATCATGGGTGCATGACCCGCATCCTGACCCGCAGCGACCTCCTGGCCGTGCTCGACCCGGTGTCCTGTGCCGCCGCCCTGCGGGAGGGCTTCCTCGGGGCCGACTCCGTTTCCGTCGCGGGTCTGCGCATCCGTACGGACCTCCCCTCCGCCTTTCCCGGTACGGCGACGGCGCTGCTCCCCGGGCTGTTGCCGGGGATCGATGCGTACACGGTCAAGGTCAACGCCAAGTTTCCCGGCGCACGCCCCGCCCTGCGCGGCGTGATCTGCCTGCACAGCGGCCACGACGGCGAACTCCTCGCCCTCCTCGACTCGGCCACCGTCACCGCCTGGCGCACCGGGCTGGCCGCGGCCCTCGGCACCCATCTTCTCGCGGCTCCGTCGGACGACGCCGTCGTCGGGGTGGTCGGTGCGGGAGCTCAGGCCGAACTGATGGTGCGGGGGCTGCGCGGTCTGCGGCCCGTGGCCGGTCTCGTCGTGTACGACACCGATCAGGACCGCGCCGCTTCCTTCGCCTCCGCCCACGGCGGCCGGGTCCTGGCCTCCCCGCGCGACGTCGCGGCGGCATCCGACATCGTGCTGCTCGCCACCTGGTCCCGGACTCCGCTCCTCACCCTCGCGGACACCCGGCCGGGCCAGCACTTCACCACCATCGGGGCCGACGAGCCCGGTAAGCAGGAGCTCTCCGCGGACCTCCTCGCCTCGTCCCTCCTGGTGGTCGACGACCGCGAACTGGCCGCCTCCATGGGTGCGTTGGCTGCCGCGGGTCTCCCCGCCACGGCCGCGGACGCCACCCTCGGCGAGATCCTGCGCGCGGAGCACCCGGGTCGGACCAGCGCGGAGGTGCGCTCGGTCCATGCCCCCGTCGGCCTGCCCTGGCAGGACCTCGCGCTGTCGTGGCTCGCCTATCGGCGGGCGCGCGAGTCGGGTCTCGGTACCGAGATCAATCTGCTGTCCTAGCGGCTCGTTGTGTCATGCACGCAGTAAGGGCCCTCGGCCGGATCGCGACTGTACGCTGAATGTATAGTCGGCTTCGATCACGTAAGACCGACCAGGGGGAACCGCTGTGCCGCACCACCTGTCCACGTCCCGACTGAAATCTCTGGCGGGGCTGTTGACGGCCGCCTTCCTGGCCACGGCGCTGGCCGGCTGCAGTTCGCTGCACGGGGTCACCTCGCCGCGCAGCGCGCGGGAGGACGCCCCGAAGGACGCGAAGGTCGCGGCAGGCGAGGTCGACTGCCGCAAGGCGAAGTGCGTCGCGCTCACCTTCGACGGCGGACCGAGCGCGCCCACCCCCAAGCTGCTCGACATCCTGAAGAAGGAGAAGCTGCACGCCACCTTCTTCCTTCAGGGCAAGGGGCACATCGACACGTATCCCGACACGGTCCGCCGCATGGCCGCCGAGGGCAACGAGGTCGCCAACCACACCTGGACGCACGCGGTCCTCACGGACATCAAGGCGGATCAGGTGCGCCAGGAGCTCGGCAAGGTCCAGGACCCGATCGAGAAGCTGACGGGCAAGAAGCCCACGCTGATGCGCCCGCCGCAGGGCCGCACCAGCGACGACGTATCGAAGATCATGCGCGAGATGGGCCTCGCGCAGATCCTGTGGAGCACCACGGCCAAGGACTTCGAGACGAACGACAGCGCGCTCATCACCAAGCGGACCCTCGACCAGACCAAGCGTGACGGCATCATCCTGCTGCACGACCGCTACAAGGGCACGATCCCTGCCGTCCCGGGGATCATCGCGGAGCTCCGCAAGCGCGGCTACACGATCGTCACGGTCTCCGAACTGATCGCCCCCGCGAAGCTGGAGCCGGGCAAGGTCTACCGCCCCTGACCGGGCAGGTCCGCCTTGGTGAGCAGCAGGTCGCGCATGGCGCGGTGGTTGGGCAGGAACACCGTGGTCATCCACTGCCGCCACTCGGCCGACTCCTCCTCGGTGGGCGGCATTTCATCCGGACCGTGGAGGAGGGGCGAGCGGCCGTCGGGCCGGGGGTGGCGCTCGGTGAAGGCGTGGTAGACGCGGCTGTTGATCTCGGTGAGCGCGAGCAGCGGACCGTAGAACTCCGCGAGCTGCCGATTGACCCGGGTGAGCCGCTCCTGCCGCTGAGCGAGCCGACGGCTGCTCAGGTACGTGAAGAGATAGCCGACCAGGGCCAGCCCCACGGTGGAGGCGATCGCTGCGTTCATGGGCGGCAACGGTAATGGCTGTGCGCGGCGTGCGGGACCCGGCGGGGCGTCGCAGTCTGGAGTTATGAGTGCGCCGATAGTCGTTCACCCGCCCAGCCCGTCCGGCGGCCGCCGGATCACTGCCCAGGGGCAGATCCTCGGTCTCGCCCACTCCGACCGGGACGTCACCGAGTTTCTGCGGCGGGCCGGCATCGAGGACGCCGAGATGGTCCTGGACGACCGGGCATGGGTGGAGTGGCGCGGCGGGCGGGCGCACCGGTACGAGGCGGCATGACGCGCGGCACACCTCCCGTCGAGGGCCGCTACACCGTCGGAGCGGTGTCCACCGACGACCCGAACAGGCATCAGAGGTTCGAGACCTACGGCATCAGGCCGGGTGCGTCGTTCGACGTGATCAGGGAGCAGCCCATCACGATCCTGACCGCGACCCATCTCCAGGTGATGCTCACCCAGGAGGACTGGGAGACGCTGACCTTCGAGCCCTGAGAGCCGGTCTGCTAGCCTGCCGGTGGCCGTGCGAGAGAACGAGGAGGTGGTACCCGTGAACGTATTCACGTGGGTGCTCTCCTCTGGGGTCATGGTCGGGCGATAGGTCGTCCGGGAGCGCCGTTTCCGAGCCCTCCCGAAAGGCACGACCATGCATTTCACTTCTGAACAACGTCTCGACGACGGCGTCGTCGAGCGCGAATTCGCCCTCGGCGAGATCCCCGGCATCCTGTGGATGCCCGCGTCCGCATCCGCCTCCGCACCGGTGCCGCTGATCCTCCTCGGCCTTCCTCCCCTCGGATTGCGCAGGATGCACCCCCGGCTGGCGGACCGAGCCCGGCACGCCGCGGCGTCGGGATACGCCTCGGCCACCATCGAGCTCCCCGGAAGCGGTGACCGGCCCCGTATGCCCGTCGTCGACCAGGCCCGCGCCGACCTGCGCCGAGCGCTGGAGGCAGGCGAGCCGGTCGGCGACGAGATCGTCGACGCCCTCGTCCTCCCGCTGGTCGACAAGGCGGTCCCGGAATGGCAGGCGACTCTCGACGCCCTGCTCGCGCTGCCCGAGATCGGTGGCCCGGTCGGATATTCGGGGGGAGTCATCTCCATCGGAGTCCGGCTGGCGAGGGTCGAGCCGCGCATCGCGGCCGCTGTGCTGTTCGCGGGGAGCTTCGTGCCCCGCGTGATGTTCGATGAGGCCCGCCAGGTCGCCATTCCGCTGCACGTCCTGCTGCAGTGGGACGACGAAGGGAACGACCGGCAGGCGGCCCTGGGCCTGTTCGACGCCTTCGGCTCCAAGGAGAAGTCCCTGCACGCCAACATGGGCGGACACACCGGGGTCCCGCAGTTCGCGGGTGACGTCGCGGACCAGTTCTTCACCCGGCATCTGAGCTAGCCGTGGAGCCGCAGATGCACCGCCGCCACGGTGGTGCACCTGCGGTGGTCACAGATCGACTGCCGTGACTCAGCGCACCCCGTGAGGCCGGAACTGGATGCTGATCCGCGGCCCGGTCGCCCGCGCGGACTTGGGGATGGCGTGCTCCCAGGTCCGCTGGCAGGAACCGCCCATCACGATGAGATCGCCGTGCCCGAGTCCGCGGCGCAGGGTCGGTCCACCGCCTACGGGCCGCAGCACCAGATCGCGGGGCGCCCCGACCGACACGATGGCGACCATGGTGTCCTCGCGCGCCCCGCGCCCGATCCGGTCCCCGTGCCAGGCGACGCTGTCGCGCCCGTCCCGGTAGAAGCAGAGTCCTGCCGTGGCGAACGGCTCCCCGAGCTCGTCGGCGTAGTGCGCGGACAGGGCGTCGCGGGCCGCGTCGAGCACGGGGTGCGGCAGTGGCTCGCCCTCCCCGTAGTACTTCAGCAGCCGGGGTACGTCGACGACGCGCTCGTACATCTGCCGCCGCTCGGCCTGCCAGGGAACATCCCCGGCCAGCTGCTCGAACAGCGCGTCGGCCCCGCGCAGCCAGCCCGGCAGTACGTCGATCCAGGCCCCGGCGCCGAGCGCGGTCCGCGTCACCCCGGCGAGACCGCCGAGCGCGGTCTCCTCGGTCTGGTCGAAGAGGGATCCCTGGAGCATGGCTCCACCCTAGCGAATAAATAGAACACATGCTCGAACTGGCGGGTCGCGGCACGCTCGCCTCCGCGCTCCGAAGGTACGATCCTGCCCGTGTCCGTACTCCCTCTGGTCTTCACCAGCGGCTGGGCGAGCGGGATCAACGCCTACGCGGTGGTCCTGCTGCTCGGCATCTTCGGCGCGACCGGCGTGACCGACGAGGTCCCCGCGTCGCTGGAGCGCCCCGACGTCCTGATCGTGGCCGCCGTGCTCTTCATGTGCGAGGCCGTCGCCGACAAGATCCCGTACGTGGACTCGGTCTGGGACACGGTGCACACCGTGATCCGGCCGGTGTCGGGGGCGGTTGTCGGGGCGCTGCTCGCCGGGCAGAGCGGATCGCTGTCCGATCTGGCGGCGGGTGCGGTCGGTGGTTCCACGGCGTTGGCCAGCCACGCCGTCAAGGCCGGGACCCGGATGGCGATCAACACGTCGCCCGAGCCGTTCTCGAACGTCGTGATGAGCACCGCCGAGGACCTCGGGGTCGCCGGCATCGTGACGTTCGCGATGTTCTATCCGAAGGCGGCCGCGACCATCGCGGCGGTGCTGCTCGTCCTCGGCCTGATCATGGTGTTCTTCCTGATACGGCAGATCCGCCGCTTCCTGCGCCGCAGGGCCCAGCGACGCGAGGAGAAGCGGCTGGCCCGCGACGGGTTGTCGCCCTCGTGAGCGTCCAACTGCGGTACGGCGCCTGCGTCATGACCCGCCGACCGTGCGGTGCATGGCGCGGCGGGCGCGCCGGGGTGCGGACGTGTCGCGCTGGAGCTGGATGGCCTGGTTGGCGGACATGGCGATGCCGTTGAGCTCGAAGGCGATCTGAGCCGGATCGGTGTCGGACGGGAGCTCCCCGGCCTCGACCGCGGCTGCGGCGAGATGCCCGAGGTAGGAGAGCCAGCGTTCGCCGGCCTGTGCGACGGCGTCGCGCACCGGTCCCGGGCGGTTGTCGAACTCCGTGGCCGCGGCGGTGAGGAAGCACCCGCCTTCGGCGATCCCCCCTGCCGCGAGGTAGTCGACCCAGGCGTCGCACAGCCGGCGCAGTCGCTCGACGCCCGCCGTCGTCCCGTCGGCCTTTGAAGTCACCAGCTCCTGGAACTGCTCGATCGCGAGGGCGAACGTGGCCAGTTGCAGGGCCTCCTTGGAACCGAAGTGCCCGTACACGCCTGCCTTGCTCATGCTCAGGTCATCGGCGAGGCGTCCGATGGTGACGCCTTCCAGGCCGTCGAGTGCGGCGAGCTCCACGGCGCGGCGGAGGATCCTCGCCCGGGTTTCACGGGCTTCTGCGGCGGAGCGTCTCGGCATCCCCGGATTTTAGCAAACGACCGTGCGCTAGTGACTTCCGTACGGTCGTACGCTAAATTCGCCGCTGTGCCGGACCGGGCACCGACCGACGGGACACGTGGGAGACGACGTCATGCGGATACGAAGGCTGGGCTGGGCGGGAATCGAGATCGAGGCGGCGGGGAAGCGCGCCGTCATCGACGCCGTCACCGAGATGCCTCAACTGACCACGTTCATGGGCCCGTTGCGCACCGAACTGCTCCCTCCGTCGGGCGCGGTCGACCTGGCCCTGGTGACCCACCTGCACGAGGACCACACCGACGCGGCCACCGTCGTCGCGGCCCTCGCCCCGGACGCGCTGCTGCTGCGCCCGGCCCCCGCGCAGGGCACGGCGCGCGAGACGATCGACACCGCCGCGGCCGAGGCGGGACTGGCCGAACACAAGGTGCCCACACGGATCGTGGAGCCGTGGCAGAGCGTCGGCGCGGGTCCCTTCACCGCGACCGCCGTCCCCGCCGTCGATGGTCTCGGGGCCCCACAGGTGTCCTGGGTCGTCGAGGCGGAGGGCCGCCGGATCCTGCACTGCGGCGACACGCTCTTCCACGGTCACTGGTGGCAGATCGCCCAGCGCCTGGGCCCGTTCGACGCGGTGTTCCTCCCGGTCAACGGCGCGGTGTGCACCCTCCCGTACCTGCGCCCGGCGAGCCCGTACCCCGTGGACCTGGACCCCGCACAAGCGGCCGCTGCCGCACAACTCCTGGGCGCGCGGCTCGCGGTGCCCATCCACTACGACACCTTGCACGCGATAGGGGTGTACGAACAGGTCGACGACCCGGCGGGCACCTTCACCACCGCGTGCGACAAACTGGGCGTGCCCACCCGGGTGCTCGCCCCCGGCGACACCCTGGACCTGCCCGTCGCGTGAACGGTTGGCCATGTATGAGCGCACCGGCACCGGGACTTCCCGCAACGATCGTGGGCGCCTGCCTGCGGGACGGCGGTGGTGGGAGCCCGACGGCGGTGCTGGACGAGACGCCGCTCAGTGACGAACAGCGGCGCGCCGTGCCGGTTCTGGCGGGGACATCGCACGCGGTCTACGTCTCCCCGTCCGGCTCCCTGCGCTTCTTCACGTCCGAGGGCGAACTGCCGGCCTGTGGCCACGGGACCGTCGCCGCCCTGGCCTTCCTCGCCGCACGGGCCGGTGGCGAGGAGTTCCGGACCGCGCTGCACGCCGCGGGGCGCGTCTTCGAGGGCTGGTCCTCGTGGGACGGGGAAGAGGCGAACGCCGCCTTCGCGCCTGGTCCCGTGGGCGTGCGCACGCCCACGGAGACCGAGTGCGCGGATGTCCTGGCCGCCTTGGGTGTCGCCGGGCGCCGCCCGCAACCCGGCCTCGCCATCGCGTCCGTGGGGCGCCCGCGTCTGCTCGTTCCCCTCGCCACCAGGCACGAACTGGCCTCTCTCACCCCGGACTTCGGACTCCTCCGTGCGGCCTGTGACCGGCTCGGGCTCCTCGGCTGCTACGTCCACTCCGTCCCGGATTCCAGCGGTCGTGCCGCCGCCCGGATGTTCGCCCCCTCGATCGGAGTCCCCGAGGACATCGCCAACGCCAACAGCACGGCCTGCCTCGCCGCCCATCTGGCCGGGCGGGGCAGGACGCGTATCGCCGTGGACATGGGTGACTCGCTCGGCAGCCCCGCCACCATCACCGCGACCGCGCGTCCCGGCAGCATGGGTCCAGTGGTCCACCTCGGCGGCACCGCGAGGCTCCTGCGCACCGTACTGCTCAGCGGATATGGCGGCCCGAGATCGCCCGCGCGATGACCAGGCGCTGGATCTCGCTGGTGCCCTCGAAGATCGTGTAGATCTTCGCGTCGCGGTACATCCGCTCCACCGGGTGTTCCCGGCTGTAGCCCGCGCCGCCCAGGATCTGGATCGCCTTCTCCGTTGCGGAGACCGCCAGTTCGCCCGCGCGGAGCTTGGACATGGAGCCCTGCCCCGCGTCGAAGGTCTTGTCGTTACGGGCCATCCAGGCCGCCTGCCAGATCAGCAGCCGTACCGACTCGATCTCCGTACGGATGTCCGCCAGGGCGAAGGCGATCGACTGGTTCTCGATGATGGGGCGGCCGAAGGCCTCGCGCTCGCCCGCGTAGTCCAGGGCGTATTCGTACGCGGCCCTCGCGATGCCCAGCGCCTGCGCACCCACCGTCGGACGGCTGACCTCGAACGTGGACATCGCGGCCTGGCCCTTCGCACGGCCACCCTCACGTGCCCTGGCCAGGCGGCGGTCCAGCTTCTCCTTTCCGCCCAGCAGGCAGTGGCCGGGGACCCGGACCTCGTCCAGGAACACGTCCGCCGTGTGCGAGGCGCGCAGGCCGAGCTTTTTGATCTTGCGGTTGCCGGCCAGGCCCGGGGTGCCCGGCGGGACGATGAAGGCCGCCTGGCCGCGCGCGCCCAGTCCGGGGTCGACCGAGGCGACGACCACATGGATGTTGGCTATGCCTCCGTTGGTGATCCAGGCCTTCTGGCCGTTGATCACCCACTCGTCCTTCGCCTCGTCGTAGCGTGCGCGCGTACGCAGGGACGAGACGTCCGAGCCCGCCTGGGGTTCGGAGACGCAGAAGGCCGCCAGTTTCGGGTCGCTCTCGTCGCCGAAGCACTGGGGGACCCACTCCGCCAGCTGGTCGGGTGTGCCCGAGGAGAAGATCCCGGCGACCGCGAGGGAGGTGCCGAAGAGGGCCATGCCGATGCCCGCGTCGCCCCAGAAGAGCTCCTCGTTGGCGATCTGCAGGGAGAGTCCGCTCGGGTCGCCGTACATGTCGGCGAGGGACTCGAATCCGTACAGGCCGATCTTGGCCGCTTCCTGGATGACGGGCCAGGGTGTTTCCTCGCGTTCGTCCCACTCGGCCGCCGCCGGGCGCACCACGTCGGCCGCGAAGCCGTGGACCCAGTCCTTCAAGTCCCGCTGTTCCTCGGTGAGTTCGAGGGAGAAGCCGCTCATCTCTGGTGTCCGTCCTCAGGCCTTGGGGATGTCGAAGTAGCGGGTGAGGCCCGATGCCAGGCCCACATCGCCGACGATCTTGAGCTTGCGCAGCATGAACATCGTCACGGGGTTGCCGTTGCCCGAGACCAGCTTGAGGAAGTCCGCGTCGGCCATCACCAGCGTCACGCGCGGCTCCGTCTCCGAGCGGCCCTCCGTGACCGTGCAGGTGCCGTCCGCGATCGACGTCTCGTAGACCGCGTCCGTCTCGCCCGTGATCTTCCAGCGGATCACGGCGTTCAGTGACCCGGCGGCCTCCGGTCGGAACTGACGCTCCATCCGGCCGAAGATCTCCGACAGGACGCGCGTACGCAGCTCGCCGTGGGCGATCTCCTTGATCTGCTGCGCCGAAAGGCCCTTGACGATCTTCGCGAACTCCTGCGGGGACACCGAGGAGAAGTCCAGGGCGGCCAGGTCGTCGATGGAGTGGTCTGCCACAGCTGCTTCCTTACTCTGGAGTAATCTTACTCTGGAGTCAGATTATGGGTGGACGCGGGTACGGGCAAGAGCCACTCCGCCCACCCCGGCAGCTGCCGGGGTGGGCGGGGACAGCCTGTGCCGTGGAGAGCTATCGGCGCAGTGCGAACGCACGGGTCGTGGTCTGGACAACGGAGTTGCCGTCCCTGTCCCATGCCTGGGCCTTGAGGGTCACAGCTCCTGTGGTGTCACGGTAGGCGGGATAGGTGGTGGCCGCGGTGTAGGTGCCGTCGTGGTTGCGCTTGACCGGCACGGACCTGAAGGTCTTGCCGTCGTCGGTGCTGGCCCACAGCTTCAGCCCGGCGATCGCGGGCATCGCGGCGGCCGACGGGGAATGGTAAGCGTCCACGGTGAAGCGGTGAGTGCGGCCCGCGGCGACGGTGTTGTGCATGGACAGGCCGGCGCCGAGGTCGTAACTCACGAACACCGCGGGGGCGGGTCGGCATCGCTCGCCGACGCCTTGGGCGACCCAGGACGCGCATTGGAACCCAGGCTGTACGTGTTCCGTTCCCGGCGGTGCGGCGAAGGTCCAGGCGGTGTCGTTCCGTTCGTCCTTCGCGGTGAGCCGGTAGGTGGCCGGTCCGTCGGGCAGGTCGTAGGAGGGGAAGGAGGCGAGCAGCGGCTCCGGGTTGACTCTGCGGGGGATTTCCTTTCCGTCCCGGTAGAGATGGAGGTCGTACCTGGAGGTGTAGACCGCACCGCTCCGCCAGAAGCCGCCACCGCCTTCGCGGTCGCTCCCGGGGCCGCTGACTTCGGAGAAGACGGCCGTCAGCTGGTTGCCCTGGATGCAGAGCGCACAGTACGGGCCTGGCTGGTCGTATCTGATCGCCCCGGGGTGAGGGAGCTTGTAGACCTTCTCCGCGGCGGTTTCGGCGCCGGGGGTGCTGGGTTCGGCGAACCACTGCTGCCGGGTGCGGACGGGCTTGTCGTAGAGCTCGGTGCGGTAGTGCTGGCCCTGGAAGGAACCCGAGCCGTCCGCGTTCCGCCGGTGGACGAAGTGCTCCTGCAGGACTGCGGGATCGAGGGCGACCCACTCCGTACGGCTGCGTGGTCCGGTGAAGGCGGCGGACGAGCCGTAGGCGAGCGAGGTCACCGTCGGGATGATGTCGTCCGTCTTCCAGACGTACCGGTAGTCGTCGAACACGCGCGGGTCCGAGGAGTGGAAGTCCTGGTCGATCCGGGCGAGTTGCCTGTCGGTGTACGTGGAGTGCAGCGAGCTGGGGATGCGCTTCTCCGCGTACTGCTTGAGGACGTAGTCGTACGGGGTCTCCGGCGTCGCGGCGACCCTGACGGTGACCGGGGCGTGACCGGTCCTCGCGCGCAGTTGCAGTCCCTCACGATGCGAGAGAAAGACGTTCGGCAGCCCCAGGGGCTTCAGTTCGCCCGTGAAGGGCTCCTGTGCGACGGGCATCGGAACGGTGCAGTTGGAGTCCGCCGACGGGAAGACCACCAGGCCCGCGGCCCCGGCGTCACGGACGGCGCCGATCCGCTCGATCCGGACTCCGCAGGCCGGGCCGAACACTCCTGCTGCGAGATCCGCCTCCATCAGGACGAGTCTGCCCTTCAGGTCGAGACCCGCAAGGTCCTCGTCCCGGCCGAGGCCCACGTCCACGACCCGCAGGTCCCTGGTGCCGGAGAAGGCGCGCCAGTCCGGGTGACCGTCCTGCGTGGTCCCGTCGTGCAGGGACGACACGACGTTCAGGGCGGTGCTCCTGCCCGGTGTGCGGACGCTCATGGCGGTCTCGGACTGGCCGAGTGTCCACTGGGAGGTGAAGCGGAACGTGCCCTTGGACACCGGCGCGGTCGGCAGGGCCCACAACTTCTCCCATGCGCCGACCGGTTCGAGGGCGCCGCCCTGGTACCCGTACATGGCGCCGTTGGCGGCCTGCCGCTGGACGACGACCTGATAGTTGTTGTTGAGGGGCTGTGCGGGGCGCGGTGTGGAGAAGCGGACCTGGCCGGCCTTACGGGCGTCCAGGGTGATCTCGGTGTCGCCGGTGACGGTCACCTCGGGGTTGATCAACCAGGCGGAGTTGCTCCGGTCGTCGTCGTCCCGCCAGGCCATCAGCTGGGTCACGCTGAGCGTGCCCACCGGCACGCGGGTGACGAGGGTGCCCTCCTCGACGACGGTGGGGGCAGCGGGGAGGTCCCCTTTTTCGCCGCCGATGTCGAGGATCGACTGGCCCGAAGGTGTCTGCGGTCTGCCGTCGCGGCCGATGGTGTGCACCGTCAGTTTGACGGTCGGGGGCTCGCTCACCGCACCGACCGGAGTCGTCAACCGCACACCGTCGCCGCTGGCGGCCAGCGCACCGGTGTACCGGCCGTATCCCAGCCCTGCGGGATCGAAGGAGACGGTGGTGGTGGCGGTGCCGGACGCCGGAACAGTGAGCGTGGTGACGGCGGGGCGCAGCTTGCCCTCGACCGTGGTGCCGGTGGTGGTGCGCAGAGACGGTGTCAGGGTCAGCGTCACCGGCTGGTCACCGAGGTTGGCGTACGTCACCTTCTGCTCCGAAGGCGGCGAGCCTGCGGTCACGGAGGCGAAGTCGAGGTTCGCGGTGGTGGCGAACACCTGCTGGCTGTCCGCGCGGGCCACGTCGACGCGTCCCGCCCCCTGCTCGTAGACGGTGTAGCCGTCGTCCTTCGTGGTGGACATCAGAGCCGCCTTGATGCGCTGCCCGTCCCAGTCCGGGTGGTGCTGGGCGATGATGGCGGCCGCTCCGGCCACGTGCGGTGCGGCCATCGACGTACCGCTCATGGAGGAGTAGAGGTCGTCGACCGGGGTGCCCATGGAGGTACCGGCCGCGTGGGCGGCGACGATGTCGACACCGGGGGCGGCGATGTCGGGCTTCAGGCCGTAGTCACCGAGGCGGGGGCCACGGCTGGAGAAGCCCGCGAGCCGGTCGCTCTTGTCCACGGCGGCAACCGTCAGGGCGGACGTGGCGGCGCCGGGGGATTCGACTGTCTCCGTGCCTCCGGAGTTGCCTGCGGAGATGACGAAGAGGGTGCCGGTGGAGGCGCTGAGGTCGTTGACCGTCTGGCTGACGGGGTCGGTTCCGTCGGAGGGCCCTGAGCCGAGGCTCATGCTGACGATGTCCGCGCCGTTGGCGGTGGCCCACTCCATGCCCTCGATGACGCCGGACTCGGCGCCCGAGCCGGAGTTGCTCAGCACCTTGCCGATCATCAGCTTCGCGCCGGGGGCAACGCCCTTGTACCTTCCGGCGGATCCGGCGCCGCTGCCGGTGATGGTCGATGCGACGTGGGTGCCGTGTCCGGCGCCGTCCACGGTGTCCTCGCCTTCGATGAAGGACTTCGAGGCGACGACCTTCCCGGTCAGGTCCGGGTGGGTGCCGTCGATGCCCGTGTCCAGGATCGCGACCTTGACCCCCGTACCGTCGTGCCCGCCCGCCCAGGCCTGCGGGGCGCCGATCATCGGCACACTGACATCGAGCGTGGCCTTCACCTTGCGGTCCAGCCACACTTTGGCGACTCCGCCGCGCAGCGTTCCGGCGACTTCGCCCATGGCCAATGCGGACGGATCCTTCGCGTTCTTCGGGGTGGCGCGGATCGCCGACCAGAACACGTCCGCATCGGCTTTGGACACCTTCACCGCGGAGGCATGAATGCTCTTCAAGGTTCCTGCGGGTTCGCTGGCCGGGAGAGCCTGCGCGGCGGCCTTCAGCGACGCGGCGGTACGGTCCGCCGGGTACTGCACGATGACGGGGAGCTGCTTGGCCGCGTCGTCCGCATAGCCGTTCTCCGCAAGGTACTTGACGTTGAACAGCTCCCGGTCCAGCCGCCCGGCAGCTACCGCAGGGCGGGCATCATCGGGGATCGCGTAGACGCCGTGGGGGGTGATCTCGGTGAGCAGGGAGGGGATGTGCCCGTCGGAGCGGATGCCCGGATCGGGCTCGACGGTGAACTTCCCCGCGCCCGCCGCGGTGAGCTTCACCTTGTCGCCCGTCACCAGGGTGACCGTATGCGGGCCTGAGCCCAGGCCGCTCATGGCGATCGGCTCGGCAGCCCGCGCGGTGGCGGGCGCGGTGCGTGCTGCGGAGTGCTGTGCGGAGTCGGAGGCCTGAGAGGGCGGGGCGGCCAGAGAGCCGGTCAGGACGACCGAGCCTACGACCACGGCCCAGCGGCCGAAGACCGGGTGGCCGATGCCGCGCGAGGGGGTGCCGGAGCCCGGCGGGGGTCTGAGGGGTGATCTGCGTAACCGCATGGGGGTTCTCTCCTTCGTCGGGCCGGATGAGAAGAAACCAGTGGCAGGAGCGGGGGAGCGAGTTTGGTCAGACCGGCTCGAACCCCTCTGGCGGTACGGGGGATTCGTCCGGCTCCGGGGCGGGATCCGGTATGGCGTTCGGGTGGGAAGCGGGCGGATCGCCCGTTGCGGCGGTGGTGTCGTCGGGCATGCCCACAGGGTCGATCACGCACGGCACGGACCGGTATGGGGCGGGCATGGGTGAGATCACCCAGCTTTCGCGTCAACCGCCCGTGGGGTCGGCCAACTTGCCGCTGAGCTCGACGCGTGAGCGCACGCCGAACTTGCGCAGGGCGACGCTGAGATGTTTGTCGACCGTACGGGGAGAGAGGAAGAGCTCGCGGGCGATCTCGCGATTGGTCAGCCCCGCCGCTGCCATCCGGGCGACTTCCTGCTGACGGTTCGTCAGTACGGCATCGGGGTCGCGGCCGGCCCGAGGCCGCTGCGGCCGCTGCGCGGGAGCCGGGCGCAGACCGGCCCGGCGGGCGAGCCGGGTGGCGCGGTCGCGGTCCCAGCCGGCACCCAGCGTGCCGTAAGTGGAAATGGCCCGGTACAGCACATCCTCGGCCGGTCCGCTCTTCCCGGAGGCGAGCAGACACACGGCCAACTGCTCTTCGGCCTGGGCGGTTTCGTAGACCGCGGGCAGCTGCCGGAATCCGTTCGCCGCCCCGGTGAAGTGTTCCACGGCCTGCGCCCACCGCTCCTGCGCGGCGGCCAGCAGCCCGCGCGCATGACGCAGGCAGGGCCCGGCCAGAGGGGCGTCGAGGCCGCGGAGCCGTTCCTCGTATCCGCGTACGAGTACGGCGGCGTCCGTCGCCCTGCCGGCGGCGAGGAGCGCTTCGACCAGGGCGGGCACGGCCCGGACACCGATCGGCCACAGCCCCTTGGACTCCCAGGCGGCGACCCGGCCCGCCGACTCCTCCAGCGCGCTCGTCGCATCGCCTCGGGCAACGGTCAGCCGGATCAACGCTGTTGCGGGGATGGCCAGGCAGTCGACGGCGTCGGTCTCCTGCGCGCGGCGCAGGACCTCGCGCAGGAGGGCCGCGGAACCGTCGAGATCTCCGCTCTGCAGGAGCAGGCAGGCACGGGCCATCGCCACGAACAGCCGGTCGTTGACGCGGTCCCTGAGCGCGTCCTCCAACAGCGCGATCTCCGTGTCGAGACCGGCCCAGGAGCCGTCGCAGTAGTCCGCCAGGACGATTCCGGCCCTGCAGCGGAGCTCCATGTCCTCGCCCACCGCGTCGGATCCCGCAGCGCCCGCGACGGCCGCGCGGAGCAGCTGTCTGCCTGCCGTGTGATGACCGGAGTTGGTGGCCTGCAGGCCCACGGCATAGAAGGAGTTGACCGCGCGGCGACTTCGGGGCTGCTCCGCTGTGACGGTTCGGAACCTTGCCGCCAGCGCGCTCCACCGACTGTCTCCCACCGCGGCGAACACCTGCGCGGCTCTGCCGAGTGCGAAGACCTGGAAGTCCTGGTCGGCCACCTCGGGGAGCATGTCCAGTGCGCGCTCCAGCCAGGCGATGTGCTCCGGCAGCCCGATGCCCGCTCCCGTCGGCAGGCCGAGGTTGAGCATGGCCGTTGCGGTCAACTCGGGTTCGTCCAGCAGGGTTTCGACAGCCTTGGCCAGTTCCCTCCGTACGCGTGCGGGATCGGCGCCGGTGACGCCGAGGTAGGAACCCAGTTCGAAGTGGAGCCGGCCACGGGCCGGAGGCGAGGGACGGGCTTCAAGGGCACGGAGGAAGAGGTCGGAGATGTCGGGCATGCGCAGTACGCGTACAGCCGCCCGACTGAGCGCGGCCGTCAGCTGCGCGCGCCGGTCGGGCTCCAGTGCGGCATGGCGCAGCACGTCCTCCAGGAGGCGTACGGCCTCGGCGTCGTCGCCCAGCGCCGTGGCCTGAGCCGCAGCGCGCTCTGCCGCCACCACCCATTCCTGCGGGCGGCCCGCGTGGCGGAGATGGTGTGCCAGATGCCCCAGCGGGACCGGGGCCAGATGCTGCACCGCGGCTGCTGCACGGGTGTGCAGGAGCCGGCGGCGGGCCGGAGGCAGACCGTCGAAAACAGCCTGGGAGGCCAGGACGTGCCGGAACCCCACGAGCCCGTCGCGCTCGGCGAACAGCCCTGATACCAGGACCTCGTCCACCGCGTCGAGAGCCTCCGGCCGTGGCAGGCCCGACACGTCCGCCAGCGTGTCGATCGGCAGCATGTGCTGCAGCACCGCCGCTGCCTCCGCCACGGCACGTGCTGCGTCCGGCAGCCCACCGACGCGCTCCTGCACCGAATCGCGCACGCTGGTCGGCACATCGAGGGAATCCAGGGTGCGGCGCGCCCAGCCGCCCTCCCAGCGGATGATGCCGCCCCGTGCGCGCAGCAGCGCCAGGAGTTCCTGTACGGCAAGGGGCAGACCCGACGCGCGCTCGCAGAGGTGGGTGGCGAAGGCGGTGGACACGTCGTCCAACTCCAGGATCACTGCGGCCAGTTCGCGGGTGCGCTCCGCGTCCAGGGGCTTCAGCACGATGTGTTCACGGGTGACGGAATCAGCGGGCCGGGCCGTCACCGCGCGCACCTGGGCTTCGGTCTCCTCGGCCCGGTAGGTGAGCACCAGCGAAAGGTCGCCCGGCGGGTTCGACAAAAGGTAGGTCAGGAACTCGACGGTCTGCGCATCCGCCCAGTGCAGGTCCTCGATCACCAGCACCAAAGGGCCCAGCGCCCCCACCACCTCGACCAGGCCGCGGAAGAGCCGGTGCCGTTCGACGGCGCGGTCCCCGAGCGCCTCCGGTGCCGCGGGCAGGACGTCGGACAGCTCGGGCAGCAGGCCCCGGAGCGCCCCGGCGACCGGCGACAGTACTGCGCCGGCCAGGTGCGTCGCACTGCTGCGCAGCGCCTCGACGAGAGGGCCGAGCGGAAACGGCTCGCGCAGCCTGTCGCAGCTTCCCGTCAGCACCTGACGGCCGTTCACCGCCTGCCGCTCCGCCAGCTCGGCGACGAGGCGGGACTTGCCGATGCCCGCTTCACCCTCGACCACGGCCACCGACGGTGACTGCGCGACCGCCGTGATCAACCGACGCAACTCGGCGTCCCGGCCCACCAGCACCGGCGAGACGACCCTGCCGACCCCGACCGGAGCGTTGCCCACTCAGCGGCGCCGCTTCTCGAGTTCCATCGCGCGCAACACGATCTCGGTGGTGAACCGCCGTTCAGGATCGCTGAGTTGCTCACCGAAGATGTCTTCCAGGGCGCGCATCCGATAGCGGACCGTCTGCGCGTGGACGTTCAGGTGCGTGCCGATCTGGGCGGCGGTTCCGCGCGTCGCGAGCCAGGCGTGGAGCGTCTCGACGAGGCGGTCGCGGCGGTTGTCGGTGAGGTCGGCGACCGGGGCCAGTTCGCGCTCGGCGAGCTGGTTGAGGAGGGGGAGGTCCGACAGCAGCCACATGGTGACCATGTGGTCGTCGCAGAGGGCCGTCGGTGCGTCGTCGATGATCCCGGTCTCGATGAGGTCCAGGACCTGTCGTGCCCAGCGGAGCGAGTCCGATGCGTTGGCGAGCGGCACGGTGAGGCCGACCGCTTTGTGGACGCCGGGGAAGGATGCCTCCAGCATCGTCCGTCTTCGCTCGTCGAAGGGGCCGGGAAAGAGCAGGTGGGGGATGGGCTCGGCGAGGTCGGCCAGGACATCGTTGTCCAGATTGACCTGGGGGACCCCGGCGGGTGTGCGCAGGGCGACCAGCGTCGCGCGCCGGGGCAGTTCCCATCCGGTCTGGTCGGAGAGTTCGGCGATGGCGGTACGGGGTACGGGCGCGCCGGCGAGGATCAGGTGGAGCAGCCGTCGGCGCAGGGTGTCGGTGTGGTCCCCGTCGGCGGTCTTCACCTCCAAGTACCCCTCGCGGGACAGGGATTCGAGCTCGTCGACGTAGGTCAGCAGGGCGTCGGCGAAGGTCAGCATCAGGGTGGGGGAGAGGTTGTAGCGCCGGCCCACCTTCTTCGCCCTGCGCAGGGCGATGCGCGCGCCCAGCCGGTACGCGCCGTGGAGCTGCTCCAGGTCCCGGCCCTCGTACGCCTCGAACCGGCCGAAGCGGCGGCACATCTCGTCCCGGAGGGAGGAGGGGGCGGTGGGCTCGGCGACCTGGTCGACGAAGACGGAGATGCTCTGCTCCACTCCGACGCGTATGCCCTGTCCGTACGGGCCTTGGAGAAGGCGTGCGTACTCGGGGTATGCGCGGGTGACCTCCAGTCCGATCTCCTTGATCAGGCTGGGCAGTTCGGGTCGCATCACCGCGGCGAACTCCTGCGGCAGCGGTCCCAGCGGCTCATCGATGTCCGAGGGTTGCGCAACTCCCGGCATGACTCAAACCCCTTGCTCTTCAGCGCCCGGTGGGGGGTGGCCAGGGGGAGGAGCGCTCCCATCAGGCCGTCAGGTGCGTACCGACTTGAGCTGCTGAAGATAGTGCAACCTGAGGCCCCTGGACACAGTTGTGACAGGACGCGATGCATGGGGCACATATCCGGCCACGGCGTGTGTGGCTCGATAGCGATCCTGCCGCCGGCCGGTTCGTGACTTGTTGCCGAGTGACAAGAATTCCCTTCTCCGTCTGCTGAATTGTCACTTCGCAAGCCCTGTGATCCGCTGCGCTTCACATCCTTTGTGAGCAATAGTCGACTCCTGTGATGTGCGTGTGTCAAGGCGGATTTCGCGGTGAATCCCGGAGCGAACTCCCGGACAGAGATCGGCGATTCGTGGCGTGCCTTGTGACGGCCGTGAGCTGGGGCTCGCGCGGACCGATCCCCTACGTCGCCCTCGGAAGTCGCAGCTCAGCCGCTGGCCGGGGCGCTGCCGGACGGCCGCGTGGACGGGCCCGCGGCCGTCCCGTGGACCACGGGACGTTCTCCCTGCCAGTGGCCGGTGTGACACATGTGGTGGAGCGCGGTTGCTCACTTCGTGACAAGAAATCCAGGGCGATTACTCACTCGGAGACAGAAAATCTGCCGGTGAAAGGCAGTTCCGACTTTCTTCGGCGCAACCTATTGCCGAGAAGGTTACTCGCTCGTAGCGTCATCGCCGCACGGTGGGAACAGGCGGAATTGCGGGAGATGACGCCGATCCCCTGATGTGTGCACATCTGGAAGACCGCCGCCTCTCCGGGAGACGGCGCGCTCCGAGTTCGTAGACACTCGATGAAGGGAACACGAACCATGCGGAAGATGGCACTTAGAGTCGCAGTCACCACAGCAGCTATGGGCGCGGCCCTGGGCCTCACCGTCGCCTCGGCATCGGCAACAACCCAAGGCGCCTGGACAGTCAGCCCCGGCGGAAGCTTCACCGCACACGCGGTCAACCCGACCCTGGATGTGCCGTCGGCGCAGCTCATATGTGACTCCGCCGACGCCACTGGGAGCATCGCGACCAGCGACGCCGACGGGATCAACATCGGCTCCATCGGCAACATTGCCTTCAACACCTGCAGTGTGGGTGGCCTCGACTTCGACGTCACGATGACGGCCACTCCCTGGAACCTCAGCGTCACCGGAGTGAATTCCGGAAACGCGAACTGGGTCGACGGCAGGGTGTCCGGGATCAGCGCGCACATCGAAGGCCCGCTCTGCACGGCCGACTTCGCCGGCACCGTGTACGGCCACTACGAGAACGACACCCACGCACTCGTCATCGACGGAACGGGTGTCGATCTGGTGGCGTCCAATGCCGACTGCCTCGGACTCATCAGTGACGATGACGTTGCCCAGTTCAACGCCAGCTTTGCGGTGTCGCCGGGGATGACCATCACGCCCGCGTAGCAGTTCACCTCTGCTCACGGTTCGGTCCGGGGTGGTAACAGGGGGCAGCCCTGTTACCACCCCGGCACGTCGCACGGTGTACGGGGACTTCAGGGGATAAGGCAGGGCGGATATGAAGGTGAAGAGTGCTGCGATCGGCAACAGGCGCTCTGCGCGGCTGGCTTCCATGGCGGCCGTCGTCATTCTGGGCGGGCTGTTGTCGGGAGCGGGGTCGGCCGCGGACGAGCAGAAGATTGCCGCGTCGCCCTCGTACGACTGCCGACTGCCTTCGGGGAGCCGGCAGGTCACCGTCGGGATCGCGGTCTCCTCCCCGGTGTCAGGCACGGTGGGGCAGCCCATCCAGCCAGGGAGGGTCGAGGTCACCACGGCGCTGGCACACGCCGACCTGCAAACCCTGCTCCCCGCCGGTACTTCAGCGGTGGTCAGCTCCGCGACGCTCGATGTCAGAGTGGCGCAGAACAGTGATACGGCGACCGCGCAGTGGACCGGTCTCACAGCTCCGAACATCTCCGTGCCTGCGGAGGGAGACCTTCTTCTCGTTCACTCGGGAGAGGTTCCGACCGTGACGGTGGGCTCTCCGGGAGATGTCACCGTCACCGCAGGTCGGCTGAGGCTGGAGCTGCAGCCTGCCGCCCCCGACGAAGGGGGACCCGCCCCGGCGGCGGTGTCGGTGACCTGCGAACTGGGAGGCGGCCAGAAAGGGCTCCTGGCCACGGTTCCGGTGTCCGGGGGGTCCGGCGGCGACACCCCGGGAGCGTCGGAGACCCGGCAGCCCGGGGAGCCGGGCGGGGAACGCCGTGACGGCCTTGCGGTCGGTCCCCAGGCCGCGCCCGCGGATCCGACCTTCGTATGCCCGCCCACTCCTACCGGAGAGCCCGATGTCAGCGACGCTCCGCCGTGGACTCCCGGCCCGGTAGAGCCAGTTCGCCGACGCATTGCCACCGCGACCGGTGTGTGTGCCTACGCTGTTGGCTACGCCACGGTGACGAAGCTCAACGGGTCCATGATCATCAACGATCCGAGCAAAAAGCCCGCGCTGATCAGCGCGTTGGCGAACATGTACTCCGTGACGCGTGGGGCCAAGGACGGGTACTACCAGCGGTTCGACTCCATTGCGTCGATCGATCTCCCTGATGCCGAGTCCACTTTCCTGACGTTCGGATTCATGCCGGTCACCGCGAAGGTGGCGTTCGAAACAGGACCCATGTCCATCTTCACGGGGAGTATCGGATCCCCGCCGAACAAGACGGACTTCGCCGTCATCTCGTTCATGCAGACACTGCGCGTGTTCGACGTCAAGGTGAATGGCGTCCCCTTGGATGTAGGAAACAGCTGCAGGACCGAAAAGCCTTTCAAGGTGAGGTTCGACGGCGATTTCAGGATCTACAAAAATGTCGTCCTCGGGGGGCCGCTCACCGGAAAGGTCAACATTCCACGCTTCTCCGGCTGTGGAACTTCCGAAGAAGACCTGAGTCCGATCTTCACGGCGGCAATCAGTGGGAACGGCAATCAGATTGACATGAACCAGGGCGTTGCATGCCAGCCGCAGTATTCAAACCCCTCCAAGAACAATTGCCCCCCGGTGATCCCCCCGCTCCCCGGAAAATAGCCCCCATCACGAGAGGAAGAAATGAGACCCTCACCGACCCGAGTGCGCCTGGGCCTGCTCGCCGCTCTCACCGCGCTCACCGCACTCGTCTCCATGGGCACGGCCTCCGCCGCCACTGAACTGAGCGGCAACTGGGCGCCGTTCACTCGCTGTCCGGTGGACGCCCCCGCCATGCTGGCCGCCGACGGGAAGATCGACACCGCGCTGTGCCTCTCCTCGCACTCGGCCGCCGGCTCCATCAAACTCGGCAGCTCGGTGGTGCCCACCGGGGCCAGTGACCTCCAACTCGGCGTCGTCACGCACCCTGGCGGTACATCGACGCTGATCTCGCCGCCCGGCGGTGCGCTGATAGCCGACTCCGCCCAGCTTCCGGGGGGACTCCTGGGACTGATGTGCCCCAGTGACATCCCCGTGGTCAGCAGCATCTGCAAGCAGATCACGAACGTGAGCCTGAACAGGGTCACTGCGACCATCGAGTCGGTGAACAGCCCCAGCGACTTCAAGCTCATCGCAGGGACCACGACGGGACAGCAGATCATCGCGCTGCCCGTACGTATCCACCTGGAGAACACGTTCCTGGGCAGCAACTGCTACATCGGATCGACCTCGAACCCCATCGTGCTGCGCCCGCAGAACCTGACCAAGCCCACGATCGCAACCCAGCGCTTCGACGCCGACGGCACACCCAACACGGCCGGCGTCGCGACCCGTCTCGCCCTCATCGGCGCGGACCAGAGTGACTCCACCTACGCGGTTCCGGGGGCCAGCGGCTGCGGTCTGGGCCTGCTCGACTGGGCGGTCAACCTCAAGACCAGCCTGCCATCAGCCGCCGGGAACAACAACGTGGTGCTGAACAGCGCGTCGACCTACCTGGGCGGCGTCAACGGCCCCGCAGCCGTCGCACCCAACGACGGCGCGCTGCTCTCCCAGTACTGGCACACCGCCGCGCAGTAGTCGCCGCGCGCGACATGGTCCATGACTCGCCCGGCCCTCACGAGGGGCCGGGCGTACGTGTTGGGCTCAGGGAGCGCAGACGATGTGCTGCCGGAAGGCGCTCCAAGTGGCGGGCGCCAGGCGGAGTATGGGACCCGTCGGGGTCTTGGAGTCCCGTACGGCGACTGTGCCGGGGATGTTGCGCGCGACCTCGACGCACTCGCCTGTCGACGTGCTGTGCGTGGACTTCACGAACTCGTAGCGGGTCACGGGTCACATTCCCTTGCTGATGCTGTCGATGAGTCGAGCGGAGTCGTGCGGCGACAGGCTCAGTCTCGCCGTACGGTCGAAGAACGTGCTGTAGCTCGTGCTCTCCGGGGCGTTCTCGATCCACACTGTAGAAGCCATGGTGTCGACGTGGACCACGTCTATGGCGTCAGCATCGGCGAACGACAGGATGTTGAACGCCCCGCCGACACAGGGGTGTCCGCCTGCGCGGAACGGCAGCACCTGCACGTGGACGTTCGGCTGCTCGCTCACCTCAAGGAGGTGGGCGAGTTGTTCGCGCATCACCTCGGGGCCACCGATCTCCTGGCGGAGAGCGGCCTCCCAGATCACCGCGTGCACGCGCAGCGGTGACTCGCCTGCGAGCCGGGCCTGGCGTCGCAGACGCACCTCGACGACCCGCTCGATGTCGTCAGGGTTCTCCCACATGCCGTCGCTGACGGCCAGCGTCCGCACATAGGCAGATGTCTGGAACAAGCCGGGGATCAACGACAGTTGCCATGCGCGGATCGAGGACGCCGCGTCCTCCATCGCGATGTACTCGGCCAGTCCTCCGGCGTGGGGAGTGTTCTGCCACCAGCCCTTGGCCTTGCGTCGATCGCGGTCGAGCTTGGCGAGGCGCAGCAGCCCGTCGACGGTCCGGTCGTCCTCGACTCCGTACCGCTTGCACAGGGCGATGATGTCCGGATCGCGGAACGGAACCCAGCCGCGCTCCATCTTGGCTACCTTCGCCGCGGTCGCGGTGAGCGCCTCTGCCGCTTGCGGCTGAGTGAGGCCGGCGGCATCGCGCAGGCGTAGCAGCTCACCCCCCAGCTTGCGGGCGAGGACGGTCGACACCCGGTTCCCCAGCTTGTCCTGATTCACGTTGCCCAGTGTGCAGTTGATCCCTAGGGCAGACAAGCCACTCTCGGGGATATATATCTCCGAGAGTGCTTGCGCGGTTCGTGTTGGCGGCACTACCTTCGGTGACGAACTGCTCACAGGGTGGCCCCAGTTGGCCCCTGTGGCGCCCGACCGCACAAGGAGGTGCGTGTCAGTGAACGACCCCGTCATCCGATACGACGTCGTCAGTTACACCCCGTTCCCGCAGAACATCCCGCTCGCCCGGCGCCGGACCGCGCGGCTCGTCGCGGAGTGGGGGCACCCCGGGGTCGCCGGAGACGCCGCCGTCATCGTGAGCGAACTCGCCACCAACGCCCTGCTCCACGGCTGCCTGCGCGACCGGCTCTTCCGGGTGGAGCTCTTCCTCGCCGGGGCCGTCCTCCGCATGGCCGTGACCGACCCCAAAGGAGAGCGCCGGCCCGAACCGCGTACGGCGGATGCCGATGCGCAGTTCGGGCGCGGGCTGCTCATCGTCCGTACGCTCGCCGCCCGTTGGGACGTGGACAGCCTTTCCGTCGGGAAGTCGGTCTGGGCGGAGCTGGACGTCTGAGCCGCAAACGTCATCGCTTATCGACAAAGCGGTTTGGAGTCTCCCCTGCACCGTGCACGGAACGGCATCCTCATTTGTCACCGGCCGATAAGTTTTCGCGCCCGCCTGCTCAGTCGGCGCCAAGAAAAACGTGGCTGGTCAGAGCCGTGCGGAAACTTCGAGAACTGGTATTGCGGGGCAGGTTACTCGGTCGTAACGTCGCTCTCGCGGGCAACTCGTACGACTGAGTAGGGGGTTGCTCACATGTCAGACATGGAGTCCCGTCACGCCCCCTTCGTGCGGGATTCCATACCGGAGAGCTCACCGGCCGATCCCTCCCGCCGGGTGCAGCTTTCGAGGTGGGGCCTTGTGGCTCCGGCCCCCTGAGTCATGGGGCCCCACCTGCACAACAGGCCCTGGGTGCGCACTTTTCGACAAGATTTCCGAGTGGACTTGTCATCGAGTGACAAGGAATGCGGATCTTGGCGAATTCCCTGCTCAAGGGCTTGTCCTGGCGGTGAATGTGAACCTACCGTGCGCCTCTCGGTGCACTTCTGTCACAACGTGAGTGCATGCAGGAGGTGAGATGGGAATCGAAGTAGTCGTCGAAGGTCTTACCAAGTCCTTTGGCAAGCAGAACATCTGGCAGGACGTGACACTCACGCTCCCCGCCGGGGAAGTCAGCGTCATGCTCGGCCCCTCGGGTACGGGCAAGACCGTTTTCCTGAAGTCGCTCATCGGGCTGCTCAAACCGGAACGCGGGCGCGTCCTCATCAATGGCGTCGACATGGTCAACGGCCGTGAGCGCGACATCAATGAGACCCGCAAGCTCTTCGGCCTGATGTTCCAGGACGGCGCGCTCTTCGGGTCGATGACGCTCTTCGACAACATCGCCTTCCCGCTGCGCGAACACACGAAGAAGAAAGAGTCCGAAATCCGTCGCATCGTGATGGAGCGGATGGATGTCGTCGGACTGCTGGGCGCCGAGGGCAAGCTGCCCGGTGAGATATCCGGCGGTATGCGCAAACGGGCCGGTCTCGCACGGGCGTTGGTCCTCGACCCGCAGATCATCCTCTGCGACGAGCCGGACTCCGGGCTCGACCCCGTACGCACCGCCTACCTGTCGCAGACGCTCATCGATCTCAACGCGCAGATCGACGCGACCATGCTCATTGTCACCCACAATCTCGACATCGCCGCCACCGTCCCCGACAACATGGGGATGCTGTACTGCCGGAATCTGGTGACCTTCGGGCCGCGCGAGGTTCTGCTGACCAGCCAGGAGCCCGCCGTCGCCCAGTTCCTGGCCGGACGGCGCGAAGGCCCCATCGCGATGTCCGAGGAGAAGGACGCGGCGACCCTGGCCGCCGAGCAGCTGAATGGCAGCGCCGCCTATCTCGACGAACCCCGCGCCATTCAGCCGCAGTTGGAGCCGTCCCCGGGCCTCCCTGAGCGCCGAGCCGTCATGCGGCGCAGGGAGCGCGTCCTCGGGATGATGGCCCAGCTCCCCGAGCCCGCGCGCGCGGTCATCATGAAGAGCTACGCCGCCCCGGCCGGCGGGGGTGTCGTGTAGTGACCGCACAGTTGCCGGTTCGGCCCTCCGAGCCGCCGGAGGTGCCTGAGGCCCCCTCCGGGGAGTCCAGACATGCGGGCGTCAGACCCCCGCTGCGCGTCCTCGCACCCCTGCGTGAGACCGGGAAGCTCTTCGCGCTCGGCGTCGCGGTCAGCCGGGACATCTTCCGGCGGCCGTTCCAGATGCGGGAGTTCATCGAGCAGTTCTGGTTCATCGCCAGCGTGACCATCCTCCCCGCCGCGCTCGTGTCGATCCCCTTCGGGGCCGTCATCGCGCTCCAGGTCGGCTCGCTCACCCAGCAGCTCGGCGCCCAGTCCTTCACCGGTGGCGCCAGCGTCCTCGCCGTCATCCAGCAGGCCAGCCCGCTCATCGTGGCGCTGCTGATCGCCGGAGCCGGCGGCTCCGCCATCTGCGCCGACCTCGCCTCGCGAAAGATTCGCGAAGAGCTCGACGCCATGGAGGTCATGGGCGTCTCGCCCATCCAACGGCTTGTCGTGCCAAGGGTGTTGGCCACCATGTTCGTGGCTCTCCTGCTCAATGGGCTGGTCTCCGTCGTCGGTACGCTCGGGGGCTACTTCTTCAACGTCATCCTCCAGGGCGGCACCCCGGGCGCGTACCTCTCCAGCTTCTCCTCGCTCGCCCAGCTCCCCGACCTGTACATCAGCGAGATCAAGGCGCTGATCTTCGGCTTCCTCGCGGGGATCGTCGCCGCCTACCGCGGGCTCAACCCCCGCGGCGGCCCCAAGGGTGTCGGCGACGCGGTCAATCAGTCCGTCGTCATCACCTTCATGATGCTCTTCTTCGTGAACATGGTCCTCACGGCGGTCTATCTCCAGATCGTCCCCGCGAAGGGGAGCTGACCGATGTCCATGCTCGGCTGGCTGGATCGCTCAGGCGACCAACTCACCTTCTACGTACGGGCCTTGATCTGGATCCCGCGCACCCTGCGCCGCTACCTCAAAGAGGTCCAGCGGCTCCTCGCCGAAGTGGCCTTCGGCTCCGGCGGCCTCGGCGTCATCGGCGGCACCATCGGCGTGATGATCGGCATGACCCTCTTCACCGGCACCGTCGTCGGCCTCCAGGGATACGCCGCCCTCAATCAGATCGGCACCGCCGCCTTCACCGGTTTCATCTCCGCGTACTTCAACACCCGCGAGATCGCCCCCCTCGTCGCCGGACTTGCTCTCTCCGCCACCGTCGGCGCGGGCTTCACCGCCCAGCTCGGCGCGATGCGCATCAACGAGGAGATCGACGCGCTCGAAGGGATGGGCGTGCGGTCGATGCCGTACCTCGTCACCACCCGCATCATCGCCGGCGTCGTCGCGATCATCCCGCTGTACGCCATCGGGCTGCTCAGCTCGTACGTCGCCTCGCGCCTGGTCACCGTCATGTTCAACGGGCAGTCCGCGGGCACCTACGACCACTACTTCAACCTCTTCCTCTCCCCGGACGACGTGATCCTGTCGGTGCTCAAAGTGCTGATCTTCAGCGTGATGGTGATCCTCGCCCACTGCTACTACGGCTTCCGCGCCACCGGCGGCCCCGCCGGCGTCGGCGTCGCCGTCGGCCGGTCGGTCCGTAACGCCATCGTCCTCATCAGCGTCACCGACTTCTTCCTCTCGCTCGCCATCTGGGGTGCCACGACGACCGTGAAGGTGGCGGGATGAGCGCGCAGACGGTCCGGCGCCGTACCGCCGGAGTGGTGTTCGTCGTCGTTCCCGCCGTGCTCGTGTGGCTTTCGGTGTCCATCTACCAGAAGGACTTCACCGACTCCTCCGCCATCACCGTCGACACCGACACCGTCGGCAACGAGATGCACCCCAACGCCGACGTGAAGCTGCGCGGCGTGGTGATCGGGCAGGTCAAGTCCATCAGCGCCGACGGCACCGGGGCCAAGCTCACCCTCGCCATCCAGCCCGACAAGCTCGCCTCGGTCCCCTCCGACGTCACGGCGCAGATGCTGCCGACGACCCTCTTCGGGGAGCGGTACGTCGCCCTCGTGCCGCCCGCCCACGCATCGAGCGAGCCGCTCCAGGTCGGGGACACCATCGCGCAGGACCGCTCCAGCAACGCCATCGAGCTGGAGCAGGTACTCGACAATGTGCTCCCGCTGCTCACCGCCGTGAAGCCGGAGAAACTCTCCGCCACTCTCTCGGCGGTCTCCACCGCACTCAACGGGCGCGGCCAGAAGCTCGGTGACACCTTCGAGACGCTCGACGCGCACCTGAAGAGGCTGAACCCCCAACTGCCCACCCTCAACCGTGACATCGCGCAACTGGTCAAGGTCACGCAGGTGTACGCGGACGCCTCGCCCGACATCCTCACCGCGCTCAACGACTTCACCACCACCAGCGCGACCCTCGTACAGAAGCAGGCCGAACTCGCCGGGCTCTACGGGTCCACCACCAAGACCGCCCAGGACATCACCGCGTTCCTGCGCCAGAACCAGGACAACATGATCCGGCTCGCGTCCGTCAGCCGCCCGACCCTGGAAGTGCTGGCCGAGTACTCGCCCGAGTTCCCCTGCACCCTGCGCACCCTCGCGGGCTTCGTGCCCGCCATGGACAAGGCCCTCGGCAAGGGGACCGACAAGCCGGGGCTGCACATCGAGGTCGTGTCGGTGCCCTCGCTCGGCAAGTACGTACCCGGCAATGACACCCCCTCCTACACGGCGAGCGGCGGCCCGCACTGCTACTCGGTCCCGTACATCGGCAAGTCCGTGCCGACGGCCGCGACCGCCACCAGCAAGAGCGACAGCCTCGGTCTGCCGAACTCGCCGCAGGAGAACCAGCTCGTCAACGAACTGCTGGCGCCCGGTGCCAAGGTGCAGCCGAAGGCTCTCCCCGACTGGAGCAGCCTGCTGGCAGGACCGGTCTTCCGCGGTGCGGAGGTGAAGCTCAAATGAAGCGCCGCAGTCTTACGGGACCGATCGTCAAGTCCTCCATCTTCGTCGTCGTCACCTCGGTGGCAACTGCCGTACTGGGACTGTCCATTGCCAACTCCGATGTGAGCGACACCGTCTCCTACAAGGCGCGCTTCACGGACGCGACCGGGCTGCTCGCCGGGGACAGCGTGCGGATCGCCGGAGTGAAGGTCGGACAGGTCGAGTCCATCAAGGTCGCCGACCGGCGGGTCGCCGAAGTGAAGTTCGCGGTGAAGAAGGGGCGGGAGCTGCCCGCCTCGGTGACCGCGTCGATCAAGTACCTCAACATGGTCGGGCAGCGGTACGTCGACCTCGACCAGGGGAGCGGGCCCGTCGGGCAGCACTTCGCGGTCGGGGCGACGATCCCGCTGGCGCGCACCACCCCGGCACTCGACCTGACCCAGCTCTTCAACGGATTCCAGCCGCTCTTCCAGGGGCTGGCGCCGACTGAGATGAATCAGCTCGCCGGATCGATCGTGCAGGTCCTCCAGGGTGAGGGCGGCACTGTCGACAGCCTGCTCCAGCACGTGGGGTCGCTCACCACCACCGTGGCCGGCAAGGACAAGGTCATCGGTGAGGTCATCAAGAACCTCAACACCGTCCTGACCACCGTCAACGACCGTGAGGCGAACTTCAACGACCTCGTCGTGACCCTGCAGCAGCTGGTCACCGGATTCTCCGGAGACCGCAAGCCGCTCGGCGACGCGATCACCGCGATGGGCGGGCTGACCACCACCACGGCCGGACTGCTGGAGGACGGGCGGGCGCCGCTGAAGAAGGACATCGCCGAACTCGGGCGCGTGTCAAAGGAGTTGGGTGACAGTACACCGCAGCTGGAGAGATTCCTGCAGACGACCCCAGAGAAGATGCAGGCCATCACCCGGCTCTCCTCCTACGGGTCGTGGTTCAACTTCTATCTCTGCGAAGCGAAGGTGACGGGCGTGCAGACCTCGGACGGCAGCAAGCCGCCCACCGGCATCACGATCACGGATCCGAGGTGCACGGGATGAGGTTGAAGCCCGTACGGGAAATGAACCCGGTCGCCATCAGCCTCGTCGGACTGCTGGTCCTCGCCCTGATCGGGCTGGCCGCCTACCGGGCCGACTCGCTGCCCATCATCGGCGGGGGGACGGCCTACACCGCGAACTTCACCGAGTCCGCCGGACTCAAGGACGGCGACGAGGTCCGGATCGCCGGAGTGAAGGTCGGCAAGGTGACGGGCGTCGGGCTCGACGGCGCCAAGGTGAAGGTGACCTTCAAGGTCAAGGACGCCTGGGTCGGGAACTCCAGCACCGTCGCCATCGCCATCAAGACGCTGCTCGGGGACAAGTACCTGGCGCTCGACCCGATCGGCACCGGCAAGCAGGACCCGGGCAGTCGGATCCCGCTGAACCGCACCACCTCGCCGTACGACGTCACCGAGGCATTCAGCGGGCTGAGCGACACCATCGGGGAGATCGACACGGCGCAGCTCGCGAAGAGCTTCGAGACGATCTCGGCGACCTTCAAGGACTCGCCGCCCGATGTGAAGACGGCGGCCGACGGGCTCTCCGCGCTGTCGAAGACCGTCTCCGAGCGTGATGCCGAGCTGGCCAAGCTGCTCAAGGGCAGCAAGCAGCTGACCCAGACGCTGTCCGGCAAGAACAGTGCCTTCGAGACGCTGCTCAAGGACGGCAACACCCTGCTCGGCGAGATCAAGAGCCGCAGGGACTCCATCCACCTCCTGCTCACCGGCACCAAGGATCTGGGCACCCAGCTGTCGGGGCTCGTCGCGGACAACGACAAGCAACTCCAGCCGACGCTGACCGCGCTCAGCAAGGTGACGGCGGTACTGCTGAAGAACCGCAAGAGCCTCGACAAGGCGCTGTCGCTCGCCGGCCCCTACTACCGGCTCGTCGGCAACACGCTGGGCAATGGCCGCTGGTTCGACAGTTACATCTGCGGCCTCGTACCCAAGAACTATCTGCCTCCGGGCACCCCACCGGACGAGGGATGTATGTCGCCCCCGCTGAAGTCAGGCGGCAGCCGATGAAGCGCACCACCAGACGTGCCGTGACCATCACCGTGTCCCTTGCGGCCGTGGCCGCCGTGGCGACCTCGGGGGTCATCGCCCTCGACGACTCGGGCGGGACCAGGATCACCGCCTACTTCGACCAGGCGACCGGTATCTACGCCGGGTCCGACCTGCGGATCCTCGGCGTGAAGGTCGGGAAGGTCGACTCGGTCAGACCGCAGGGCAAGGAGGTGAAGGTGGTGCTCGTCCTCGACAAAGGCGTGAAGGCGCCGGCGGATGTGCACGCGGTGGTCGTCGCTCCGAGCGTCGTCGCCGACCGGTACGTCCAGCTCTCGCCCGCGTACACCGGGGGGCCCGAACTCCAGAACCACGCCACACTCGCCGCCGACCGCAACGCCACGCCCGTGGAGGTCGACCAGCTGTACGCGAGCATCACCAAGCTCGCCACCGCGCTCGGCCCCAAGGGCGCCAACTCCCAAGGGGCGCTTGCCGATCTGCTCAAGACCGGGGCCGCCAACCTCAACGGGAACGGCAAGGCGATCGGCGACTCGATCGCGCAGTTCGGAAAGGCGAGCAAGACCCTCGACAAGAGCAGCGCGAACCTCTTCGACACCCTGGCCTACCTGCAGTCCTTCACGACGATGCTCAAGAACAACGACGGCAACGTACGGGACGCGCAGAACCAGCTCTCCACCGTCACCGGATTCCTCGACGACGACAAGGAGAACCTGGGCGCCGCGCTGAAGGAGCTGGGCTCCGCGCTCGGCCAGGTGAAGGCGTTCATCGAGAAGAACCGCGGGGCGCTGAAGAAGAACGTCGACCAGCTGCGGCCGATCACCGACACCCTCGTCAAGCAGCGCGCCTCGCTCGCCGAGATGCTCGACACCGTGCCGCTGGCCGCCGGGAACCTGCTCGATTCCTACGACCCCGTGCAGCGCACCATCGACGGGCGCGGCAATCTCAACGAGCTCAGCATGAACAAAGCCCTGAACGGTTCGGGCACCGCGAGCAGCAGTGCGGGAGCCGGCCTCGCCGGCCTGGTGCCCGTCCAGCCCTCGCAGCAGAGCGGGCTGCCCATGCTTCCGCTGCCGGTCGTCGGCGATGTGTATGGCTCCCCGTCGAAGAGCAAGGGGGCCGGACAGTGAAGCGAACCCTCGCCACCGGTACGGGAGTTGCGGCAGCCCTGGCTGTGGTCGTCGGCTTCTCCGTGATCGTCGGCGGGTGCTCGGCGCCCTCCTTCAACGGGATCGAGAGTCTGCCGCTGCCCGGTGGCGCGGACCTCGGCTCGCATCCGTACGAGATCACCGCCGACTTCAACGACGTTCTCAACCTGATGCCCCAGTCGGCGGTCAAGGTCAACGACGTCCCCGTCGGACGGGTCACGAAGATCACGCTCTCGCCGGACAACTGGTCCGCACAGGTCACCATGAAGATCAACGGGAAGGTGAAGCTGCCCGAGAACGCCTATGCGCACCTGGAGCAGTCCAGCCTTCTCGGTGAGAAGTTCATCCAACTCGCCGCTCCCGCGCAGGGCGCCTCCACCGCATCGCTGAAGACCGGGCAGACCATCCCGCTCACCCGGACCAACCGCAATCCGGAGGTCGAAGAGGTCTTCGGCGCACTGTCCATGCTGCTCAACGGCGGCGGCATCCAGCAGCTGAAGACCATCAGTCACGAGCTCAACAAGACACTCGGCGGCCGCGAGCCGGAGATCCGCTCCATGCTCCAGCGCGTCAACACCCTGGTGACCAGCCTCGACGGACACAAGGGAGACATCACCAACGCCCTGGACGGAGTCAACCGGCTCTCCTCGACCCTTGCCACGCGGAAGACGGAGGTCGGGAAGGTGCTGACCGGGCTGAGTCCCGGCATGAAGGTCCTGGAGGAGCAGCGCGGGTCGCTGCTCACCATGCTCAAGGCGCTCGACACGCTCTCCGGGGTCGCCGTCGACACCATCGACAAGAGCAAGGACGACATGGTCGCCGACCTGAAGGCGCTCGCCCCGACGCTCAAGGCGCTGGCGGACTCGGGACAGGACCTGCCCGACTCGCTGCAGGTGCTCTTCACGTACCCCTTCACCGACGAGGTGCTCCGGGGTGTGAAGGGCGACTACCTCAACGTCTATCTCAACGTGACAGCTGTGCCCGGCACCACCGTCATCCCGCCGTACAACGGCGATACGCCCTCGCCGACGCCCTCCGCGACGGCCCAGAGCGCACCGCTTCCGCTGCCCTCGATCACCGCGCCGTCCACGAAAGGCGGCCACTGATGATCACCATGGCCATCCGGCTGAAGAACCTGGCCTTCCTGCTGATCGCCGTCCTCGTCCTCGGCTATCTCGGGGTGCACTACGCCGACCTCGGACATCTGGTCGGAATGCGCGGCTATTACGTGGTGAAGGTGCAACTCCCCGAGACGGGTGGGCTGTTCACTCACTCCAACGTCACCTACCGGGGTGTGTCGGTGGGACGCGTCGGGCCGATCCGGCTGACCAAGGACGGGGTGGAGGCCGAGCTCCGTATCGACAACTCGGCCCCCGGAATCCCCGCCGACCTCAAGGCCGTCGTCGCGAACCTGTCGGCGGTGGGGGAGCAGTACATCGACCTGCGGCCGGCGAGCGACAGCAGCCCCTACCTGCATGACGGCTCGACGATCGTCCAGGCGAACGCCAGCATCCCTGCGCCCGTCACCAACGTCCTGACCAGCGTCAACGACTTCTCCTCCGCCGTCGACCTGGAGTCCCTGCGCACGGTCGTCGATGAATTCGGCACCGCGCTCAACGGGCGCGGGGAGGACCTCCAGGTCCTGATGGACAGCGGCAGCGACTTCATCCAGGCAGCCGACAAGGCACTGCCCACCAATACGAAGCTGATGATCGACGGCGAGACCGTGCTGCGCACCCAGTCGGAGGAGGGCGACGCTCTCAAGTCCTTCGCCAAGGGCGCCAAGGGGCTAGCCGGGCAACTCGTCGCCTCCGACACCGACCTGCGGGACCTGATCGCCGCAGCCCCCGAGGCCTCCACCCAGGTCAGCGGCCTGCTCAGGGACCTGAACCCGAACCTGAGCGTGGTGCTCGCCAATCTCCTCACCACCTCGGAGATCGCCGTCACCCGGCAGCGCGGCATCGAGGAGCTGCTGGTGAAGCTGCCCGCCGTCGCAGCCGCCGGATCCACCGCGGTCAACGACAAGGGCGCCCGCTTCGGCATGGCGGTCACCTTCTTCGACCCGCTGCCCTGCACCACCGGATACGAGGGCACGCACTACCGCAACGGCAATGTCACCACCCCGACTTCGGAGCTCAACACCGACGCCCGCTGCACCGCTCCGGCGAGCAGCGGCAAGGAAGTGCGCGGATCGGCGCACGCGCCGGGTACGCACGCGGTCCCGACCCCCGCGAAACCGGGGTCCCTGCTCCTGGGAGCCGATGCGGGAGGTCCGCTCCCGGGAGTACTGGGACAGGCGGCGGCGCCCGCGGCCGCCCCGAGGAACATGAGCGAGCTGCTCGGACTGGGAGGCGCGCGGTGAACGGTCGTACCAGAGTGGTCGGTTGGGTGGTCGCCGTGGCGGCTCTGCTCTTCTGCGGGTTCTCCGGATGGGTGTACTGGGAGACGCGCGACGACGACGCGCTGACGTTCTCCGCCTCGCGCGACGCCGCACTGAGCGCCGGGCGCGAGCGCGTCGCCGAGCTCAACACCCTCGACGTGAGCCACACGGACGACGGCCTGAAGGTGTGGCTCGACGCCTCGACGGGCGCACTCCACGACAAGCTCGAATCGACACGGGCCACCGATCGCACCACCCTGGCCAGGGCCGGGACTTCGGCGCGCGGGACCGTCACCGACGCGGCGCTCACCGCACTCGACGAGCGGGCGGGAACGGCGTCGATGATCGCGACGGTCACCGTCGACATCACCCCGAAGGGCGGCACGGCCACCAGCGACCGTAAACGCTTCGAGGCCACGCTCGCCCGCACCTCGGACGGCTGGAAGGTCACCGCGCTCAACGCGGTGCCGGTGGGGAAGGGGACGGCGTGAGCGTCACCGAAGAGGTCGAAGAGGATACGGAGACACCGGACGCCGAGACGGAGGAGGCGGTACGGGTCGCGCCGTGGCGCCGCCACCGCGGGCTCCTCGCGGGCGTCCTGGCCGTCCTGCTGCTGGTGCTCGGCGGTTGCGGATTCCTGCTGCGCGCCCACCAGTTGAGGGACGTCCCGGCCGCCCACAACCACGCGCTGACCGACACCGAGACCACCACCCAGGTGGCCGGTGACGTCAGCAACGCCCTCGGCAAGATCTTCTCGTACACGCCCCAGGACACCAGCGTCACCGCGAAGGAGGCCCGCGAACCGCTCGCGGGCAAGGCGGCCCAGCAGTACACCGAACTGTTCGGGCAGGTCGGGACGCGTGCGGTGCAGCAGAAGCTGACGCTCACCACCCAGGCGGTACGGGCGGGAGTCGTCCGGCTCAGCGGCGGCGAGGCGCACCTGCTGGTCTTCCTCGACCAGACCGCCCAGCGCAAGGGGAAAGCAGCCACAGCGGTGGCCGCACAGCTGTCCGTCACCGCCGAACTGCGCCACGGCAGCTGGCTGATCACCGACATCAAGGCCCGTTGAGGTGGAGGGGACGAGGTACATGCTCAGTCTGAGGACGGTGCGCAATCCGCTGACGGTCGTGGCGCTCGCGCTGGCGCTCCTGGCGGCCGGGGCGGCCGGCTGGGGCGGCTGGAGCTGGTACGCGGCGGCGCACGACGACTCGGCCGGCTATGCGCAGGCCAGGGACGACGCACTGCAGGCGGGGGAGCAGGCCGTACAGAACATGAACACCCTCGACTACAAGCAGCTGGCGCGCGGGCTCGACTCCTGGGAGGCGTCCACGACCGGCGACCTCCACAAGCAACTGACCGACGGGCGCACGCAGTTCGAGAAGCAGATCCAGCAGGCGAAGACGGTCTCCACGGCGAAGGTGCTCTCGGGGGCGGTCACCGAACTCGACGAGCGGACGGGGAAGGCGAGCGTGATGGTCGCACTGCGCATCACGGTCACCGCGCCCAAGGGCAAGCCCGCCGCGAAGGAAAGCCGGCTGCTCGGGGAGCTCACGCGCACCTCTGCGGGCTGGAAGCTCAGCAACCTCGCCCAGGCCCCCGTCGGCAACACCGCCGGCTGACATCCGGACAGGACAGGAACTGAGGACGTTATGTCGACGACCCGTCATCTCATCAATCGGCAGCGGCGGTTGGCGGCTGCGACACCTGTGACGCCTGTACGGCTGAAGGCGCCGGTGGCGGAGGAACCGGAGCCCGATGCGCCGCCCGCGGTGGCCGGGCGGGTCCTCGACGCGGACACGAAAGCGGGCACGGACGATGTGCAGGCGGCCGGGAAACGGACTCCGCTGCGCGCCCCGCTGCCCGTCGTGCTCGGGCTGCTGACCGTGCTGCTCGGCGGGTTCGCCGCCTACGCGGGCACCCATGCCTCCGCACTGCGCGACGACTCCGCGGCGCGCAATGTCGCCCTCTCGGATGTCGCCCGTACGACCGAGGTCAAGGGCCAGGTCACCAACGCCGTCAACTCTCTCTTCTCGTACAACTACGCGGACACCGGCAAGGCGGACCGTGCCGCACGGACCCTGCTCACCGGAAAGGCGGTGCAGCAGCACAAGGACATGCTCGCCGCGGTACGCGCCCAGGCGGCCAAACAGAAGCTGGTGCTCACCACCACGGTCACCGAGAGCGGAGTGGAACTCATCGACGGGAACCGTGCACGGGTCCTGGTGTACGCGGACCAGAGCAACACCAACACCGCCGCGAAGGACGACAGGACCACGTACGCCGCCGCGATGTTCGCGGTGGACGCGGTGCGCACCGGCGGCAGCTGGCGGATAGCGAACATCGACACCTTCACCCGATAAGAGCCGATCAGGGAGTGAGCGATGAGGCACGCGCGACGGATGAGACGAGGCCTCGGCGGTACGGCGGTGGCCGCGGTGGCCATGGCCGCGCTGACGGCGTCACAGGCGCCTGGGCTCGTGGCACACCGGTCGGCCGCGCCCAAGGGGGACTCCGCGACCGGGCCGAGCACCGCACACGTCGAGGGCCCGACGGACGACTCGTACCACACCGAGATTCCGCCCCTCGTCACCCCGGCCGCCCCCAAGACCGCCATCACGCTGGGCGGTTCGGGGCCCGCCTGGGACAACCAGGGGATCCCGGCCACCGTGCTCGCCGCGTACCGCAAGGCGGAGAGCGATCTCGCGCGCAGCGACAAGAGCTGCCGGCTGCCGTGGCAGCTGCTGGCGGCGATCGGCAAGGTCGAGTCGGGTCAGGCGCGCGGCGGCGCCGTCGACGCGCAGGGCACCACGCTCTCCCCGATCCTGGGCCCCGTACTGAACGGCTCCGGCTTCGCGCACATCGCCGACACCGACGGCGGGGCGTACGACGGAGACGCCCGCTACGACCGGGCCGTGGGACCGATGCAGTTCATCCCCTCGACCTGGGCGAGCTGGGGGCAGGACGGGAACGGCGACGGGAAGAAGGACCCGAACAACATCTTCGACGCGGCGCTCGCGGCGGGGCGCTACCTCTGCGCGGGAAGCCGGGATCTTGCCGTAAAGGCGGATCTGGACCGGTCGATCCTCAGCTACAACCACTCGGACGCCTATCTGGCGCTGGTCCTGTCGTGGCTGTCCTTCTACCGCGAAGGAGTGCACCAAGTCCCGGACGGGCAGGGAGTGTTGCCGCAGAGTCCCGGTGCGGGCAGTGCGCACGGCGACCCCAAGCCACCGGCTGGCGACAAGCCGGGCGGCGGCGGCATCGTCATCGGCCCGCAGCCGAGCGGCAAGCCGTCCGGTACGGCCAAGCCCTCGCACAGCCCCAGCCCCGGCGCCAGTCCGTCGCCGACCGGCAGCGACAGCGCGAGCCCCGATCCCGGCCCGAGCGACGGTGACACGGGATCGCCTTCGCCGACCGCCAGCGAGAGCCCGAGTCCCGACCCGAGCGACTCCGCCTCCACGCCGCCGGCCTGCCCTTCGCCGTCGGACACGGCCTCACCGAGCCCCGACCCGAGCGCGACACCCGGCGGGGACGGCTGTACCCCCCTCCCGTCAGGTGAGGGGGGTACGCCGGCCGCGACCGAAGGGGCTGCTACAGCTCCTTGATCCGGATGTTGCGGTACGAGATGACATCCGTGGTGGAGTGGACCTGGAGACCGACATAGCCGTCGGCGAACCGCCGGCCGTCGGTCCCCGGGTCGTCCGAGCGGGCCGGGTAGAAGTCCTGGCCTCCCACGTTGTCGAACTCATTGATCAGGACACCGTTGCGGAGGATCGAGTAGTGCTGGTCCACCACCCGGATCTCGTAGTCGTTCCAGGTGCCCTTGGGGGTGACGCCCGCGCCGCCCAGACCGACACGGTCGAAGCCGTAGAGCGAGCCGGTCTTGTACATGTCGCCGTCGGGCTTGTCGAGGATCTGGACCTCGTGCCCGTATTTGATGGCGACCCACTCGGGGTTCGGCTCCTCCGGGTTGTCGTGCACCCACGGGAAGCGCACGAAGACACCGCCGTTGGCGTTGCCGGTGCCCGGGGCGTCGTCGCGCCACTGGAGCTTCAGTGAGAAGTCCGCGTACTTGCGCTGCGGATACCAGAGCATGCCCATGCCGTCGACGGTCGTGGAGCTGGTGATCGAACCGTCGGCGTTGAGGCCGAACTTGCCGCCGCCCACCTGCTGCCACTTGTCGAACGACGACTGCGTGCCGTCGAAGATGTCGCGGTAGCCGGTGGTCTGGCCCGGCGTGCCGATGCCGGACTGCTTGGCCGCCTTGGTGATCTTCCTGTGTTCGCGCAGGTCGATCACACCGTCGGTCTGGAGCTTGCTGAGGACCTTCTCGACGTGCTTGAGGAAGAGGGCCTGCGAGGTCCACTCCTTCTCGTCCTCGATCAGCTCGTTGATCGTGCACCGGCTGCGCGTGATGCGGTTCGGCACACCGGTGTCGACCGTGCCGACGATGACCGTCAACCGCTCGTCCCACTCGGGGCAGTTGGGCGCCGGGACGCCGCCGCCCTCCGCGATCGTGAACGCCGACTGCCTGGCTGCCGACGTGTTGCCCGCCTTGTCGGTCGCCCGGTGGGCGAAGGTGTGCCGGCCCACGCGGTCGACGAGGACCGGCGCCGTGTAGGCGAGATAGGGGCCGCCGTCGAGGGAGTACTCGACCTTGTCGACGCCCGAGTCGGCGTCGGTGGCCGTCACCGTCACCTTGGTGCTGGTGATGTACGCACCGTCGGAGTTGAGCGTGCCGTCGAGTGCCGCCGTGGTCTCGGGCGGGGTCTTGTCCTCGGTGGGCGGGGCGACGACCGTGAAGTCGACCGCCTTCTCGGCGGCCGCGTTGCCCGCCTTGTCGGTGGCCCGGTAGCGGACGGTCTGCGCGCCGAGCGCGTGGACCATCACCGGACCGGTGTACGCGGTCCAGGCGCCGCCCGAACCGACCGCGTACTCAATGGAGTTGACACCCGAACCGGTGTCGGACGCGGTCACCGTGACCGTCGCCATGCCCAGGTAGTTCCCGTCCGCGTCCTTCTCGCCGCTGACCGTCGCCGAGGTCTCGGGCGGGGTCGTGTCGTCGGTCGGCGGGGCGGCGACCGTGAAGGCCTCGGACTTCTCGGCGGCCGCGTTGCCCGCCTTGTCGGTAGCCCGGTAGCGGATCGTGTGGTCGCCGACCGTCGAGACCACGACGGGCGTGGTGTACGGCGTCCAGGCGCCGGCCGCCCCGTCCGCGTACTCGATCGTGTCGACTCCCGAGCCCGCGTCGGTCGCGCTCAGCGTCACCTTTGCCGAGCCGATGTACGCGCCTGCCTGGTTCTTCTCGCCCTCCACCTTGGCCGAGGTGTCCGGCGCCGTGGTGTCCTCGCCGCCGCCCTCGGTGACGACCAGGATGCCCTGCATCGTCTCGTGGCCCGGCATCGTGCAGTGGTAGCGGTACCGGCCCGGGGTCAGGACGACCTCGGCGGTGTGCTTGCCGCCCTGGTCGTCGCCCGGGTTGGCGAGGATGTTCAGCGGGACGTCGTTGTTGTACTCGGGGTCCGAGACGTCGAAGGTCAGCGTGTGCGGCATGCCCGTGGTGTTGCCGGTCGCCGCACTGTTCTCGAAGACGATCGTCGTCGCGCCTGCGACCGCGGTGGCGGGCGCCGAGGTGTACGCGGTGATGGAGTCGCCCGCGGTCCAGTTGAGCACCTGCGCGGCGGCGGCCTGCCCGTCGTCCGTACGCCCGTAGGCGGCCGTTGAGGTGAGCCCCAGGACCATCAGCAGGGCGGACAGCAGGACCACCCACATCCGGGGGCGGGGAGTTCTTCGCTTCATCGTCTACTCCGCCTTCCTGGCCAGATCGGCGGCGGCCGGAGTCGCCTCGCCGCCCTTGTAAGTGACGCGCCAGAGCGCCGACTTGGAGTCCGAGGTGAAGAAGCCGCGGCCGTAGTCCAGGACGTACAGCGAGCCGTCCGGCGCGAACTTCCAGTCCATGAGGTTGCGGATGCCGTCCGCGCCCACCGGAATGATCTTCTTCAGGGACTCGGCGTGCGTCGGGAGCCCGCCCCTGCCCGCGGTTTTCGGGTCGAGGAGGACCGCGTTGCGCGGCTGGGTGCCGTCGTAGAAGTCACCGACGAACCACTTGCCGTCCCAGTACGAGGGCCACTTGTCGGCGCTGGCCGATGCGGCGTCGTAACGGTAGACCGGGCCGTTCATGGTCGCCTGCCCGCCGCCCTTGAGCCACGGGAGGAGCTCCTTTCCTTCCTCCTTCTTGTAGCTGGGGATGCCGTTCGCGTCGCGCGGGTAGTCGATGCCGCCGCCCTGCGGCGAGTACCAGATGGTGTTGCCGGTGATCGGCGGCAGGTTGACCAGGCCGTCGTTGTTCGGCGACTCGTTCTTCGGGGCGTCGCAGTTGTACCAGCCCAGCGGCTTGCTCGGGTCGGGCAGATTGCGGTCGCGGTAGGGCTGCTTGTTGCCCATGCAGTACGGCCACCCGTGGTTCCCCGCCTTGATGATGGCCGAGAAGGTGTCGTACTTCGCCGGGCCCCAGGTCGTCGAGGGCTCGCCCGCGTCGGGGCCGACCCAGCCCGCGTAGAGAACGTCGGTCTTCTTGTCGACGGAGATGCGCGCCGGGTTGCGTACGCCCATCACATAGATCTCGCCGCGGGTCTTGCCGCCGCCTTCGTCCGGCTCCTTGCCCGTGAAGAGATTGCCCGTGGGGAGGGTGTACGTCCCGTCGGGCTCGGGGTGGATGCGCAGGATCTTGCCGTTGAGGTTGTTGGTGTTGCCGGCGGTGCGGCGGGCGTCGGAGAAGGAGACGCCCTTGTAGTTGGGCTGCGGGTTGTTGCCGGAGTAACCGTCGCTGAACTGCGAGGAGTTGTTGTCGCCCGTGGCGATGTAGAGATTGCCCTTGGAGTCCCAGGCCATGCCGCCGCCCGCGTGACAGCAGCTGTGGACCTGGACCGGCCACTTCAGGAGGACCTTCTCCGAGGCGAGGTCGAGCTTGTTCGTCGCCAGGTCGAGGGTGAAGCGCGAGACGCGGCGCTCGGCCATCTGCTTGTCGCGGTCGAGCTGCGAGTGCGGTGTGTAGTGCAGATACACCCAGCCGTTCTGTTCGAACCCGGGGTCGAGCTCGATGCCGAGCAGCCCCTCCTCGACCTTGGTGAGCTCGTCCCCGCCGCCCTTGTTGCCGAAGACGGTGAGGCCGCCCGCGAGGGTGACCTTCTTGGTCGCCGGATCGTAGACGTGGATCTGGCCGATGCCCTTGCCGACGTTGGGGTCGGCCCAGTCGGTGACCACGGGCTGCGAGGAGTCGGCGCCGCCGCGTCCGATGTAGAGCACCCGCCCGTCGGGGGCGATGACTTCGCCGTGCGGCTCGCCGATCTGGTCGCTCTGGCCCGGCTGGTTGGGCTGGGTGACGCGCTCGGCCTTGTAGTTGGCGTTGATGGTCGCCTTGCAGTCGGCCCGTACGAGACGGGTCGTCCACAGCAGTGCGCCCCGCAGGTGGTCGCGGAAGTCGACCTCGCTGAAGGAGTCGGCGGTGGAGCCCATGCCGGTGTAGAAGGACCGGCCGCCGTCGTAGTCGCGGCACCAGGAGATGGGGTGATCCGCGCCGTTGGCGCTCGCACCCGGCTTGTACGTGATCTCACGCACGCGCGCCACGGTGTGCACATCACCGGACGGATTCGCCGTCCAGTTCAGCCACTTGTCGGGGCGCTTCCACTCCAGCGGGAGGTCCTTGGTCGCCGGATTCTGCCGGTCGCCGACCTCGACGGTCGCCCGCTGCACGGTCGTTGGGCTGGTGGCGGCGGGACGCGCCCCGACCAGTCCGGTGAACCAGTCCGAGTACGGTTCGGTGCGCGCCGCGTCCGCGATGCCGAGGAAGCCGCCGCCCGCCTCCATGTACGTCTCGAGTCCGGCCTCCTGCTCGGGGTCGAGGATGTCCCCGCCTCCGGTCAGGAAGACGACCGCGTTGAACGTACCGAGCCGCTTGGCGGTGAAGACGGAGGCGTCGTCCGTGGCCACGGTCTTGAACCGCTGCCCCTCGGGACCGCTCAGCCCGATCTTCTCGATGGCGGCGATCCCGGCGTCGACGGTCGGGGACTCCTCGCCCGCCGAACCGTGGAAGACGAGCACCTTCACATTGCTCGTGCCGGGTGGCGACGGCAGGGACAACGTTGTCCTGATCGACGCCTTGAGAGAGGCGCTGATGGATTCGGGATCCGGGTGCGGCCTGGCCGAAGCCGCGTTGCCCGCGAGTAAGGAGGCGCCGAGGGCGCCGGCCGCGAGGGCCGCGACCATGGCACGTCTCGATCTGCGCTGGAGTTGCATGCGTTCACCCACCCCTCAGAGGTCACTGCAAACGCGGATGAAGCTAGACCCCTTTGCCTGACTCGCCAAGGGGTATGACCGCAATGGCACGAACTTTGTCCTGAGTGTGGATAAACGAAGATTCCCCGGCTACGGTGTCGGCGTCCCGGGGTTCTCGTGTGCCCCGTCAACCTCTCAATGTCCGTACAGCGGTGGGGAGTTCGGTATGAGTCTGGACAGACGGAGCTTCAACAGGCGGCTGCTCGCGGGCGGTGCGGTCACGGCTGCCGGAGTGACATCGTTGTCGCTCGCCACGGCGGACGGCAGCGCGGCGGCGGTCACGGCGAGGACGGCCCCGGCGGGCGGCGTGGTCCGCCATATGAAGCTGTACGCGGAGAAGCTGCCCGACGGACAGCTGGGCTACGGCCTGGAGAAGGGCAAGGCCACGATCCCCGGCCCGCTGATCGAGCTGACCGAGGGCGACACCCTGCACATCGAGTTCGAGAACCTCCTGGACGTCGACGCCAGCCTGCACACCCACGGCGTGGACTACGACGTGGCGAGCGACGGCACCCGCCTCAACAAGAGCCAGGTCGAACCCGGCGGAACCCGCACGTACACCTGGCGCACGCACACCCCCGGCCGGCGCAAGGACGGGACGTACCAGCCGGGCAGTGCGGGCTACTGGCACTACCACGACCATGTCGTCGGCACGGATCACGGCACCGGCGGCATCCGCAAGGGGCTCTACGGCGGGGTCGTCGTACGGCGCCAGGGTGATCTGCTCCCCGACAAGACCTTCACCATCGTCTTCAACGACATGACGATCAACAACGTCGCCGGCCACATGGGGCCGGACTTCCAGGCGACGGTCGGCGAGCGCGTCGAGATCGTCATGATCACGCACGGTGAGTACTACCACACGTTCCATATGCACGGTCATCGCTGGGCGGAGAACCGTACGGGCATGCTGACCGGCCCCGACGACCCCAGCCGGGTCGTCGACACCAAGATCGTCGGACCCGCCGACTCCTTCGGCTTCCAGGTCCTGGCGGGTGAGCACGTCGGCGCGGGTGCCTGGATGTACCACTGCCATGTCCAGAGCCACTCCGACATGGGCATGGCGGGCCTCTTCCTGGTCGCCAAACCCGACGGAACGATCCCCGGCTATGAGCCGCATCACCACATGTGACCTGCACTCTGCCGCTCTGCACAGGGCGGTGGGCGCCACTGCTCCACATTGGCTGGTCACGCGGCCGGTTCTTTCGGAGAGTGTGGTGACCATGCTGCGTAACTACATCAATGGCGAATTCCGGGAAGCGGCGGACGGCCGCACCCTCGACGTGACCGACCCCTGCACGGGCGAGGTGTACGAGACCTCCGCGCTCTCCGGGGCCGCGGACGTCGACGCCGCGATGGAGGCCGCCGCGGCCGCGTTCCCCGCCTGGCGGGACGCGACCCCGGCCGCCCGCCAGAAGGTCCTGCTGCGGATCGCGGACGTCTTCGAGGAGCGCGCGGAAGAGCTGATCGCCGCCGAGTCGCGCGACACGGGCAAGACGATCGCGCAGATGACGGACGACGAGCTGCCGCCCTGCGCCGACCAGATCCGCTTCTTCGCGGGCGCGGCACGGATGCTGGAGGGCCGCTCGGCCGGCGAGTACCTGGAGGGCCTGACCTCGATCATCAGGCGCGAGCCGGTGGGCGTCGTCGCGCAGGTCGCGCCGTGGAACTACCCGCTGATGATGGCGGTCTGGAAGTTCGCCCCCGCGCTGGCGGCCGGCAACGCGGTCGTCCTCAAGCCGTCCGACACGACCCCCGCGTCCACGGTGCTGCTGGGCGAGATCATCGGCGGCGTACTGAAGGAGCAGGGCCACCCGGCCGGCGTCTTCAACGTGGTGTGCGGCGACCGCGAGACGGGCCGCCTGATGGTCGAGCACCCGACCCCGGCCATGGCCGCCATCACCGGCTCGGTACGCGCGGGCATGCAGGTCGCGGCGTCCGCCGCCAAGGACGTCAAGCGCGTCCACCTGGAGCTGGGCGGCAAGGCCCCCGTCGTGGTCTTCGAGGACGCCGACCTCGCGAAGGCGGCCGGGGACATCGCGGTCGCGGGATACTTCAACGCGGGCCAGGACTGCACGGCGGCCACGCGCGTACTCGTACACGAATCGGTCCACGACGCCTTCGTGACGGAGCTCGCGAAGGCGGCGAAGGACACGAAGACCGGCCACCCCCTGGACGAGGACGCGCTGTTCGGCCCGCTCAACAACGCGGCCCAGCTGGCCCAGGTGGCCGGCTTCATCGACCGGCTCCCCGCGCACGCGACGATCGAGGCGGGCGGCCACCAGGTCGGCGATAAGGGCTACTTCTACGCCCCGACGGTCGTCTCCGGCCTCCACCAGGACGACGAGATCATCCAGAACGAGGTCTTCGGCCCGGTCATCACCGTCCAGTCCTTCACGGACGAGGAGCAGGCGGTCGCCTACGCGAACGGCGTCGACTTCGCCCTCGCGTCCTCGGTATGGACGAAGGACCACGCCCGGGCCATGCGCATGTCCAGGAGCCTGGACTTCGGCGCCGTGTGGATCAACACGCACGGCGCGCTCGCGGCGGAGATGCCGCACGGCGGCTTCAAGCTGTCGGGCTACGGCAAGGACCTCTCCGCGTACGGCTTCGAGGACTACACGCGCATCAAGCACGTCATGACCGCGATCTGACCGTGCCGCTTCCTCCTTGTCGTACGCAGAAGGCGTACGACAAGGAGGGCTTTACAGCGCCCATTTGAACGTAGGGTGCCGCTCACCCCTGGGCGGAATGTCAGTACCCGGTGCAAGACTCGGTGAGGCAGGAGAACGGGACCCCACACCAGAGGAGCACGCCATGCTCAGCACCCGTTTCGTCACTGGTTCACCCAACTGGATCGACCTGGCCACGCCGTCCACCGAGGAGGCCCTCGCCTTCTACGGCGGGCTGTTCGGCTGGACCTTCGAGCCCGGCGACCGCGAGCTCGGCGGGTACGCCTCGATCACGCGGGACGGCACCCTGATCGGGGGTGCCATGGGCGGGATCACCGAGGTGAAGCCGTTCTGGTCGGTCTACTTCCACACCACCGACGCCGACTCCACGGTGAAGGCGGTGGAAGGCGCCCATGGTCTCAAGGAGTCCGGGCCCGACGACGTCAGGGACCTCGGGCGCATGGCGCAGTTCAGGGATCCGGCAGGCGCCCGCTTCTCGACCTGGCAGCCTTTCGGCGACAAGGTCATCGGCGCGGTGAACGAGAAGAGCACCCTCTGCTGGACCGAGCTCTACACCCCCGACGTGCCCGCGGCGGCCGCGTTCTATCACGCGGTCTACGGCTGGGAGACCTCGGCGGTGCCCTTCGCCGGTGGTACGTACACGATGGCGAGCCCTGCGGGTGGCGGCGAGCCCGAGAGTTTCTGCGGACTGCTGCCGCTCGACATCGACCCCGCGGGCACCGCATCCGGGCCGTACTGGCTGCTGTACTTCGAGGTCGACGACACCGACGCGACGGTGGCCACGGCGCGGCGGCTCGGCGGGAGCATCGACATGGAGCCGATGGAGATGGAAGGCGTGGGACGGTTCGCGAAGATCAGCGACCCGCACGGGGCGCGGTTCGCGGTGATCAAGAGTGACACGAACATGGGCTGAGGGCGGTCCTGGTGCGGGTCGCGGTGGCGTTCATCGTTCATTGATCGGACGTTGAACGACAGCGGGCAGCCTGTCCCGCATGTCGATCAACACCACCGTCACCGGACCCGAACTGGGCTGGCAGGAGCAGGCATTGTGCGCCCAGACGGGGCCGGAGCTGTTCTTCCCCGACCCCGGCTCCTCCACCCGCGACGCCAAGCGGCTCTGCGGGGTCTGCGAGGAACGCGTGGCGTGCCTGGAGTACGCGCTGGCCAACGACGAGCGTTTCGGCGTCTGGGGCGGGCTCTCCGAGAAGGAGCGGCTGCGCCTCAGGCGTACGACACGCTGAACCGCCGTGTCCCCGGCGGGACATGGACGTCGGCGGCGCCCGTCACGTCGAGCGTCACCCCGTCGGCCGTCGCGGACCGTACCGCGCCGAAGCGGCACGGGTAGACGTACCGCACGTGCGGGGGCGAGCGGTCGATGTCGACCGTCACCGTACGGGCCGCCGCGTCATGGGTGAGCCGGTAGCCGAAGGGCGCGCCGAAGAGCGTGGGCGCTTCGCTCACGCCCACCGACTCACCGTCCGGCACCCAGTGCGGCCGTACGCCCGGCGCGATGTAGAGATGCGGGTCGCGGTCCTCGTCCGCCTCGAAGAACAGGATGTCGCGCAGGAGCAGGAGATACTCCGCCGCCGCCCAGCCGTGCGGCATGTCCCCCATGTACCAGAAGCGGTCCGGGAGTTCGGCGAAGTCCGAGGCGATCGGGAAGGCGTGCTGCTCGTTCCACGCGCCGAGCGCCGCCCGCTGACCCTGCGCGACCGGCGTGCCCGCACCGACCGTCCAGCCCAGCAGCTCGTCCATCCGCTGCGGATCGCCCGCCAGCAGGTAGGCGTGCGCCAGCTGGAGGGTGAGATACGGCCCGTACGCATTCCAGGCGGCCTCATGGCGGTAGCCGCCCCGGACGAAGTGCCCGTACAGGGTGTCCAGGGTGCAGCGGGCCGCCCGGTCGATGTCGTCGCCCAGCTTGCTGCCCATGTAGAGGCGGCAGGGGTGGAAGTACGCCGCCGCACCGATCATCGTCGAGTCCAGCCGCCCCACATCGCCGGGACCGGTCGGCAGGAACGTCTCCCACTCGCCCCTGCGGCTCTGCTCGTCGAGCACCCACCGCATGGACGCGGCGGTCGCGCGCTTGAAGTCGTCGAACGCGCCCCAGAGTTCACCGACCTCCGGGGTCCCGAGCCGCTCCGCCAGCCGGGCCGCCTCGTACAGACCGGCGAGCCCCCAGATGTCGTCCCAGTAGTGCGGCTTGTCCCGCTCGCCGAGGTGCTCGGCGCTCCAGCCGCTGTGCAGCAGCCCGTTGGGATCACGGTTGTCGCGCAGCCAGCGGGCACCGTCCAGGATGTACGGGTTGTAGAGCCCGGCGCCGAAGCCTTCACCGGGACCCTGCGTACGGTCGAAGCGGCCGATCGCCCACAGCGCCTGCCCGTTGCTGTCCCACTCCCTGTCGTCCTTCTCGTGCTGGCGGCCGAAGAAGCCGTACTCCGCGCAGGGCCCGATCCGCCCCCGCCCGAAGTTGAAAGCGCCTGGGTGATGGGTGCCCAGCTGGGCGCGGGCCAGGGCGGTGTCGCCGGCCAGGGAGCATGCGGTGGCCTCGACCGAGGAGTCTCGGATCCAGAAGGAGTCGTAGACCGTCGGCCCCGGGTGGATCTGACCGGCGTCGGACAGGACGAGCAGTTGGCCGCGCGTCTGCCGGAAGAGATCGGTGAGATGCGCGACGGGCGGCGGAAGCTGTGGCTGCACCCCTTCCACGGTCAGCTTCTGTGCCCAGAAGTCCCTGTTGGCGGCTTCGAGTTCATCGGCGGGGGCGGACCGGAGTTCCGCGAGATCGTCCGCGCCGCTGTACGTGTCGACAGGCAGCCGTACGTCGATCGCGAAGGTCTCGCCCTCCTCCAGCCGGAAGGGCCAGGCGAACACCCCGGTGCACATCCCCGCGACCTGGTCCGTGGCCTCGTCGGCGCCGTTGAGCTTGCCGCTGACGGTGAGTTCACGGAACGGGCTGCGGACGAGGTAGGAGTCGGGGTCCTGGCTGAAGTCGGGGTTGCCGTACACCCCGTACTGCTCCGGAGGTGTGTCGAAGACCGGCCCCCACCCGGTGTTCGTCTCGACCCGCGCCTCCTGCGGCAGATAGCGCAACAGGGTCAGCCTGCGGTCGGTGTCCTGTGCGGCGCCGCGATAGTGCCGCTGGAAGCCGCTGGGCCCGGCGGGCAGCACGGCCACACACAGCCATCCGTCGCGCGGGGCGCCCGGGGCGGCCGTCACCGTGAGCCGGTTCAGCACGAGATCGCGCTGCCGTACGCCGACGGTGGTGGCCAGCGTCCGCTGGGTGGCCTCGAAGCCCGTCCCGGTCCTGAACACCGTGTCGACGACCGGCAGATGGGCTGCCTGCATCCGCTGCTCGACGGAGCCGCCGGTGCCGGGCAGCTGTGGCAGCCGCAGGGCGCCCGATGCGGGCTCGTACAGGAAGAAGGCCACGCTGTACTTGTCGTAGACCGGCTCGATCTCGCCGGCCTGCCCGACCAGGGACTCCTGCCGGTGGTCCTTGACCCCGACCATCGACCAGTAGCGGTAGAGGGCGTTCGAGGCGAGCGCGCCCTCCTTCGACTCGAACGAACCGGCGTCGAAGGAATCGCTCCACCGGTGGAATGCCTGCTGAAGCCACCACGGGACGGGGGAGGGGGAGACCTCCCTGGCCGTCCAGCTGCGCCACATGACCTCGTAGAAGATCCGCTCATGGGTCTCTGCCATGGGATACACCCCCGTCCACACACTGGCACCGGGGCCCGGGTCCGTCCATGCTGTTGCCGCGTCATATCGAGCCCCTGGAGGCAGAGTTGAGCACCGAGGGAACCGAATACGACTACGTGATCGTGGGTGCGGGATCGGCGGGCTGCGTCCTCGCCGCGCGCCTTTCCGAGGACCCTTCGCTGCGGGTGGCACTCGTCGAGTCCGGAGGCCGGGACCGCAAGCCGGAGATCCGGATCCCCGCAGCCTTCCCGAAACTCTTCAAGACCCGCTACGACTGGGACTTCACCACCGTCAAACAGGCCGCGCTCGGCGGCCGCGAACTCTACTGGCCGCGCGGGCACATGCTCGGCGGCTCCTCGTCGATGAACGCCATGATGTGGGTGCGCGGCCACCGCGACGACTACGACGCGTGGGGGGACGCGGCCGGTGAGGAATGGTCGTACGACCGGCTCCTCCCGTACTTCCGGCGCGCCGAGCACTGGACGGGACCGCGCAGCGAGCAGTCGGTGTACGGCACGGACGGGCCTCTCGTCATCTCGCCGCCCCGCGCGCCCAACCCCGTGACCGCCGCCTTCATCGAGGCCTGCACGGCCGGCGGCCTGCCCGAACTGCCCGAGCTGAACGGCCCCGACCACAGCGGCTGCGCGATCACCCCGCTCAACCAGCGCTCCGGACGCCGCTGGAGCGCGGCGGACGGCTACCTCAAACCGGCCAGGCGCCGCCCCAACCTCGACGTCTTCACGGACGCCACCGTCCGCAGGATCACCTTCGACGAGACCGGTAACCGGGCGACCGGCATCGTCGCCGAGGGAGCTCCTGGCCGGCTCGTCGCACGCCGCGAAGTGATCCTCAGCGCGGGCGCGATCGGCTCACCCCAGCTGCTGATGCTGGCCGGGATCGGCGATGCCGGGCACCTGCGCACGGCGGGTATCGAGGTGCGCGCGGACTCCCCGGACGTGGGCCGCCACCTGCGCGACCACCTGTCCTTCGCCGCGACGGTGCACTGCCCGTCCCCGGTCACCCTCACCGGGGCCGACTCCCTCGCCAATGTCGGCCGCTTCCTGCTCGGCGGCCGTGGCCCCCTCACATCGAACATCGGCGAGGCGGTGGCCTTCATCCGCAGTACGCCCGAACTGGCCGCCCCCGACCTTGAGTTGATCTTCGCCCCGGCGCCGTTCATCAACCACGGGCTCCAGGAGCCGACGGAACACGGCATCACCATCGGGGTGGTCCTGCTCCAGCCGGAGAGCGAGGGCCGCATCACGCTCCCCGGCCCGGACGAGCACGCCACGCCCCTGATCGACCCCGGCTATCTGGAGGCGGGCGCCGATGTGCGCCGCCTGATCGCAGGTGTACGCAAAGCCGAGGAGCTCCTCGCCGACCCCGCCCTCGCCCCGTACACCGGAAGTCCCATGGGCGCCTACCCAGGAAAGGTCGACGACGCGCACCTGGCGGAGGCGATCCGCGCGGGCGCCGAGACGCTGTACCACCCGGTCGGCACCTGCCGCATGGGCGTGGACACGGGCTCGGTGACGGATCCCCGGCTGCGGGTCAGGGGAGTGGAAGGGCTCCGCGTGGTCGACGCGTCGGTGATGCCGGAGATCACCCGCGGTCACACGCACGCCCCGACCGTCGCGATAGCGGAGAAGGCCGCCGAGCTGATCCGCGAGGACACCCGTACGCCATAAATCAGTTGCCCCGCCGGACAGCGGTCCGCTGTACTTCCTGTCGACAGCGGACCGCTGTCCGCCCGACCGAGGAGTACTGATCATGCGCGGATCTTCGATGTTCATCAAGAAGGTAATTCCCACCTATCTCGAGGACACGAAGTTCTTTGCGTACATTGAATTTGGGGATTCTGGCGCACATCGACGCCGGTAAGACCAGCCTGACCGAGCGGCTCCTGCACGCCGCCGGTGTCATCGACGAGATCGGCAGCGTCGACGACGGCTCCACCCAGACCGACTCCCTGGCCCTGGAGCGGCAGCGCGGCATCACCATCAAGTCCGCCGTCGTCTCCTTCGCCGTCGACGACCTCACGGTCAATCTGATCGACACACCCGGACACCCGGACTTCATCGCCGAGGTGGAACGGGTCCTCAGCGTGCTCGACGGCGCGGTGCTCGTGGTCTCCGCCGTCGAAGGCGTGCAGGCGCAGACCCGCGTACTGATGCGGACGCTGCAGCGGCTGCGCATCCCCACGCTGATCTTCGTCAACAAGATCGACCGCTCCGGCGCGGACGCGGAGCGCACCCTGCGCGCCCTGGCCGGGAAGCTGTCCCCAACAGTGGTCCCGATGAGCGCGACCGGTGGTCTCGGCACCCGCACGCCCACCGTCACTCCGTACGGCGCGCACGACCGCCCTTTCACGGAGGCGCTGACCGACCTTCTCACCACGCGGGACGAGGAGCTTCTCGCCGCGTACGTCGAGGACGAGGCGACGGTCTCCTACGGCCGCCTCCGCGAGGCTCTTGCCGTGCAGACCCGCCGGGCCCAGGTCCACCCGGTCTTCTTCGGCTCGGCGATCACCGGCACGGGCCTGCCCGAACTGACCGCAGGCGTACGGGAACTGCTGCCCGCACCCGAAGGCGATCCGCAGGGCCCGGTGTCGGGCACCGTCTTCAAGGTCGAGCGCGGCCCCGCGGGCGAGAAGATCGCGTACGTGACGATGCGTTCCGGCACGGCCCGCATCCGCGACGTCCTGCGCTTCGGACCCGACAGCGAGGCCAAGGTCACCTCGGCGGCCGTCTTCGAACAGGGGGCCGCGGTCCGCGGCGACGCGGTTCCGGCGGGCCGGATCGGCAAACTCTGGGGTCTGGGCGACATCCGTATCGGCGACCACATCGGCGACACCCCGCAGCCGTCCGCCGAGCGTCACCACTTCGCTCCGCCGACCCTGGAGACGGTCGTCGTCCCCGCGCACACCACGGACCGGGCCGCACTCCACAGCGCTCTCACCCAGCTCGCCGAGCAGGACCCGCTGATCAACCTGCGCCATGACGAACTGCGCCAGGAGATCTCGGTCTCGCTCTACGGCGAGGTCCAAAAGGAGGTCATCGGGGCGACGCTCGCCGACGAGTACGGCCTGGAGGTGACCTTCCGTGAGTCGACCACCATCTGTATCGAACGTCTCGACGGCACCGGCGCGGAATTCGCCCTCATCGACAAGGACCCCAATCCATTTCTTGCGACGGTCGGTCTGCGGGTGGAACCCGCACCGCTGAATTCCGGCGTGGAATTCAGTCTGGAGATCGAGCTCGGTTCCATGCCCTATGCGTTCTTCAGAGCGGTCGAGGAAACCGTGAGGGAAACCCTCCAGCAGGGAATCCACGGGTGGCAGATTCCCGACTGCCGTGTCGTCATGACGCATTCCGGCTACTGGCCCCGCCAGAGCCACTCCCACGGCACCTTCGACAAGAGCATGTCGAGCACCGCGGGGGACTTCCGCAACCTGACGCCGCTCATCCTGATGGACGCGCTGCGTCAGGCCGGCACGACGGTGCACGAACCGATGCACCACTTCAGGATCGAGGTCCCGAGCGACACCTTCGGTGCCCTCCTCCTCGTCCTGGCGAAGCTGCGCGCAGTCCCGCGAGCACCGCTCGTCCAGGGTGCGGTCACCGTGTTGGAAGGGGAGATCCCGGCAGCTTCGGTGCACAGCCTGGAACAGCAGCTGCCGTCCCTGACCAGGGGCGAGGGCCTGCTGGAGAGCGCCTTCGAGCGCTACCGGCCGGTCACGGGCGCCACCCCTTCACGCCCCCGCACGGATCACAACCCGCTCAACCGCAGTGAGTACCTGCTGCAGGTGGTGCGCCGGGTAGCCGGTCGGGTGGGCGGCTGAGCGCAGGGGCACCGCCTGCATCCGCAGAGCCAAAAAGCTCTTGTTTGAACTCTGGTCAACTCGGCATACCTACTGGTAACTTGCGGCCCTGTTACCAGTAGGTAACAGGCATCTGTCATCCCCGTGATCCATGAGACGAATCCGAGGGAACCATGCACCGCATCGCCATTCGGAAGCTGGCCACCGCCGCAGTCGTCACCGCCCTGGCCGTGACCGCAGCTCCTGCGGCCACGGCTGCGGCCGCCCCTTCCGCCTCGCCGGCAGCAGCGGCGAAAGATTCGTTCTACACCTACGACGGCAGCAAGCCCCTGGCCTCGTATGCACCGGGCGACGTGCTCAAGACGAGGACGCTGCAGTACCACCTCCTCGGCATCCCGACACCGGTCACGGCGATACAGCTGCTCTATCGCACCACGGACGCCCAGGGCCGGCCGTCCGCCGGGGTGACCTCGGTCGTACGCAGCCCCAACGGCGACGGCAGCAAGGCCGTTTCGTACCAGTCGTTCTACGACTCCCTCAATGCCGAGGACTCGCCGTCCCGGGCCATCGCGGGCAACGTCTCCCTCGGCGGCCTGATCGCGAACGGCGAGTCGCTCCTCCTGGTGCCGCTGCTCCTCTCCGGCTACAACGTCGTCGTCCCGGACAGCGAGGGACAGACCGCCGACTTCGCGGCCGGGCCCGAGTACGGGACGAACACCCTCGACTCGATCCGGGCCGCGAGCCAGGCCCCGGAGACCGGTCTGAACTCCGGGACGAGAGTCGGCCTGGCCGGCTACTCCGGCGGCGCGATCGCCACCCACTGGGCGGCAGCGCTCGCCCCGACCTACGCGCCGGACGTCAACAAGCGCCTGGTCGGCTTCGCCGAGGGCGGGCTGCTCGTCGACCCGGCGCACAACCTCAAGTACATCAGCGGCAGTTCCATCTGGGCGGGCGTCGCACCCATGGCGATCATCGGGGCCGCCCGTGCGTACGACATCGACTTCACGCCCTATCTGAACAGCTACGGCGTCGAGGTCTTCAAGAAGCTCCAGTACGGGTCGATCGTCAACGCCCTGGGGCAGTACCCGGGCCTGACCTGGAAGAAGATGGTCAAGCCGCAGTACGCCAGCCCGAACTCGGTGCCGCCCTTCATCGAGGCCGTGAACAAGCTCAACCTCGGCTCGGCCGCCACCCCCAGCATCCCCGGCTACATCGCGCAGGGCGGCGGGGGCGTCTTCGAGGGGACCCTCAGCAACCTCCCGGGCGTCGGCAGGGGAGACGGGGTCATGGTCGCGGGGGATGTGCGCGCGCTGGCCAGGCAGTACTGCGACAAGGGCAACACGTCGATCAAGTACCAGCAGTACGACCTGCTCAGCCATGTCGGCACCGCCGTGCCGTGGGCCCCGGTAGCCCTGGACTGGCTCAACGACCGGTTCGCCGGCAAGAAGGCCCCGTCCGACTGCGGCCGCATCCCCGCGGGCAACTCCCTCGCGCCGGAAGTGACGACCCCGGCCTCCTGAAACGCCGCGCGCCCCGGGGTCCATGAACTCCGGGGCGCGCGGTCAGGTGGGTGGGTGATGACGGCTCCGGGCCGGGTGGTTAGGATCCGGGGGCACATCCGGACGTAGCGCAGAGGCAGTCGCGCCCTCTGGCCAAGAGGATCACGCCGGTTCGAATCCGGTCGTTCGGGTGTCGCGCCTGTCGGGTCCTGTAGAGCAGAGGCAGACTCGCCGCCTTCTCAGGGCGGATACGCCGGTTCGAATCCGGCCGGGACCACAGTTGGGGAACGCACGGGGCGGGAAGAGATGGGCGAGAACGACAGCGGGGGATTCACGGGGGAGGACCTGGCGGCCTTCGACCGGATGGTCGGCCGGCTGAGATCTCTGCCCGTGGACGATCCGACCAGGCTGCGCGCAGAACAGGTGGCCGCGTCCTTCGCCCGTGACGGCCGGCTGCGCCGCCGCAAGGCGCGAAGCACCGTCCGCCATGCGGCCGACGCGGCCGTCATGGCGTCGACCGCGACCGGTGCTTCGGAGCGCCGCGAGGACACCCCGCTGCTTGCGGCGGGGACCGGAGGCGTCTTCGGCACACCCCGGCCCTGTTACGTCTGCAAGCGCACCTACCGCCAGGCCGACGCCTTCTACCACCGGCTCTGTCCCGACTGCGCCGCGGACAACCGCACCCGGCGCACACTCGGCACCGACCTCACCGGGCGGCGGGCACTGCTCACCGGCGGCCGGGTGAAGATCGGATTCCAGCTCGCGCTGATGATGCTGCGCGACGGGGCCGAACTCCTGGTGACCTCCCGCTTCCCGCACGACACCGTGCGGCGGTTCGCCGCCGAGACCGGGAGCGGGCAGTGGCTGGAGCGGCTGACGGTGCTTGCCGTCGACCTGAGGGACCCACGGCAGGTCCTTGGCCTGTGCGAGGAACTCCGGCAGGAAGGCCGGCCGCTCGACATCCTGGTGAACAACGCGGCGCAGACGGTACGGCGACCCCCCGAGTCCTATGCGCTCCTGGCCGCGGGCGAGCGTCCGCAGCTTCCCGAAGGGGTCCGGCGGGCACCGGGGTTCCGGCCGGTGGGCGAGCCGGGCGAGCGCACGAGCCGGTCCGCGCTCGAACTCGTACTGAGCGAGACGGTCGACGAGGCGGGCCTGCTTCCCGACCTGGCCCCCGTGAACTCCTGGTCGGCGCGGCTCGGCGAGCTCGATCCTGCGGAGGTGCTGGAGACCCAGCTCGTGAACGCGCTGGCCCCCGCCCTCCTCTGCGACCGACTGCTGCCGCTGCTCCTGGCGTCCCCTCGGCCGGCGAAGTACATCGTCAATGTGACGGCGGTCGAGGGCCGGTTCGCCGTACGCAACAAGATGGCCGGTCACCCGCACACCAACATGGCCAAGGCGGCCCTGAACATGCTCACCCGCACGAGCGCCGCCGAGCTCGCCGGCCAGGGTGTCCATATGTGCGCCGTCGACACCGGCTGGATCACGGACGAGAACCCGGCGCCGAAGAAGGGCCGGATGGCAGGGGCCGGATTCCGTACCCCGCTCGACATCGTCGACGGTGCCGCACGGATCTACGACCCCATCGTGCGGGGCGAAGCCGGCGCACCCGTCTCCGGGGTCTTCCTCAAGGACTATCAGGAGGCCGCGTGGTGAACGACGCCCCTTTCGCCGGGGTTCCCCCGGTGTCGCCCCGCCCCCTGACCGATCTTGCACCGCTGCTCGACTGGCTGCGCGGCGGGAGGCCGGCCGGCGGGCGGCTCGACTTCACCGCAGGGACCGCGCTGCCCGACGGGCGCCTCGACCTGTGCAAGCAGTCACTCGGCGCGGAGGGCGCCGCGGTGATCGCGGAAGCGCTGTCCCAAGGCCCTTCACCCGTACGGCATCTGCTCCTGGGCACGGACGGTCTGGGTGACGAGGGCGCGGTCGCGGCGAGCGGTGCGGCCGGGGTGGAGACGCTCTATCTCGGGTGCAACGGAGTCACGGCCGCCGGAGCGTGCCGGATCGCCGACCAACTGCGCGCATCGCCCCAGGTCGTCACCGGACTCTGGCTCAAGCGCAATCCGCTTGGGACCGGAGGAGGCCAGGCTGCCGCGCAACTGATCGCGGCTGCGCAGTCGCTCCGCACGCTCGACCTCGTCCAGACGGGGCTGGACGCCTCCGGCCTGATGGTGCTCTGCGACGCGCTGTTGGCGGCCGCCGACACCGGCCGGCGCATCGACCGGCTGTTCCTGGGCGGCAATCCGCTGGGCGCGACCGGCGCGGTGCCGCTGGCGGAGCTCCTGGCCGCCGGAGCGGTGGGCGAACTGTACGTATCAGCAGCCCAGTTGGGAGATGCCGGGGCTCTCCTGCTCGCCGAGGCGATGGGGCGCGCGCCGTACGGCCGCCTCACCAGGCTCGCCGTCGCCAGCAACGGCATCGGTCCGCGCGCCGTCGCCCGGCTGGTCGCGTCGGCGGTGAGCAGCGGAGTGGAGCTCCTCGACCTCGGCCGGGTGCGCGCGGCAGGTGTGCTCCGCGCCGCCGACAACCAGGTGGACGCCGAAGCCGCCATGGAGATGGGCTCCGCCCTGGCGGCGGCCGAGCACCGGCTGAACCACCTTGTCCTGACCCACACCGGCATGCGCAGCCGTGAGGCACAGAAGCTCCTCGACACGGCGCCGCTCGCACGCACCGCCACGCGGTTCGTGCTCGGCCAGTCCATCGCGGCGAGCATCAAACGCCGGCTCCATGCGTGCAGCGCGCACATCCCGCCGCCCGCGGTTCCGGCGGACGTCTCGGCCGTACGCAGCGTCCACCGCGCCGCTCCCGCCGAGGACGACTGAGTCAGCGGCGCATGGCGGTGAAGACATCCGTCCAGAAGCGCTGCTGCTGCTCGGACGCCGCCACCAGATAGGTGGCGCGGAGTTTCGGCGGAAGCAGTGCCACCAGCCGTGCCACCGCCTTGCGATGCTTCTTCAACTGCGACAACTCGGCGTTGGCGATGATCTGATGGACCAGATCACTGTCATTGCCGCCCTCCGGCGAGATCTCCGCCGCCGTGCGCAGCCGCGCCTCCCACTGGTCGATCCGGAGCGCCAGTTCGCGCAGCCCGGTCACCGGTTTCCCCGCGAACCTGGCGATCAGTGCCGTCAGGGGCACGGGCGCGTATTCGCCGTCACCGAGATAGACCGTCGCCATTTCCAGCGGCAGCCCGCGTCGGTGCAGTTTGATGAGGCGTTCCACGGTGCGCTTGGTGATCCATGCCCGGCCGTCGTCGTCGATGTCGTGCTTCCACCACTCCAGTACGGTCTCCGCGTCGGGGCCGTACCGGTCGAGCAGCCATTCATTGGCCGGTATGTCCTCGGTCTCCACGGTCAGCGAAGCCGTGAACCGGCTTGCCTGGGCGATGTTGTTGCGTGTCACCAGGAGCTTTCGGCCCAGATGGTACGGAGGGTTCTGGATGGCGATCTGCGCCCGCAGGTTCTCGATGCGCCGCCCGGCGAGCGACCACTCCTGCGTGATCTCCATGAGTTTGGCGAACGCGGCCTTGTCCTTGGGGCGGTTGTACTCGTCCCAGACGACTGCTTTGGGATCCGGACCGGTGAACGCCTTCGCGAGCAGGTTCTCCAGGGTTCCGTCGGCGGTCGGCACCGGGGCGCACAGGTCCTCGACATTCGTCACCGGCAGGGAGAAATAGAGCGGCTCGCGCCCGAGCCGAGCGCGCACCGTCTCCTTGACGAGCTCGGTCTTGCCGCACCCCGGCGGGCCCTGCAGCAGCACGGTCCACCGGTTGCGCAGAGCTGCCTCGACCAGTCTCCGCACAGGGTCGGGGATGCTCGCCGGGTTCGACACCCCGAGCGCGTCGGCAATGCGGCCAAGGATTTCCGCGGTGCGGTTCGTTCCCGGGGTGCCGTCGTCGCCCGCCTCCGTCAATCGCAGCCGCTCGCCGCCGACCAGGGGCAGCCCCCACCGCAACGGAAAGGATTCCCGCGCATTGGCGAGGATGTGATCCAGGGTGCGGGGCGAGAGGAGCGCGCGCAGTGCGGGGGACAGGGACGCCCAGAGGGAGAAGACACCGCTGAGGTCCCAGTCCCGGTACTTGGCCGCGAGGTGCAGCCGCCAGGCGGTGTCGTTCGCGGTGACCCTGAGCGTGACCATGCGGTCGAGCAGGGCGAGGTCGCTACGCCGCGCCGACGTCTCGGCGAGCGATTCGTTGTCGGTGAGGAAGACGCCGATACAGCCCAGGGCGCGCAGGTCGTGCTCGCCCAGGGTCCAGTTGCAGGCGATCTGCATCAGCTGGGACTGGATCGTGTCGCCGGCCTGCAAGGAGTCGTCGATCAGCAGAACAAAGGGGGTGCCGGGACTGAGCTGGCTCATCACCAGTTGGCGCAGGACCAGTTCGCCCGTGCGCGGATCGCGGACCGGCGCGTTGACCAGCAGGTCATCCGGGGTGAGATTCGCGGCGGGCACGTACACGAGGGTGGCGTCCGGGTGGGCCCTGGCCACGTGGGAGAAGAACGTCGCTGTCTTGCCTATGCCGTGCTCGCCGAAGATCTGGCCGGTCTGACCCATCTCGATCATGGCGTCGATGAACGTCTCCAGATGGAGGGCATCCGTCCGGACGGCCGGTGGCGGGCTCGGATAGGTGGCGCTGGGGCTCCAGTTGGGCGTACGGCCCGTGGTGGTGGTCATCGTGATCCTGTGGTGACGCGATGACAGTCCATCGCAGGTGAATGGGTTTCGGGCCAGTCGTCGCCGCCTTCGGTGATCAGCCAGATCCACCGGTCGGGGTCGGCGGGCGTGATGTGCGGTGCGTATCCGTCGGTCAGCACCACCACCGCGTCAGGACGTTCCTCGAAGCGGCTTCCCTTCACTTCGGAGCGGCCTTCCACATAGTCGGCGACCGCCTGGAAACTCGTTCCGCCGCCGCCGAACACACGCTCGCCCGGCGCGAACGGCATGACCACGCCGTCGAAGGAGAGCCAGTGGGCCTCCACCCCTTCGATCGACCCGACGAGGTCGGTGAGCCAGTGGACGACGTGCTCCGGCATGGAACCGGAGGTGTCGTACGCGATGACCAGGACCTTGTCCCGCACCGGTCCGCTCCTCGTCAGCATCGGGTCCTGACCGAGCGCGGCGAGCAGCGCTCCGCGCTTCTTCGGATAGACCAGTCGTTCGCCCGCGCGCAGTTTGGAGCCGAGCACATCCACCAGCCAGCGCTGCCACCAGTCGACCCTGCCGGTGCGAGCGGTCTCACCGCGCAGCACCCCCGCGCCCAGCCGTCCCCATACTTTCGCGGACTGTGCCGAGGCACCTTCGGTGCGGCCCATCAGGTCCAGCAGCTCCCCCTCGGCGCCACCGTGGCCGCGCCGCGCCGCCAGCAGGGTGTTGAGCAGTACTGACGACACCACCGAGTCCACGGTGTCCTGGTCGGCGGGCAGCCACCCGGGCACGAGGTGGACACAGAGACGCGGCGCGGGGACCGGAGGATGCCTCATGCGTTTCAACTCGCCGTACACCGACTGGTCGGTGAGCGTGAACTCGTCATAGCCGACCGGCTCCAGGCCGTGCGCCAGCAGATCACTGGTGTAGTGCGCGTGGACCTCCCGAGGGTCGACCCCGGTGGGCCGCCCGTCCAGGTGCGGCAGACCGGCCCGACCGAGCCGTACCAGTGCCACATGGTTGATCGAAACTTCCGCGGCGAGTTCGAAGACCGGGTCCGCGAGCAGCTCGGGCTCCACGAAGAGATGCCGGTGCACCAGATGGCGGGCCTCGTGGAAGAGCACGAACTTCACGCCGTCCAGGCCGATCCCCACGAAGAAGTCGGGGTTGTAGAGCAGCAGGCACGAGCCGTCGCCGGATGCGACCACTGCCGCCGTGGGCACCGCTGTGGTGGGAATCTGGTGGTGGCACTTGGCGAACAGCCAGGACGCCACCGCGGATTCGGTGAGCCCGAAGTCGAGCAGAGCGGCCTCCTTGAGCCGACGTGCCTCCGCGACCGTGGCCGGATCCGCCGGACGGTGGCGCTCGACTGCCACGCGGTCCGCAAGATCCACCACAGGACGATGTACGCGTCGCCCCCCGAAAGCCATGCTCCCCGCCCCCGCCCCGTGCGTGTTGCTCCTCTGGATCACATTGGTACCAGGCGCCGCTGACACCAGGCCAAGGGAATACGATCGGCGTCAAGGGCGGGGCCGTAGCGCAGAGGAAGTCGCACCGGACTCCAGATCCGGATCACGCTGGTTCGAATCCAGCCGCCCCGCCCCCTCAGGCGACGGCGCTCGCGGTCGCCAACAGCTCCGGCGCGGTCCCGTGGTACGTCTCGATCAGCTGGGCCAGTACGGCCCATGCCTCCGGGCGGTCGCCGAGATGTTCCCGTACGAGGGGCCGCAGCGCGTCGGCCGCCTCCGCGGCGCGGTGGGGGAACAGACTCCGGCCCAGGTAGAGGACCTCCAGCACATGCGCTGCGGGCGTCCATTCCAGCGCGTACTCCGCGGGAGTCTCGGCGATGCCCGCCTGCGCCAGCCGGTGCGCGAACTTGGGATGCGAACCGAACTGGGCGCGCAGCGTCCCGGGGCAGTCCGGCCGTATGGAAAGCGCCCATCGTGCGTAGCCGGGCAGCGGTCCCTGCCGGTCGGCCTCTACGACGTCCTGCCAGGCGGCACGCCCGACGACCAGCGAAGCGGCCGCCCTGCCCTCTCCCATGGAGCGGACGCCGCGCAGCGCACCGATGGGATCGAGGTGGGCGACTCCGGCCGGAACAGGGGGCTCCTGGACGTCGGCCAGGCGTGGCGAGAGCGGTATGGAACCGGTCCGCCCGGGGCCGTGTGCCATGCCCCGCAGAATCGCCCGACGCATGGCGTCGTCGACCGACGGATGGTGCCACACGCGGGCGTTGAGCTCCGGATCGTCTTCTTCGAGGACCCACTGCAGCACGGAGGATGACATCCCGGTCCGTGCCCAGCGCGCGGACAGGGGTGCGGACGACGGCTCCTGATACCCGATCCGCCGCTCCGCCCGCTCGGCGTCGTCGGCTTCGGCCAGACCGAGCAGAAAGCCGATCGCCGCCGCTGCTGTGATGCTGTTGAGATGCATGCGGGCATGATGCCGGATGCCGCGTGCGGGCCCGCCAGCAATTCGCTGGGGCACAGCGCGCTCCGGCAGGCAGAATCACACCATGACCGGCACCCCGCAGTCCCAGGCCGATGCATTGCTGCACGCGCTCGACCCTCTGCCCTACCCGCGACGGATGCGCGAACTCGTGGCATATGTGCGGCAGTTGGGTGTGCGGGAACTGCGCCCCCTGCTCGCCGTGCTGGATGGGCGCGGTCCGTACGAGCGCCATCTCGCGGCCGTCGCCGCGGCCGCGGGACAGGACATCGGCTGGATCGCGGAGCACATCGCCGACCCTGACCCGGCGGTGCGCGGTACTGCTCTGCGGGTGGCGGAGAGCCTCGGAGTGACCGATGAGGCCTTCGAATCCGCGCTCGACGACGCGCCCGAGGAAACGCGCAGGCTGCTGCTCGCGGTGATCGCGAGCGGCCGTCGCACCGCTCTGGCCGACCGACTTGTCGTGCGGGTGCGCGACGAGTGGGGCGACGCGGAGGCCGCGCGGCTGCTCGCAGGGTGTTCGCCGGAGGTCGTCGCACGGCTGCTGCCTTCGCTCTTTCATTCCGTACGAGGGTGGAAGGCCATCGGCAAGCGTCATCCGCAGGTGCTGCTCGATGTCGCGGAGCAGGAAGTCGCCGCGCTTCCCGTGGCGATGCGAGACGCGTGGTGGCGGCGCTATGCGGGGGCTGTTGCGGCAAGCGTGCGGGCGGAGCCGGAGCGTGTCCTCGACCTGATCGAACGATGCGGTCCCGAAGCGCTCCCGTATCAACTCCAAGGCCACTTGGCCGCGTTCGCCGCCGCGGACCCGGGACGGGTGCTGCGGATGCTCCTGGCGAAACCCGGGTACTTCACGCGATGGGGTGCTGCGGTCGGAGGGTCCGTGCTGGTCAGGCTCGTTCGGTCGGGGGCCGACGAGGTCGTCGCGTACGGACGTGAGGCGGCCGGCAGCGGAGGGCTCGCCGAGCTGGTGTCCGCGCTGCCGCCCTCCGAGCGGCTCGCCTTCTACCGGACCGCCACAGCCGGACGCGGAGCAGGACACGGCGCCGTGGACGAACCACTCCTTCGGGCGCTGCCCCGCAGCGCTGTCACCGAGGTGGCGCGGAGCATGGCCGAGGCCGCCCGGGACCGCGGCGCGGACTGGGACTTGGTGCTGCTCGCCGAGTCCTTCCTGCCCGTCGCCGAGGTACGCGAACGCCTCGTCGCGGCCACCCGGCGATCGGCCGCCGACGACCGTGCGCAGGCCTGGCCGCTGCTCGTGCGCAATGCGGCGCGCTCGGGCGACCCGACGGCCGTGACCTCCGTACTCGAAGAGATGGCACGCCTGCGCAACGAGCAGGACCCGGTGCGTTCCGCCGCTCTGGACGCATTGACCGCCACCCGCCCGGCGCTCCTCACCGCCGATGCCGAGCCCCACCTCGACCGGATCACCGTCGATGCCGTCGAGGCACGCGACTCGTCCTCCGTGACCCGGCAGCATCTGAGTCGGCTCGCCCTGTCCGTACTGCGCGAGCATGCGGCAGGCGGGCAGCGCGAGTTGGTCAACTGGGCGCTGAGGACCCTGGTGCGGATCTCCGGGAACACGGGCGGCGCGGATCTCGGCCGGCTCGACCGGACGCTGCGGCGCGGCCAGGAACACCAGGTGTTCGAGGCGCTGCGCCCCTGGATCGAGGCCGGCGCAGAGAAGGCCGACTACAGCCTCGCTTTCGCGCTCACCCGGGCCGTCGGACGACGCGCCGCAGCCATGACCGAACTGCAGGAACTCCTCTGGCAGGCCGTTCGATACGGCAACGACGCCACCGCGCGCACCGCGCTGGAACTCTGGCTCGAACCGCACGCGAGCCGGGGCGAGCGGGTGGCCCGAGTGCTGGCGCTGGAGCCCTCGGCGGGAGTGCTGCCCTGCGTCTATGAGGTGCTCACGGTGAACCGCACCGATCTGCTCGACGGCGTGCTGACCGACCCCGCGCCGTACGGCCGCTTCCTCACCAAAGGCACCGTCTGGACAGCGCCGGTCGGCCCGTACGTCCGGCTCTGGACACCCCGTCAACAGCAGGCCGCCGCACGCCAGTTGGCGAAGACCGCCGCCGACGCGGGGCTGCCCCTGTACCAGCGGACCGCGGCAATCGGTCAAGGCGCGCTGCTCCCCGCTGTCGGCACGGACTTCGTCCGCCGCTGGACCGGATCCTCCGACGTGGTCCTCGCGGAGGCCGCGCTCGCCGCGCTCGCGCGCACCGACCGTCCCGGGGACGCGCTGCCGGAGTTGCTGTCCCACACCGGCACCGACCGGGCGCGTGCGGCCGTGTACGCGGCGACACGCGTGTCCCGCCGGGTGGCGCCGGACCGGCTGGCCGGCCTGTTGCACGAGGTGCTGCTCTCCACGTCCGCCAAGGTGACCAGCCGCAAGGAGGCCGTCCGCCTGGCAGCGGTACGGCTTCCGGTCGCCCGGGCCGCGGACCTGATCACGGAGGCGTACGCACAGCCGGACGCGCACCGTGATGTGCGGGCCGCCTGTGTCGCTTTTGCGCGTGGGCTGCTGGACGACGCCCGGGTCCGGGCCATGCTGCGCGACGCGGCAGGCGGTCCGCCCGCCCTGTGCAGCGCAGTCCTGCGCGTGGAGCCGCTGGAGCTTCCGGCCTCGCACCGGGAGCGCTACGCGCGGCTGGTCGCCGATGTCTGCGCCACCGACGACGAGCCCACCGCGTCCGCCGCCTTCCGCGCTCTGGCGCAGTGGGCTCCGTGGTCGCCCGACGCACCGGACGTCCTCGCGACCGCCGCGACGGACCTGGACAACCGCGCCACCTGGACAGCGGCCGCCCTGGGCCTGGTCGTCGCCGCAGCAGCGACTCCGGAGAGCGCCCGCGGACTGTGCCGGGCGCTGACCGTCCTGGCGGAATCGGCTCCGGGAGCGGATGCGGAGGAGCTGCGAGACCGCCCGGCCCGACAGCGCATCGACTACCTGGCCGACCGGCTCGCGGCCCCGTCCCGGACGGGCGGCGACACGGCGTCGCCCGCCGCCCTGGAGGCTGCGGGGGTCCTGGCCACGTACGACGAGTACGTACCGCAGAGCGTCGGAATCCTGGTGGCCCGATGCGACCTGGACGGAGGCGTGCAGAGCCTGCAGAGCTCTCTCGACCGGCTCGCCGAGGCGACGGAGGACCGTCCCGCTCTTGCCGCGCGGACCGCCGGCTCGCTCGCCTTGCGTCTCGACCGCAGGGAAGACCGGGGCGACGCCGACGCACTGGCGGCGGTCGCCCGCGTGCTGGCCGGACACGGCAGCCACGCACGGGGACTGCTGGCCGCCGCCCTCGTTTCGGCGGGCGGATCGCGGAGCGACTGGGCTGCTCCCTGGCGCGAGCAGCTCAGAGCCCTGCGCCGCCACCCGGTGGCCGACGTCCGCGAAGCGGCGCTGGCCCAGGTGACGGCGCGGGAGTGAGTGCGGCCGGGGAGGCTAGGAAGGCTAGGAAGCGGCGCGCGCGGCCATCCGTGCCTTGCGGGCCGCGAGCTTCTCGTCGAACTTGCTCGCCTCGGCGTCGAGGCCGTTCATGTACAGGCCCAGCTCTTCCTGCGCCTTGAGGCCCTCGGGGCCGAGACCGTCGATCGAGAGGATCTTGAGGTAGCGCAGGATCGGCGAGATGACGTCGTCGTGGTGGATCCGCATGTTGTAGATCTCGCCGATGGCCATCTGTGCGGCGGCCCGCTCGAAGCCGGGCATCCCGGTGCCGGGCATCTGGAAGTCGAGTACGACGTCCCGCACGGCCTGCATCATCAGATCGGGCGCGAGCTCGAAGGCCGCGGCCATCAGGTTGCGGTAGAAGATCATGTGCAGGTTCTCGTCGGTCGCGATCCGCGCCAGCATGCGGTCGCAGACGGGGTCGCCCGAGTGGTGGCCTGTGTTGCGGTGCGAGACGCGGGTGGCCAGCTCCTGGAAGGAGACGTAGGCGACCGTGTGCAGCATCGAGTGGTTGTTGGACGACTCGTAGCCCTCGCACATGTGGGTCATACGGAAGCGCTCGAGCTCGTCCGGGTCGACGGCGCGCGAGGCCAGGAGGTAGTCGCGCATCACGATGCCGTGGCGGTTCTCCTCGGCGGTCCAGCGGTGGACCCAGGTGCCCCAGGCGCCGTCACGGCCGAAGAGGGCGGCGATCTCGTGGTGGTAACTGGGGAGGTTGTCCTCGGTGAGCAGGTTCACCACGAGGGCGATCTTGCCGACGCTGCTGACCTTGGACTGCTCGGGCTCCCAGGCGACCCCGTCCTCGAAGAAACCGGGGAAGTTGCGGCCGTCGCCCCACGGGACGTACTGGTGGGGCATCCAGTCCTTGGTGACCTTGAGATGGCGGTTGAGTTCCTTCTCCACCACCTCCTCCAGCGCAAACAGCAGCCGGGCGTCGCTCCACGCTTCCGAACTGCCGAGGTGGGGAGAGGTGATCGTCACGGGGGCTCCTGGGGGGACGGGAGTAGTACCTACGGGTTCGTAGGTTACGTATCCGTAGGTTAAGGGGGCGGTAAGCCCCAGCCAACCCCCACTTTTGAAATGTCCGCCTACGTTCTGTTATGTGTACAGCTCGCGCAGCCGGACGGAAAGGCAGGTCACGCAGCCCTCGAGCTTCTCGTACTCGCTGATGTCCACCGGAACGGTCTCATACCCAAGATCGGCGAAGAGCTCGGCCGACTTCGGCGCACTCGCCGCCATCAACAGCTTTCCCCCGCCGAGGAGCACCACATGCGCCCCGGCCTCTTCGGGCACGGGCAGGAAGCGCGGGAAGACCGAAGGGGTGTCCACCAGCGGTTCGTACCCGATGACGGTCCCGTCGGGGAGCGCGGTCACCGCCGACTTCAGGTGCAGGACCTTGGCGATCGGTACGGCCACGACCCGCGCGCCGAGCGGCTCGAAGACCGCGCGCAGCTGATGGATCCCGGCGGCGTTGGTACGGCCCCCGCGTCCTACGTAGAGGGTGTCCCCGATTTTCAGTACGTCGCCGCCGTCCAGCGTGCCCGGCTCCCACACCCAGTTCAGCGAGCAGCCGAGCACACCGAGCGCCTGCTCGACCGCGGTCGTCTCCTCGCGGCGGGACTCCGCCCCCGAGCGTGCGATCAGCGCGACGTTGCGGAACATCACCACGGTGTCCTCGACGAAGACCCCGTCCGGGCAGTCCTCGGCCGGGTCCGCCTCCACCGTCTCCCAGCCGTGCGTGCGCAGGGCTTCCGCGTACCGCCCCCACTGCTCCAGAGCCAGCGCGTAATCGACGGGCGTGCGCTCGATATGGGTGACCAGGCCCTCGGTCAGGCGCGGGCTGGGGCGGCGGATCAGGGCTTTTCTGCTGGACACCGAGGGTTCTCCAGGTCACTGGGGCGCGCGGGGCGCAGGGCGCGGGCGCCCATCATCACCTGCCGCCCCCACTCAGCGGAATACCCCCTTTGCCCCAGGCGCCCCACCGGTCCCGGTCAGTCCCGGCCCAGATTCCGGCGCAGATACTCCGCCGTGAACGACTTCCGGTGATCGAGGAGCTCCTCCGGTGTCCCCTCGAAGACCAGCTCACCGCCGTTCTTGCCGCCGTCGGGACCGAGGTCGACGATCCAGTCGGCCCGCTTGACCACATCCATGTTGTGCTCGACGCAGATGACCGTGTTGCCCGCGTCGACCAGCCGGTCGAGCAGTGCGACCAGGGTGTCCACGTCCGCCATGTGCAGCCCGGTGGTCGGCTCGTCCAGGACGTACACGCTGCCCGTCCGGTGCAGCTGGGTCGCCAGCTTGATGCGCTGCCGCTCGCCCCCGGAGAGCGAGCTGAGCGGCTGCCCCAGGGTGAGATACGTGAGCCCGACCTCGTTCAGGGTCCGCAGTCTGCGCAGCAGCGACGGCTCGTCGGCGAAGAACTCCAGCGCCTGGGCGGCCGTCATGTCCAGTACGTCCACGATGGACCTGCCCGCGACCCGATGAGCGAGCACCGCGTCGTCGAAACGCCGCCCCTCGCACGCCTGGCAGGTGGTCGTCACCGGGTCCATGAACGCCAGATCGGTGCAGATCTGCCCGCGCCCCGAGCACAGGGCGCACGCACCCTGCGAGTTGAAGCTGAAGAGACCCGGATCGACGCCGTTCTCCTGGGCGAAGCGCTTGCGGACGGTGTCCATGATGCCGAGGTACGTCGCCGGGGTGGACCGCGACGACGTGCCGATAGCGCCCTGGTCGATCACCACCGCTTCCGGATACGCGGCCGTGAACACCTGGGAGACCAGGGTGGACTTGCCCGATCCGGCGACGCCGGTGACCGCGGTCAGGACGCCCGCCGGGAACCGTACGTCCACGCCCTTGAGATTGTGCAGGTCGGCCCCGGTCACCGGCAGCCACCCCGTGGGGGCGCGGAAGGTCTCCTTCGGCGGCGTACGGCGGCGCAGACAGCGGCCGGTCAGGGTGTCGGCGTCACGCAGCGCGCCGGCCGGACCCTCGTACACGACGCTTCCGCCCTCGGCACCCGCCTTCGGGCCCATGTCGACGATGTGGTCGGCGATCGCCATCACATCCGGATCGTGCTCGACCACGAGGACCGTGTTGCCCCGGTCGCGCAGCCTCAGCAGCAGATCGTTGAGCCGGCCGACGTCGCGCGGGTGCAGTCCCACCGTCGGTTCGTCGAAGATGAAAGTCAGCCCGGTCAGTGAACTGCCCAGGTGGCGCACCATCTTGAGCCGCTGGCCCTCGCCCCCGGAGAGCGTCGTCGTCTCCCGGTCGAGCGAGAGATAGCCGAGCCCGATGCCGATCAGCCGCTCCAGGCGTTCGCGCGCTGCACCGGCGATCGGCGACGCGACCGGGTCGTCGATCCGATCGAGGACCTCCACCAGGTCGGCGATCTCCATGCGCCCGTAGTCGGCGATCGACAGGCCGTCGACCCGGGTGGCCAGCGCGGCCTCGTTGAGCCGTGCGCCGTGGCAGCTCCCGCAGACGCCTTCGACGGTGAACCGCTCCGTCTCCGCCCGCCGCCGCTCGGACAGCGCTCCGACGTCGCGCTTCAGATACAGCCGGGAGAAGCGGTCGACCAGACCCTCGAACGAGACCGGCAGAGTCTGCGACTTGATCTCGATGCCGACCTTGAAGCCGCTGCCGTACAGCAGTGTCCGCCGCTCCTCCTGGCTGTACGCGCCGAGCGGCTTGTCGTTGTCGAAGAGCCCGGAGTTTGCGTACAGCCGCCACTGCCAGTTGCCGACCGCGAGGCCGGGCAGCCGCAGCGCGCCCCCGTTGAGCGACTTCGTCCAGTCGACCGCCCTGGAGAGGTCGAGCTGTACGGTCCTGCCGACCCCGTCGCAGCGCGGGCACATCCCGCTCGGGTCGTTGAAGGAGTACGCGGTCGCGGGCCCGGCGCCCGGGGTGCCGTACCGGGAGAAGAGCACCCGGATGACGGACCAGATGTCCGTCATCGTGCCCACCGTCGAGCGCACGTTGCCGCCGATCGGCTTCTGGTCGACGACGATCGCCACCGAGAGGTCGTCGATCCCGTCGACGTGCGGCCGCTCGTACTTCGGCAGCCTGTTTCTGATGTACGAGCCGAAGGTCTCGTTGAGCTGGCGCTGCGACTCGACCGCGATCGTGTCGAAGACCACCGAGGACTTCCCGGAGCCCGACACCCCGGTGAAGACGGTGATCCGCCCTTTGGGGAGGGTGAGGGAGACATCCCGGAGATTGTTCTCGCGGGCGCCCGTGATCACGATGTTCGCTGTCATGAGATCGACGCTAACGGGGATACCGGACACCTTCTGTCCGGTTTTACGGGCGATCTCGGCGCCGCTCAGAGCAGGTGGTCGGCGGCCCCCGCCTTCACCGCGGCGATCAGGGCGCGCAGTGCCTCCACCGAGTCGGCCACGTACGCACCGCTCTCCGTCGTGCCGATGTACGCCTTGCCCGCGCCGTCGACGCCGAAGCGGAAGCAGTTCGCCCCCTCGCTGCAGAAGGCGTCGTCCCAGCTGATGTCGGTCATGGTGAGTCCCTCCGAGGATGGCATGGATCACAGTTCCTGGGCGATGGCGGAGATGAAGTCGCGCGATGCGCCTTCGGGCAGCGAAAGTCCGCGCAGCCGCTCCAACAGGCCCCGGTAGCGGCGCAGTTGCATGTCGGCGTCGAGCAGCATCGACCCGTGCGAGGAGTCGAGTTGTACGGTGTCGAGCTGGGGCACCGCCGCGGCGACATAGGTGAACGACTGTCCCGCGCCGGGGAATCCGCCCGCGGTGAAGGGGATCACCCGCACCGTGATGGTGGGCCGTTGCGCCTGTTCCAGGATGAACTCCAGCTGCGCACGCGCCACTTTGGGGCCGCCGAACTGCATGCGCAGTGCCGCCTCGTGGATCACCGCTTCGTAACTCGGCGGCTCGTCGCGGTCCAGCACCGCCTGGCGGCTCAGGCGCAGTGCGACGCGCGCGGCCAGGTCGGGTCCTGGCAGCGGTGGATCCGCCGTGTCGAATACGGCCCGGGCGTGATCCACGGTCTGCAGGAGGCCGGGGATGTGGGTGGTGACCGCGGTGTGCAACCCGGCCGCGTGGTGCTCGAGTTCGGCGATGTCGAGGAGCCCGGGCGGCAGCAGTCCGCGGTGCTCCTCCCACCAGCCCCGGTCCCGCTCCTGGGCCGTCGCGGCGAGCAGGTCGACCAGTGCGGTGTCGGGGCAGCCGTAGTTGAAGGCGAGCGTGCGGACGCGTTCGGCGCTTATGCCGAAGCGGCCCGACTCGATGTTGGGGATACGGGTGCGGTCGACGCCCAGCAGGGCGGCGGCCTGCTGGGCCGACATGCCCGACTGTTCGCGCAGCTTGCGCAGTTCGTTCCCGAGGCGCTGCTGTCGTGCGGTCGGGGTGCTCCGGGGCGGCACTGCGTCCCCCTTCTCGGCCGGTGGGTGGCCGGTCGAATGGCCGGAATGACACAAGTAGTAGCACTGTGCTCCGGTCGTGCGCTACGGTCGGTAGCGCAAGTCTCACACGGGGCGACCGTTGCCCGGGTGTGAGAGCCCCCACACGCACGAGAAGCTGGAGCCGCACGAACATGGGCGTCCTGCGTTGTCTCCCGGCCGTCACCCCGGCTGGTCCCCCTGTCCCGCCGGCCAGGGACAACCTCAGCTACTCCATAGCCCTCCCGGGCGGCGCCTACTGTGCGCGGCTGGCCCGCGGTGCGATGCGCACCCTGCTCACCCAGCACGGACTCACCGAACTCGCCGAGACCGCGGCCCTGGCCGCATCCGAACTGGTCGCGGGCGCCTACCGCTTCACCCCGGACCGCGAGATGATGCTGCGCGTCCGCTGGCACTTCGACGCCCTGCGGATCGTGCTCTACGACCAGCACCCCGCCCACCCCACCCCGCAGGACGCCGAGAAATGCCGCGACCGCCGCAGCCGCAGCATGTGGCTGCTGGCCGCGGCGGTCGACGAGCACGGCGGGGACTGGGGGCTGACCCCCTCGCTCACCGCGGACGGCGGCACCAAGTCCTGGGCCTTACTCCACCGTTGAGACCGTGGAGAGCTCCGTCGTCTCCTTGCTCAGATCGATCCACCGGGTGATCCCGATGGACTGAAGGAACGGCAGGTCGTGGCTGGCCACGATGAGCGCCCCTTCGTACGACTGCAGCGCCGCCGTCAGCTGGCGCACACTCGCCAGATCCAGGTTGTTGGTCGGCTCGTCGAGCATCAGCAACTGCGGTGCGGGGTCCGCGAGAAGCAGCGCGGCCAGCGCGGCACGGAAGCGCTCACCGCCCGAGAGCGTCCCGGCCGGCTGATGCGCCCGTTCTCCCCTGAAGAGGAAGCGGGCGAGCCGCGACCTGATCAACTGGTGCGGTGCGCCCGGTGCGTTGAGCGCCACGTTGTCCACGACGCTCAGGCTGTCGTCGAGCACATCGAGCCGCTGCGGAAGGAACCGCATCGGGACGTGGACCTTCACCTCGCCCGCCACCGGCTCCAGGGCTCCCGCGATCGTCCGCAGCAGGGTCGTCTTGCCCGACCCGTTGCGCCCGACGAGCGCGATCCGCTCGGGGCCGTGCACGGTGAGCTCGCCGTCCAGGCCGTTCCCGTAAGGGAGTCGGAGATCGCGCAGGGTCAGTACGCTCCGTCCCGGATGCACCTTGGTGTGCGGCAGTTCGACGCGGATCTCGTCGTCCTCCCGTACGGCCAGCTCCGCCTCGTCCAGCCGTTTGCGGGCGTCGTCGAGCCGGTCCTCGTGCAGGCCCTTCATGCGGCCCGCCGTCTCCTGGGCCGATCTGCGCATGGCGTCGGTCAGCGCCTTTCCATGGCTGCCGCTCGCCGCGAGCTTGCGCCCCGAACGGTCGCGCCTGGCCTGGCGTGTCTGCGATTCGGCCACCTCGCGCTTCTGTCGCCGTACGTCGGACTCGGCGGCCCGCACCATGCGCTCGGCGGCCTCCTGCTCGATCGCGACGGCCTCCTCGTACTGCGAGAACGTCCCGCCGAACCAGCGGACCTCGCCGTCCCGCAGGTCGGCGATCTGGTCGACGCGCTCCAGGAGTTCACGGTCGTGGCTGACCACGATCATCACCCCGGACCAGGACTCGACCGCCGCGTACAGCCGCTGCCTGGCCTGCAGGTCGAGATTGTTGGTGGGCTCGTCGAGGAGCAGCACCTCGGGGCGGCGCAACAGCAGCGCGGCCAGCCGCAGCAGCACCGACTCGCCGCCCGACACCTCGCCGATGGTCCGGTCGAGCCCGATGGAGCCGAGCCCGAGCTGGCCGAGGACGGCGAGTGCCCGCTCCTCGACATCCCAGTCGTCGCCGACCGCGGTGAAGTGCTCCTCGCGCACATCACCGGACTCGATGGCATGCAGTGCGGCACGCGTGGCGTCGATGCCCAGCGCCTGGTCCACGCGCAGAGCGGTGTCGAGCACCAGGTTCTGCGGAAGGTAGCCGATCTCCCCGGAGATCTTCACGCTCCCCGACGAGGGTGTGAGTTCACCGGCGATCAGCTTCAACAGGGTTGATTTCCCTGAGCCGTTGACGCCGATGAGGCCCGTCCTACCGGGGCCGACGGCCAGCTGGAAGCCGTCGAAGACGGGGGAGCCGTCCGGCCAGGAGAAGGAGAGCGCGGCGCACGAGACATGGGTGGTGGGGAAAGACATACGGTCTCCGGTTGCTGAAAGCGATCAGGGGGCAACAGGGGGAGACACCGACAGGGCAACACAAAGCCCCTGGTCCGGAGGACGGCTCGACTACCGAGGTCACACGCGGTGCGCGCAGGATTCATCACTGCACGACACGGTGTCTCAAGACCTCAGTAACGCAACGTCCACTCCGATCGACGACAACAGGGGCATTACAAAATGTACGCCCCGGCCCGTGGGGGATGCAACCGCTTTGCCTGGGCACGATGCTGGGGGAGCCGACAGCCGTGAAGAACGACCGAGGAGGTCTGCCGTGTCCGAGGACCCGCTCTCCCTCGCAGCGCAGCTCTATCTCCTCGCCTGGGACGCCGACAAGCGAGAACTCACCGGCACCGACTGTCCCGACTGCCTGGTCCGGGCGGGCGCACTCACCGAGCTCGTCCAGCGCGGACTGCTCGTCGATGCCGAAGGGGCGGCCAAACCCGTCGACGACGCCCTCGCGGGTGACGTGGCGCTCGACGGTCTTCTGGAGCTGATCGGCGAATCGCGGCCGCGCAGCTGGCAGACCTGGGTGGGTCATCGCAGCAAGATCACGCTGGATGCCGTACGCACCCAGCTGGTCGACTCAGGCCATCTGCGCGCCGTGACCAGCAGGCGGCTGGGGCTCTTTCCGTCCACGTCGTACGAACTCCAGCAGCCGCAGCTCGTCGAGGAGCTCCGCAAGGAAGCGCGGTACCTCCTGCTCGGCACGGAGCCGGCCGACGACATCTCCGACCGCGCCGCCGCGCTGGTGGCGCTGGCCGCCGCGGGGGAACTGCGCACCTTCGCCTCGGGCCGGGAGCGCGGTCAGTACAGAACGCGGATCGATGAACTCACCGAACGCAGCGGTGCGACCGCACCCGAGCTGAAGAAGGTGATCGGAGAGGTGCGCACCGCGATGACCGTCGCGATCACCGCGGAAGAGAGCTAGTAGGCGTCGCCCAGGAGCTGCGACACGTCCTGGTCGAGGTCGAGATGCTGACGCTCGCATCCGCCGGGGACCAGTGTCTCGGTCCGGCCGAGGAAACGGCGCAGTTCGCTGGTGCGCAGGTGCACCATCGCGATGCCCTCGCGGGCGTGGAACTCCAGCACCGTGCGGTCGTCGCCGTAGGGGCGTATCCGTACGTCGCCGAGACCGGCCGGTGCCGCGATGCCCGCTTCGAGCAGCTCGCGCGAGAAGGTCCAGGCGACCGCGGCGCCCGCCAGGGTGGCGGACGCGGGAAAGGCCATCTGTACGGCGAAGGGGTCTTTGCGTTCGTAGCGCAGCGTGGCCGGAACCAGCTCCATTTTGGGGGCGGATGCGATCATCCGGGCCCGTACCGCTTGTTCGACGACGGTGTCCGCAGGCATCAGTCCTGTTCCCTCCTCATGGCTCGCTACGCGGGGGCGGCAGTGGGGAAGACGTCGGAACGGCCCCATCCGTGCACCGGAACGAGGGGTGAGGTGCGTCACTCTCCGCCCTCCGAGGCGCTCTGGACGGGCACCGGCAGGTCGGCTAGCTTCCAGCGCCATGAGGGGTATGGGGAAGACGAGACGAATGAGCCGGACGCTACGGATGATGTCGCTGGGCGCGGGCGGAGCGGCGCTCGTCGCGGCCCTGGCGGCGCCCGCGCACGCGGTCACTCCTGCCGAAGCCGGGCGGACAGCGGCAGGGCACCTGCCCGGCTGGCAGCTCAAGGACACCGGGACCGCCGCACGCTTTCGCGGCCTGTCGGCGGTGAGCCGCAGCACGGCGTGGGTCGCCGGATCCCAGGGCACGGTGCTGCGCACCACCGACGGAGGCCGGAGCTGGAAGGACGTCTCGCCGCCGGGGGCGGCCGCTGAGGCGCTGGAGTTCAGGGACGTCGAGGCCTTCGACGGGCGGCGCGCGGTGGTCCTGGCGATCGGCGAGGGCGAGGCGTCGCGGGTCCTGCGTACGGAGGACGGCGGGGCGACCTGGACCGAGTCCTTCCGCAACACCGACGCCAAGGCCTTCTACGACTGCATCACCTTCTTCGACGCCCGGCACGGTCTCGCGATGAGCGACCCGGTGGACGGCAAGTACCGCATCCTGTCGACGTCGGACGGCGGCCGGAAGTGGAGGGTGCTGCCCAGCGCCGGCATGCCGGCAGCGCTGCCGGGCGAGGCGGGATTCGCCGCGAGCGGCCAGTGCCTGGTGAGTTCGGGAGCCAACGACGTCTGGCTGGCCACCGGCGGCGGTGCGACCGGCCGCGTCCTGCACTCCTCGGACCGGGGCCTCAACTGGACGGCCGCCGAGTCGACCGTCCCGGCCGGCGACCCGGCCCGCGGTGTCTTCGGGCTCGCCTTCCGCGACCGTCACCACGGGCTCGCGGTCGGCGGCGACTACCGCGCGGACCAGCCGTCCCCGCAGGCCGCTGCGGTGACCGGCGACGGAGGCAGGAGTTGGCGGCAGTCCACGACCCCGCCTCCCGCCTACCGCTCGGGCGTCGCCTGGCTGCCGCACAGCCGTCTCGCCGCGCTCGCCGTGGGCCCGACCGGCACCGATCTCACGGTGGACGGCGGCCGCACCTGGCGCACCGTCGACACGGGTTCGTACGACACGGTCGACTGCACGGCCGACTTCGGCTGCTGGGCGTCGGGGGAGAAGGGGCGGGTGGCCAGACTGGAGCCCTAGGGGGTGTCCGTCCGACTGTGCGTCAGGAGGAAGGCAACTCCTCCCGGAAACGCGCCAGTTCCGGTGCGGTCCTGGTCGCGAGGAACTCCGTGACCCGGTACGCGCAGACGCCCGCCACCACGAAGGGATCGGTCGCCGTGAGCTTCTCGATCTCTTCGCGGTCCCCGCCCACGGCAAGGATCACCCCGCCGTCGCGCGGAACCTTCCGCCCGGACGCGAGGAAGGTCCCCGCCGCGTACTGAAGGTCCAGCCAGGTGACATGGGCGTCGAGGAGAGCATCGACGGCTTCGGCGGGCGCGGTGTAGGTCAACTCCAGTGCGAACATGGTCCGTAGCCTAATCGCCCCGCGAGTCGAAGCGCTTCGACATCTCTCTGGACACCGGTGCGGCCTGCAACTAGGGTCAAGTCTCCGATGCATGTCGGAGGCGCGGAACTCACTGTCGAAGCGCTTCACACGGACCGTTATGGAGAGCTGAATGGTCACCCTAGCGGAGGTCGCCAAGCACGCCGGAGTCTCGGCGAGCACGGTGAGCTACGTCCTGAGCGGAAAGCGGACCATCTCCGCCTCCACTCGCGCGCGCGTCGAACTCAGCATCAAGGAGCTCGGCTACCACCCCAACGCGGGCGCCCGCGCCCTGGCCAGCAGCCGCTCCAACATCATCGCGCTGATGGTGCCCCTGCGCACCGACATGTACGTACCGGTGATGATGGAGATCGCCATCGCCGTCGCCACCACCGCGCGCACGCACGGTTACGACGTCCTCCTGCTGACCGGCGAGGAGGGCCCGGAGGCGGTGCGCAGGATCGCGGGCAGTGCGCTCGCCGACGCCATGATCCTGATGGACGTACAGCTGGACGACGAGCGACTGCCGCTGCTGCGCGAGTCCGAGAGCCCGGCCGTCCTCATCGGGCTGCCCGCCGATCCGGCCGGATTCACCTGTGTGGACCTCGACTTCGTGGCCACCGGGGCCCTGTGCGTGGAGCATCTGGCGGGGCTCGGACACCGGGAGGTCGCCGTGATCGGCGAGGCGGCGGCCGTGTACGAACGGCACACCGGATTCGCCGAGCGGACCATGGAAGGCGTACGGAGCCGGGGTGCGCAGCTGGGCGTACGCGTGCTGCACCGGCCCTGCGAGGGCGGGTTCGCCGCGATGGCGGCCACCCTCGCCCGGATCTTCGACGAGCGCCCGGGCACCACCGGCTTCGTCGTACAGAACGAGTCCGCGGTGGAGCCCCTGCTCAATCTGCTCCGCCAGCAGGGCCGCGCCGTTCCCGAGGACATCTCGGTCGTCGCCGTCTGCCCCGAACAGGTCGCCGTCCAGGCCTCGGTGAGGGTCACCTCGGTCGCCATTCCCGCACAGGAGATGGGCCGCAGGGCCGTCGAGATGGTCGTCGCCAAACTGGACGGCCGGGGTGCGGAGGAGACCCAGCTGCTCACGCCGGAACTGACGGTCCGCGCCAGCTCGGGCACCGCACCCGCACCCGCCGCCGCGGGCTGAAGCGGCGGCGTCAGCGGCGCAACCGCGGAAGGGCCGGCCCCCTCGCACTGTGGGACCGGCCCCGCGGGTCAGCTGCTGGAGACGCTGTAGCTGTTGGTGTTGAAGTTCAGGCCGCCCGCCGACGAGGTGATCTCGTAGCCGAACTGGACGTCGCCGACCGTCATGTTGCCTATGTAGCCCTTGGTGTCCTTCATCCACTTCAGGACTTTGAGGATGTCCACCGTGCCCGAGCTGGAATCGGACGTGCGCAGGAACGAGTAGACGTTGTTGGCACCGTTGGAGCCGACGTACACGTTCCAGGTGTCGGATCCGAGCGTGACGCTGCCGACCGAGCTGCCGATCGGGCCGACGGCGCCGTTGTAGTTGACCCAGAGCATGATCTCGTTGGCGTAACCGGTGTCCCAGATGTCGTACGAGGTGTTGTACGCGCCGGACGACGGGACGGTGACGTTGTAGCTGCTCTTCAGCGAGGAGAGCGAGGTGATCGACTTGCCGATCACCTTCTTGGCGTCCGGGTAGGACTTGATGCCGCCGGTCGCGGGGTGGTCGGCCCAGACGCCCCAGTTGCTGGAGGAGTTGGCCCAGACGGTCTGTGAACCGGCACCCGAACCCCAGATGTTGTTGTAGATCGTGTAGCCGTCCGACGTGGTGTAGGTGCCCCACTGGTCGGAGGAGGACCAGACGGCTGCCTGGGCGGGGGAAGCGGCGAATCCGATCAGCGCGGCGAATGCGGCCGTGGGGGCGAGCAGGAACCTGACGAGCTTCTGACGTGCCATGGGAGTCCCTTCCATGGTGGGTGGGGGGAGTGCTACCGCGGCCCCAGGGTGAGGACGTGGTCCACGCCGGCTTCCAGCAGCAGTCGGGGGGTGCCGGCGGAGGATTCGGTGAGGGACAGGCCCTCGCCCAGGCGCAGTTCGACGTGTGCGTCGCGCGTGGGATGCAGTACAGCTGTGGCCCGTCCTTCGGCCCAGCTCAGATCGAGCGATGCGCCGAACCGGGTGCGGGCGCCGCGGAGTTCACCGCTCGGGTACGCGGCCGGAAGCGCGGGCAGCAGCACGAGGCGCTCCGGTGTGGACTGCACCAGCATCTCGACGAGCGCGGCGGGCAGGGCGTGGGCGGCGTCCGCGTTGTAGACGTCGCGGTCCGGGTAGTGGGAGCTCATCAGCGAGGCGTGGAAGTAGCCGCCGCCCAGGACCGCGCCCAGTGCGGCTGCGGCCCGCTCGCCGTCGCGCAGGCGCGCGGCGATCAGGGCGTGGTGGAGGTGGCCGTGCGCCGAGTCGTTCTCCGATCCTCGCAGTTCCAGGGCGCGGTGGGCGGCGGTGGCGAGTTCGGGGGTGTCGTACGGATTGATCGCGGTCAGCGGCCAGACGGGGTAGAGGTGGCTGAGGTGGCGGTGGTCGTAGTTCTCCGCCAGGCCCGGCCAGGACCACTCGGCGAGCGCCCCGTCCTCATTGACCGGATAGCGGGGGAGCCGGCCGGCCAGGGCGAGCCAGGTGCCGGCGGAGGGGTGGCCGGGGGCGTACGCGGCGGCCGTGGTCAGCGCGTGGTGGGCGGCCGCGATGTCCATGGTGGCGTTGAGCGTGCCCCAGCTCGCGTTGGCGGGACGGTTCTCCGGGGAGTAGGAGGGGACGATCGCGATCCGGCCGTCAGGGCCTGTCCTGGTGAGGAAGTCCTCGTAGAACAGGGCGACTTCGGTGAGCGCGGTGATCAGGCCGGGGTCGACGGCGCCGGTCGTCTCGGCCTGCTCGATCAGCGGCAGGAGCAGCCAGTCGGCGCCCGCGGTCCAGAGGTGGAGCGGGTAGGGGCGCATGAAGTGGCGGGTGTGCCCGGAGGTGCCGTCGGTGTGGGAGGGCGCGACGATTCCGCGCGCGCCGAACAGCGCCTGGGCGTTGTCCTTCCAGCCCGCCAACTGGCCGTGGATCAGCGCTGCTTGGGCGTCGCTGACCTCGGGCAGGGCGCAGGAGGCCGCCGACGCGGTCTGGAGGTTGAGATTGGCGTTGGTGGTGAACGCCCCGGACCAGGCGGTGTCCCAGTCGCCCGACCACAGTCCGGTCAGGCGTGGCGGCAGTATCCCGCTGGACGACAGGAGGTGGTAGCGGCCGGCCGCGAAGAGGCGTTCGAGCAGGGCGGGGCTCTTGGGGCATCCAAGCAACTCGCTGCCGGGCAGGGCTCGTTCGGCACTGTCCGCCACCAGGGAGAGGGTGGTGCGGCCGTAGGCGGCCCTGTGCAGGGTGGTGTGCCGGTCGAGCAGCCGGGCGAAGCTGTCGCGGCCGGAGCCGGCCAGCAGCGCGCGCAGAGCGGCGGCCTCCACCGTGGCGTCCAGGTCGCCGGTGTGGCTCAGGACCCGGCTCAGCAGGAGCAGACCACGGGCGCCCTCGACGCGGATGCCCTCGCCCGCGAAAGCCGTGGACCCTCCGTCCGCCAGGGCCAGCGTCACTCCGGTGTACGCACGATCGCTGCCCGGGTACCCGATCCGCAGGGTCAGCTGTGCGCCGCCGGGGAGGAGGGCGGCGGAGCGGCCGACCCCCAGCCGGGCGGGGGCTCCTGGCAGGCGGTGGTCCAGGCCGACGTCGGCGGTGAGGGCGGGCCCGGCGACGTACTGGACGATCACGTCGTCGGCGCGCGAGACGAAGACCTGGCTGCGTTGGCCCTCGCCGGTCGCGCTCACCACACCGGTCGTGAAGTCGACCTCGCGGCGGTAGCCGGGCGCGAGCATGGCTTCGCGGCGGATCCGGGTCTGGAAGGCCGGGTGGAAGGGCTGCACCCAGTGGAAGGGGTGATCGGCGCCGAACTGCTCGGCCGCAGTGGTGTCGCCGGCGAGCAACGCGTCCTGGAGACGGGCCAGTTGGTCGGCGAGGCGGGGTGGTCGCACCGTCTCGCTGCCGTTCGGGCGTACCAGCGTGTGGTGGCTGACGATCACCCGGTCGTCGGCCGGGTCGCCGTACACCATCGCGCCGTGGATCCCGTTGCCGCTGAGGAAGGCGTCCTCCCAGCGGGCGGCGGGCTCCGGCTCCCAGTTCCCGTGGATCACGGGCCGACCTCCCGGAGGACGGCGACCCCGAACCGGCCCAGGTCGACGGAGCCTTCCACGGCCGCTCCGGTGAGCAGGTCGTGGTGGCGGCCGGGCACCGGCACCGTCACTGTGTCGCGGCCGTGGTGCAGGAGGAAGAGCAGGTCTCCGCGGCGTACGGTCTCCACCGCGGCGGGCGCCCCGGGGAGCACGGGAGCTGCCCCGGCCCCGTCTGCCACCCGTGCGAGGAGAGCGCGGAGCGCGTCGGGCTCGGGGAGGGTGGAGACGTACCAGGCACGGCCGTTGCGCAGGACCGCCGGGAGGCCGTCGAGCTCACCGCCCTTGTACGCGGAGACGGTCTCGGCCTGCGGGGACGCGGTCAGCTCCTCCGACCACAGCGTGCCGCGGAAGCCGTCGCAGTCGACGTGTCCGCCCGCGTCCAGCGGCCACCACTCCTGGAGCGTGGCGATGCCGAAGAGCTCGCGCAGCCGGGCGTCCATGCCGCCAGGCCTGATCCGATCGTCCTCGTCGACGGCGCCCGTGTGGAAACCGCAGACCAGGGTGCCGCCACCGCGTACGTAGGAAAGGAGGTTGTCGATCGCCGCGTCGGTGAGGAGATAGAGGTGCGGGATCACGACCATCTTGTACGTACTCACATCGTGCAAGGGGTGGGCGAAATCGGTGGTGCGACCCGCCTCCCACAGCGCCCGGTGCCAGGCCCGTACGACCTCCGGGTAGTCGACCTCGGAGGAGATCCGGCCGTCCTGCTGATCGGCCCACCAGGATTCCCAGTCGTGCAGAATCGCGACGGAGGCCGGTGTCGCGGTGCCGGCCGCGGCCTTGGAGAGCGCGGTCAGTTCGGCGCCGAGCTGCTTGATCTCCTGGTACGTGCGGCCCTGTTCGCCCGCGTGGCTGAGCATCCCGGAGTGGAATTTCTCCGCACCCTGGCGGGACTGGCGCCACTGGAAGTAGCAGATCGCGTCGGCGCCGCGTGCGACGGACTGCAGCGACCAGAGGCGGTTGAGGCCGCGCGGCTTGGGGTGGTTGACGCCCCGCCAGTTGACCGGGCCCGCAGCCTGCTCCATCAGCATCCACGGGCCGTGGGCCTGCGAGCGCGTCATGTCGCCGATCATGGCGTTGTGCTGGCCGCCCCACGGGTCGGCGGGGTCCGGATAGATGTCGACGGAGACGACATCCTCGCGCGTCGACCACTTCCAGGCGTCCTGGCCCGTCCAGAACGGCATGAAGTTGGTGGTGACCGGGATGTGCGGCGTGTGCCGGGCGACGATGTCGCGCTCGGCCTCGTAACACTCCAGGAGAGCGTCGGAGGTGAAGCGCTTGAAGTCCAGGACCTGCCCCGGGTTCTTCATGTACTGGGCACGGCGGGGCGGGATGATCTCGGCCCAGTCGTCGTAGCGCTGACTCCAGAAGGCCGTGCCCCAGGCCTCGTTGAGGGCGTCGAGTGTGGCGTACTTCGACGTGAGCCAGCGGCGGAAGTGGGCTGCCGTCTCGTCGCACCAGCAGTGCGTGCAGTACTCGTTGTTGATGTGCCACATGCGCAGGGCCGGATGACTGCCGTAGCGCTCGGCAAGGTCCTCGGTGAGCGCGGCGGCGTACCGGCGGTAGATCGGGCTGGACGGGCAGAACTGCTGGCGGGAGCCGTACCAGACGGTCTGGTCGTGCTCGTCGCGCGGGAGCGTCTCGGGATGGCGGTGGCCCATCCAGGGCGGCGGCGACGCGGTCGGGGTGGCGAGGACGACGCCGATGGAATGGGCGTGCATGAGGTCCATCAGACGGTCCAGCCAGCCGAACTCGCGGGCGCCGGGGCGCGGTTCGAGCTTCGCCCAGGAGAAGACGCCGAGCGTCACGGAGTTGACGCCGGCCTCCTGCATGAGGCGTACGTCCTCGGCCCAGACCTCCTCGGGCCACTGCTCGGGGTTGTAGTCGCCGCCGAAGAGGATGGTGAATGGGGCCTCCCCTGCTCGAACGGAGTTGAGAGCTTGGGGAACGGTCGCATCGGAAAGATTGGTCATGGTGGCTCTCACTGAGGGTCGGCGTACTGGACGCCGCGGCCGTTGGTGGACAGATAGACGCGGCCGTGGATGCGGGGGTCGCCGGTGACGGCTGCCCCGGTCCAGCCCCACTGGTGGGCGTCGTCGTTGATACGGGTCCAGGTCGCACCCGTGTCGTCGGAGCGGTACACGGCGGTGATGGTCTCGGTGGAGCCGACGAGATAGAGCGCGGGGTAGCGGGCGCCCGGGGCGGCCTTGCCGAAGCCGAGGGCGTACGAGGCCCAGGCGGAAGTGACCTTGGTGAAGGTGGCACCGCCGTCCTGCGACCGGTAGAGGCCGTTCCACTTCGCCGAGAGCCAGAGGTCGCCGGAGCGTCCGGGAGCCGCCGCGATACGGAACTGGCTGTCGCCGGAGGGGAGTCCGGTGGCCCCTGCGGTGAAGGTGGCGCCACTGTCAGTGCTGGCGGATACCGTTCCTGTATCGGTGTCGTAGACATAGAAACGGGTGGGATCGGCGGGGTCGGCGACAGGGACCGCGCCCTTGGGGAAGGAGGAGACCTCGGTCCAGGTGGCGCCGCCGTCGGTGGAGCGGTGGGCGGGGTATTTGGTGCCGTCCCAGTGGACGAACGACCAGAGCAGGGTGGCCCCGTCGGCGCCGACCGCGATCGGCCCCGGGGCGGCGGACGCGATCTCGGGCTGCGCGGCGAAGGGGGTCCAGGTGCGGCCGCCGTCGGTGGACGAAGCGCCGTTGCGGCCGGACGACGCTCCGGTGCGGACGGTGTATGAGGGCTTCAGCGCGGCCTGGGCGAGCCCGGTGGCGGTGCCGAAGACGGGGTTGGTGGCCATGCCCAGCGAGGGGGAGGAGGTGAGCGAGTCGTGGTACATCACGCCGATGTCGCCGAGACCGCTGAGGAGATGGGCCTTGCCGGTGGGCGGGGAGAGAAGGAAGTTGACCGCGCTCTCCTCCAGGCCGCGGATCTGCGGCGCCCAGTGGACGAGGTCGCAGGTCGAGAAGAGGGTCGCGCCCGTGCCGTACACGATGTGCCGCGAATCGTAGGGATCGATGCCGACGGCCTGGATCCACCAGCCGAACTTCGCCTTCTCACCCCAGTTGAGAAACGGCGTCTCGGTGACGTCGAGGACCGCGGTGTCCTTCAGGGAGACCCAGGTGCGGCCCCGGTCGGTGGAGCGGAAGAGCGTGTCGACGTCCGCCCAGCGGTTGTTGGTCGAGACGACGACGGTGCCGGGCCGGCGGGCGTCCACGGCCACACCGCCATAGCCGAAGGCGTCCGCCGATCCGTCCGCTGTCGTGCCGCCCGGAGTCACCGGGGTCACCTCGGTCCAGGCGCCGGTGACGGTGTTCAGGCGGTGGACGGAGCCGGTGGTCTGGCCGCTGGGGCCGGGAGCGTTGGCGTAGGTGACATACAGGTCCCGGGCCCCGATGTCGTAGGCGATACGTATGGGAATCCTCGCCGCGTCGCCCGACGGCTGCCCCGGCACGGCCTGCCAACTGCCGTCGGTGTACTGGTACAGGTTGGCCCCGCCGCCGTCGCCCCACCCGGCGTACAGCACGCGCTCGGCGGACGCGAGGAAGGTGATGCCCTGTCCGGAGGCGGACGGGGTGGCGGGGAAGTCGGCGGGGGCCCAAGTGGCGCCCCGGTCGGTGGACTTGAGGAGTCCGTCGTGCCGGGTGCCGAGCCACAGGGTGTCGCTGTCCCGCGGGTCCACCAGCAGCCGCTCCCCGGTGCCGCGCCCGTCCTCGTTGGCGCCGAGCCTGACGTTCAGATCGGTGCGGGCCCAGGTCGCGCCCCGGTCCTCCGAGCGGAGCACGGCCCCCGTGCCCGCCCAGGGCTGGGAGTAGGTGCCCAGGGCGAGGAAGAGCCGGTCGGGGTGGGCCGGGTCGACGGCCATCGCCTCGACGCCGGTCAGATTCCAGTCGTCCCAGCCGATATGGTCGAGGAGCGGCACCCACCGCGAGGTTCTTCTCTCCCAGCGGTACGCACCCCCGATGTCGGTCCTGGCATAGGCGAGCCCCTTGACGCGGGGGTGGAAGAGGACACCGGTGACAAAGCCGGTCCCGCCGATGGAGGCGGTGCGCCAGCGGTGCGCCTGGACCGAGGCGGTCCCCACCGCCTCCGCGGCCACGGCGGTTGACGCCGTGGGCAGCACAGCGGCGGCTGCCACGGCTCCGGCACCGGCGAGGACGGTGCGGCGGCGGGGGCTGCGGAGAGGTTCGTACATGGCGATCACCTTCCGGTGGGGGGCAGGCCACCGTGCCCGGTGGAGGCTTGAACGCGACCGGGCACGGTGGAGTGAGGGGGCCGCATGCGGGGACGTATGCGGAGGTGGAGCAGGGTCAGCCCTTCACGGCGCCGGTGAGCATGCCCTTCTTGAAGTGCTTCTGGACGAAGGGGGAGAGGACTGCGACGGGCAGCAGCGCCAGCACCATGACGGCCATCTGGACGCCCACCCGCGACACCGGTCCGGCCTTGACCACCTGGCCGAGACCGAGCGGGATCTCCTGCTTCTGCACGAGCTGGATCAGCACGTTCTGCAGCGGCATCATGTTCTGGTCGCTGAGGTAGATCGAGGCGTTGAACCAGGCGCTCCAGTACCCGACCGCGTAGAAGAGCGTGATGACCGCGATCACCGCACGGGACAGCGGCATCACGATCTGCCAGAGGATGCGGACATCGCCCGCGCCGTCGATGCGCGCGCTGTCGATGAGTTCCGAGGAGATGCCCATGAAGAAACCGCGCAGTACCAGGACGTTGAAGATGTTGATCGCGCTCGGCAGGATCAGTGCGAGATAGCTGTCGGTGAGACCCAGCGTCTGCACCAGCAGATACGTGGGGATCATGCCGGCGCCGAAGAACATCGTCGCCATGAGCACCATCAGGATCAACCGGTGGCCGAGCGTGCCGGGGCGCGAAAGACCGTACGCGCACAGGATCGACACGGTCATCGAGAACAGGGTGCCGACCAGCGTCACCCCGACGCTGATGATCGCGGCACGCGTCACCTGCCCGCCGCTGAGCAGTTCCTTGTACGCGATGAGAGTGAAGTCTCTCGGGACGATGACGAGACCGCCCGCATCGGAGATCGCCTCCTTCGAGGAGACGCTCGTGATGAGCACGATCCACAGCGGGAACAGCACGCCGAGGCAGGCGAAGCCGAGCGCGGTGCCCTTCAGCGTGAGCCCCGCCCTGCCGGGCGGCTCTTCCCACGGGGGCCGGGGCGGCGCCGACCAGCGCGAGGCCCGGGGCTTGTCCATGACGGCGGTCACTTCTTGTACACCCCCTGCTCGCCCATGAGATGGGCGATCTTGTTCGCGGTGAGGACGAGCACGATGCCGACGACCCCCTTGATCAGGCCGGCTGCGGCGGCGTAACTGAAGTCCTGGTTACGGATACCGGTCCACCACACGAAGGTGTCCAGGACCTCGGCCGCGCCGGGCCCCACCGCGTCCCGCTGGAGCAGTAGTTGCTCGAATCCGACGGTGAGCGCGTCGCCGACCCTGAGGACGAGCAGCAGGGCGATCACCGGTCGCAGCGCGGGCAGCGTGATGTGCCACATACGGCGCCAGCGGTTCGCGCCGTCCATGGCCGCGGCCTCGTACAGATCGGTGTTGACGGCCGCGAGCGCCGCGAGGAAGACGATGATTCCCCAGCCCGCGTCCTTCCAGATGCCTTCCGCGGTCACCAGGAACTTGAAGATCCCCGGGTCGGTCATCAGGTCGAAGCCCTCATGACCGTGTTCGCGCAGCGTCTGCGCGATGACACCGGCACCGCCGAAGAGCTGCTGGAAGACGGCGACGACCAGGATCCAGGAGAAGAAGTGCGGCAGATACAGAACCGCCTGCGCGAAGGCCCGCACCCGGGGCCTGATCACGCTGTTGATGAGCAGCGCGAGTGCGATGGGCAGCGGAAAGAAGAGGACGAGCTGCAGGAAGAACAGCACGAAGGTGTTCTGGACCGCGTCCCAAAACTTCGGGTCCTCGAAGACGCGTTGGAACTGCTCGAACCCCACCCACGGGCTGTGGGCCATCGCCGTGATGCCATTGGTGGAGACGTACGGGTCGTAGTCCTGGAACGCGGTGATGTTGCCCAGGATCGGTATGTAGTTGAAGACCAGGACGAGGAGCAGCGCGGGCACGGTCATCAGGATCAGCGTGCGGTCGCGTCTGAAGCGCCGCCGCAGCGGGACCTTCGCGGAAGGCACTGCCTTGGCGCGCGTCCTCGATGGGGCGGGCGACTCGTCGGTCACTTCGGTGCGGGGCGGCGACAAACTGGGGGTGTCCGCCGCCGTGTGGTGCGCCACGGTCTACTCCTTGGTACGTGGCCCCGGGGCCGGACGGCTTGCGCACGCGTCCGGCCCCGGGAGTCGTCGGGCGTCGGTCAGCCGGCGGACGAGCCGTTGTCGTCGAGCAGCTTCTTGTACCAGTCGCGGAGCTGGTCGCCGCCCTTGGACTTCCACTCCGAGACGGCCTGCTGCATGTCGCTGACCTTCTTGCGGCCGCGGACGATGTCCTTCTCCAACTGCTCGAAGTCGTTCATCAGGTTCGTCCACTTGCTCGGCTCGACGATCGTCAGGCCGTAGAAGGAGGACTTGGTGGTGAACGCGCCCATGCGCTGCTGCCACTCGACCATGCCCTTGGTGACGTCGGGCAGATCCGGGTGGGCGACGTAGACGGCGGGGGCGCCGATATAGCCCCAGGCGCCGTTGACCTCGATGTTGCCCTGATCGGTCTTGACCGGAAGACCGCCGGTGAACTTGTAGTCGGTGCCTTCGACGCCGTACTGGGAGAGCATCTGCTCCTTGGTGCCGTACGGTGCCGCACAGAAGTTGGCGATCGCCAGGATGTCCTTGACGACCTGCGCGGACGCGCCCTTGTTGACGAAGGCCCAGATGCCGGCCGGGTTGGTCGCCCACAGCTTCGGGTCGCCGCCCGCGTGGCCGGGGATGTCCATCGCGCCCATCGCGAACTTTGGGTGCTTGGTGTGCTGTTCGGCGGTCTTGCCGTACCACCCCGACAGGTCGCCGTTGTAGATCATGACCTCGCCGTCGGTGAACCGGACGCTGGCGTCGCCCTGGTTCTGCGCCTTGGCGTCGGGGTGGACGAGGCCCGCCGAGAACAGCTTGCGGGTCCACTCCAGTGCCTCGAGATATTCGGCGGTCTCGATGCGGTTGGTCATCTTGCCGTCGATCAACTGCCAGCCCAGCGACTTGTCGCCGCCGTTCAGGACGCCGAACATGTTCCACGCCGTCCACGTCATGTCGTCGCAGGCCCATACCTTGGACTTGGCGCTGGTGATCTCCTTGGCGAGGGAGAAGAATTCGTCCGCACTCTTGGGGAGTTGCCACCCCTTCGCCTCGAAGATGTCCTTGCGGTAGAACGGCGCGATATTGGTGACGTACGAGGCAGGCATCGGGATGCCGCGCAGCTTGCCGCCGAAGATGGAGCGCTGCCAGGCATCGGTGGGGATCGCCGCCAGGTTCGGGTAGTCCTTGACCTTGTCGCCGGAGAGATACGGGCCGAGGTCCGCGAACTTGGCGTTGATGGCGGTCGGGATCTTGCCGCCCAGGTTCCAGCTGGGCACGACGACCAGGTCCGGGACGTCGCTGGAGGCGAGCACCGCGCCCAGCTTCTGGTCGTAGGTGTTGCCGTCCTGGTTCTTCCAGGTGGTCTTGACGCCGATCGCGTCGTTCATCGCCGCGTAGTACGGGTTGTTCTGGGCCGGCGGCGTCCCCCAGAAGGGCGCCATGATCGTGATCTTGCTGCCCTTGCCGAGCTTGGTCTCCACCGAGGCCTTCAGCTGGGCGGTGGCTATCGCCTGGGTGAAGCCCGTCGACGAGCCGTTCTTGGAGGCGATGTCGGGAGTGACGACGTTCCGCGCCACATAGGCCGGGAGGATCTTCTGTGCGTTCTTCCCGGTGGTGGTGCCCTCCTTGCTGCCCTTGTCGCTGCTGCCGCAGGCGGTGAGCAGCGGCATACCGCCTGCTACGGCGATCGCGGCGACCGCGGTGGAGGAGAGGAAGGTTCTCCGGTTCGGGGCAGAGGGGGTGTTCGGCGTCATTGCTTAACCCTTCATGGCACACCAGGACACATGGCGGGTGACCCGCCGGTCGGCTCCTGTGTCAGAGGTGGAGCGCTGTCTGTCGAAGCGCTTCGATGTTGCTGCGACATTAAGTGAACGGGTCTGGCCGCACAAGACTTGATTTCAAGAAACCTCGGCCGTGTTTCTGATCCATTTCGCCACGGGGTGTACGTGGTGCCTCAGTTGTGACCCCTTCATGTCTTGACACTTGACTCCGGCGGAGCCCAGCATCGAAGCGCTTCGAACGATCAACCTCCGACCTCTGCAAGGGGATCAGCACGTGACCAACCTCCAACCACCCTTCCGCGACCCGCAGTTGGCGCAGGACAAGCGCATCGATGACCTCCTCGCGCGGCTCACGGCCGAGGAACGGATCGCGATGCTGCACCAGTTCGCGCCGGCCGTCGAAAGGCTGGGCGTCGCCGCGTTCCGTACCGGCCAGGAGGCGCTGCACGGAGTGGCCTGGATGGGCAGGGCGACGGTCTTCCCGCAGGCCGTGGGACTCGGCGCCACGTGGAACGAGGACCTCGTACGCCGCGTGGGCGAGGCGGTGGGCACCGAGGTCCGCGCCATGCGCGCGCAGGACGACCGGGTCGGCCTCAACGTATGGGCGCCGACTGTGAATCTGCTGAGAAACCCGCTGTGGGGGAGGGGCGAGGAGGGGTACTCCGAGGACCCCGCCCTGACCTCGGCCATCGCGGTGGCCTACACCCGCGGCCTGCGCGGGGACCACCCGCGGTTCTGGCGCACGGCTCCCGTGCTCAAGCACTGGCTCGCGCACAACAACGAGACGAGGCGCGACACCTCCTCGTCCTCCGTGCGCCCGCGAGTGCTGCACGAGTACGACCTGAGGGCGTTCCGCGACGCGGTCCGTGCGGGCGCCGTGGCCGGGGTGATGCCCGCGTACAACCTGGTCAACGGCCGCCCCAACCACGTCTCCCCGTACCTCGCAGAGCACCTGCGCTCCTGGACCGACCAGCCGCTGCTGGTCTGCTCGGATGCGGGCGCGCCCTCCAATCTGGTCGATTCCGAGCACTACTTCGACACCCACGAGGAGGCCACCGCGGCCTCCCTCAAGGCCGGCGTCGACAGCTTCACCGACCACGGCACGGACTCGACGATCATGATCGGCCGGATCCGAGGGGCGCTGGAGCAGGGCCTGATCACCGAGGACGATGTCGACACAGCGGTACGCAGACAACTGGCGGTGCGCTTCGACCTCGGCGAGTTCGACCCGGAAAGCGACCCCTACGCCGGCCCCGAGGAGTTCGACACCCCCGCGCACCGTGCGCTCGCCCAGGAGGCGGCGGAACAGGCGATCGTCCTGCTGAAGAACGACGGACTGCTGCCGCTCGCCGAGGGGCAGCGGATCGCGGTGGTCGGCCTGCTCGCGGACGAGTGCAAACTCGACTGGTACAGCGGCACCCTCATGCACCGCTCCACCCCTCTCGACGGCCTGCGCGCCCGCTTCGGTGCGGACAAGGTCGTCTTCACCGAGGGCGCCGACCGCGTAAAGCTGCGCACCGAGGCCGGCTGGCTCCAGGTGCCGGAGTCCGACGCGGCGGGCGCAGCACCCGCATCCGAGGGCGCGCTCGACCCGGCGCTGCTCGCAGGCCGCACCGACCTGCCGCCGCTGACGTGCGGTGAGACCCCGTCCGAACTGGCCCTGATCGACTGGGGCGGCGGGGTGGTGACTCTGCGAGCGGCAGACGGGCGCTATCTGTCGGTGGCCGATGACGGTCATGTGCGCGCCTCCGCGGACCAGCCCGGCGGCTGGATCGTCCAGGAGACGTTCACGCTGGAAGAGCACGGCGGCGGTCACCTCCTCAGGCACACAGGGACGGGTCGTTACGTCTCGGTCGCCGCCGAAGGCGCAAAGGTTGCCGACTCCGGGGATGTTTTTTCCGTGGAGGTGGTCGAACGCGGCGAAGACGCGGTGGCACGGGCGGCGGCCACCGCCGATGTGGTGATCGTGGTGGCGGGCAACGACCCGCACATCAACGGTCGCGAGACCGAGGACCGTACGACGCTGGAACTGCCGCCCCAGCAGGACCGGCTCTGGCGTGCGGCGCAGGCCGCCAACCCGCGTACGGCGCTGGTGATGACCTCGGCGTATCCGTACGCGGTGGCCGAAGCGCAGCAAGAACTTCCCGCCCTGCTGTGGACGGCACACGGCGGCCAGGCGGCAGGCACCGCACTGGCCCGGGTCCTTGCGGGCGACGTCTCACCGGCCGGCCGCCTCCCGCAGACCTGGTACGGCTCCGACGCGGACCTGCCCGGCCTGATGGACTACGACATCATCGGCTCGCGCCAGACCTACCTCTACTTCGAAGGCACCCCGCTCTACCCCTTCGGGCACGGTCTCTCCTACTCCGCTTTCGCATACGAGGGCCTGACGGCCGAGCGCGACGCCGACCTGATCCGGGTGACGTTCACGGTCACCAACACCGGCGCGGTCGCGGCCGACGAGGTGGCACAGCTCTACATGCGCGCCGAGGACGCATCGGTCCCGCGCCCCACCCGCGCACTGCTCGCCCACCGGCGCCTGCACCTGGCCGCCGGCGCGTCGCAGCACCTCACCTTCGACGTCCCGCTCACCGACCTCGGCCACTGGGACGTGGCACACGGCCGCTGGACGGTCGAGTCGGGTACGTACACCTTCCTGGCCGGCGCCTCCGTCGCGGACATCCGCCTCACGGCGCCACTGACCGTGGACGCCGACGAGGCGCGCCCGCGACCTGCGCGCACCCAGGGCGTCAGGGCGGCTGACTTCGACACCCAGCGCGGCACGGAGATCGTGGACCTGACGAAGGTGTCGGGCGACGCGGTGACCGCGACGGAGGGCGCCGAGGCCGAACTGGTCTTCCGCGCCTGCGACTTCGGGGCGGGCGTGACGCGCGCCGTGTTCACGGTGTCGGGCGAGGGAAGCGTCGAGGCGGAGGTGGCGGAGACGACAGCACACGCAGACGTCCCGCCGACCGCAGGCCCGTACGACTACACCACGGTGGAGAGCGAGTTCGAGGCGTCCGGAGTCCAGGAACTCCGCCTGAGACTGCGCGGGTCGGTGAGGCTCGCGCACATCGGCTTCTCCGGCTGAGGGTCCGGAGAAGCCGACAGGGGCCCGGCACCGAGTACCACCGGTGCCGGGCCCCTGCACGCATCAAGCTCGGACCTGCACATTCAAAGCCCACGCCCGGCAAAATCAAGCCGTCCGGCGATTGAGGACTGGGGGTCCGGGGGCGAAGCCCCCGAAACAGGGGGCGCCGGGGCGCAGCCCCGGTTTCGGGAAGGGGCGGGTCAGGGGAGAGCCCCCCCGGTCACCCCAGCCGCACCGCAACCCCCTCCGCCCCCGCTCCGGAAACCCGCACGAGCTCCCCCTCCCGCACCACGGCGAACGTAGCCGCCACAGCCCCCGTAAGGTCCGGCACCGTCACCACGACCGCCTCGTCCTCCCCCTCACCCAGCTCGAAGACCCGCAACTTCAGCCCCTCCAGCCAGTCCCCGTCCGGCCGCTGGTCATCGGCACCCCAGGGCAGCACAGTCCCGGGCCGCACGAACAGCGGCAGGCTGTCGTACCCGTACGTCTCCCGGCGCCACACCGGCCCGACCACGGTCTCCCCGCTCAACAGATGCGTCCACACACCCTCGGGTACGTAGTACTCGACCTCGCCGTCCGCCGCGAAAACAGGCGCGACCAGCAGATCGGGCCCGAGCATGTACTGCCGGTCCAGCGTGCGCGCAGTCGGATCCCCCGGGAACTCCAGCAGCATCGGCCGCATCATCGGCACCCCCGTGCGGTGCGCCTCCTCCGCCACCCCGTAGAGATACGGCATCAGCCGATGCTTGAGCAGCGTGAACTGCCGCGCCACATCCACCGCTTCCTCGCCGAACTCCCACGGCACCCGGTACGACACATTGCCGTGCAGCCTGCTGTGCGACGACAACAGCCCGAAAGCCAGCCACCGTTTGAAGACCGCCGGGTCGGGCGTCCCCTCGAAGCCTCCGATGTCATGGCTCCAGAATCCGAAGCCCGACAGCGAAAGCGACAGGCCGCCCCTCAGCGACTCGGCCATGGCGTTGAAGGAGGCGAAGCAGTCGCCGCCCCAGTGCACGGGGAACTGCTGGCCGCCCGCCGTCGCCGACCGTGCGAAGACGATCGCCTCACCGTGGCCGCGTTCCTTCTCCAGCAGATCGAAAACCGTCCGGTTGTACAGATGCGCATAGAAGTTGTGCATCCGCTCAGGATCGGATCCATCGGCCCACACCACATCAAGCGGGATGCGCTCCCCGAAGTCCGTCTTGAAGCAGTCGACCCCCTGGTCGAGCAGGACCCGCAGCTTCCCCGCGTACCACTCGCAGGCAGCCGGGCTGGTGAAGTCGACCAGGGCCATGCCGGGTTGCCACAGATCCCACTGCCAGATGTCACCATTGGTCCGGCGTACGAGATGCCCCAGGTCGGCGGCTTCCGCGAAGAGCGCGGACTTCTGCGCGATGTACGGATTGATCCACATGCTGATCCGCAGCCCGCGCGCCTTGAGCCGCGCCAGCATTCCCTCCGGGTCCGGAAAGACCTCCGGGTCCCAGGCGAAGTCCGACCACTGGTACTCGCGCATCCAGAAGCAGTCGAAGTGGAAGACGGACAGCGGAATGTCCCGCTCGGCCATCCCGTCGACAAAGGAGGCGACAGTCTCCTCGTCGTACTCCGTACAGAAGGACGTCGTCAGCCACAGCCCGAACGACCAAGCGGGCGGCAGTGCGGGCCGGCCGGTGAGCGCGGTGTAGCGCCGCAGCACGTCCTTGGGCGTCGGACCCGCCACCACGAAATACTCCAGCGACTGGTCCTCGACGCTGAACTGCACCTGGCCGACCGACTCCGAGCCGATCTCGAAGGAGACCTTCCCGGGGTGGTTGACGAAGACGCCGTACCCCCGGGAGGACATGTAGAAGGGGATGTTCTTGTACGCCTGCTCGCTGCTGGTGCCGCCGTCCGACTGCCAGATGTCGACGGTCTGGCCGTTCTTGACGTAAGGGGTGAAGCGCTCGCCGAGTCCGTAGACCGACTCGCCCACGCCCAGCGCCAGTTGCGCGACCATGTGGTGGCTGCCGTCGGGAGCGGTGGCGAAGGCGGTGCCCCTGGGCTCGACGGCGGTCAGCTGCCGGCCGTCCTCGTCGAGGAAGCGAAGCCCCCACGGCCCCTCGCGGTCGAGCCGCAAGGTGAGAGGTCCGCTGACCAGTTCGGTGACCGAGCCCTCCTGCCGGGTACCCGCGGCCGGCGTCGTGTCGGCGCCCGGCAGCTCGAACTCCGGTCCGGGACGGGACTTTCCGGCGTGATGTGTCGCCCGTACGCCGATGACGCCTTCGGCGGGCGAGTGGCATTCGACGGTGATCAGGGACGAGTTGAGGGTGTCGCCCCGGGAGGCGACCCGGGCGACGGAGGTGTATGCGGTGAACCGGCCTGTGCCGACCTGGAGGTCTCGTACTTCCGTCGCGTAAGAGGCGTGGACGCCCTCGCGCATGAGCCAGAAGCCGTTCGTGAACTTCATAGAGGTTCCTTGAGTGGTGGATGCGCGATTCAAATTACGCGATGTCGAAGCGCTTCGATAGAGGGTTTCGGAATGCGGCCACATCTGAGTACGAGAGCGGATACCGGCACCAACTCAAGATCGACAGAGTGAGGGCATGACAACATCGCGAACGCGCACGAACAGCAGCACCACCACCGCCGAGCGCACCGTGCTGGCCGTGCTCGCCGTCGCCGGGCTGCTGGCAGCGGTCTGGGTCGGCCTGATGGTCCTGACCGTCGGGTCCTTCGTCCTCAGCGGTTGAGGGCCTGCCCGCAGCGGCCGCAGAATCGCGCGTCGCGCTCGGGCGAGAGGCGCCCGCACTCCGGACAGACCCGGTCGAGCAGACAGGCCGCATCGCCGCCCGCATCGGCCGCCGCGCTCGCGATGGTCATGCCGGGGCGGCGCCGATGGGCGGTCAGATAGACGAGACCTGAAGCACCGGCCTCCAGCGACCGTTGCGAGGTTCGCGGCAGCCAGGCGACGGCGTGCCGTACGAGCTCCTGCCGGCCCTCGGGGGTGACGAGATGCCCCTCCCCGTCCAGTACCACCAGGAGTACATCGAGCACGTTGTCGCTGTGCTCGCCGACGACGGCCCCGGGTCCCAGCCGTACGACATTGGCGTCGAGACCGCGTGCCGGCTCGGCCAGCCGCCAGAGCGCGCCCTGTCGCTCCCCGCCGCGGGCGAGCAGCCCGTCCAGTGTGGTCAGGGTGCGGGCGGTAGCGGACTGCGTCATGCAATCGATCCTAATCGCCACCCCCGTTCATCCTTTCGGGTAGCGCGCGGAACCTTTGTCCCGGCGTGCGCCGGGGGCGGGTCTGTAATGAGTGCGCGGCTCCGGACGGGGCCTCACGAGGGGCGGGGGCATGGCATTTGTCGTTCTGGGCGCCTGGCTGCTGACAGCATCGCTGGGGCTGTACCTGTTCACCATCTGGCTGCGCCACGGTGGTCTGCGGCAGCGGTCCGCGGGAATCACGCGCCTGCCGGTATGGCTGATCATGGGCCATGTGGGGCTTGCGGTGGCGGGCCTCCTCGCCTGGTCGTTCTATCTGTTCGCCCATGCGCGGGCTTCCGCCTGGGCGGCCTGCGGAGTGGTGCTGGTCGTCGCCTCGTTCGGCGCGATGATGCTCTTCCGGTGGCTGCCCAGCCCCGGGCGGCACGCGCAGGGCGGCCACAAGACTCCTGAACGGCACTTCCCCGTCACGGGAGTTGTCGCCCACGGCGTCTGCGCGGCGGCCACCGTCCTGCTGGTGGTGGCCGTGGCCAGCCGCTCGGCCTGACCGTGTCGCAGGCGCGGGTTCAGCGCGCGTCCGCCACCCGGAACCTGAGTCCGGCCGCCTGCAGCCGGGCCAGCAGCGCATCGCCCATCGCCACCGCGGTCGTCACCTGCCCGGCTGTGTGCGGGAGTTCGTCCAGGGCCAGACTCAGCGCGCCCTCGGCGAACATCTTCGCCGTCTCGCCGTAGCCGGGGTCCCCGCCCGACACCTCGGTGAAGACGCGCCGCCCGCCGCCCTCGCCCACGAACCGCGTCACGAACCAGCTCCGGTTGCGGCGCTCCTCGCTCGGACCGGTGCCGGGAGCGACCCGGCTCATCAACCAGTTCCGTACGGGCGGAATCTGGGCCAGCGCCAGCACCGCTCCCGCCCCGACCGGAGCGCCGAGTGCGATCGGCAGGCGCTGGACGCCGGCGAAGTGCCGGTAGCGGAAGTCGGGCCCGTAACGGGGCAGAGCGGCCGCCGAACGCGCCACCACCTGCGGGTCGATGAGCGGCAGGGGCAGCGCCCAGAGCCCCGTCTCCCGGCTGAAGTGCGGTGCCCCGACGGGGCCGCGGGCCCGCCGTCCCACCAGCCGCGGTTCGTGCCTGCGGCGGTCCTGCGCGGCCTGCATCACCTGGGGGCCGCGGCTCATCGCGGTGAGGGCGGAGGCGAAGGTGCCACCGGAGAAGGACGCGTTGGTCCGTACGAAGCCGTCGATCCGCAGCGGCACCCCCTCCGGCAGCTGCTGCACGGTGAAGTACACCCCGATGTCGTTCGGCACGGAGTCGAAGCCCGCCGCGTGCACCAGGCGCGCGCCGGTCTCGCGGGCCCGCGCGTCGTGGCGCACGTACATCGCGTCGACGAATTCCGGCTCGCCCGTCAGATCCAGATAGTCGGTGCCCGCGTCCGCGCAGGCGGCCACCAGGCCTTCTCCGTACCAGATGTACGGGCCCACCGTGGTCGCCACCACCCGCGTGGACTCGGCGAGCGCGCGCAGCGAGTGGGGATCGGAGGAGTCCGCCTGCAGCAGCGGAAGCGTCGCGCACTCGGGGTCGATCGCGACGAGGCGTTCGCGCAGCGCCTCCAGTTTGCCGAGGTCGCGTCCCGCGAGCGCCCAGCGGCACGTGTCGGGGGCGTGGGCGGCGAGATACTCCGCGGTCAGCGTGCCCACGAAGCCCGTCGCCCCGAAGAGCACGATGTCGTACGGCCTCTCCACTGTGCCCTCCACTGCGCCCTCCGCCGTTCGTTTCATGTCGTTGCCGGTGGCCGAGGCTAGCGTGCGAAGAGCCGCGCCGAACAGTGCGGAGATCAGTTCTGCGCCGGGGCAATAAAGTGAGCGCTTGCTTGGCTCAGGGGCTTGTGCAGACTGGAACACGTTCTTAGCATCACTGATGTTACATCAGAAGTGTCATACAGCTGGGGGCTTGATGGCAGCGACAGGGACCGGCCCGCTCGCCGGGGTACGCGTGGTCGAACTGGCAGGAATCGGGCCGGGTCCGTTCGCCGCGATGCTCCTCGCCGACCTCGGGGCAGATGTCGTACGGGTCGACCGGCCCGGCGGCGGCGGCCTCGCGGTGAATCCGGCGTACGACCTCACCAACCGCAACAAACGCTCGGTGCTCGTCGATCTCAAGGCGCCGGAAGGGCCGGACCGCGTCCTCGACCTCGTCGAGCGCGCCGACATCCTCGTCGAGGGGTTCAGACCCGGAGTCGCCGAGCGGCTCGGCGTGGGCCCCGACGTGTGTCTCGCCCGCAATCCGCGGCTGGTGTACGGACGGATGACCGGCTGGGGCCAGGAAGGACCCCTCGCCCAGCGTGCCGGGCACGACATCGCGTACATCGCGATCACCGGGACGCTCGGCATGATCGGCAAGCCGGACGAGCCGCCGACCGTCCCCGCCAACCTGGTCGGGGACTACGCGGGCGGCTCGCTCTATCTGGTCGTCGGCGTGCTCGCAGCCCTCCAGCACGCCCGCTCGGAGGAAGGCGTCGGACAGGTCGTCGACGCCGCGATCGTCGACGGCGCCACCCATCTCGCCACGATGATCCACGGGATGATGGCGGCGGGCGGCTGGCAGGACCGGCGCGGTGCGAATCTGCTCGACGGCGGCTGCCCCTTCTACGGCACGTACGAGACCGCCGACGGCGCGTACATGGCCGTGGGACCCCTGGAGCAGCAGTTCTACGACGAGTTCATCCGGCTCCTCGGCCTGGAGGGCCAGGCTCCGGCGCGCAAGGATCTCGCCCGCTGGGACGAACTGCGCGCCGCCGTCACAGACCGCTTCAAGGCGAAGAGCCGCGCGGAGTGGACCGAGGTCTTCGAGGGCTCCGACGCCTGCGTCGCCCCCGTGCTCTCCCTGCGCGAAGCCCCCTCCCACCCGCATCTCGCGGCCCGCTCCACGTTCGTGGAGCACAGCGGCATCACCCAGCCCGCCCCCGCGCCGCGCTTCTCGGCGACGCCGGGATCCGTACACCGTGGTCCGGCCCAGCCGGGCGCGGACACCGCCGAGGTGGCCGCCGACTGGGGCGTGCCCGGCCTCGCCAAGCCCGCCAAGGAGGAGAACCGTTGAAGCGGCAGATTTTCGACGCCGAGCACGAGGCGTTCCGCGAGATCGTACGCACCTTCCTCGCCAAGGAGGTCCTGCCGCACTACGACCAGTGGGAGAAGGACGGCATCGTCTCGCGCGACGCCTGGCGGGCGGCCGGTAAGCAGGGGCTGCTCGGCCTGGCCGTCCCCGAGGAGTACGGCGGCGGCGGGAACGCGGACTTCCGCTACAGCGCCGTACTGGCCGAGGAGTTCACCCGCGCCGGCGCCGCCGGGCTCGCGCTCGGCCTGCACAACGACATCATCGGCCCGTACCTCACCGGCCTCGGAACCGATGAGCAGAAGCGGCGCTGGCTCCCCGGCTTCTGCAGCGGCGAGACCATCACCGCGATCGCGATGACCGAACCGGGCGCGGGCAGCGACCTGCAGGGCATCCGTACGACCGCCGAGGACCGCGGCGACCACTGGCTCCTCAACGGCTCCAAGACCTTCATCTCCAACGGGATCCTCGCTGACCTGGTCGTCGTCGTCGCCAAGACGTCCCCCGAGGGAGGCGCGAAGGGCCTGTCCCTGCTGGTCGTCGAGCGCGGTGCGGAAGGATTCGAGCGCGGCCGCAACCTCGACAAGATCGGCCAGAAGTCCCAGGACACGGCCGAGTTGTTCTTCCACGACGTACGCGTCCCGAAGGAGAACCTCCTCGGCGAGCTCGACGGCGCCTTCATCCACCTGATGACCAATCTGGCGCAGGAGCGGATGGGCATCGCGGTCGCCGGGATCGCCGCGGCCGAGTATCTCCTCGAGATCACCATGGCGTACGTCAAGGAGCGCGAGGCCTTCGGGCGCCCGCTCTCCAAGCTCCAGCACATCCGCTTCGAGATCGCGGAGATGGCCACCGAGTGCGCCGTCACCCGTACGTTCCTCGACCGGTGCATCGTCGATCACTCGAACGGTGAGCTCGACGCCGTCCACGCCTCGATGGCCAAATGGTGGGCCACCGAGCTCCAGAAGAGGGTCGCCGACCGGTGCCTGCAACTGCACGGCGGATACGGCTACATGAGTGAGTACCGGGTCGCCAGAGCCTTCACCGACGGCCGCATCCAGACGATCTACGGCGGTACGACCGAGATCATGAAGGAGATCATCGGCCGCTCCCTTCTCGGCTGACCCCTCCCACCACCCCGCACCCCTGAAAGGCAGTTGTCTTGAGTACCGAAGCGTATGTGTACGACGCGATCCGCACCCCGCGCGGGCGCGGCAAGGCCAACGGCGCCCTGCACGGCACCAAGCCGATCGACCTGGTCGTCGGCCTGATCCACGAGATGCGGCGCCGCTTCCCGAACCTCGACCCGGCCGCGATCGACGACATCGTGCTCGGCGTCGTCAGCCCGGTCGGCGACCAGGGTTCCGACATCGCCCGTATCGCGGCCGTCGCGGCAGGACTGCCCGACACCGTCGCGGGCCTGCAGGAGAACCGCTTCTGTGCCTCGGGCCTGGAGGCCGTCAACCTGGCCGCCGCCAAGGTCCGTTCGGGCTGGGAGGACCTGGTCCTGGCCGGCGGCGTCGAGTCGATGTCCCGCGTCCCCATGGCCTCCGACGGCGGCGCCTGGGCCATGGACCCGATGACCAACTGGGACACGGGCTTCGCGCCCCAGGGCGTCGGCGCCGACCTGATCGCCACCATCGAGGGCTTCACCCGCCATGACGTGGACTCCTACGCGGCGCTCTCCCAGGAGCGCGCCGCCGAGGCCTGGAAGGACGGCCGCTTCCAGCGCTCCGTCGTCCCCGTCCTGGACCGCAACGGCCTGGTCGTACTCGACCACGACGAGCACATGCGCCCCGGCACGACCGCCGAGTCCCTCGCCGGACTCAAGCCCTCCTTCGCCGCGATCGGCGAGATGGGCGGCTTCGACGCGGTCGCGCTGCAGAAGTACCACTGGGTCGAGAAGATCGACCACGTCCACCACGCGGGCAACTCCTCGGGAATCGTCGACGGCGCGTCCCTCGTCGCGATCGGTACGCGCGAGGTCGGCGAGCGGTACGGCATGGCGCCCCGCGCCCGTATCGTCTCGGCCGCGGTCTCCGGATCCGAGCCGACCATCATGCTCACCGGTCCCGCACCCGCCACCTTCAAGGCACTTGCCAAGGCCGGCCTGACCATCGACGACATCGACCTCTTCGAGATGAACGAGGCGTTCGCGGGTGTCGTGCTGCGCTTCGCCAAGGATGTCGGCGTACCGATCGAGAAGATCAACGTCAACGGCGGCGCCATCGCGCTCGGCCACCCGCTGGGCGCCACCGGCGCGATGATCCTCGGCACGCTCATCGACGAACTGGAGCGCCGCGACCTGCGCTACGGGCTCGTCACGCTCTGCGTCGGCGGCGGCATGGGTGTCGCCACCGTCATCGAGCGTCTCTGACCCCCGCCCTCATTCCTCCCTTCCTCCCGGAGCACCAGACCATGAGCGAGAACACCACCATCCGCTGGGAACAGGACGAGAGCGGCGTCGTCACCCTCGTCCTGGACGACCCCAACCAGTCCGCCAACACCATGAACCAGGCGTTCAAGGACTCGATCGCCGCCGTCGCGGACCGTCTCGAAGCGGAGAAGGACACGGTGCGGGGCATCGTCTTCACCTCCGCCAAGAAGACCTTCTTCGCGGGCGGCGACCTCAAGGACATGATCCAGGTCGGCCCGGACCGGGCGCAGCACGCCTTCGACGCGGGCATGGCGATCAAGCGCGCCCTGCGCCGTATCGAAACCCTCGGCAAGCCGGTCGTCGCCGCGATCAACGGGGCGGCGCTGGGCGGCGGTTACGAGATCGCCCTGGCCTGCCACCACCGCATCGCCCTTGACGCACCCGGCTCCAAGATCGGCCTCCCCGAGGTCACGCTCGGCCTGCTCCCCGCGGGCGGCGGCGTGACCCGTACGGTACGGCTGATGGGCATCGCCGACGCCCTCCTGAAGGTCCTCCTCCAGGGCACGCAGTACAGCCCGCAGCGCGCCCTCGACAACGGCCTGGTCCACGAAGTGGCGGCCTCCACCGAGGAGATGCTCGCGAAGGCACGCGCCTTCATCGACGCCAACCCCACCTCGCAGCAGCCCTGGGACATCAAGGGCTACAAGATCCCCGGCGGCACGCCCTCCAACCCACGCTTCGCCGCCAACCTCCCCGCCTTCCCCGCCAACCTGAAGAAGCAGATCAACGGCGCGCCCTACCCGGCGCCGCGCAACATCCTCGCGGCGGCCGTCGAGGGCTCGCAGGTCGACTTCGAGACCGCGCAGACCATCGAGGCGCGGTACTTCACTGAGCTGGTCACCGGCCAGATCTCCAAGAACATGATCCAGGCGTTCTTCTTCGACCTGCAGGCCGTCAACTCCGGTGCGAGCCGCCCGCAGGGCATCGCGCCGCGCCCCGTCCGCAAGGTCGCCGTGCTCGGCGCGGGGATGATGGGCGCGGGCATCGCGTACTCCTGCGCGCGGGCCGGCATCGAGGTCGTCCTCAAGGACGTCACCGCGGAGGCTGCCGCCAAGGGCAAGGCGTACTCGGAGAAGATCCTCGCCAAGGCGCTCTCCCGGGGCCGCACGACCGAGGCCAAGCGGGACGCGCTCCTCGCCCTCATCACCCCGACCGCCGACGCCGCCGACCTGGCGGGCTGCGACGCGGTGATCGAGGCGGTCTTCGAGGACGTGTCGCTCAAGCACAAGGTGTTCGAGGAGATCCAGGACGTCGTCGGCCCCGACGCGCTCCTGTGCTCCAACACCTCCACGCTGCCCATCACCCTCCTCTCGGAAGGTGTTTCGCGCCCCGCGGACTTCATCGGCCTGCACTTCTTCTCGCCCGTCGACAAGATGCCGCTGGTCGAGATCATCAAGGGTGAGCGGACGGGCGACGAGGCGCTGGCCCGCGCCTTCGACCTCGTACGCCAGATCAAGAAGACCCCGATCGTCGTCAACGACTCGCGTGGCTTCTTCACTTCACGCGTGATCGGCCAGTTCATCAACGAGGGCGTCGCCATGCTCGGCGAGGGTGCGGACCCCGCGTCCATCGAGCAGGCGGCGGCCCAGGCGGGCTACCCGGCGAAGGTCCTGTCCCTGATGGACGAACTGACGCTGACTCTCCCGCGCAAGATCCGCAACGAGGCCAGGCGCGCGGTCGAGGAGGCGGGCGGCACGTGGGCCGGCCACCCCTCGGACGCGGTGATCGACCGGATGGTCGACGAGTTCGGCCGCACGGGGCGCAGCGGCGGGGCGGGCTTCTACGACTACGTGGACGGCAAGCGCGCAGGCCTCTGGCCGGGCCTGCGCGAGCACTTCGCGACGGAGGGCACAGCGATCCCCTTCCTCGACATGCAGGAGCGGATGCTCTTCTCGGAGGCGCTCGACACGGTCCGCTGCTTCGAGGAGGGCGTGCTCACCTCGGTGCCCGACGCGAACATCGGCTCGATCTTCGGGATCGGCTTCCCCGGCTGGACGGGCGGCGTGATCCAGTACATCAACGGCTACGAGGGCGGCCTCCCCGGCTTCGTGGCCCGCTCCCGCGAACTGGCCGCGCGCTACGGAGAGCGCTTCGCGCCGCCCGCACTGCTGGTGGAGAAGGCGGAGAAGGGCGAGCGCTTCAACTGAGCCCCGCCAAGGCGGTGCGCCCGGCCGCTCGCCGGCCGGAGCACCGCCTGACGGGCGGGCAGGCGAGCGGCCGGGGTCAGACCTGCGTTTCCTTCACTTCAAGGTGATACGTGGTGTCGACGTAGAACCCATTGGTGGCCTCGCCCTTGATCTCCAGGACGAACTGGCCTGCGGCCAGCGGCGCGATGCCACCCCAGATCCCCCACGCGAAGCGGCGGCGCGGCCCCGCCCGGAACTGTCCGGCGAATTCACGGAGTTCCAGGGGGATCCCGTTCAGCGACGCCGAGGCTTCCGCGATGCCCATTGACAGCGGGGTCTTCGAGTAGGACCGGGTGTGCTGGATATTGATCACAGGGAAGAACAGCGGCCGGTCCCCGGGGACAGTGCAGCGGCGCTCCACCCGACCCCCGTAGGTGCCGGCGAGGAACCAGAGGTCATCCGGCTGTTTCCATGCCGCGTACTCCCCGGTGGTGTCCTCGACGGGACTCTTGTCCTTTGGTGCGGACATCGCCCACTTCCACCAGCGTCCTGCGAGGACTCCACCCTCCTCTTCACTCAGGTTCCATGTGGTGCCTATTGATCCCGTACCGCTCATGACGCCCTCCCCGCGCACGGCCCCTGACCTCGGGGTCCTCCTCGATCATGAGGACGATACCCCGGGCGGATTCCGAGCCGGACGGGTCACGGCACGCCGCTTCACTCGCTGGCGTACCGGGCGCGCAACTCCTCCTTCAGGGAACGCTGAAAAGCGGTCACCAGGGCCTGCACCACCATCGGCTGCATATGGGCGGAGAGCGACACCATCGTCTCCACGGCCTCCGGGCTGTGCCCGCTCTCGCTGTACGGTCCCCACACCTCGTCCTGGAAGAGCCGCGTCAGCTCCTTCGCGGTCTGCCGCGAATGCTCCAGTACGACGTCGCGCGCGGCCAGCAGCGTGTCCAGGGAGATGGGCACCTGCAGCAGCTGAACGCCGAGCCGCAGCAGCCCGGGGTCGACCCGGAAGATGTCCGGGGCGTCGCCCCGCTCCAGCACGTTCATCGCGGCGAGCCGCTCGATGTCCTTCTCGGACAACGCCTGCCCGGCCCGCCGTTCAAGCTCGGCACGGGTCGTCTTCTCGGCCGAGCCGGGCGCCCAGGAGGCGACCAGGGCGCGGTGGATGGCCAGATCGTGGGCGCTGAGATCGGCCGGCAGCTGTGCCACGTACCGCTCGATGGCCGACAGGGTCATGCCCTGGTGCTGCAGTTCCTCGACGAGCGCGAGCCGGGAGAGGTGCTCGGAGCCGTAATGCCCCACGCGCCGGGGCCCGATGACGGGCGGGGGCAGCAGCCCCCGGGTGCTGTAGAAGCGAATGGTGCGCACGGTGACCCCCGCGTGCGCGGCCAGTTCGTCGACCGTGAGCGTCGGCTGCCCGGTCTCTGTGGCCATGGCTGCGCCCTCGCTTCCTGCCGCACGGTGTTGATCCGTGGAACAGTATTGCTGTCTCACCACAGTTGCGAAAGCGCCTGCCCGGCTCCCCTCCGGATTGTCAGTGGTGGCTCGTACGGTGGGGGCATGACGGGGATCGAGTACGCGCAGGGGGATGCCACCGCGCCTCTTGGCAAGGGCATCAAGGTGATCGCGCATGTCTGCAACGATCAGGGCGGCTGGGGGAAGGGCTTCGTCCTTGCCCTCTCACGCCGCTGGCCGGAGCCCGAGGCGGCCTACCGGCGCTGGCACCGCGAGCGCGCGGGCAACGACTTCGGTCTGGGCGCCGTGCAGTACGTCGAGGTGGGTCCGTACACCTGGGTCGCGAACATGGTCGGCCAGCACGGGATGCGCACCGGCAGCAAAGGTGTGCCCGTGCGGTACGAGGCGATCGGCACCGCCCTTGGCGCGGTGGCCGGCCGGGCTGCTGAACTGGGGGCCTCCGTCCATATGCCCCGCATCGGCTGTGGGTTGGCAGGCGGGAAATGGTCGCGCGTCGAACCTCTCATAGCCGAGCGGCTGGTGGCACGCGGCATTCCGGTCACGGTGTACGACCACGGATGAGGTGCGCATCACGGCAGAAGGTGTTGTCCGATGGGTGTCAACGGCGGGCGGAATGCTGATAGTTGATAGCTATGGAGAACCTCGCCCTGGATTTGGGACCGCTCAAGCCGCAGAACAACGAGCTGCTCTTCGGCGTTGTGCTGTTCGCCCTTCTCTATCTCGTCCTGGCCAAAGTCCTGCTGCCCCGCATCGCCCGTACGATCGCCGCCCGCGACGATGCCATCCACGGGCAGCAGGAGCGGGCCGAGGAGCTGCGCGCGCGGGCCGAGGAGGTTCACGCCGCGTACCAGGATGCGCTCGCCGGTGCCCGGCACGACGCGTCCCGCATCCGGCAGCAGGCCAAGGAGGAGGGGGCGGCCGCGATCGCCGAGGCCAGGGCCGAGGGCGTACGGGAGCGGGAGCGGATCGTCGCCGAGGGGACCGTGCTGATCGAGGCCGAGCGGACCGCCGCCGAGGCCGAGCTGCGCACCCACGTGGAGGAGCTCGCGGTGGAGCTGGCCGGGCGGATCCTGGGCGAGCCGGTCCGGCAGCGCAGCGTCGACTGACCCGTCTCGGGACCCCCGGCACGGCTCCGAACAGGCGAAACGCATACTGGATGGATGAACCGCCGTGCCCCGAACCCCACACCACCCCCACCCGGCGGGGTCCTGTGGAGCGAGGCCGGCGACCTCCGCATGCTGCTCACCCTGCCCGCCGCCCTGATCATGCAGGTCGCCCACCCGGCCGTCGGTGCCGGGGTCGACGAGCACTCCGTCTTCCGGACGGACCCCTGGGGACGGGGTGAGCGCTCGCTGCGATCCGTACAGCTCTGGGTGTACGGCGGGGACGCAGCCGCCGAGGAGGGCCGGCGGCTGCGCGCCATGCACCGGACCATCCAGGGCACCGATACCCGGGGCCGCCGGTACCACGCGCTCACCCCGGCCCACTACGCCTGGGTGCACGCCACCGGCTTCCCCGTCTTCCACCACGCGCGGAAGTACATAGGACGCCCCTACACCGACGCCCAGGAGCGGCAGCTCTACGCGGAGTGGCTCCAGGTCGGCCGGATCCTGGGCATCCACGACCGGGACATGCCGCAGACGATCGAGGAGTTCTGGCCGTACTACTACAAGGTGCTCGAGGAGGAGATCGAGGCGACCCCGGTCGTCAAGGAGCTCCTCGCCACCGACCTGGCCGTCGCCGCCCCCGACCGGGGCCCCCTTCCGCTGCGCCTGCTGCTGCGCGCCCTGTGGCCCGTACTGCTGCCCCCGATCGCCCGCTTCCGCCGCTTCGCCACCATCGGCTTCATGCCGCCCGAGGCGCGCGAGGCCATCGGCCTGGAGTGGACGGACGACCAGGAGCGCGCGCTGCGCCGGTTCGGCCGGGTCGTACGCGCCGTGGTGCCCGTACTGCCCGAGCGGCTGCGCTATCTGCCACTGGCCCGGGAAGCCCGCGCCCGCCATCGCCATCGCCACGGCCTCACGCGGAAGCCCGGCGCACCAGTTCCGTCTCCATGATCACCGAGTCCGGGGTGGCTTCGGCCCCCTGGTCCAGGCCTCCGACCAGCAGCCGTACCATCAGCCGCCCCATCTCCTCGATGTCCTGGCGGACCGTGGTGAGCGGCGGGTCCGTGCTCTCCGCGACCGAGGCCATGTCGTCGAAGCCGACCACCGCGACGTCGGCCGGAATGCGCCGCCCCCGCTCCTGAAGCACCCGTATCGCTCCCTGGGCCATCAGGTCGTTCCCGGCGAAGACGGCGTCCAGGTCCGGGCGCCGGTCGAGGAGCTCGGCCATCGCCAGGGCCCCGCTGTCCGCGGTGAACGCGCCCTGCGCGACGAGCGCGGGGTCGCCGTCGGCCAGCACGTCCCGGTAGCCGTCGAACCGGTCGATGCCGGACGTCTGGTCCTGCGGGCCCGCGATGTGCGCGATGTGCCGCCGGCCGAGTCCGACCAGGTGCCGCACGGCGTCGCGCGCCCCTCCCCGGTTGTCGCAGTCGACGTACGGCACGGCCAGTTCCGCCCCGGCACCGCTGTGCACGGGGCGCCCGCCGAAGACGGTCGGAATGCCGACCTTGTGGATGATGGCGGGGAGCTGGTCCCGCGTATGCAGGGAGAAGGCGAGCGCGCCGTCGACATGGCCGCCCGCGAGGTACCGGGCGATCCGGTCGTAGTCCCCGCTGCCCTCCACCAGGAGCAGCACCAGCTGGGAGTCGTGTGCCGTCAACTCGCGGCTTATCCCGCGCAGTTGGAGGGAGAAGAACGGGTCGGAGAAGATCCGTATCTCCGGTTCGGCGATGATGACGGCCACCGCGCCGTTGCGCCGGGTCACCAGGGTCCTGGCCGCGTGGTTCGGTACGTAACCGAGCTCATCGACCGCGTCGCGCACCCGCTCCACCAGTGGTGCCCGCACCCCCGCCCCGCCGTTGACGACGCGCGAGGCCGTCGCCCGGGAGACCCCCGCGCGGGCCGCGACGGCTTCAAGGGTGGGCCGGATTCGGTCGGGCACAAGGTCTCCTCGGCGGCACGTGACGGGCGGTGGACCTGCAGCGTATCCACCGCCCGTTACGTGGCTGCTTCCGCGTCAGTGGTCGTGGACCGTATTCGTCGCGGCGATCTGCTTCCAGGACTTCGGCTGCACGGGCGTGGCCGGGGCGGCCGCGATCCGCGCCTGTGCCTTGGCCGCGGCCGCCGGCTTCACCGGCTGGAACAGCCACGTGTCGAAGAACTCGGCGAGCGGCTTGCCGGAGATCTTCTCGGCGTACTTCTCGAAGTCCGCGACCGAGGCGTTGCCGTACGCGTGCTCCTGCGGCCAGCCCTTGAGGATCGCGAAGAAGGCGTCGTCGCCGATCTCGTTGCGCAGCGCCTGGATGGCGAGCGCACCCCGGTCGTAGACGGGGAGCTCGAACTGGTTCTCCGCGCCCGGGTCGCCCGGAGCGATCGTCCAGAACGGGTCGTCGGCCGGGTGCGAGGCGTACACATAGTCGGCGAGCTCTTGCGTGGTGCCCTCGCCCTCGCTGTCCGACCAGAGCCACTGGGCGTACCGCGCGAAGCCCTCGTTGATCCAGATGTCCTTCCAGCCCTTGAGCGAGGCGTCGTCGCCGTACCACTGGTGGGCCAGCTCATGGACGACGACCGAGACGTTCGAGCCGCTCGCGAACTGCTTCTGGCTGTAGAAGGGCCGGGTCTGGGTCTCCAGCGCGTATCCGGTCGTCGTGTTCGGGACGTAGCCGCCGAGCGCACTGAAGGGGTACGGGCCGAAGTACCCGCTCAGCCAGTCCGCGACCTCGCCGGTCCGCTCGACGCTCGCGCGCGCCGCGCCGTCGTTGTCGCCCAGGTCCTTGCTGTACGCGTTGACGATCGGGATGCCCGAGTCGGTCGTTCCCGTCGTGATGTCGAACTTTCCGACCGCCAGAGTGGTGAGGTAGGTGGCCTGAGGCTTGTTCGAGCGCCAGTTGAAGGTGGTCCTGCCGAGCTTCGAACTCTGCGACTGGAGCGTGCCGTTGCTGATCGCCTGGGTGCCGTCGGGCACGGAGACCGACACGTCGTAGGTGGCCTTGTCCAGGGGGTGGTCGTTGCTCGGGTACCACCACCAGGCGGACTCGGGCTCGTCGGCCGCGACCGCACCGTCGGGGGTGCGGTGCCAGGTGGAGAAGCCGTACGCCGACTTGGTGGACGGCACGCCGCTGTAGCGCACGACGACCGTCACCGAGGTGCCCTTCGGCAGGGGCTTGGCCGGGGTGATCTCCAGCTCGTGCTGGCCCGAGGTGGCGAAGGAGGCCTTGGCGCCGTTGACCCGGACCTCGCTCACATCGAGGAGGAAGTCCAGGTTGAAGCGGGACAGGTTCTGGGTGGTCTTCGCGAGGAGCGTCGCCGTGCCGTCCAGGCGGTCGGTGTCCGGCTGGTACCTGAGTCTGAGGTCGTAGTGCGAGACGTCGTATCCGCCATTGCCGTACGCGGGGTAGTACGAGTCGCCGATGCCGGGTGCGCCGGGCGTGAAGTCTGCCGCGGATGCCGGGATCGCCAGCAGCAGTGAGGCGGCGAGCGCGCTCGGGATGATCAGTCTGCGGTGCACGAGTGCTCCAAGTGGTAGGGACAGAAGATCCCTTGGAGCCTATGCAGTGACCGGTGCATCAGTCATGTACATGGTTGCTGCTGTCACAGAATTGCCATCCCGCCGCCATGCGCTCTGTCGCCTCTTGAACGCCTTGGTCCGCTTTGAGGCGTCTACTGCCCTCTGTTGCGCGGGAGTTGACCGGAGTACCTTCCGGGCCATGCTGATACGCAGAACACTGGTGGTGGGGGCCGTCGCCGCCCTGATGGCCGTGCTCGTCTCGCCGTCAGGAGCACAGGCCGCCCCGGCCCGCGAGAGCAGACCCGTCTACTCGTACGACAACGCGATACGCGAGTCCGTATGGGTGGACACCGGACTCGACGGCGATGCGGACGGGAAGACCGACCGGGTCGCCGTCGACATCGTCCGGCCGCGCGAACCCGCCCAACAGGGCCGGAAGATACCCGTGATCATGGACGCCAGCCCGTACTACTCCTGCTGCGGGCGCGGCAACGAAAGCCAGAAGAAGACTTACGACGCCAACGGCAACGTCGTCCAGTTCCCGCTCTTCTACGACAACTATTTCGTGCCCCGCGGCTACGCCTTCGTCGCCGTGGACCTCGCCGGAACCAACCGCTCCGACGGCTGCATCGACATCGGCGGCCGCTCCGACATCCAGTCCGCCAAAGCCGCCGTCGACTGGCTCAACGGCCGCGCCCGCGCCTATACGACCCGTACCGGATCCGGCCGTGCGGCGAAGGCCGACTGGACCACCGGCAACACCGGCATGATCGGCAAGAGCTGGGACGCCACCATCGCCAACGGCGTGGCGGCCACCGGAGTCGAGGGCCTCAAGACGATCGTCCCGATCGCCGGCATCTCCTCCTGGTACGACTACTACTTCCAGCAGGGCGCACCGCTCTACGACTCGGGCCCCGACTCCCTCGCGGAGTACGTCGACAGCCCCGAGCAGCTGGCCCGCTGCGCCGCCGTACAGAAGAAGCTGGTCGACCAGGCCCCGCGTACCGGTGACTGGACCAGCCTCTGGAGCGAGCGCGACTACGTCCGCGACGCCGACAAGGTCAAGGCCAGCGTCTTCGCCGTCCACGGCATGCAGGACCTCAACGTCCGCACCAAGCACCTCGGCCAGTGGTGGGACGCCCTCGCCAAGAACGGTGTCGAGCGCAAGATCTGGTTCTCCCAGACCGGCCACGTCGACCCCTTCGACTACCGGCGCGGCGCCTGGGTGGACACCCTGCACCGCTGGTTCGACCACTACCTCCTCGGCTACGACAACGGCATCGACCACGAGCCGATGGCCGACATCGAGCGCCACCCCGACCAGTGGTCCACGGACAAGGTCTGGCCGCCGCGCGCCACCGAAACCACCAAGGTCCGTCCGCAGTCGGGCAGTTCGGCCGGCGTGGGCGCCCTCGGCCTGAAGGCCGCCAAGCCCGGAGCGACCGAGACCTTCACCGACGACCCCGCCCAGGACGAGACCGGCTGGGCCTCGGCGATCGACACGTCGACACCCGCCAAAGCCGGATTCACCACCAAGCCGCTCACCAAGGACCTCCGCCTCTCCGGCTCCTCGACGGTGACGGTCACGGCCACCCCGACCACGGCCACCGCCCACCTCTCGGCCGTCCTCGTCGACCTGGGTCCCGACACCATCCGCGACTACGCCGACGCCAAGGAAGGCGTCAGCAACCTCACCACCCGCAGCTGCTGGGGCGCGAGCACCACCGGCGACAGCTCCTGCTTCCTGGACACCAAGGCGAAGACCGCAGCCGTCGACTACACCGTCTTCAGCCGCGGCTGGGCCGACCTGGGCAATTACGCCTCGGACTTCAAGGGCCGCCCGCTCACCCCGGGCAAGGCGTACACGATCACCATCGATCTGGCGGCCACGGACCACATCGTGCCGGCAGGACACCGCCTCGCACTGATCGTCGCGGGTACGGACGCGGGCCTCATCGACCCGCCGAGCACCACACCGACCCTCAAGGTCGACCTCGCCCGGACCTCCGCGAACCTCCCGCTCATCGGCGGCTCCAGGGCCTTCGCCCAGGCCACGTCCGGTACGGGCCGACCGGCCGCCGCATCGCGCCTCGACGGCGTGGGCGTCCCCGGCATGATCCGCCCGTTCGCCGTACCGGGAGGGGCCGCCCGGTGACCCGTCCCGCACGCATCCGTCCGCTCGCCCTCGGCGCCGTCGCGGCAGCCGCGGCGATGCCCCTGATCACAGCGCCCGCACAGGCGACGTCCACCCCGCCGCGTACCGGCTTCGAAAGAAGCAACGGCGCCGACTGGACCACCCAGAGCGACGAACAGACGTTCCTGACCGCCGTGGACCGGGGGAGCGAGCGCACCTCGCTCCGCACCATCGGCACCACCAAGCAGGGCCGCCCGGTCCAGTTGGTACGGATCGGCGCACACCGCACGGCCGATGTCATGCTGCTCATCTGCTCGCAGCACGGCGACGAACCCTCCGGCCGCGAGGCGTGTCTGACGACGATCCGTGATCTCGCGTACGCCAAGGACGCCGCGACCCGGCGCTTCCTGGAGCGCACCACGGTCCTAGTCGTGCCCACCGCCAACCCCGACGGCCGCGCCGCCGACACCAGGGGCAACTCCGACGGGGTGGACATCAACCGCGACCACCTCGCGCTGAAGACGGCCGAGGGCCGGGCGATGGCCGCGGTCATCCGCGACCAACACCCCGATGTCATCTACGACTTGCACGAGTACGGCGCCACCGTGCCGTACTACGACAAGGACCTGATGGCCCTGTGGCCGCGCAACCTCAACACCACCGACCGGGTCCACGCGGAGGCCGCCACCCTCTCCGAGGGTTACGTCAGGCCGACGGCGGGCGAGGCGGGCTTCAGCAGCGGGATCTACGGCATCTGGACCGACCCGGTGACCGGCGACCCGATCAAACAGACCGCGGGTGACGGCCAGGAGCGCATCCTGCGCAACATGGCCGGGATCAAGCACGCGGCGGGTCTGCTCGTCGAGACCCGGGTCGACGCGCTCAGTGCGGCCGAGAAGGCCGATGCCTCGCTGAACCACCGGCGTCGCGTGAACACCCAACTGGCCGCACTCAAAGGTGCGTTCAGCTTCGTCGGGGACCGCCGCGGCAGCATAGAGGCCGCTACGAACGCCTCACGCACGGCCGGTTTCAAGGATCGAGGCCCGGTCTATCTCGGCGGCGCGGACAACGACCCGGCGAAGGCCGAACAGATCCTGCGCGACCCGCCGTGCGGCTACCGGCTCACCCCGGCCCAGTACGCCGACGTGGGCGATGAACTCGCCCTGCACGGCGTCGCGTCGAGGCCGCAGGGCGCCGGCATTCTCGTACCGCTGCGGCAGTCGCAGCGCGCTCTGATCCCGCTCCTCCTCGACGAACGTGCCGCGTATCACCTCACGGAGGGGGAAGTCGCCGCGGACTGTTGATCTTGTCGCGTTAGGGTGGGTGGTTGATCATCAGCCACCCCCCTGACGGGTCCTGCGGGACCGGGATTTGGAGAACATCTGTGATGCGACGTACGGCAACACTCGCCGTCACCGCCGTGCTGGCCGGCGGCCTCCTGCTGGCCGGAGCGCCGGCCCAGGCGGCCACCGCCACCGGTGCGCAGTCGGTCGCCGCGGCGAGCGGACCCATCACCTGCAACCCCGCTCAACTGCGCAAGCAGGCGGCGGAGGCCGACCGCAAGGCGGCCGTGGCGAAGCGTGAAGGGTTCACGGAGGAGGCCAAGAAGCAGAGCAGGCTGGCCGCCGCGTACCGCGCCAAGGCCAAGCAGTGCGAGGACGCGGACAACAACGCCACGCCTCCGTTCGGCAGCTGAGGAAGCGACCCCGGTCGCCGGACGGATGCGTCAATCCCGTCCGGCGGCCAGGCGCGCCGCAGCCTCCGCGCTGCCCCAGGCCACCGTCACACCCGCACCACCGTGCCCGTAGTTGTGCACCAGCAACGACCGCCCCATGGGCTCGCTTTCGATCCGTACGCTGGGCCGCACGGGCCGCAGCCCCACCCGGTGATCGAGCACCTTCGCCTCCGCGACCTCGGGCCGGATCCGCGCACACCGTGCCACGATCGCCTCGGCCACGGCCGGATCGGGTGTCAGATCCCATACGTCCTCCTGCGCGGTGCCGCCCAGGATCAGCCGGTCGGGCTGCGGAAAGAGATAGGTGGTCTCGCTCGCCTCGTGATCGACCGAGGTGAACCACTCCTCGATGCCCGGGTTCTCCACCACGACCAACTGCCCGCGTACGGGCCGCACTTCGGGATCCGGTACGAGATCACGCGCACCGAGCCCGGTGCAGTTGACCACGACGTCGGCGGGCACCTGGGCCAAATCGGTCACGGTCCGCTCCTCGACCGTGCCGCCTGCCGCCTCGAACCGTGCCCGCAGCCACCCGAGATGGACCGGCATGTCGATCAGCGGCAGACGCGCCCACAGACCCTCCGCATCCTCCGTCAGCCCCGCCACGTGCGCGGCCCAATCGCCCAGACCGGCGAGCCGTTCCCCGTACTGGACCCCCCGCACCAGCCGGACCCCGGTCGCTTCCGGATCGGCGGCCAACTCCCCGTACACACGCAGGGATTCCAGCGCCCATTCGCCCACCAGCCGCTCCGGCTCGATGCGGTACGGCCACCAGAGGGCACCCGCGACCGCCGAGGTCGTGGCCCCCGCCGGATCGCGGCTCCACACCCGCACCCGGTGCCCGCTCTCCGCGAGCACGATGCCCGTCGTCAGACCTATGACTCCGCCGCCCACCACGATCACTTCAGCGCTCATCCACCGGACCGTAGCCGAATGTGTCATCCCGCGCTCATATCGCCCTCCAGGTGGGGATACTCACCCCATGTCTGCCGAGTACGCGACATTCGGTCTGGCCCCGGCCATGCGGTCCGGGGGAGTCCTGGCCGACGGCGCCTACCAACTGCACCGCGACTTCCTGGACTTCATCGTCGACGGGAGACCGCTGCTCTTCCGGCTGTCCGACCTGGACGCGGTGTCGCCTCTGGCCTCCGACGTGCCGCCCGCCATCTTCACCGCTCACGTACGCCGCCTCCTCCTCGAAGCGGAAGCGCCGCTGGACGACGGCCGGTACGTCATATACGGCTGCCCCGAGTGCGAAGGCCTCGAATGCGGTGCGGTGACCGCGGTCATCGAGGAGGACGAAGGAGACATCGTCTGGCGTGACTTCGCCTGGCAGACATCCGGGACGGCAGACCTCGAACTCAACGGCTACCACGGCATCGGCCCGTTTCGCTTCGACGCCCAGGAGTACCGCACCCAGCTGGAACGCCTGCGGCCGCCCGAGCGCCGCCGCGTGCTCCTGATCGGCGCCCGGGTGGCGGTCCTCGCCAGACTGGCGGCGGCCCTGCGCATGATCGGGATCGGCGCGGAGATCGCCGAGGACACGGCGTACGTACCGCCCGAGGAACTGCGCACCTATGGGGCGGTGGCCTTCGGCCGGAGGGTGGGGGAGCGGGAACGTATCGCCGTTCAGGAGGCCTTCAGCCGGGCGGGAGCGGACGTCGCCTACGTCGAGACAATGGCTCCGATCATCCCGCTCCTCGTCGCCCAGATCGAACACGCCCTGGACCGGAGCCCGTTGGAGCAACGCCGGCTGACCGGTCTGCTGGTGGCGGCCGGCGAGGCGAGCGTGGAGGTGACATCGACCTGCCGGCTGCGGCTGACGGCGTACCGCATCGACCGGCTCAACCGCGTCCATACCGAAGAGGTCCACGACGCGGAACTGGGCCCGGGCGCGCACCGAATTCCACTGGACGCCCGCTCGGTCAAGGGTGAATCCTTCGTGGTGGCACGCACGACAGGAAGCGTCCTGACGGCAGCCACGACCCGATGATGGCCCCGGCGAGCCGCGAATCGCCGCCGACAATGAAGCGTCCCACCCGCCCGACCGCTCCTGTGCTCCCGAGGTACGCCTCCCCGCCCCGATGACCGGCATCCGCGCCCGCACCCGCGAGGAGCTCCGCCGATCCCGCCGCCCCCGGCCCCACGCCTGCTGGGATCACCTTTACGCCGCCCCGCTGTGGCCGCTGCACGGCGCCAACCTGGGCACCCTCGCCCGTACCTGCGACGCGGTCGGCGCCTGCCTCACCGTGCCGCGCTTCCCCTGGGTCCCCGAGGCCCTGGCCCGCGGCAACACCCTGCGCCAACCGCTCTGCGTCCACTGGACGGGCGATCCCCTCACCTGGCTCGCGAAGCAGCGTGAGCGAGGCGCCCGGATCGTGGGCGTGGAACTCGCCGACGAGGCGGTCAGGCTGGCCGACCTCCCGCCCGCCCGCGAACGCACGATCATGGTCCTCGGCCACGAACAGCAGGGCATTCCTCCCGAAGCCCTGGACCTCCTCGACGTCTGCGTGGAGATCCCCATGATCGGAACGGGAGCCAGCCTCAATGTCGCCGTCGCCGGCTCCCTGGCCCTCTACAAGCTCGCGGGACTTCTCTGAGTCCGGCCCGATTAAGATCAGTGCCCTGATGACTGCAACCCTCGTCGCCAAAGACCTCGCCGCAGGCCACGGCGACCGCTCGCTCTTCTCCGGACTCGACCTCGTCGTGGCACCCGGGGACGTGATCGGTCTCGTCGGCGTCAACGGCGCCGGAAAGTCCACGCTGCTGCGCCTCCTCGCGGGCCTCGACACCCCCGAGGAGGGAGAGCTCAGGCTTTCCCCGCCCACCGCCACGGTCGGCCACCTCCCACAGGAACCGGAGCGCCGCGAGGGCGAGACGGTACGCGCCTTCCTCGCCCGCCGCACCGGCGTCGCCGCGGCCCAGACCGCCATGGACGAAGCCACCCAGGGTCTGGTCGACGGCACCCCCGGAGCCGACGACGAGTACTCCGTCACCCTGGAGCGCTGGCTCGACCTGGGCGGCGCGGACCTCGACGAGCGCGCCGACGAGGTCGCGGCCACACTCGGCCTCACCGTGGGTCTCGACCAGCCGATGACGGCACTCTCCGGCGGTCAGGCGGCCCGCGCGGGCCTGGCTTCCCTCCTGCTCTCCCGTTACGACGTCTTCCTCCTCGACGAACCGACGAACGACCTGGACCTGGACGGCCTGGAGCGCCTGGAGAGCTTCGTCACGGGCCTGAGAGCCGGCACGGTGGTCATCAGCCACGACCGCGAGTTCCTCACCCGCACGGTGACGAAGGTCCTCGAACTCGACCTCGCCCAGCAGCAGATCACCCTCTACGGAGGCGGCTACGCGGCCTACCTCGAAGAGCGCGACACGGCCCGCAGGCACGCCCGCGAGGAGTTCGACGAGTACGCCGACAAGAAGTCCGCTCTGGAAGGCCGCGCCCAGATGCAGCGCGGCTGGATGGACAAGGGTGTGCGCAACGCCCGCCGCAAGGCGACGGACAACGACAAGATCGGCCGGAAACTCCGCAGCGAGGCCAGCGAGAAGCAAGCGGCGAAGGCCCGCCAGACACAGCGCATGATCGAGCGCCTCGACGTGGTCGACGAACCCCGCAAGGAGTGGGAGCTGCGCATGGAGATCGCAGCGGCGCCCCGCTCGGGCGCGGTCGTGGCGACCCTGCGCGACGCGACCGTCCAGCGCGGCGACTTCACGTTCGGCCCGGCCCACCTCCAGATCGACTGGGCGGACCGGGTGGCGATCACCGGAGCCAACGGAGCAGGCAAGTCGACGCTCCTCGGCGCACTCCTGGGCCGCATCCCGCTGGACACGGGCAACGCAGCGCTGGGCCCGGGCGTGGTGGTGGGCGAGGTGGACCAGGCCCGAGGCCTCTTCTACGGTACGGAAACCCTCCTCGCGGCATTCTGCGCGGCGGTCCCCGACACCGAGCCGGCCGAAGTACGCACCCTGCTGGCCAAGTTCGGCCTCAAGGCGGAGCACGTCCTGCGCCCGGCGACGACACTCTCCCCCGGCGAACGCACCCGGGCGGCCCTGGCGCTCCTGCAGGGCAGAGGCGTCAACCTCCTGGTCCTGGACGAGCCGACCAACCACCTGGACCTGGTGGCGATCGAACAACTGGAATCGGCGTTGGCCTCCTACGAGGGCACACTGCTCCTGGTCACCCACGACCGCAGAATGCTGGACGCGGTCCACACGACGCGCCGCATCGAGGTGGCGAACGGCAAGCTCAACGAACTCTGAGCCGCCCAACGCGAGCCAAATTCAAGCTGTCCGGTGTCCCGCCACGTCCGAGGTCACGCGAGCCCAAAAATTCAAGCCGTCCGGCGATTGAGGACCGGGGGTCCGGGGGCAGAGCCCCCGAAGCGGGGGCGCAGGGGGCGCAGCCCCCGCCTCATCGGGCCCTCACCAAGCGCGCCGTGACTCAGGCGGAGGACCTGCAGGGCATGCACGCCGG